>NZ_CP015136.1:5455000-6130104 GCF_001618865.1 Luteitalea pratensis
CGAGGCACGCCGCCAGTTGGGTACGGTCGCCGCGGCCGAGACCTCCGCACATGAAGGGCTCGGTGTGCGCTGGATGGACGCCGCAGTCCGCGATGCCCGGCATGGGATCCGGAGCCTCCGCCACCATGTGGCGTTCACGACCGTCGCGGTCTCGGTGCTCGCGCTCAGCGTCGGCGTCGCCACGCTGCTGTTCGCGCTCTTCGATGGTGTCCTGCTTCGGCCCCTGCCCTATCGCGAACCCGGACGTCTCGTGCGCGTCTTCGACAGTTCGGCGACGGCGCCACGATTCCCGATGGCCATCGGCCGCTACCAGGAATTCCGCGCGGCGGCGCAGTCGCTGGACGGCCTGGCACTCTATACCGGCCGCGACCTGGAACTGGGCGGCGAAGGCCGGCGCTCGACGCGCGTGACGGGAGTCGCAGTGACGACCGACTTCTTCTCGATACTGGGCTGGACGCCCGCCTCAGGCCACGCGTTCACCGACAGCGACCTTCGCCGTTCCGTGCGGAACGTCATCCTGAGCGAGCGGTTGTGGCGAACGCGTTTCGACGCCGACCCCGGCATCGTCGGATCGACCATCCGGCTCGATCGAGAGCCGTGGACCGTCGTCGGCGTGATGCCAGCCGGCTTCCAGCACGTCGGCGGCGAGTACCGATCGCCGCCACAGGGCGACACCGTGGACGTCTGGATCCCCCTGCCGGTCGACGGCGGCGACGGGGACCGGCGCGCCTCGCACTACTGCAACGCGATCGCGAGGGTCCGCACGGGACACTCGCTCAGCGAGGCCCAGCAGGAACTGGCC
This sequence comes from Luteitalea pratensis, assembly GCF_001618865.1. Classification (GTDB taxonomy): domain Bacteria; phylum Acidobacteriota; class Vicinamibacteria; order Vicinamibacterales; family Vicinamibacteraceae; genus Luteitalea; species Luteitalea pratensis. Next base: position 5,455,803 of record NZ_CP015136.1, read on the forward strand.
ACGTTGTCGGGGACCTACTCGCGCGCCTACAGCCGCTTCGGGACGTGGGGCGTTCATACCGCGCCCCTGCTCGACGAGGTGACAGGCCGTTCACGCTCCGTGGTGACCTTGCTGGCGCTCGCGGCAGCGCTGGTCCTGGCCGTGGCGTGCGCAAACATCGCCGGGCTCTGCGTCGCCCGGGCGCTGACGCGACTTCGCGACGATGCGGTGCGGCGTGCGCTCGGCGCCAGTCGCTGGCAGCGGATTCGCGTGGCTCTGGTCGAGAACCTCATGATCGGCGCGGTCGGCGGCAGCGGCGGGCTGTTGCTCGGTGCATGGGCGATCCCCGTGCTGCGCACGTGGTTGCCCGACGCGTTCCCGCGCGTCCACGAGGTGGCCTTCACGTGGCGCAGTGGCGCGTTTGCGGTGATCGTCGCGCTGGTCGCGGTGCTGGTCGCCACGCTGCTTGCAGCGGGTGCCACGCCGGAACCCGCGGCGACCGGGCGCGTGACGAGCGGACGTCGCACGCAGCGGCTCCGGGCCGCGCTCGTGGTGACCGAGATCGCCCTCGCGGGTGTGTTGTGCGCAGGCACGATCCAGTTGTGGCGGCATCATCGGGCCCTGGCCACACGTGACCTCGGCTTCCGTGCCGGGAACGTGCTCACGTTCCGCGTGACCGTCCCGGTCCCGGGCGAGACGCCTCGCGGCGCCGTCGGCACGCGACTGGAGGACCTGCGACAGGAGATCCAACGGTTGCAGGAAGTCGAGGCCGTTGGCGCAGCGACCAACCTGCCCTGGAGCGGCTACGACGAGAATGCCGACCTGACGGTCCTCGGGCGAGAGGTCCCGAAGGGCATGGACACGTCGATCCGCTACCAGGCCGCCACCGCAGGCTTCGTCGAGGCCACGGGGCTGCGCCTCGTGCGCGGACGCACCTTCGACGCCGCGAAGGACGCCGCGGGCCAGCCGTTGACGATCATCCTCAACGACGCGGCGGCGCGCCACTTCTTCGGCAATGACCAACCGCTGGGCGCGCGCGTGTCCATCTTCGGCGCGACGCGCGAGGTGGTGGGCGTGGTCGGCGGCATCCGCGACTACCCGGCCGATCCCGTGGTGCGACCGGCCATGTGGTTTCCGATCAACCAGGTGGAGTTCGTGCGCGTCTTCTTCGCGGCGCGCGTGCGCCATGGCACGCCCGAGTCGATCCTGCCCGGCGTGTTGGCCGCCGTGCAGCGCGTGGACCCGGAGTTGCCGATCAGCGACGTGCAGACGCTCGAGGCGCGGACGATGGTGGCGCTCACCGCCCAACGGCTCTCGATGCGGCTGTTCCAGCTCTTCTCCGCGCTGACCCTCGTCCTGGCCGCGTCTGGCCTGTACGGGCTGCTCGCCTACCTCGTGCACCAGCGACGCAAGGAGCTGAACATCCGTGCCGCCGTGGGGGCCACAAGCGTCGACCTCGCGCAAGTGGTGCTGCGCGAGAGCCTGACGATGGCGTTGGCTGGCGGGATCGTGTGCCTCGTGGCGCTGCCGGTGGCGTCAGCCTGGTGGCGCGCCCTCACGGAAGGGCTGCCCGACCTCGACGCATGGGCATGGATTGGCACGCCCGCGGCGCTGATCGCCCTGGCTGTCCTGGCCAGCCTGGGGCCCGCGAGGACGGCCGCGCGCCAGGTCGACGGGGCGGCGCTGCGCGAGGACTGACCACCTGTTCCGCGAGAACCGCGGCGCCGCCGTACCCGGGCCGCGCGAGGCAGACCTGCTACACTGGCGGCGACGTCTCCAGCAGGCCCGCAGGACTTTTCCCGGCGCTGGAGGCGACATTCGCCTGGAAAGGACCAGCAGTTTTGTCGGAAACCCGCCTCAAGATCGCCCTCTTCATCGACTTCGACAACATCGAGATCGGCGTCAAGACCACCCTCGGTGGCCATTTCGACGTCGGCGCCGTGCTCGAAGCGATGAAAGAACGCGGCGAGGTGGTCACCAAGGTGGCGTACGGGGATTGGACCCGCGCCGGTGACTACAGCCGCTCGCTCACTCAACACGCCATCCAGATGGTCCAGCGCAACTTGACGCCCGGCGGCGACAAGAACGGCGCCGACATCAATCTCGCGCTCGATGCGCTGGAGATGGCCTTCACCCACAGCCACATCAACGCCTTCGTGATCGTCGGCGGCGACAGCGATTTCATGGCCCTGGTCGAGAAGCTGAAGCTCTACGACCGGCAGGTGTTCGTTGTCGGCGGCCGCGCCTTCACGAGCGTGATCCTGCAGAAGAACTGCACGGAATTCATCGCCTACGAGAACCTCATCGGTCGTCGCGGCAGCAGCAGCCGGGGCGGCGCGAGCAAGGACGTCAAGGACTCGATGCCGCTCGTCAAGCGCGCCCTCAAGGTCCTGGCCGACCGCGAAGTGACGCCGCAACTCGGCGTGCTGAAGAGCACGCTGCTGCAGCTCGATTCGACGTTCTCCGAACGCGAGTTCGGCGTCAGCACGTTCCGCGATTTCGTGCAGAAGCTCGAGCGCGCACAGCAGGTCACCTTGCGCGGCGACGAGCGGAGTCTCCTCGTGGAACTGCGAGACGGCGTCGAAGTGCCCGACCATGTCGTGAGCACGCCGCCCGTGGCCATACAGCATCACCCACCGAAGCCGGCCGCCGCACAGCCAGCCGCGGAAGTCGCAAGCCCCTCACCCGACGGGCCCGCCGATGCAGGCGCCGCGATCGATCCGGCAGTGGCCGGCCTGCAGGCCGAGGGCTACGCCGTCATTCGCGACATCTTCCTGCGACCGGGTGTCGTGTCGCGCTGGCCGTTGTACGTCCGCCAGGCCAAGCAGGTGATTCGCACCGGCAACGAGAGCTTCGATGAGCGCCGCCACGGCTTCAACGGCATCGTCGACGCCCTGCGGTTTGCGCAGCGCGAGGGCCTCTTCCGCCTGGATCGCGACCGGCAGGGCGTGATCCGCATCTATCCCGGCACGCTGCTGGCCGAGCCCGGCAGCGAGGCAGCGGACCAGGACGGCGCGGCCGAGCCGGCGAGGGTCGCACCGGTGTCGCCGGAGAGGTTCGAGCGCGGGACGGCACCGCGCGGCGATGTCGACGACCTCCACGAACCGGGAGACGTGAACGGCAATCGCGCCTATCCGGGCGAGGAACCGCGTACGTCGCGACCCGGACGTCGCGGTCGCGGCAGTCGCGGCCGGGGCCGCGGCATCATCGACATCCAACCGGTGATCGACGAGACACCGGCCGACGCCCAGCAACCCCAGGACGGCCAGCTGTTTCCTGAGGCTGCCGCACCAGCGATCGTCGACGAACCGGCACCGCAGGCCGAACCAGACGTGTCGCCCGAGCCTGTTGCCGCGGCACCTCGCAAGCGAGCGGCGACCAAGAAGGCAGCGGCCCCACGCAAGAAAGCGGCCGCTCCTGTGAAGAAGGCCGCCCGCAAGGCATCGCGTTAGTCAACACGCACACATCACGACAGAGGGCCCGCTCCGGACTGCCGGGGCGGGCCCTTTCTGTGTTCTTCGTCGGCCTTCGTCGTTCGGCCTTCGGCCATCGTTCCCAGGCGTTGAGCGTTAAGCGTTCGGCGTTACGTTGCCTAGATTTCGACCCGCTGCCCGGCGCGGACCGTCAGCGTCTGGCGACGCTCCGTGCCGTCGGCAAGGCGCACGACGATCTCGTGCGTGCCTGGTGCAATCCTGATCGACCCGGGCGTCGTTCCCGCCGAAGCGCCGTCGAGGAACACCTCCGCCTCGTACGGCAACGTGAGCGTGCCGGGCGGCACGGAGAACGTCACACGCTCGACGGCTCCGGGCTCGACCTTGACCGTCAGCCACTGGCGGATGCCGAGCGCCTCGTTCACCGCGCGCAACCGGTGCGTGCCCGGCGGCAGCAGGATCTGGCCATCCATGCTCGACCCGATCTTCTCTCGGCCGTTGAGCAGCAGGTTCACCTCGACGGGCGCATCCACGAGGACCCATCCCGCGAAGATCTTCACCTCGAGCGGCGTGGTCTCGTCGGCCACGACCATCGCCTTGACGGTGACCGAACCGGCGTCGCCGCGCAGCATCAGCACCTGGTCGCCCGCCGGCAGGTTCTCGAGCAGGAGCGGGGTCGTGCCGCGGACCTTGCCGTCGATGACGATCTGGGCTCCGGCAGGATTCGACGTCAGCTGCAGGTTACCCTTGCCGCCGGTCGACGATGGCCACTCCAGCGTCTGTGTCGTGACAACGCCGACGCTGATCTCCACGGGCATCTCGCGGACGTTGGTGCCCTGTCGCAGCCCCAGCGTGTGCCGGCCAGGAGCGACCTCCTCGCGGAACGGCGTCCGGCCGACGACCTTCTGGTCGAGCAGGACCTCGACACCGCTCTTGGCCGTCTGCACCACGAGCGTGCCGCGCGCGCCCGGCTGCACCCACCACCATGCGGCGAACGCGACGCCCTGGAACAGCGCGATCAGCACCGACGCGGCGATGAATCGACGCCAGTTGATGCCTCGCGCAGCTTCCGGCTGGGCAGCGGGCGCCGACACCCAGGGCTCCGAAGGAGCCGCATGTCGACTCGTCGATCCTGTGACCGTCCCGAGCCCCTCTGCCATCGACTTGACGTTCGTGCGTCCGGACCTGGGCTGGAGCTCGTCGAGGTCGGGCATGCCGACGGCACGGATCTCCTGCTCGAAGGGACGCAATGCCTCTGGGTCGTCAAATGACGACGCTGGCGGCATCGGGGCAGGCGTTGGCGCCGGCGCCTCGATCGCGACACTCGCGGGCGCGAACGCGTGTGTCGGACCGGCGTGACCCGTGACCATCGAGATCGTGCTCGCCTCGTGCTCGCCGGCGAGCGGCTCCCCATGGATCCCCTGTGGGGTCGATCCCAGCTCGTTGGCTGACGCCTGCAAGCCCCGAGGGCGCAGCGCGCCGAAGTCGCTCGGAGGCGTCCACGCGGGCACCTCGCGCCCGAGCAATGACGCCTGCCGTGTGCCCATCTCGGGACCCGCATCGTCGTTCGGCGTCAGTGCTCCCGGATCCGACGGCGTCAGCGAAATCGCCATCGGCAGCGCCACGATCGGCGCAGGCACCGCTTCTGCCTGGAGCGGCGACGGCGCGGCTGCAACCTGGACAACCGGCGGCGCCACCGCGATCGTCGCCTGGATCGCGTCGTTTGCGACCGCGGCAACGTTCACAAACGGAATGCTGGTGGTCGCAGGGGCAGCGATCACGGCGGGGGCCGCGGTCGGAACGGCTGTGCTGCCCTTCTTGCGCCGAGACCGACGTTTCTTCTTCTTCGAAGCGGACGCGCTCGTCGCCAGGTCAGACGCGGTGCTGTCGTGATGGTCCTCCTCGTGCGTCACCGCCGAGGACTCTGCCGCCAGGTCTGGCTGAGCCGCCGATCCGAAGTCGCCCGTGACTTCCGGGAGTTCGGACGGCAGATGGTCCCAGGCGTTGCCATCGTGGCCGTCGTCGACGATGACGACCTCTGGCACGCTGTGCGGGAACATCGCCGGCATCTCGACGCGTGAGGGCGCCTCGACCGGCGAAGGTTCAAGCGGGGCGTCGGGTGTCGGCTGCGGGTCAGGGTACGCGCGCGTGTCGGATTCCTCGACAGGGGCGCGTTCGTCTACCGGTGCAGCCTCCTCGACATGTGCGGGCGCAGCGTCGGGCGCGGTCGTCGGTTCGGATGGAGGGGCGACTTCGGCGACTGACGCATACACGACCGGCACTGCGTCCGGCAGCGGAATGCCCGGCTCATCATCGGTGGACGTGCACACGACCTCGGCAACACGCGAGTCGTCGGATTCGAGTGCGTCGACCGATCCCGATGCGGTGTCCATCGACTCTGCCGCGGGCTCCGCAATCGGCTCGAACTCGACGATGGGTTCCGCCTCGGGCTCGGAATCGCCCGCGACCGTTTGTCCCGTGAAGAACCCACCCTCAGCCACCGCTGGCGTGTCGGCATCCGTGTTCGCGCCAAGGAACGCCGCGCGCCAATCGCGGGCGTCGTTGCCGCCGACGTCCCGAGAGAGCAACGCAGCCGCCGCAAACGACGGGGCGTCATCAACGGGCTGGGCATCGAAGGTCGCATCGGCCTGCATCGACCCTGGCCCGTCCTCCTGCTGAAGGAGGATGGGCTCGATGTCGCCGAAGAGGTGGTAGGCGCCGACCGGCGCCATCGCATCATCCCCGCCGACATTCACGTCGGCCACCGCCCACGCGTCGGTCGTGGCGATGATCGCTGTGTCGGATGCAGCCGCGGCGGCGTCTGTCACGTCGGCGACGGCATCGACGGCAACCTCTGACGGCACCACGTCGGGCTCCGGGGCCCGATGCGGCTCCAGTGCAAACGGCACCGCCGTGACGTGGTCGTCAGGCAACTCCCCGAGTGACAGGACCGTCAGGTGATCGGCAGCCGCCCGTGCGTCGGACTCGTCCGCGGCGAGAGCCATCGAGTCCGCGTCAGGAGCGAGATACACCGCGTCATCGGCCGTCGCTGCCGGCTGGAGTTCCAGGTCCGAGTCGACTGCGACAGTCGCGTCGCTGTGCTCGTCGTGGAACGTCTCGACCTCGATGCCCGCTGTCGCATCGGCGACGGCGGCTTCAAACACCGGTACATCCCCGACATCCGTCGTGACGGGCTGAATCGCCCCAGGCTCGACGATCACGGCCGGTTCGATCACCACGACGTCGATCGCGGCGCCGCCTTCGACATCGGGTGCGTCGTCCTGGCGGGCGTCCACCGCCACTGCGTCGAGCGCGGCGGCGACCTCGATAGCCGCGGTGTCCTCGACCACCGCGACGTCTGCAAGAATCGCGTCGACGTCGACGGCGTCCGCCGCTTCAGCGCCGACGGCGATCTCGACGGCGGGTTCGTCCTCGACGCGTGCGATGCTGTCGTGCAACGGCTCGACGTCGACGACGTCAACGACATTCGCGGCGTCAGGGTCGACAGCGTTTTCGATCGCGGGCTCGTCCTCGACGATCGCGACGCCGCCGTGCACCGCCTCGACTTCAACGACGTCGATGCCCCCGAGAGCGAAGGCGGGGGCGGGGGCGGGGGCGGGTTCGTCCCCGACAACTTCCCCCGCATCGAGGACAACCTCGCCTTCGGTCGCGGCCTCGACGATTGCCACGCTGCCGTGCCACGTCTCGGTCTCGACTTGGACGACAGCCACGGCGTCAGCGTCGATTGCGATTTCGGCCGCGGACTCGTCCTCGGCAACCGCCACCGCATCGAGGTCAACGGCGACTTCGCTCGGGACCGCCCCCTCGACGATCGCCACGCTGTCGTGCGACGCTTCGCCGTCGACCAACTCGATGACCTCGGGAGCGACGGTGACTTCGACCGCGGTTTCGTCCTGGGCGGCCTCCGTATCCCACGAGGCCTCCGTCACGTCGATGACGGCTTCGTCCTCGACGACCGCGATGTCGTCGTGCGACGCCTCGCCGTCAACCGACTCGATGGCGTCGGGAGCGACGGTGACCTCGACCGCGGTTTCGTCCTGGGCAGCCTCCGTATCCAACGAGGCATCCGCCACATCGATGACGGCTTCGTCCTCGACGACCGCGATGTCGTCGTGCGATGTCTCTTCGACGACTGCAACCGCATCTACGGCCGTGGCGAGTTCGATCGACGGTTCGACAGCGGCAGCCGGCTCGAGGTCGAGGACCGTCACATCGCCCTTGTCCGCCGGAGCCTTGGCGGAGGTCGACGCAACTTCGGCATCGACCAGGTCGCCTGAGGGTCCGCCGACCTCCTCCGCCGTGACGGGCGTGCCGTCCTTCCCGGACGCAGCAACGTCCGCAACGCTATCGGCAGCCGTGACGTCGTCGGCAGCCGCGTGCTCCTCTGCGACCATGTGCTCCGAGGCGGCCGACGGCTCCTGGGCAGCGGTTTCGGCCGCATCAGGCCCGCTCTCATCGCGCCACGGCAAGGCCTCCTTCCACCATTCCGCAGGTACGTGCTCGATGGCCGCGGTCGGCCGCGGTTCCTCGGTCGCGACGATCAGCAAGGGTTCGGTCGCTGCACCGACGTCGAGTCGCGAGAAGACGCTCGTGTCCGCGAACGGCACGGGGGCCTCGTCGTCCTCCGCCGCCACGGCCTCGATCACCGGCAGCGCCACAACTTCGTCGAGCTGCGGCGCGACCACGGGCTCGATCGCATCGCCCGGCTCGGCCTCGTCAGCGGCCGGCATCGAGGACCAGAGCACCCGCGCGTCGACCAGCGGCTCCGAGGTCGCGGGCGTCTCGGGGATCAGGTGCACCGTTTCGTTGGCGGAGACAGGCGCAACCGAGGCGACCAGTTCCGCGAACTGACGTTCGAGATCGAGTCGCTCTTGCGCAAGCGCTTCCAGGGGACTGTCGTCCTCGGCCGGCATGGTGGGCGCGGCGTCCGGTGCAGTGCGCGTCGCTGACGCCGCACGGCCTGTCGCGCGTTGCGTCGTTGGTGGCGGGGACGCCGGTGACGAGCCGTCCTCGAGTTCGGCCTCGAGCGCCAGCAACGCCTCGATGTCGATCTCGGCCTCTGATGCCGATGCGGTCTCCTCCAGCGGCGCCTGCACTCGCGCCGGCGCATTTTCGGCCGCGGACGTCAGCGACGTCACGGGTGCTGCGACGACGATAGTGGCGGGTGCCTGGGCAGCATCGCTGGCCGACGCTGCTGGTGCCTCGGCGGCGGCTATCGCGGCAACCGCGGCCACGACGCTCTTGACCCGCGCGGGGCTCGCGCCCAACGCGGCACCGCCGCCCGAGAACAGCCCTTCGAGGGCCTGCTGGGCGTCACGTACGGTCTTGAACGCGCGCCGGCTGTCGACCGGTGCGAGCCGCTCGAGCACCGCGACGACGTCGCTGGCGATCGGTGCCGATGGCGATCGACCGAGCCGGTCCTGTACCAGCGGCAGCAGGCCGCGGAGACGATGTGGGTACTCCTCCTCGTCGATGGGTCGCCCGAGCAGGACCGCCAGGCCGAGCAGGCCGGCCTGGGCGAAGTCGGTCTGCATGTCGAACCGGACGGTGCCAGCGGCGGGCGGCGTCGGCACCCGCCATTCACGCCACAACTGGTGACGCGGGCGCTGCAACCGGTCGAGGGCGTGCCCCAGCACGTGCTCCACCATGACCACCCGCCCGGTGGCCGTCAGCACTACGCGCTCTGGAGCCAGGGAGCCGTGGGCCACGTTGCGGGAGTCGTGCAGCACCGCGAGGGCGCTGAGCACGTCGCGAAGGATCTGGAGGCCCGCGCCCGGCTCGAAGGTGACCAGGCCGTGGCCGGCCATCTCGAGCACCTCGGACAGGCGGTTGCCCGGGACGTGACTGGAGACGAGAATCGGGCCGCAGTCCTTGCGGGCCGGCTCGAGACTGAGGATGCGGGAGAACTTGACGTGCTGGAGCTTGGCGAGGCGCGTCACGCGCTCGCGCAGGGGGATCTCGACACTCGCGAACGCCGGATCGAGGTGGAACCACTCGACCAGCTCGCCAGTACCCGTGTCGCGCCGCTCGCGCACACCGAGGCCGTCACGAAAGATCACACGTTCTTCCGCCGGTTCCGAGAGGTGTGCTACTTTCACCGCGCGCGTCCTTTCCGGGTGTCGAAAGCCGCAGCGATCAGACGCATCGTCCTACTGGTCCTGCAACGGCCGCACCAGACCTGTCGTTCCTGACCCTCGTTGGCAAGTCGTTGTCCGTTGGGCGGTTGTTGAATCGGCATCGCGTCGGGTGGGCTCCATTGCGCCGTGACGGCACGCAACCGTGCAACTGGCGCCACAGATTTGTAATCGGCTGATATGTACCGCGCTTCATTCCGTTGCATCGCCGGGTGCCATGGCACCCACCCGCTCTTCACGCCGCTGTACCGGTGTCCCACCTGTGGCGATCTCCTGGAGGTCGCGCACGACGTGGAGGCCCTGAAGGATCGGTCGGCCGGGGCCTGGATGCGGCTCTTCGACGAACGCTACAAGCGGACGCTCTGGCCCTACGGTTCGGCGGTGTGGGGCAAGAAGGAATGGGTCTGCCCGGACATCCGCGACGACCAGATCGTGTCGATGGACGAAGGGGGCACCAACCTGTTGTGGGCCGAGCGCTACGGCGCGAGCCTCGGCGTGCCGGATCTCTGGATCAAGCAGTGCGGGAACTCGCACACCGGGTCCTTCAAGGATCTGGGGATGACGGTGCTGGTCTCGGCGGTGCGCCAGATGATCAGCGACGGCCAGCAGGTGCGGGCCATCGCCTGCGCGTCGACCGGCGACACGTCGGCCGCACTGGCGGCCTACGCGGCGGCCGCCGGCATACCCTCCATCGTCCTGTTGCCCAGGGGCAAGGTCTCGGTCGCGCAGTTGCTGCAGCCCATCGCCAACGGCGCGCTCGTGCTATCGCTCGATACCGACTTCGACGGCTGCATGGCGATCGTGCAGCGACTCGCCGCCGAAGAGGGCGTGTACCTGGCCAACTCGATGAACAGCCTCCGGCTCGAGGGCCAGAAGACGGTCTCGGTCGAGATCGTGCAGCAGTGGGACTGGCAGGTGCCCGACGTCATCATCATCCCCGGCGGCAACCTGGGGAACGTGAGTGCGCTCGGGGCCGGGTTCGACATGATGCGGGCGCTCGGCGTCGTCAGCAAGCGGCCGCGGATTGTCGTCGCGCAGGCGGCTCGCGCCAACCCGCTGTACCTTGCCTACGCGAACAACTGGGACTTCACGCCGGTGCAGGCGCAGAGCACCCTGGCCTCCGCGATCCAGATCGGCAACCCGGTCTCCATCCGTAAGGCGATCAGGACCCTTCAGGCCTACGACGGCATCGTCGAGCAGGCCAGCGAGAGCGAGTTGGCCGACGCCTCGGCCCGGGCGGACCGCACCGGCATGTTCAATTGCCCGCACACCGGCGTCGCACTGGCGGTGCTCGAGAAGCTGGCGGCTCGCGGTGAAATTACCAAGGATCAGCGGGTCGTCGTCGTGTCCACGGCCAACGGCTTGAAGTTCAGCGACTTCAAGCTGCAGTACCACACGCGCCAACTCGAAGGCATCGATGCGCGACTGTCGAACACACCCATCGAGTTGCCCAATGACTACGACGCGGTGCGCCGGGCGATCGACACGCATACCTGAGGCCTGATGCGCCTGCGCGTGTCGCGTGCGTCACACTTGTGATACAAGAGCGGCATGCAACAAGGCCCCGGTATGACCGGTGTCCGTCATGAGGCGGACGCGGGCGACACCTCCGCGCGTGCCCGTTCATCGGCCAGCGCCGCCAATGGCTGGCGCCAGTCGAGCCGCCCCCATGCCAGCGCCGCCGAGACGATCGTCGAACACGTACGCGAGCGCCTCGAGCGCGGCGAACTCCGCCCCGGTGATCGCTTGCCGCCCGAGCGCGCCCTCGCCCTGCAGACCGGCGTCAGCCGCTCGTCCGTGCGCGTCGGCCTGCGCGCACTGTCGACGATGGGCATCATCCAGTCGCGTCACGGTTCCGGCACGTTCATCGCCGATGGTCCGCCAACGCTCGAAACCGAGCCACTCCGCTTCCTCGCGGCGCTGCACGGCTTCACGCGCGACGAGATGTTCGAGGCGCGACGGATGATCGAGGTCGGCGTCGCGGCCCTGAGTGCAACGCGAGCGACTGGTGAACAGATCGCCGCCATCGCCGAGGAGGTGACGAGCATGTTCGCGTCCCTCGACAATCCGCAGGACTTCCTGCGCCACGACATCCGCTTTCACCAGGCGGTCGCCGCCGCATGCGGCAACCCGATCCTGACGTCGCTGGTCGAGATGTTGTCGCAGGTGTTCTACGAGCGCCGGCGTGGGACGGTCGGGCGGGCGCGCGACTTCCGCGAATCGGCCGAGATGCACCGGCGGATCTACATGGCCATTCGCCAGCGCGACAGCGGCGCCGCTCGCGAGGCGATGGACAGGCACCTGCAACTGTCCTATGAAGCGCAGGCGATCGAGGAAGGCGACCGATCGGCTGTGGTCAGCGCCTGACGCGGCACGGTCGACCGTGCGCCGGCGTACCTGGCTGGCGAGACATCAGAGGAACGCGCCCACCCCGCCCCAGGTCTTGTGATCCTGGAGCCGCAGCGTGTGCAGGTAGAGATCGACGTCCTCGACGGGGTACTGCGCCCGCAGGGCCGCGACCGCCTCCGGCAGCTTCGCCTCGTCCAGCGCCGGTGCCGCATCGTCGGCGATGAGGCCGTTCTCATGGGAGATGCCGAGGGCGTCGAGGAACGTGCTCATCATCGCGCGCTGGTGCGTCAGGTGGAAGGTCACCAGTAAGCGGCCCGCGACCCCATCGGACACCGCGGCCAGGCCGGCCGTGTACTTCGCCCGCTTCTCGGACGGCAACGCCAGGACGGACTTGACGCGGAAGTTGAGCCGCCGCGACAGCAGCCCGATGACTTCCGCGTGCTCTGCGCCGGCCTCGCCTTCAGCCCAGAAGGCTTCGGCGGCCTGCCGTCGCTGGCCTTCGGTCATGAGCTTCCAGAGTTGCGAGGCGCGGGTGATCTGTTCGAGGTCGGACATAAGAGCCTGCAGCCTGCGGCCTACGGCTGCCGGCTGGTGTGAAGTCAAGACTGAGTCGGGCAGGCTGTAGGCTGGAGGCCGTAGGCTGCCGTGAAACGAGCATTCTACCGCGCCGCGTCCGCGCGGGCTTCGAGTTCGAGCCAGCGAGCCATGACGCGTTCGAGGTCCGCTTCGGTCGCTTCGAGACCCGACGCGACGTCGGCCATGCCCACGGCACCGCGCAGGTGGAAGTCCGCGGCGTTGATCGCCGACTCGAGTTCCTGCTTGCGCGTCTCGAGATCGGCGATCCGCGTCGGCAGGCCATCGAGTTCCTGCCGCTCCTTGTAGGTCAACTTCACGATCCGCGCCGCAGCGACCGGCGGTGGAGCGGGAACCGTCTTCGCCGGTAACGCGGCGGCCGCCGCCAGCGCGTCGCGGGCGGCTTTCTGGCGCACCCAGTCCGCATAGCCGCCGACGTACTCGCGCACGGTGCCCTGCCCTTCGAAGGCAATCGTGCTGGTCACCACGCGATCGAGGAAGGCGCGATCGTGGCTCACGACCAGCAGCGTGCCGGCAAATCCAAGCAGCAGATCCTCCAGGACATCCAGCGTCTCGAGGTCGAGGTCGTTGGTCGGTTCGTCCAGCACCAGCACGTTGGCCGGCCGCACGAGCAGCCGGGCCAGCAGCAGCCGGTTACGTTCGCCGCCCGACAGGGCCCGCACCGGCGACTGGAAGCGCTCCGGCGTGAACAGGAACTCCTTCAGGTAGCCGGCCACGTGGCGCGTCCCGCCGCCTGGCACGTCGACCATCTGGCGACCATCGGCGACCGTATCCATCACGGTCAGATCGGGGTCGAGCTGTTCGCGCTCCTGATCGAAGTACGCGACCTCGAGGTTGGTGCCACGGCGGACTTCACCGGCCTGCACGGGCAGCGTGCCGAGCAGCAGGCGCAGCAGCGTGGTCTTGCCCGATCCATTGGGCCCGAGGATGCCGACGCGATCGCCACGCATGATCCGCCCGCTGAAGTCGCCGACGATCACGCGATCGCCGAAGCGATGATGGAGATGACGCGCCTCGAGCACCAGCGTACCGGATCGCTCGCTGTCATCGACTGACAGCTGCACCGTACCCGCCTTCTCGCGCCGCTGTGCGCGTTCGCGCCGCATCGCCTCGAGGGCATGCACGCGACCTTCGTCCCTGGTGCGCCGCGCCTTGATGCCCTGGCGAATCCAGGCCTCCTCGCGCGCGAGCAACTTGTCGAACTTCTGCTCGGCTTGCGCGTCGGCCTCCTGCTCCGCTTCGCGTGTGGACAGGTAGGCGTCGTAGTCGCCCGGGTAACTGCGCAACGCGCCGCGATCGAGTTCGACGATGCGAGTCGCGAGCGACCGCAGGAGCGTCCGGTCGTGGGTCACGAACAGCAGCGCGCCGGTGTAGTCGCGAAGGAACGCCTCGAGCCATTCGATCGAGTCGATGTCGAGGTGATTGGTCGGTTCGTCGAGCAACAGCACGTCCGGCTGCCGCACCAGCGCCTGCGCCAGCAGCACGCGACGCCGCTGCCCGCCCGAGAGGGTGTTGACCGGCGCATCGGCAGGCACATCGAGTCGTACGATGACGTCCTCGACGCGCTGTTCCAGGCGCCACCCATCCTGCCGCTCGAGTGCGTCCTGCAGTTCACCGAGGCGCGACATCGCCGCGGGCGTGGCGTGCTCGGCCACGTCGTGTGCCACCTGGTGGTACTCGGTGGCAAGCGCGCCAAGGGCCCCGAGCCCCTCGGCCACCACCGCGAACACCGTCCGGTCGCCGCCTGGCGGTACGTCCTGCTCCAGCCTCGCCACGCGCAGCCCTGGCTGCCGCCAGACCCGGCCGGCGTCGGCCGCGAGTTCACCCGACACCATGCGCAGCAGGGTGGACTTGCCCGCACCGTTACGGCCGATCAGGCACACGCGTTCGCCCGCGTCGAGCCGCAGCGTCGCGGCATCGAGCAGGGGACGGTGACCGAACGCCACCGTCACGCCACCGAGTTCGATGAGAGCCATTTTTCTGAACGCCACGTACGCAACGGGCTGGTAGGGACGGCTCTCCGAGCCGTCCATCTCCGGTGCGACGTGGTCATGGACGCCTCGGAGAGGCGTCCCTACCTATTTCCCCAGCAGCTTTTGAAATGCGGCCGACATCGCGGTCGCGGGCGCGGCCGCAGGAGTCTGGGGCCCGCGCTCCTGGCGATCCTGCCGCGCCGGTTGCGGCGCGCGCGCCGGCGGACGCGTACCTCGCTGGCTCTGAGCACCGCCGCCCGGCTGTGCCTTGCCCGTGTCCCTCGCCTGCGCGGGGCGCGGTGCCGGACGCTCCGCCTTGCGCATGGTGAGCGCGACTCGCTTGCGCGGAATGTCCACCTCGATCACGGTTACCGAGACGATCTGACCCGCCTTGACGACGTCACGCGGATCCTTCACGAACCGATCGGCGAGTTGCGATACGTGCACCAGACCGTCCTGGTGTACGCCGATGTCCACGAACGCACCGAAGTTGGCGACGTTGGTCACCACGCCCTCGAGCGTCATGCCCGGCTGCAGGTCCGACAACTGGTGTACCGAGTCCTTGAACCTGGCGGTACGGAACTCCGGTCGCGGATCGCGCCCCGGTTTCTCGAGTTCGGCCAGGATGTCGCGTACGGTGGGCGTCCCGAACCGATCGTCGGCAAACCGTGCCGGATCGAGCGTCCGCAGGAACGCGCCGTCGCCGATGAGCGACGGCACCTCGCGGCCGGTCGCCTTCGCGATGCGCTGCACCACCGGATAGGCCTCGGGGTGCACCGCCGACGCGTCGAGCACATCGGGGCCCTGCAGGATACGCAGAAATCCGGCGGCCTGTTCGAACGTCTTGTCTCCGAGTCGGGGCACGTCACGCAGTTCCGTGCGACGACGGAACGGGCCGTGCTGCGTGCGGTACTCGACGATCTGGGCCGCGAGCCGGGAATTGAGGCCCGAGATGCGGGCAAGGAGCGCCGGCGAAGCGGTGTTCACGTCGGCGCCGACGGCGTTGACGCAGTCCTCGACCACGCCATCCAGCTGCCGCGCGAGCGCAGGCTGGCTGACATCGTGTTGGTATTGCCCGACGCCGATCGACCGCGGTTCGATCTTCACGAGTTCCGCGAGCGGATCCTGGAGCCGCCGCGCGATCGACACCGCGCCGCGCAGCGTCACGTCGAGTTCGGGCAATTCCTTCGATGCCAGTTCAGACGCCGAGTACACCGACGCGCCGGCCTCCGACACCACGATGCGGGTGAGCCCGAGTTGCGGGAACTTGTCCATCAGTTCGGAGACGAGCTTCTCGGTCTCGCGTGACGCCGTGCCGTTGCCGATCGCGACGAGGTCCACCTTGTGCGTCAGGCACAGCGCGGCCAGCGCCGCGATGGAGCCGTCCCAGTCCTTGCGCGGCTCGTGCGGGAAGACCGTCGCCGTCGCGACGACCGCCCCGGTGTTGCCGACCACCGCGACCTTCACGCCAGTGCGGATGCCCGGGTCGAGGCCCATCGTGACGCGCGTGCCCGCGGGCGCTGCCAGCAGCAGATCGCGCAGGTTGGTGCCGAAGACCCGAATCGCTTCCTCTTCGGCCATCTCGCGCAAACGCTGCTCGACGTCGTTCTCGAGCTTCGGTTGCAGGCGCGCCTTCCACGCGAGCGTGACGGCCGTGCGCAGGAAGTCGTCGGCCGGCCGGCCCTGGTGGGTGACGCCGGCAAACGCCGCGATGCGACGCTCCGGTTCACCGAGCGCGGCACCGCTGTCGTCGTCGGGGAGCACGATGGACAGCTTGAGGATGCCTTCCTTGCGGCCGCGCAGCAACGCCAGCACGCGATGCGACGGCAGCTTGTTGACGGGCTCGCGAGCGTCGAAATAGTCGCGGAACTTCGCGCCCTTCTCCTCCTGGCCCTCCGCAACCGCGGATCGGATGGTGCCCTGGTCCCACACGTACGTGCGCAGCCCGCCCACCAGCTCGGGCGCCTCCGAGAACCGCTCGATGAGGATGGCGCGGGCGCCATCGAGCGCGGCTCCCACGTCCAGCACGCCGGTGGCCTCGTTCACGTACTCGGCCGCGGCCTGTTCGGGCACGAGCGCCGGCGTCGCGAGGAGCGCGTCGGCAAGCGGCTCGAGTCCCTGCTCGCGCGCCACCTGCGCCTTCGATCGCTTCTTCGGGCGGTGCGGCGCGTAGAGGTCCTCGAGACGGGTCTTGCTGTCGGCGCTGCGGATCGCGTCCTCGAGCTCCGGCGTGAGCTTCTGCTGCTCGACCAGCGAGGCAAGGATCGCGGTGCGGCGTTCCTCGAGCTCGCGCAGGTAGCGCAGGCGCCCCTCGAGCGTACGCAATTGCGTGTCGTCGAGTCCGCCTGTCGCTTCCTTGCGGTAGCGCGCGATGAAGGGCACGGTGGCGCCTTCGTCGAGCAGCGCCACGGCGGCCGTGACCTGGCGTGTCGAGACGGACAGTTCCTGGGCGATCCGATCGAGAATCGGCGTGAACACGACCGGCGAATCGGTCGACGGGTTGGTCATCGGACGCTTACCTTATGAGCTTGCGATACTTGACGCGATGCGGCGTGTCCGCCGCGGTGCCGAGCCGACGATGTCGATCGGCCTCGTAATCCTGGTAGTTGCCCTCGTACCACACCACGTTGCTGTCGCCCTCGAAGGCGAGGATGTGCGTGGCGATGCGATCGAGGAACCACCGATCGTGACTGATGACGACGGCGCAGCCGGCGAAATCGAGCAGGGCTTCCTCGAGGGCGCGGAGCGTGTCGACGTCGAGGTCGTTGGTGGGCTCGTCGAGCAGCAGCAGGTTGGCGCCGCTGCGCAGCAGCTTGGCCATGTGCACGCGGTTGCGTTCGCCGCCCGACAGCTGGCCGACGAGCTTCTGCTGATCGCGTCCCTTGAAGTTGAACCACGACACGTAGGCGCGCGACGCGACCGTGCGCTTGCCGAGCGTGATCTCGTCGTGGCCGCCCGAGATCTCCTCCCACACCGAGCGATCGCCCTTGAGCGCATCGCGCGACTGATCGACGTAACCGAGCTGGACCGTCTCGCCGAGACGAAGCGTCCCGGCGTCGGGCTGCTCCTGCCCCGTCACCATCCGGAACAGCGTCGTCTTGCCGGCGCCATTGGGGCCGATCACACCGACGATGCCGCCGCGCGGCAAGGTGAAGGTCATGTCGTCGAACAGGAGGTTCTCGCCAAACGCCTTCCGCACCTGGCGCGCCTCGACGACGACGTCGCCGAGCCGCGGCCCCGGCGCGATGAAGATCTCGACCGAGTCGATCTTCTCCTTCGTGTCCTGCGCGAGCAGATCCTCGTAGGCGTTCAGGCGGGCCTTGCCCTTGGCCTGGCGCGCTCGCGGCGACAGGCGAATCCAGTCCAGCTCACGCTGGAGCGAGCGCTGGCGCCGCGATTCGGACTTGGCCTCCTGCGCGAGCCGCTGCTGCTTCTGTGCCAGCCAGCTGGAGTAGTTGCCTTCCCAGGGAATGCCCTGGCCGCGATCGAGCTCGAGAATCCAGCCGGCGACGTTGTCGAGGAAGTAGCGATCGTGCGTGATGGCGACGACCGTGCCCTGGTACTCCTTGAGGAACGTCTCCAGCCAGGCCACCGACTCGGCATCGAGATGGTTGGTCGGTTCGTCGAGGAGCAGCAGGTCGGGAGATTGCAGCAGCAGCCGGCAGAGCGCGACGCGACGCTTCTCGCCACCCGACAGCGTGGTCACGTCGGCATCGGGCGGCGGCAGGCGCAGCGCGTCCATGGCGAGTTCGAGCGTGCTGTCCAGATTCCAGGCATCGACCGCGTCGATCTTGTCCTGGACAGCCGCGAACTCGTCGGCGGTCTCGTCGGAGTAGTTGGCCGAGAGTTCGTCGAACCGCGCGAGCAGATCCTTGATTGGCTGCACGCCCTCCTCGACGTTGCCGAGGACCGTCTTGGCCGGGTTGAGCTGCGGCTCCTGCGGCAGGTAGCCGACGGTGCAGCCCTGGGCCAGGAAGGCCTCGCCGGAGAATTCCTTCTCGGCGCCCGCCATGATCCGCAGCAGCGTCGACTTGCCGGCGCCGTTGTACCCGAGGACACCGATCTTGGCGCCAGGCAGGAACGACAGCCAGATGTCCTTGAGAACGACCAGGTCAGGGGGATAGACCTTGGTCAGCCCCTTCATCGTGTAGATGTACTGAGGTGCCATTGCGAGAGGGGGCGCGTGCGAATCGTTCCAGTGATGAAGCCGAGTGGCCGTCCGGGGATCGGAGGCAGGCCCGGCGTGACCGTCGGGCCGTCCGATAGTGTAGCAGTGCGACGCGGCTAGTTGTCGCCGTCGAGCAGACCGCCGAGGCCTCCGAGGATGGAGCCTTCCTCCTTGCCGCCGCGCGCGATGCCTGGCGCCGCCTTGAGGATGCGGTCGGCCATGCGGCTCAGGGGCAGCGACTGCAGCCATACGCGGCCGGGACCGGTCACCACGGCGAAGAACAGTCCCTCACCGCCGAAGAACGCGGTCTTCACCTTGCCGACAAACTGCACGTCGTACTGCACCGATGGCGTCAGCGCGACGAGGCAGCCGGTATCGACCTTGAGGATCTCGCCGGCCTGGAGGTCGATCGCCTCGATCATGCCGCCCGCGTGCACGAACGTGAGGCCGTCACCAGTCAGGCGCTGCATGATGAAGCCCTCGCCGCCGAACAGACCGACGCCGATCTTCTTCTGGAACGCGATGCCGATGGACACGCCCTTGGCGGCAGCGAGGAAGCTGTCCTTCTGGCAGATCAGCTCGCCGCCGAGCTCCTTCAGGTCCATCGGCAGGATGCGCCCGGGATAGGGCGCCGCGAAGGCGACCTTCTGCAGCGACGCCGTCGGGTTCGAGAAGACAGTCGTGAACAGGCTCTCACCCGTCAGGAGGCGCTTACCTGCTCCCATGAGGGCGCCCAGGATGCCGTTTTGCTGCTGCTGGCTGCCGTCGCCGAAGATGGTGTCCATCTGCACGCCGGCCGTCATGTACATCATGCCGCCAGCCTCGGCCACCGTGGCCTCGCCCGGATCGAGTTCGATCTCCACGAACTGCACGTCCTCGCCGACGATGCGGTACGTGAGTTCGTGCGCGCGACGACCCATCGCCGGCGGCGCCGCAGCGACGGGCGTGGCCGTGGGCGCCGGCGCGGCACCGCCAAACAGCGCCGCGAGCTGCGGCGTGTCCCTGGCGGCCTGCCACTGCGTCATGCCGGTCGTGAACACGAGCGTCTCGGGCGTGACCACGCCGGTGCGGATGCGGCCGGCGAGATCATCGAACGAGATGGGACCGACGGGAGCGTTGTTGTGGGCGTAGTACCACATGGGTGTCACCTTTGATCGGGAACCGGGAGCCGGGACCGGGAACCGGGTTCCGGGTACCGGGTACCGGGTACAGGGTTGGGAATCGGATCTGCAGAACGGTAGGGCCGGCTCTCTCCGAGCCCGGCCGTGGGCGGGCCGCGTTCGGAGAACGGGCCCTACCATCGCGTTGATAGTGGCGCGCCGGTCTCCATGACGGCGCGGTCAGCTCTCGTCACCACCCGCAAGGGTCTCGCTCTCGATGCGTTCGACGTCGGCGTGGTCGAGCCTGAGCAGGCGCTGGAGCTGGGTGAGGTACATGCGCTCGCCAACGGACACGGCGGCCTCGCCATGCACGACAGCGTACGCAAGCGCGTACGCGGCCTGTCGCTGCTCGGGCGTGGTGAAGGGTGGCGTGATGGTCTCCAGCGGACGGCGCTGCTGCAACTCACTGTCGACGAACGCCGCGGCACCGAGTTGGCTGGCGCGGCGACGGATGACCGCGACCTCTTCGTCCGACAGGTCGCCATCGGCACGGGCGGCGCTGACGGCCAGCTGCACGAGTGGCACCAGCATCGGCGGCACGGCGATCGGGGCGCCGGCCTCCAGTGGTGGCGGAGTCGCGCCGGGAATCGGCGGCAGCGGCGGCGGCACGACCAGCGCCGGGACGTCTGCCGACAACACGCCGCGCGACGATCCAGGCATCGGAATGCCCGGCGGTGGCGTGGCCGCGGCACCCGGGGTGCCGGCGGCGCTCCCTTGCTGCATGCTCTCGAGCGCGCCCCAGATCAAGCCACCCACCGTCAACAGCGTGCCAGCGTTGATCAGGCTCCCGCCCGATCTGCCGTAGCCCGATCGATTTGCGCCGATGCCCAGGTTCGACAGACCGAACCCGCCGCGCGAACGTCTCTTCTTGCCCCCGAGAAAACCGCCGATGAGCTGACCGATGATCTGTTCCGGATCCATCTGTTTCCTTCTACGAACCAAACCCGGCGGAGTTCAGCCAGCGCTTCGCATGCTCCACGTCGTCGCCAGTGAGCCCGTGCCCGCCACGTGACCAGAACGGTGTCACGGTCGCCCCGGCGGCAGCAAGCGTATCAGCGAGCCGCCGCGCCTCCGCGACCGGCACAATCGGATCGGCCTCGCCCGCCGCCAGGAACACCGCACGTCCCACGAGCGATGGCAACGGATCGGGCGCCAGCACGAACTGCGCGTGCAGCAACGCCGCACCCGCGAAGCTGTCCGGCCTGAGCAGCAGCGTGGCGTGCGCGATGTTGGCGCCATTGGAATAGCCCACCGCAACCATGCGATCGCGAGCGAGCCCGTAGGCAATGGCGGCCTCGTCGAGCAACGTCGCGAGCTCCGCTGCCCGCACACGAACGTCGTCCAGGTCGAAACGGCCCTCGGCGAAGCGGCGGAAGAAACGAGGCATGTTGCCTTCGAGCACGCGCCCGCGCGGGCTCAGGAGCGCTGCCCTGGGATGCAGCGCGCGACCCAGGTCCAGGAGGTCGTGTTCGTCGCCGCCGGTGCCATGCAGCGTGACGAGAGTGGTCGTCGACGTACCTTCGGCGGGCACGAACTGATGCGTGAACTCGTCGAGCAGCGACATGGACATCACTGTACCGTGGACGGCCGTCGGCAATCGGCCTTCGGCCTTCAACTCTCAAGGCTCGGTGCCGTCGACGGGGTCTGTGACCGTCGACCTGACTTGTCCGCCGTAGCCTTGGCGAAGGTGGTAGGTCGACGGCTACACCAGGCTCCGTAGGCGTCGGCCCTCACGTCGACGCGCATCAGGCATCAGGCATTAAGCGTTAAGCGTTAGGCGTTATCCTAGTTTCGCCCTATGTTCTCCCGCCCAGCCGACGTGCGCCGGATTCTGCACATCGACATGGACGCGTTCTACGCGTCGGTGGAACAGCGGGATCGTCCCGAGTTGCGCGGCAGGCCGGTCGCCGTCGGCGGACGGCCCGAGAGTCGTGCGGTCGTCTGCGCGGCGTCCTACGAGGCACGGGCGTTCGGTGTGCGGTCGGCCATCCCGATGTCGCGCGCGGTTCGGCTCTGCCCAGACCTGGTCATCGTGCCTACCGACTTCGGCAAGTACCGCGCGGTGTCGCAGGCGGTCTTCGACATCTTCCGGTCGGTGACACCGCTGGTCGAACCGCTGTCGCTCGACGAGGCCTACCTCGATGTGACCGAGAACAGCTGGGGCGAGTCACTTGGCGTCGAGGTGGCGCGGCGGATCAAGCGCGCGATTCACGATCAGACGGGCCTCACGGGATCGGCTGGCGTGGCACCCAACAAGTTCCTCGCCAAGATTGCCTCGGGCTGGCGCAAGCCCGACGGCCTGACCGTGATCGCCCCCGAACGGGTCGAGGCGTTCCTGCAGCACCTCCCGATCGACGCGCTGTGGGGCGTAGGGCCGGTGACGGCCCGGCGCCTTCGCACGCACGGCATCGAGCGCCTCGTCGATGTGCGCGCGGCCGCCGCCGCGACGCTGCACGCGGCCGTCGGCTCGCAGGCGTCATGGCTCACGGCGCTCGCCTGGGGACGTGACGATCGCCGCGTGGTACCCGATCGCGTCGTCAAATCGCACGGCGCCGAGCGTACCTACGCCGAGGACATTCGCGAGCTCGCGCTCATGCGGAGCCAGCTGGATGGCCTCTCGCGCATCTGCGGCGAGTGGCTGTCCCGGAAGGGGCTGCGGGCCGGGACCGTGACGCTGAAGGTGCGGTACGACGATTTCTCCACCGTGACCCGGAGCCTCAGTGCCCCCGGTGGTGTGCACGACACGCCGACAATCACGGCACACGCGCAGCAACTGCTGGACAGGACTGACGCGGCAGTGCGACCGGTGCGCCTGCTCGGCGTGAGTGTCCACAACCTCGTCGATCCATCGGCCGCTTTCGTCGCCGGCGACGGCCTGTTGCCATTCGACGAGGGCGAGCCAACCGAGTGACCGAGTGCTCGACGCCTTATCGTCGTGCGGGCCTGTAGAGCGAGAGATGGTGGCGCTCGAGCCACTGCCGCCGCTCGTCGAGGACCGGCGCGACGGGAAACAACGCGCCGGTGTTCGGCCAGTCGGCTCGCAGGAGGGCCTCACGGCCGAGGATACCGCCGACGTAATGCTGCTCCATGAACGGCAGCGCGTCGCCCCACGCCCGCAAGCCACCCGCCACGATCAGCGACGCAACGACGAGACCGGCACCACGTGCCGCGCGCGACCGGTACGGCGTCCGCACGGTCAGCAGCATCAGCAGCCCGATCCAGAACAGCACCGTGAACACGATGTAACGCGATGCGGTCATCGCGTGCAGTCCCATCGGCACGCGGCCGATTGCGGTGATGGTGCAGGCCGCTCCGGAGAACGCCATGAGTAGCGCCGGCAACAGCCAGGCCTGCTCGCGACGGGACTCGACGTCCCGCCAATGGCCGAACAGCACGACGACGCCCAACAGGATGCCCCCGGCACCGACCGCCGGCATCAGCCAGACGCCGAACGTCTCGCGCAGGAACGCGTGCGGCTCGTACCAGATGGGCAGGCCGAGCGCGAGCAGCGTCCCGTACGTGACGCTCCACAGCGCCTCGAGGGACGAGAAGATCGGCGCCGGCGCCGGCAGCTCTGGAGGCCTGACCATGCCGTGCACGTAGGCGAGGCTGACCAGAACGCCCACGGCGAGCCACGCAGCCGCCTTGGCGGGCCACTGCCGGGGCCGGCGGACCAGGATGGCGACCAGCCCGATGGGCCATCCGGCAAGGCAACTGGCAAAACCTGCCGTGCCGAGGAAGACGAGAGCCGCGGCGGCCGTCAGGCGCGGCCAGGTGATCGCGCGACCGGCAAGGAGGATCAAGGCCGCAGACATGCACGCGGCACCGTTCACCAGGGCAATCTGCCAGCCCTGCAACCAGTTCTCCCATTGCGTGGCGGTCGCCACGAGCGTGCCTGCGCCGGCGACGAAGATCAGCGTGGCCACTCCGGATCTTTGTCGCGAATCGCCCACGCTCTTCACCAGCAGCAGCGCGTGCACGGCCGTGATCACGAGCATCGTCCACAGCTCGTTCCAGTGGTTCCAGCCGCTCAGGAGGACGTTGGCCAGCAGCACGGCGCGAATGACGCTCGGGCGATGCTCGTTGTGAGGTGCCCAGAAGTCCGCCAGCGTGAGCCCACGTTGCTCGCGCCTGCCGAGAAACACGACGAAGTCCCAGATGTCCCAGCGCGGCACGTCGACAAACGACGCTACGCACCAGGTGACGATGGTCAGCCCGAGCAGCGTCAGCGCGAGGCCGGACAACGCCGCCGCGACCCTCGCCTGCCCCGCACGCGCCAGCAGCCACGTCGCGAGCCCGCCAACGGCCACCGGGCCAAGCGTCAGCCACGCAGAGGGACGGAGCGCCGTGGCTGAGACGACAGCCATCGCAAGCACCACCAACGCCCACGCCGCGGCGCCACATGCGATGCGGCGGTACGCCGGCGCGCCATGGCCCGCGGCCCACACGCCTATGAGCCAGGCGAGTGCGCCGAGCACCAATACGCCGCCCGGCGTGTCGATGTCGGCGACCCGGCTGGCGAGATCGCGGTTCTCGATCGTGACCGCCTCGAGGCGTACCCCCAGCGTTCGCGGATCAGCAGGCGGGCGCGTCACCGGGCTGGTGATCGTGACGTCGAGCGGCGCGCGGACGCCGTGCGGCACAGGGATTCGCAGGTCCTCGTACCGGGCGGTCACCTGGTGGCGCGACGGCACGCCGTTGATCCGGATCTCGACCTGATCGGCAGCACGTCCCGGGAAGCCGGCGACGGTCACGACGATGGCTTCGGGCACCGCGCCGAAGCGTCCGGGCCAGCGCACACGCGCGTGCCCCGTCGTCCATCGCATCCAATGGTCGTAGTTCTTCTCGGCCCCGTGCACTCCGATCAGCATCGGCGGCACGAGACCGCCCGGCCGGCCTACCGGGATGACGATGCGTGACGGGACGAGCGCGACGAGGATCAGCACCAGGGCGACGCCGGCGACACACGCGCCGAGCGCCCATTGCAGCCACACGGCCCAAGTGCCTGTGCGCCCCGGAAAGCTCCGTGGTGCAGGCCTCAGCGCGATTGCCACCTCAACGCGGGCCGGCCGGCACCGCGGCCGACGCAGGTTCAGGCGTGAAGTCCTCGCCCGGGTTGATGAAGCGGTCGAGCTCGACGGCGTACTGCCGGTCGTGCAGCTGGCGGTAGCGGCCGTCGAGCGCCATCAACTCGGCATGCGTGCCGCGCTCGGCCACGCGGCCCTCCTCGATCACCAGGATCTGGTTGGAGCTGCGAATCGTGGAGAGACGATGGGCAATGACGAACGTCGTGCGGCCGCGGCGCAGCGATCGCAGGGCTTCCTGGATCTTCGCTTCGCTCTCGCTGTCGAGACTCGAGGTCGCCTCATCCAGGATCAGGATGCGCGGATCGGCAAGGATCGCGCGCGCGATCGCGACCCGCTGGCGCTGGCCGCCCGAGAGGCGGACGCCGCGCTCGCCCACGACGGTCTTGTAGCCCTCGGCGAAGCCATCCACGAACTCATCACAGTAGGCAATCTTCGCGGCGGCGATGACCTCGTCCATCGACGCATGCGGGTTGGCATAGCGGATGTTGTCGGCGATGGTGCCGTCAAACAGGAAGTTCTCCTGCAGCACGATGCCGAGCTGCCCGCGATAACTCGAAAGTTGGATCTCCTGGAGGTCCTGCCCGTCGATCAGCACGCGACCGCGGGTCGGACGGTTGAAGGCCATCACCAGGCTGATCAACGTGCTCTTGCCCGAGCCACTCGACCCGACCAGCGCCGTCGTCGAGTCCGCGGGTGCGTCGAAGGTGACGCCCTTGATGACCGGTACGCCCTCGTTGTACTCGAACCACACGTCCTCGAACGTGACGCGCCCCGCGACGTCGGTCAGCGCGCGCCGGTCGAGGTCCTCGGCATCCTCGGTGGCCATCTTCTTGATCTCGCGGATGCGATCCAGACCGGCGAGGGCTTCGGTGATCTGCGTGCCGATGGAGGCGATCGAGATCATCGGCGCCGCCACGAGTCCGGTGAAGAAGATGTACATGAACAAGTCGCCGAGCGTCATCGTGCCGGCGACGATCGCGCGCCCGCCCATGGTGATCATGATCACGCCGGTGACGCCGATGATCACCGTGCCCATGGCCGTAGTGGCCGACACGCCGGTCATCGACTGGGCGACGTTGCGCAGCAGGCGATGGACGCCCTTGCTGAAGACGATCTCCTCGCGTTTCTCGGCGGTGTAGGCCTTCACGACGCGGATGCCACTCAGGGACTGCGACAGGCGGCCAGTGACCTCGGCGTTGATCTTGCCGCGCTCGCGGAACAGCGGCCGGAGGCGCTTGAAGGCGACGGCCATGATGCCGCCGAACGAGCCGAGCACCACGATCATGACCAGCGTGAGCTGCCAGTTCAGGTAGAAGAGCACACCGAGCGCAATGATCGCGGTGAGCGTGCCGCCAGTGAGTTGCACCAGGCCGGTGCCGACGAGATTGCGAATGCCCTCGGCATCCGACATCACCCGCGAGATGAGCACGCCGGTCTGCACGGTGTCGAAGTACCGCACCGGCAGCCGTGCGACGTGGGCCTGCACCGAACGGCGCATCTCGGTGATCGCCCCCTGGGCGGCGACGCCGAGAACCTGTGACAGCGTGAACGAGGTGGCCGCCTCGATGAGGGTCGCGAGTGCCACGGCGCCTGCCAGTGGCCACAGCAACTCCGACCGCCCCTTGCCAATCACGTCGTCCACAAGGAACTTCGTGGATGCCGGCAGCACGAGACCGACGAGGCGGTTGACCAGCATGAGGCTGAGTCCGAGCGCCAGCCGCGCGCGACTCCTCCAGATCAGGCCCTTGGCCTCTTCCCACGCGTTGCCGTAATCGACCTTCTTTTTCTTCGCGTTCTCGTCGCTCACCGCGCACCCTTCGTCAATGTCACCGCCGTGATCCCGATTCGTGTGCGGGGCGCTTCCCCGTCGAGCGGCGCCCGCTCGATCGCCGTGACCACGTCCATGCCCTCGAGCACGCGGCCGAACGCCGTGTACTTGCCGTCGAGCGACGGAGACGCCGCCGTGCAGATGAAGAACGACGTACTGGCGCTGTCCGGGTCGTCGCCGCGGGCCATGCTCACGATGCCGGCCTCGTGCTTGAGCGCGTTGAACTCGCCCGTGACGGTGCCGACCGCCTTGCGCTGGACCTGGGTGAGCGGCGCCGGGCGCGACGAGAGATCGCCGGCCTGCACCGCGAACTTCGGTACGACACGATGGAACGCCGTGCCGTCGTACACCCCGAGTTGCGCGAGGCGCAGGAAGTTGCGCACGTGCCCCGGCGCCACATCAGGCGCGAAGCCGATCACGATGTTGCCCATCGTGGTGGCGATCGTGGCCCGGTACTGCGCCAGTTCTTCGACCGCGGTCTCGGCAAACGGCGCCGCCGACGCCGCGGGCGTGTCGCGCACGGTCGCACGGGTGATCGTCACGCGTGACGTGAGGCGTCCGCCGGCGTCGAGCGGCGACTGGGAGACCTGCTCGGCGACTTCCAGGCCCTCGACCACCTCGCCGAAAACCGTGAACTGCCCGTCGAGTCCGGGTTGGTCGGTGAGGCAGATGAAGAACTGCGCCCCGGCGCTGTCCGGCTTGTTGGGCTGCAGGACAGCAGCCACGGCTCCGCGCAGGTGCTTGCGGTCGTTGGGCTCGCGCTTCAGCCGATTGAGGCCGCCGGTGCCGTACAGCGCGGTCTTGGTGGGATCCTTCGAGAGCGGATCGCCACCCTGGATGATCCCGAGTGGCACCGCACGATGGAACACGGTGCCGTCGTAGGCGCCGGCCTCGGCCTGATCCAGCAGGTAGCCGACGTGGTTCGGGGCGGCGGCGGCGTCCAGCTGGATGACGATCGCGCCGAGCGTGGTTTCGAGCACGACCTGCTTGTTCTGGAGCGCGTCAGGAGCGCGTTTGGTCGTGTAGAACTGCGGAACGGGGGCCGCCGTTGCCGGTGGTGAGCGGCGAGGCGCCTGCGCCTCGGCCTGCGACGCGACGGCCATCGACGCCGTCAGCAGGCAGGCCACGAGACCCGCCGGTCGCGAAAGCTTCAAGCACAGCACCTCGCGATATTAACGCGGGCACGGACCGCCTGCCCCGACCGGTCGGGCGGGTCGCGCCGGTTGGGTCGCTCCGCGATTCCCTCCCAACCTGAGCGACAATGCGGGCAACCGTGGAAAGGAACCCTCTCCCGATGACCCTCTCGATGCGCGTACACCGTCCCTGGATGGCTGGTGTGATCGCCCTTGCGGTCGTGGCGCCGATCGCCGCTCAGACCCCTTCGCCGACGACGCCCGCAGCGCCGGCGACGGCCCAGCCGGCCGCCGCGCCGCGCAGGATCGTGGTACCGGACGTCGATCGCATCGTGTCCGTGCGCGATCCGCAACGCTCCCCTGACGGCGCCTGGGTGACCTACGGTGTCAGCACCGTCGACGTCGCCACGGACAAGAGCGACAACGACATCTGGATGGCGAAATGGGATGGAAGCGAGCGGCTGCGCCTGACGTCGACGGGCGAGTCCGAGTCGGCGGCGAAATGGAGTCCGGACGGCAAGTGGATTTCCTTCGTTCGCCAGGACGAGAAGAAGAAGGCCCAGGTCTGGACGTTGAGCCGGCTCGGTGGCGAGGCGCAGAAGCTCACGGACGTGGTCGGTGGCGTCTCCGACTACGCGTGGTCGCCTGACAGCGCCCAGCTGGTCGTGACATCACGCGACGTCGATCCCGCCGCGGCCGAAGACAAGCCCGATCGCGCGCCGAAGCCGATCGAGATCGAGACGTTCAAGTTCAAGCGCGATGGCGTCGGCTACGTCGACGGCAAGCTGCGGACGCACCTGTATCTCTTCGACATCGCACGTCGTGCCACGACTGCCCTGACGTCGGGTGCGTTCGACGACACCGCGCCGACCTGGTCGCCCGACGGCACGCAAATCGCCTTCCTGAGCGCGCGATCGGCGATGCGCGAGAAGTCGGCCGTCCGCGAGGTGTACGTGGTCGAGGCGCGCGCTGGGGCGACGCCGCGTCAGCTCAGCGCGAAAGTCGCGCGCCACGGCGAGCCACTCGCATGGAGCCCCGACGGCCAGAAGCTGCTGTACATGGAAGGCGGCGATCCGCGATTAGACGCCTACGAACAGTTCCACGTGGCGGTGGTACCGGCCGCCGGCGGCGCCGCGACGCTCCTGACGCCGACACTCGATCGTCCCGTCAGCGACGCCGTGTGGTCGAAGGACGGTGCTCGCGTGACGTTCGTCGTCGCCGACGATCGCGAGGTGTACGTCGCATCCGTGCCAGCGGCGGGCGGCCCGATCACGCGTGTCACGAAGGGCCAGCAGGTGGTGCGCGCCCTTGCCGAGAGCCCCGCCGACAGCAACTTCGCGGTCACGATGAGTACGCCGACGCAGCCCGAGGAGGTCTATGCGCTCGACCACGGCGCCCTTCGCAAGCTGACCGGTCATAACGACTGGATGGCGAAGGAATTGACGCTCGGGACCGTGAAGCCGGTCGAGTTCACCAACAAGGACGGTGTGCGCATCGGTGGCCTGCTGACGTTGCCGCCCGGCGTCACGGGCGCGTCGAAGCTGCCCTTCGTCCTTCACATCCATGGCGGCCCCAACGGGCAGGACACGTTCGGGTTCATGTTCGACCGTGAATGGATCGCGGCCAATGGCTACGCGGTGCTGCAGGTCAACTATCGCGGCAGCCACGGCCGCGGCCAGGATTTCCAGTCAGCCATCTTCGGCGACTGGGGCAACAAGGAAGTGATGGACCTGCTGGCCGGCGTGGACTGGGCGATCAAGGAAGGCATCGCCGACCCCGCGCGGCTCGGCATCGGCGGCTGGAGCTACGGCGGCATCCTGACCAATTACACGATCGCGAGCGATCCGCGCTTCAAGGGCGCGGTGAGCGGCGCCGGCAGTTCGCTCCAGCTCACCATGTACGGGACCGATCAGTACATCGTCCAGTACGAGAACGAGATGGGCCAGCCGTGGAAGACCATGGACCGCTGGATGAAGGTGTCCTACCCGTTCTTCAAGGTCGAACAGATCAAGACACCGACGATGTTCATGGCTGGCGAGAAGGACTTCAACGTCCCGGCGATTGGCAGCGAGCAGATGTACCAGGCGCTGAAGTCGGTGGGCACGCCCACCCGCCTCGTGATCTATCCGGGTCAGTTCCACGGCATCACCCGGCCCAGCTACCGGCGCCATCGCCTCGAGCAGTGGGTGCAGTGGTTCGACACGTATGTGAAGGGCGCACCAGCCACGACGCCAAAACAGCCGACACCGACCACCAGCGAGGCGCGTTAGGTGGTTGCGCGCGCGCCCCGGGTGGTAGCGGCCGGGCAGGGGTTGCAGTGGGCGAACGAAGGAGTGGAGATCTTCGCCGCCTCCCCGGCAGTGTGGATCGGCATCACCATCCTGTTCATGATGATGGGTGTGGTGCTCTCGATCATTCCGTTCGCGGGCATGCTCTGGAGCGTCGTCGTGCCGATTCACGCCGGCGGGCTGATGCTCGGGTGCCGCGCACTTCGCCAGGGGCAGCCACTGGAAGTCCGCTACCTGTTCAACGGCTTCGAGGCGCCGCGCCTGCAACCGCTCGCACTGGTCGGTGCGCTGTACCTGGCGGCCAGCGTGCTTGTGATGCTCATCGTGATGGTCCCCATCACCCTGCTCGCGCTGAGCGGGACGCTGCTGTCGGCGTTTGCCGTCGGTAACTCCGGCGCGAGCGCCACGTCCCTGGTCGGCGTGGGGCTCGTCGGCGTCGTGATTGCGCTGGTGGTCATGGCCGCCGTCATGCTCTTGTCACTAATGGTGTGGTTCGCTCCTGCGCTGGTCGTGTTCGACGACGTCCCGGCGCTGGAGGCCCTCAAGGCAAGCCTGCACGCCGGATGGACGAACGTCGGCGCGTTCACGGTGTACGGACTCGTGCTGTTGGGGGTCGGATTGGTCGTCATATCGCCCCTCATCGCCGCGATCCTCCTGACCGTCGCTCGCGGCGAGCAGGCAGGCCCGGTCGCCTTCGTCGCCATTGGCGGGACGGCCCTCTTCGCGTGCCTCTGCTTTCTGCCGATGATACCGGCGGCATGGGGCGCGATGTACGCCAGCTACGAGGACATCTTCGGCACAAACACCTGATCAAGGGACAAGGGAGACTATTTCCCTCTCCCTTGTCACTTGTTCAAGTCGGTGAGCGTGGTGGCGCGACGTGTGGCGGGTTCGATGACGAGTGAGGCCATGAGCAGGCACACCGCCAGTCCGGCGGTGACGACGGCGGCAACAAGGCGAACGTCGGCCGCAGCGAGTGCCGTGCCGCCGAGCAGTCCCGCGTAGAGCACGTCGATGCCAGTAGCCACGGGCCACCAACTTCGACGCGTCGCCGCGATCGGGTCGGGGTAATGTCGCGCGCTGAACCACAGGTGAAGCCGCAGGGACGTCGCGATGGCCGCGAGGCAGACCAGCGCGAGGTGTGCGAGCGCTCGCCAGCGATCGGGCAGGGTGGTGACGACGAGCCATCCGGGCCACAACAAGCCGATATAGAGCGCCGCCGTGACCGCCTGGTGCACGTCCCACCATTTCGATGTCACCGTCACCGTTGGTAGGGACGGCTGTCCCAGCCGTCCATCTCCGCGAGGTGCGCTGCCGTCGTGCGTCCGAGGGTCAGGCGCGTGATCCGGTGATGGACCGCTCGGAGAGCGGTCCCTACCAGAAGAGCGGTCCCTACCAGAAGCGCGGCCCTCACCAGAAGAGCGGTCCTCACCAGAAGAGCGGTCCTCACCAGAAGAGCGGTCCTCACCAGAAGAGCGGTCCCTCCCAGAAGGGCGGTCCTTACCAGAAGTGCGGTCCCTATCGTGGAACGGTGAGGCATCCAACGCGTCGATCACATCGCGCATCGACGCGAATCGATCCTCGGGCCGCCGCGCGAGGCAACGATGCACGAGCACGACATCGTCTACCGACAGCTGCGGCGCAACGGCCGCCAGGGGCCGCGGTTCATCGCGCAGCATGCGGGCCCACACGCCCGCGAGCGGGCCATCGCCGTACGGCAACCGGCCACTCGCGGCTTCGTACAGGACCAGCCCGAACGCGAATTGATCGGACAACATCGTCGCTGGTCCGCCTTCGAGCTGCTCGGGTGCCTGCGCGAGCGGCGTACCGGCGGACTGTCCCGCACGCGTGAGCCGTGTGTCGCCGCCGTTGGCCTGCGCCAGCGCAATCCCGAAGTCGACGAGACGCAGTCCGTCGGCGCCGAGCACGATGTTGCTGCTCTTGACGTCGCGATGAATCACCTGCGCGGCGTGCGCGGCGGCCAACGCCGACGCCAGGGCTCGGGCGAGCGCGTGCCAGCGCGCACGATCCAGCGGCCCGTGATCGCGGAGCACTTCGGCCAGCGTCGGCCCTTCGACGTACTCGGCGACGATCACCAGCGTGTCGCCGAGTTCCTCGAGCGCGTGGACCGAAACGATGTGAGGGTGACGCAACTGCGCCGCGGTACGTGCCTCGCGCTGGAGACGGGCGCGGGCTCGCGGATCGCGCGCCGTTGCCGCCGGCAGGACCTTCAGCGTGACACGGCGACCGAGGCGCGTGTCGACGCCGACATAGAGGACGCCCATGCCGCCGCGTGCCAGGAGGCGCTCGATGCGATAGGGACCAAGCGACGCGCCGGGCTCGAACGCGTGCCCGCCCGCTTCGTCCAGCAGGTCGGCCGGCTGGACCGGTGCGCCACGTTCGAGAAAGGCGTCCTCGCGGTCGGCTTCGAGCAGGGACAGGACCTCCGCGCACACGACGGGATCGTCGGCGCCCTCACGCGTCACGAATGCTGCCCTCTCACCGTCTGGCAGCGCGCGGGCTACGCCGAACAGCGCGGTGACGCGTTGCCATTGCGCCGCGGTCACGAGTCGCCGTGCGCCTCGAGTCGTCGACGCAGCCAGGCGCGGGCAAGCGCCCAGTCGCGCTTGGCCGTCGCCGGCGCGACATGGAGTTCCACGGACGCCTCCTCGATCGTGAGCCCGCCGAAGTACCGCAGTTCCACGAGGCGGGCCTGGCGAGGCTCCAGTGCCGCCAGCGCCTCGAGCGCCTCGTCGAGAGCCTCGACGTCAGGATCACCCTGGGGCGATGCGGCTGCATCCTCAACGAGCGTGACCCGCAAGTGATCGCCGCCACGCTTCAGCGCCTTGTGAGCGCGGGCCTGCTCGACGAGAATCTGCCGCATCGCATTGGCGGCGATGGCGCTGAAGTGCGCGCGGTTCTGCCACGACGTGTTGGCCTCGCGCAGCAGCCGCACGTAGGCCTCGTGCACGAGGGCGGTGGGTTGCAGGGTCAGATCCGGCCGCTCGCCACGAACGTAATGGCCGGCCAGGCGGCGCAGTTCCTGGTAGACCTCCGGCCACACGGCATCCAGGGCCTCCTGCCCCCGCGACCGCGGTCCCTCGGGCTCCTGCTCGGCCATCGCGGCATTGTAGTGGGTCGTCAGCAGCAGGGAGCCCATCCCTTCTGTTCTAAGCTGTCCCTGCATGACAGGCGATGTGACGCTCGAGACCCTGGGATGGGATGCCCGCTGGATCGAGGTGTGGAAGGCGCATCGCCCTGAGGGCGAGGACAGCCTGCCGGCGCGTGTCGTCCTCGAAAGTCAGCACATCTATCGCGTGCACACGGGCGAGGTCGAGGTCCTGGCGCGCGTCACCGGACGCGTACGGCACAAGCTGGAATCGCGCGAGGCATTTCCGGCCGTGGGTGACTGGATCGCGCTGAGACCGGCCGCACCGGCCGAGGAGATGGGCCGGATCGTCGAGGTCCTCCCGCGTCGCGGTCGTTTCGTGCGCAGGGCCGCCGGGACCACGACCGAGGCTCAGGTCGTCGCCGCCAACGTGGACGTGGTGTTCCTCGTCAGCGGGCTCGATCACGACTTCAACGTGCGCCGCATTGAACGCTACCTGCTCGCCGCACTCGAGGGAGGTGCCTCACCGGTCGTCGTGCTCAACAAGGCCGACCTGCCTCGCGACGTCGACCAGGTCCGCGCCGAACTCGGTCCCGTGGCCGGCCAGTTCCCGGTCGAACTGGTCAGCGCCCATTCGGGGCAGGGACTCGACGCCTTGCGCGGCCACATCGGTCCGGGGCGGACAGCGGCGTTTCTCGGATCATCGGGCGTCGGCAAGTCGACCCTGATCAATCGCCTGATTGGCCGCGACGTGCAACGGACCGCAGAGGTCCGCGAGAGCGACAGCAAAGGCCGGCACACCACGACGCACCGCGAGCTCGTGATCCTGCCTGGCGGTGGCCTGCTGATCGACACGCCAGGCATGCGCGAATTGCAGCTCTGGGATGTCTCGACGGGGCTCGACGATGCCTTCGAGGACATCACGGCGCTCAGCATCGACTGCCGCTTCCGTGACTGCACGCACGACACCGAACCCGAGTGCGCGGTGAAGGCGGCGGTCGCGGAAGGTCGCGTCGCGGCCGAACGGCACGCCAACTACTTGCGCCTTCGCAAGGAAGTGACCAGCAAGCCGGTCGAGGAAGCCGACCTGAAGGCGGCAGCGGAACGCCGCCGCGAGGGACGGGTCGCGTCGAAGGCGCTAAAAAAGCTGTACGCAGATAGGAACAAATAGGTCTCAGGGCTCAGGTCTCAGGCTTCCGTCAGGCTCGAGACCTGAGACCTGAGACTTGAGACATCACGCTCTACCCGACACCTTGCGGACGGGCAGCTCCCGCATCCGCTGACCCGTGGCCGCGAAGATCGCATTGGCGATCGCCGGCGCGATCACCGGCACACCGGGCTCGCCCACGCCGGCAGGCGGCGCGGTGCTCTGGACCACGTGCACGTGTGCCTGCTTCGGCGCATTGTCCTGCCGCGCGAGGACGTAGTTGGCAAAGTTGCTCTGATCGATCTTCCCGCCCGAGGCGGTGATCTCGCTGAGCAGCGCGATGCTCGTGCCGAAGACCGCCGCGCCCTCGAACTGCGCCACGACGCGGTCCGGGCTGACGATCGTGCCCGCATCGACGGCGATGTCGACACGCGGGATCGTGACCTGTCCGCGAGCGTTGACCTCCACCTCGACGACAGCGGCAATGTAGCTGTAGAAGCTGTAGTGCGCAGCGATGCCGAGCGCGCGACCCGGCGCCGCCGGCTTCTTCGCCCAGCCGGATTTCTCCGCGACCAGTTCGATCACCCGGCGCAGGCGCGCCGTGTCGAACGGATGCTTCGGTTCGCCCTTGAACCCCTTCACACCTTCAGCGGCGAGGTCGATCACACGCGGCTGCCCAATCAGCTTCAGGAGGTACTCGACGCGATCCGCCTTGGCGAGCGCCGCGAGTTCGTCAGTGAAGCTCTGGACGGCGAACGCATGATGGATGTGCGCGACCGACCGCAGCCAGCCGATACGGACCGGTGACGGAGCGGGATTGTTCTCCACGCGCAGGTTCGCAATCGGATACGGGATGTCGGTGAACCCCATGCCGACCTGAAAGCTGCCGTATCGCTCCTTCTCGTCGAAGGTCGACCCGATCGGCGGGAACGCTGTGCGCTGCAGCCAGGCGTTCGGCAGGCCGCTCGTGCCCACGGACGCCTTCAGGTACTGTGCCGATGGCGCATGGAAGTAGTCGAATTGCAGGTCGTCCTCCCGCGTCCACACCACCTTCACGGGCTTGCCGACCTGCCTGGCAAGTAGCGCCGCCTCGGCGGCGTAATCAGGCTTGGACTTGCGGCCGAACCCGCCACCGAGGAGCGTGACGTGACAGGTCACGTCGGCCGGCGGGATGCCCAGCGCGTCGCCGACGGTATCCTGCACCGCCTGCGGGTTCTGCGTGCAGGTCCAGACCTCCGCCTTGCCGCCCCGCACTTCGGCGACCGCCATGGGCGGCTCCATTGGCGCGTGCGCCAGCATCGGCGTGTAGTACGTCGCCTCGTGCGTCGTGCCCGTGCCGATCGTCGCGTCGACGTTGCCCTGCTCGCGCTCGACCTTGCCAGGCGTCTTGACGATGTCCATCAGCATCGTGCGGAACGAGGCAGAGTCGAACGACGCATTCGGGCTCGCCGACCATGTCGCCTTCAGCGCATTGCGGCCCTGCATCGACGCCCACGTGCTCGTGCCAATCACCGCGACGCCGCCGAGCGCCTTGAACATGTACGGCGGTTTCGCTTCCGGCAGCTTGACGACATCGGTCACGCCGGCGACCTTGCGCGCCGCCGCATCGTCGACCGCCGTCAGCGCACTACCGAGCACGGGCGGCCGCGAGATCGACGCGAAGACCATGCCGGGACGATCGACGTCGGCGCCGTAGATGCCCTGTCCCTTGACGATCCCGTCGAGGTCGGTAGAGGGAATGGGCTTGCCGATGTAACGGTACGACTCGGCTTTCTTGAACTGGAGCGAAGCGGCGTCAGGGACGGGCAGCGTGCGGGCGGTCGCGACGAGTGCGCCGAAGCCGAGCGACCTGCCGCTGCTCGCGTGGACCACCGCGTGGTTGCGGGCCGCGACTTCGCCAACCAGTACGTTCCACGTCTTCGCGGCTGCCTGTTCGAGCATCGTGCGCGCGGTGGCGCCGGCGACGCGCATCGGCTCGTAGAAGTCCTTGATCGAACAGGAGCCGTCGGTGTTCTGCGACCCGTACTTCTTGTCGCCGAGGGCCTGCACGATTGTCACGCGCGCCCAGTCGGCGTCGAGTTCGTCGGCCACGACGAGAGGCAGCGACGTGCGGATGCCGGTGCCCATCTCGGAGCGGTGCGCGACGATCTGCACGAGTCCGTCGGGCAGGATGGCGAGATAGACGCCGGGCTCCCAGGGTCCCTGCGCGAGTGCGTCCTGCGAGAACACCGACACCGGCACCAGGCGGGTGCCGAGCACGAAGGCCCCGGCCGCCGCAGTGCCTCCGAGAAACGCGCGACGCGAGAGCACCGGGCTCATCCCTGCCTCCCGGCCGCCTGCGCGTCCTTGATGGCGGCACGAATGCGCTGGTACGTGCCACACCGGCACAGGATCGGCTCCATGTAGGTCTCGATCTGCGCCTCGGTTGCGTTGGGCCGCGTTGCCAGCAGCGCGGCCGCCTGCATGATCTGGCCGCTCTGGCAGTAGCCGCACTGCGGCACCTGGTGCTTCTTCCAGGCGGTCTGCAGGGGATGCTCGTCGTCCGCGGGCGCGAGTCCCTCGATGGTCACGATTTTCTTGCCCGCCACGCTCGACACGGGAGTGGCGCAGGCGCGAACGGGTTGCCCGTCCATGTGGACGGTGCAGGCGCCGCACAGCCCGATCCCGCACGAGTACTTCGTGCCGGTCAGCTTGAGCGTGTCTCGCAGGACCCACAGGAGCGGCGTCTGGGCATCGCCCTCGAACGTGCGCGCTTCCCCGTTGACGGAGAACCGGACCACCGAGGTGGCAGGACTGGACGGCTGAGTCATGGAGGGCTCATTCTAGCCCGACGGCACGAACAGGCTCGCCAAGTATTGCCGGAATGCTGCGAATGCCGCGAGTGTCGAAACCGGAGTGGACGCAGTAGGCGTCGACCTTCAGGTCGACGCACGTGGACTGACGCGTCGGCGTCACCGTCTGCCGACCTGAAGATCGGCAGCTACGCGTGCTGGATCATCGACCGGTGGCGGCAGCGCGTCGAGCAAGCTCGACGCCTACACGAACACTCAACGCTGGGCGCTTCATCAATGCTGGAATGCCGGAAGGCCGCGAATGTCGAAGGCAGATCGCGCGGCCGACGACGGGGCCCCGCTGTGATGCAGCGGTCGACCTTGGTCGACCGGCTCTGTGTTGGGCGTTCGGCGCGCTGACGGTGGGCCTAAGGCGTTAAGCGTTAGGCGTCAGGCGTCAGGCGTTAATGAACGCCCTGCCCCACCTGCAGGCTGCCCGGGCCGGTACCGAGCCGGCGTAGCGCCTGGTCCCACATCTCGTCGGCCGGCGTGTCGAAGATCAGCACCGGATCGACGTCGACCGTGAGCCACGCGGATGCGGCCAGTTCCTGGTCCAGCTGACCTGGACCCCAGCCCGCGTACCCGGTCAGCACGCGCGTCCGCACCGGCGTCTCCTGGATGACCTTCCGGAGCAGTTCGATGGACGTCGAGATGTACAGGTCGGGTGCGATCTGCGTCTGGGCGTCCTCGTCGACGGGTTGCCCGAGCAGGATCCACCCGCGCTGCGGCTCGACCGGACCGCCGGTCCACAGCAGGGGGCCCTGGTGGACTTCGATCGGCGGATCGAAGGCGACGGCCTCGGCCGCCGCCGTCGTCGTCGGGCGGTTGAGGATCAGCCCGAAGGCACCCTCGGCCGAGTGATCGCAGAGCAGCACGACCGTCCGCTCGAAGTTCTCGTCCAGCATCTGCGGCATGGACAGGAGAAGGGTGGGCGCCAGGCTCGAGGACTCCCGTTGCGCGCGCATTGGTAGATTCTACGGTAGGGCCCGCTTTCCGAGCGCGGCCCTTTTGGCCGGGTTGGCCGCCTCCGCCAAGGCTTCGGCGGCCAGGGGACAACCGGCCCTACCTTCGCAATTGTTCAATCCGCGTTCGTGCCCACGCCACATGCTCGATCACCACGGCGTGCGCGAGGGAGGGATCAATCACGGGGTCGCGCTGCTCGAACAGGGCGGCGTGGGCCGCAGGGTCGCCACTGGCAGCGATCGCGAGTGCGAGATTGCGACGGATCCGCCACACCTTCGTGCGATACATCGGGCTGTGCCTGATCGCCACCTGCAGTTGCTCGTCGGTGGCGCGCCACAACCCGGCGAGCGTTGCCTGGTTCCACAGCGGCCGCGCGACCCACACGGGATCCTCGGTGACCGTGACACCCGTGTTCCAGGGGCACACGTCCTGGCAGAGGTCGCATCCGTAGACCTGCGAGCCCACCCAGTCGCGTTGCGCGGGCGCGATGCCCTCGTGCGACTCGATCGTGATGTAGGACAGGCACCGCGTCGCGTCGACGACATAGGGCTCGACGATGGCGTTGGTGGGGCAGACATCGAGGCACCGCGTGCAGGTCCCGCAGCGATCGGGCACGGAGCTGCCGGCCGGCAGATCCAGCGTGGTGAGGATCACCGACAGAAAAAGCCATGAGCCGAGTTCCTGGTTGATCAGGCAGGTGTGCTTGCCGATCCACCCGAGCCCCGCTGCGGCGGCGAGCGCCTTCTCCTGCACCGGGCCGGTATCGACGTAGCCGACCGCGTCGAATGCGCCATCGGCATGCTCCTTCAACCAGCCGATCAGCAGGTGCTGCCGGCGTCCGAGCACCTGGTGGTAGTCCTCGCCCCACGCGTACCGCGCGATGTTCGCGATTCCCGGCGCCTCGCGATCGCGCGAGAGCGGCGCCTCGGTGTGGTAGATCGTGCCGGTCACGATCGCGGAACGGGCCCCGGGCAGGACGCGCTCCGGCTCGATGCGCGCGTCCGCGCTGCGCATCACGTAGTGGAGGTCGCCCGCGTAGCCCTTGGCCACCCACTCGCGCAGGTAGTCCAGCCGCGCCACCTGCTGGACCTGTGCGACGCCACAGAGGTCGAACCCGAGCGTCAGTGCGTGCGCTCTCAGTGCATCAAGGGAGAGCATTGCCGGCCTTCAGCACGAAAACATCACCGGCCTTCGTCGTTCGGCCTTCGGCCGTCGGAAAGACATCTGGGTCGGATCGTGGCGAGACAGGAACGCCGGGCTGGGACAGCCCGGCGCTACCCTTCCGTCACTGCTGAAATCTCAAGCTCCTGAGGCAGGCACTCGACATTCCGGCATTCGGCATTTCGGCATTCCCGCCGTGGTGAGCCAGCTACTGCTTCTTCACCAACTGGCGAACCACGTACGGAAGAATGCCGCCATGCCGGTACGCGTTCAGCTCTTCCGGTGTGTCCACCCGTACACGCACCGTGAAGGTCTTGATGCGGCCGTCCTCGGCTTTCGCCGTGATCGCCAGCTGGCCGCGCGGCTGCAGCTGCGCCAGCGCGATGTCGAACACCTCGCGACCATTCAGGCCAAGGCTGGCCGCGCTCTCGCCATCCTTGAACTGCAGCGGCAGCACGCCCATGTTGACGAGGTTGCTGCGGTGGATGCGCTCGAAGCTTTCCGCAATCACCGCGCGCACGCCGAGCAGGCGCGTCCCCTTGGCCGCCCAGTCGCGTGACGAGCCGGATCCGTATTCCTTACCCGCGATGACCATCAGCGGCACGCCCGCCGCCTGGTACTTCATCGAGGCATCGAAGATGCTCATCTGCTCGTCACCGGGCAGGTAGAGCGTGACCCCGCCTTCGGTCCCCGGCGCGATCTGGTTGCGCAGGCGGATGTTGGCAAACGTGCCCCGCATCATCACGTCGTGGTGCCCGCGACGCGCGCCGTACTGGTTGAAGTCGCGCGGCTGCACGCCATGGGCGATCAGGTACTTGCCCGCGGGGCTGTCGGCCTTGATCGATCCCGCCGGCGAGATGTGATCGGTCGTGACGCTGTCGCCGAGCAGGGCCAGCACGCGCGCGCCGGAGACGTCGGTGATCGGCGCCGGCTCGAGGGTCATGCCCTCGAAGTAGGGCGGGTTGGCGATGTAGGTCGAGGCGTCCTTCCACGCGAACCGATCGCCCTGCGGCGCGGGCAGGGCCTGCCACCGCTTGTCGCCCTTGAACACGTCGGCGTAGCGGCGCTGGTACATCTCCGACTGCACGGCCGCCAGCATGGTCTGCTGCACTTCCTGCTGCGTCGGCCAGATGTCCTTCAGGTACACGTCCTTGCCGGCCTGATCCCTCCCGAGCGGCTCCTTCGTGATGTCCACGGTCATGCTGCCGGCCAGCGCGTACGCGACCACCAGCGGCGGCGACGCGAGATAGTTCGCGCGCACCTGCGGCTGGATGCGTCCCTCGAAGTTCCGGTTGCCACTCAGGACCGAGCAGACGACGAGATCCTTCTCGTCGATCAGCGCCGCGACGTCGTCGGGCAGCGGACCGCTGTTGCCAATGCACGTCGTGCAGCCATAGCCCACCAGGTTGAAGCCCAGGGCGTCGAGGTAGGTGTTCAGCCCGGACTTCTCGTAATACTCCGTCACGACCTGCGAGCCGGGCGCGAGCGACGTCTTCACCCAGGGCTTGCTCGTCAGGCCCTTCTCCACCGCCTTCTTCGCGACCAGGCCGGCGGCAATCATCACGCTCGGGTTCGAGGTATTCGTGCAGCTCGTGATCGCCGCGACGACGACGGCGCCGTGATCGACCTGGGCCGCCCACGCCGGCGCATGCACGGCGAGTGCGGCGGCCGTTCCGCCCCCGCCACCCTTCTTCTTCGGCTCGGCCAGCATCGCCGCCAGCGACGTACCGAACGAGGCCTTGGCGTTGTTCAGCGGCACGCGGTCCTGCGGACGACGCGGTCCCGACAGGCTGGGCTCCACCGTGGCGAGGTCGAGTTCGATCGTGTTGGTGTACACGGGGTCGAGCGTCTCTTCGGTGCGATAGAGCTGCTGCGCGCGCGCGTATGCCTCGACCAGCGCCACCTGCGACGCCGACCGGCCGGTGAGCCGGAGGAAGTCCAGCGTCATGTCGTCGATCGGGAAGATCGCGATCGTCGAGCCGTATTCGGGCGACATGTTGCCGATGGTCGCGCGGTCCGCGATGGTCAGGTGGCTCAGGCCGGGACCGTAGAACTCGACGAACTTGCCGACCACCCCGTGCTTGCGGAGGCGTTCGGTGATCGTGAGCACCAGGTCGGTCGCGGTGATGCCTTCCTGCAACTTGCCGGTGAGCTTGAAGCCGACGACGTCCGGAATCAGCATCGAGGACGGCTGGCCGAGCATCGCGGCCTCGGCCTCGATGCCGCCGACGCCCCACCCCACCACACCGAGCCCGTTCACCATCGTCGTGTGCGAGTCGGTGCCGAAGAGGGTGTCGGGGAACACGTGGGTCTGCCCGTCGACGTCCTCGCGGCAGACGACGCGCGCGAGGTACTCGACATTGACCTGGTGGACGATGCCCGTGCCCGGTGGCACGACACGGAAGTTCGAGAACGCGTTCTGGCCCCAGCGCAGGAACTCGTAGCGTTCGCCGTTGCGCTGGTACTCGAGATCGACGTTGAGCGCGAAGCTGTCGCCCTGTCCGAAATGGTCGACTTGAACCGAGTGATCGATGACCAGTTCCACAGGCTGGAGCGGGTTCACGCGGGACGGATCGCCTCCCAGCTTGACCACGCCGTCACGCATGGCCGCGAGGTCGACCACGGCCGGGACGCCCGTGAAGTCCTGGAGCAGGACGCGGGCGGGCATGAACGCGATCTCCCGCTGGGCGCCCCCCTTGACGTCCCACCCGGCAAGGGTCGCGACGTCCTCCTTCTTGACGAACGCGCCGTCTTCCTTGCGCAACAGGTTCTCCAGCAGGATGCGCAGCGAATACGGCAGCGTCGCCACCCCGGGGAACCCGGCCGCCTCGAGGGACGGCAGGCTGTAGTAGTGCACGGTCTCGCTTCCGACCGTGAGAGTGCGGCGCGTCTTGAAGGAGTCGGACATACAGCCGCCGATCGTATCAAAACCGCGAATCGGCGGCTGAAGATAAGAAGGGCAAAAAGCGCCAAAAGGGCGAAACGACAGAATCGAAGGAAGCAACCTTTGAAGGAGAAAGGAACAAAGGTTAAAAGGCCTTCCAGCTTCTCTCCTTCTGCCTTCGATTCTGCCTTGTACTCTTTTCGTCCTTTTCGCCCTTTTGACTTTCTCGCGCGGCGCCTATTCTTGGCGCCGCGCGAGCAGCTGGTCCACGACCACGATGACGACCACCACGAGGCCGACGATCAGGCGGTCGTAGAAGGTGGCGCCGGGAATCTGTGGCAGCGCGTTGCGGAGGACGCCGAAGATCAGGGTGCCGAGGACCGCGCCGATGACCGATCCGCGGCCGCCCGAGAGGCTGGCGCCGCCGATGACGGCCGACGCGATGATGTCGAGTTCGTACCCCGTCGCCAGGTCGGCCTTGCCCTGTCCCTGCCCGAGCACCAGGATCACGCCAGACAGCGCGGCGAGCACCGCCGACACCACGTACACCATCGTCTTGATACGCCCGACCCGGATGCCGGTGTAGCGTGCCGCGGTTTCATTGCCGCCAACGGCGAAAACCGCGCGTCCCGCCTGGACATGCCGCATGAACAGGTGGAAGACCACCATGAGCACGACCATGACGATCGGGGCGATCCAGTCGAGCGGCACGCCGAGCGGCGCCCACTTCGGCGGGATGCGGGCCGACACGTCGAAGAATCGTCCCTCGGTGACGATGTAGGCGAGCCCGCGGGTGATGCCCATCACGCCGAGCGTGGCGATGAATGGCGGCAGCCGCACGAGTACGACGAGCGCAGCGCTGAGCCCGCCGGCGAGCACGCCGACGCCCAGGCCCGCGAGGATGGAGGCCGGCAGCGACCATTGGCTCTCCAGGTACTGGTGGCCGAGGATGACGGTGGTGAGCGCGATGACGGCGCCGGGCGCGAGGTCGACGCCACCCGAGATGATGACCATCGACGCGCCGACGGCGGCGATGCCGTAGATGGCCGAGTACTTGAGGATCAGCAGCCCGTTCTCGGCGTTCACGAACGGGTGACGGCCACCGCCGTCGGGCCACAGATACCACGCGAAGAACGCGATTTCAGCGAGCAGGATGAACAGCGTGCTCAGCTCGCGGGTACGCAGCAGGTTGGCCCAGCGCGAGCGCGGGGTGGCAAGGGTGGCGACACTCATGCCGCGTCGGTCTCCTCAGCGCGGGTGGCCAGTTGCATCACGTCTTCCTCGGTGGCGCCGCGCGGCACCTCGCCCTGCACGCGGCCCTGCTTGAGGACGACGATGCGATCGGCGAGCGCGAGCAGCTCCGGCAGGTCGCTGGAGACAACGAGGCAGCCCATGCCGAGGGCGGCCTCCTGTCGAATGAGATGGTGGATGTCGTGCTTGGCGCCTACGTCCACACCCTTGGTGGGCTCG
Source organism: Luteitalea pratensis (assembly GCF_001618865.1). Lineage (GTDB taxonomy): Bacteria > Acidobacteriota > Vicinamibacteria > Vicinamibacterales > Vicinamibacteraceae > Luteitalea > Luteitalea pratensis. The sequence continues at coordinate 5,499,513 of NZ_CP015136.1, forward strand.
TCGAGGAGCAGCACCCTGGGCGCCGTGGCGAGCCACTTGGCCAGCACGACCTTCTGCTGGTTGCCGCCGCTGAGGCTGTCGGGCGGCACGTCGATGGAGGCCGCCTTGATGCCCCAGCGCGTAAGCAGGGCCTCGCACTCACCGCGTTCACGCCCGAGCTGGCGCATCCAACCGTTCCGTGCCGCTTCCCTCGCCAGCAGCAGGTTCTCGCTGATCGGCAGGTTGAAGAAGAGCCCCTGCGACTGACGCATCTCGGGCTGCAGCACGACGCCACGACGGATCGCGTCGGCAGGCGCATGCGGCGCGAACGACTCGCCATCGACGCGCATCGTCCCCTCGTCGGGACGATGCAGGCCGAAGATGGTCTCGACGACCTCGGTGCGGCCGGCGCCGATGAGTCCGAACAGCCCGACGATCTCGCCCTCGCGAACCTGCACGTCGACGCCACGGAAATGGGGATGTCGAGCGAGTCCACGCACGTCGAGGCGCACCGCCTCGCCAACCTTGCCCTGACCGTGGCCCGTCTCGAGATCGCGCCCGACCATCGCGCGGACGATGTCGTGCGCCGACTTGCCCTCGAGCGGCCAGGTCCCGACGTGCTGGCCATCGCGAAGCACCGATACGGTGCGACACAGGCGGAACACTTCGGGAATGCGATGCGACACGTAGATGAGGGTGACACCGCGGCTGCGGAGCAGCTCGAGAACGGCGAAGAGGTGGTCCACCTCGGAGTCGGTGAGGGAGGTGGTCGGCTCGTCCAGGATGAGGACCTCGCAGTGGAACGCGAGCGCCCGCGCGACCTGAAGCAGTTGTTGTTGCGCCGCGCTGAGGCGCGACACCATCGTCGCGGGATCCACGTCGAGGTGCAGTTGTGCGAGCAGTTCAGCGGACCGCGCATGCATGGCCCGGCGATCGACGAACCAGCCACGGCGTACCTCGTGACCCGCGAAGATGTTCTCGGCGACGTCGAGATTCGGGAAGAGCAGCGTTTCCTGGTGGACCAGGCCGATACCGGCAGCCAGCGCAGCGCGCGGCGCAACAAGGTCCAACACCTGCCCCTTGTACAACAGGCGCCCGGAGTCGGGCCGGTGGATGCCGGCCGCGATCTTCATGAGGGTGCTCTTGCCGGCGCCGTTCTCACCCATCAGGGCGTGCGCATCCCCGGGCGCCACCGACAGGGTCACGCCGCGCAAGGCCTTCACGCCACCGAAGGCCTTGCTCACGTCCTCGAATGCCAGCGCACTCATGAGGTCGGGCATCGTATCAGGACTGAGGACGGAGGAGGGAGGAGGGAGGAGGGAGGAGGGAGGAGGGAGGATAGGACGGAGGACCGAGGACAGAGGACAGGCGGCTGAACGCAGGCCGAAGGCCGATTGACGAAGGCCGACGACGGGGCCCCTATTGGCCCCGCTCGAGCTTGTTCCACTCCGTCAGGTACTGGTCGACGTTGGCACGGTTGACGACGTCCACACCCGAGTCGATGATCTTCTGCGGGGGCATGCGGCCGGCCTTGATCTCGGCCAGCAGTCGGACGGCTTCGCTGCCCCAGCCAAAGTACTTCTGCCCCACCAGCGTGTGGACCTTGCCGGCCTTGAGCAGTTCGGGGGCCGGGGGGATCGTGTCGAAACTGAAGACGCGGGTCCGGGCGGTGTCGACCGGCTCGAGCGCGTTGCGCGTCATGATCGGCCAGCCGCCGACCGAGATCCAGGCATCCAGATCGGGGTAGCGATTGGTCGCGGTCGCGATCACCTCGCCGGCGCGGACGATGTCCTCCTTGACGTCGAAGGTCTCCACGATGGTGATCCCCGGCTGCTGCTTGAGGATGTCGTTGACGCCGTCGAGCCGGCGCTGGAGGTTGTAGGCGCCCAGGCTCGTCATGAGCGCGACCTTGCCCTTGTTGCCCAGCGCGGTGAGCGCCTCGGTGGCGAGACGCTGCCCGGCCTTGAAGTCATCCACGCCGTAGTACGCCATCCGCTGCGACGTCGGCGCGTCGGCGTCCCAGGTGATCACCGGGATGCCCGCGGCGATCGCCTTGTCGATCACCGGCGCGAGGAAGTCGCCGTTGGTGCACGAGATGGCGATGCCGTCGACGCGCTGGGAGATGAACGACTCCAGGACTTCCTTCTGCCGGAGCTGGTCGGCCGACTCGGGTGCGCGCCAGATCACCTCGATGTTGCCGAGTTCCTTGGCCTTGCGCTCGGCGCCGATGCGCGCGTAGTTGAAGACCGGGATGTCGAGGGCTTTCGGAATGACAGCAAAGCGCAGCATCTTCGGGGCCGCCGGGTCGGGCGCCGAACCGCCGCCGCAGGCTGCCGTGAGCACGCCGAGACACAGGAAGAGCACGAGTCGTCGCATTGGGAGTCCCCTGCCAGCCTTCCGGCCAGCGCGACGCCACACGCGTCGTCACAACGGCCATGGATGCCAGCGAGGGCGGATTGTATAGGAAAGGCTCGGGAGTCGGGAGTCGGGAGTCGGGATTAGGGAATCGGGGCGTCGGGAGTCTGGGCGTCGGCGTCGGAGGCGCTTCGAGGGTCAGGACTTGAACAGAGCGACGCGACCGCAGAGACTTAGCCGTCATGACCAGACGCGACTTCATCCATGCTTCGACCTCCGCTTCGGCAGTCACCCTGGCTGGCGGTGCCGGCGCTGCGGGGCAACCTGGTACTGCTACGCGGCAGTTCTACGAGCTGCGCCGCTACCGCATCCGCGTCGGCTACATGCGCGATACGACTCGCGCCTACCTGAAGGATGCCCTGCTGCCGGCGTTGGGCCGTCTCGGCCTGGGGCCGGTGGGCATGTTCGACGTGACCACCGGTGAGCCACCGACGGCAGTGGTGCTGATTCCGCACGCGTCGGCGGAGTCGGCCGTCGGCGTGGGCCGGCGCCTTGCCGCGGACGCCGCGTACGTGAAGGCTGCCGAGCCGTTCTTCAACGCCCCCGCGGATCGCCCGGCCTTCGATCGCATCGAGAGTTCGCTGCTGCTCGCGTTCGAGGCGATGCCGCAACTGCAGGTGCCAGACACGAGCAAACCGCGGGTCTTCGAGCTGCGGCGCTACGAGGGGCCGAGCGAGGCCGCAAGCCTGAAGAAGATCGAGATGTTCGACAGTGGCGGCGAACTCGCGATCTTCCGCAAGGTCGGCTTCCGGCCGGTGTTCTTCGGCCAGTCGATCTACGGCGTGCGCCTGCCGCAGTTCGAGTACATGCTCGCCTACGCCAGCATGACCGAGCGCGAGACGCAGTGGAACGGATTCAGAAACGATCCCGACTGGAAGGTGCTGTCGCAGAAGGAGGAGTACAAGGACGCGGCGATCATGTCGGGCGCGACCTCGACCTACCTCGCGCCGCAGCCCTGGTCACAGGTGTGACACGGGAAGTGCTATCGCCACCCTGCGAAGACTCCAGGACGTGGGCCCAATTGCGGGGCTTATTGTAGTCAGATGAAGGACTCCTGAGCGCCGAGGAGTCCTTGCGCATGGGCATGACCCAGCTCGGTGCGTCGGCGCCGGCGGCCGACGCCGTGGCCCTACGAATTGCAGTATGGTGCGCTAATGGCCGACCGCAGGTATGTCGGGGCTGTCGCTGGAAGCATCGGGAATGCGACGTCGACCCGGTTGGGACACTTCGACTTGTCCAACCTCCACCGACATGCTGTCGGCCGCTCGGTCGCGATGGTCGAAACAGTGGTCCATGCGGCATTCATGAAAGCCGCCGGCTTCATCACGCCCGGCACACCAGTCGAGTTCACCGGCGCCCAATACCAGGACTTCAAAGGAACACGGGAGTTCGTTCGGGCGCACCGCGCGACACTTGCGCTCAAAATTGGTGCCCGCAATATCGCCGATCTCGCGGGGACTCGTCGGCACGCCGATCTGTGGCGTGTCCTGGTAGGCCCACAGGCCGTCACCGACCTGCTGCCGCTGTACGCGAACTACGCGGACCGATTTCTCGAGATCATCGTGGCGCCCAAGACCTTTCGTCTCCTGCGGACAGTCATCGAGCGCCAGGAACCCCACCAGGACGTCAACGTCTCCAACGTGGCCGAGGCGATGGACGCGCTGATGAAGGTACATGACGAAGGATATAGCCTGGCGGCGGCACGGATCAGAGAACTGCGCAAGGAACGAGGCTGGGTCGAAGTCCCTCTCAGCGCAGCCGCCAGGTCCTTGACCAAGCCTGCTCCATTCAATCCCGAAGCCGCCAACAACGACAAGGCATTGCGATTGTGGCTCCACGGAGCACCTGGGAGTCCTCTCGTTCACGAACGACTGGAGCTCATGTCACCGTTGCGCCCGACCGAACTTGGCGAGGCCCCGGAGGTCTTCCTGGTCGCCAGCCAGGAATCCTCGCGAAGTGCCATGCCGACATTGATGTGTCGGTCGCACATAGACGCGACGTGCAGCACATTGGACAACGCTGCGTCGATGGGCGACAAGGAAGGGCGCGGCGCTGCCCAACGTTAAGAAGCTCGCCGAACACGCGCCCGCGCCGGCGGCCCGTCACCTCCTCGAACGAGGCCAGGGGTTATCGCCCTACGCTCAAGTCGCTCTCGCCCGGCGCGCGCGATCGGCGGCAACGGCGAGCACGATGATCACGCCGATGATGATCTCCTGCACGTAGTTGGGCCACCCCATCTGCTGGCTGCCGTTGCGGAGGAACGCCATGACGAGGGCGCCGATCAGCGAGCCGGCGATCGTGCCCTCTCCGCCCGCCAGGCTGCCGCCGCCGATCACGACGGCGGCAATCACGTCGAGTTCGGTGCCGATCGCGACCGTGGGGTCGCCCTGGCGCAGGCGGGACATCTGCATCACCCCCGACAGCCCGAAGAGCAACCCCGCCAGGCCATAGATCCAGACCTTCAGCCGATCGGTCTGCACGCCGCAGGCCCGGGCCGCCGCCTCGTTGCTGCCGACGGCGAACACGCGACGCCCGAAGACGGTCTGCTGGAGCAGGAACGTGGCCGCCACGGCGAGCACGACCGAGATCCAGACGCCCGGCGCCACGAGCAGCCATGATGGCGTGGGGAACGTCACGGCGAGTTCGTTGATCCAGGTTTCCGGTGCATTCACGGTCTGCTGGTTGGCGAGCCACTTGGCGACGCCGCGGGCGATGCCGAGCATGCCGAGCGTGCCGATGAACGGCAACACCTTGAGACGCGTGATCGCCAGCCCGTTGACGATCCCCACCAGCCCTCCCGTCACCACGCCGGCCGACACGGCGACGATCGGCGCGTAGCCATCCCGTACGCCCAGTGCGGTGACCACGCCCGCCAGCGCGATGGTCGATCCGACGGCGAGGTCGATGCCGCCACTGATGATGATGAAGGTCATGCCAATCGCGCCAAGCGCGACGATGACGGTCTGGGCGAGGACGATGCGGAGGTTGCGCGGCGACAGGTACTGCGCCGGATCATCGCTCATCATCGCGAACACGGCGATGACTAACACCAGGCCGAGGACCGGGGCCAGGGCGGACAACCGCGCGCGGAACGTTGAGGACATTGGCAAGTTCAGAAGTTCAGAAGTTCAGAATTTCCTGCAGTGTGACAGGCACGTCGAACAGGCGCCCAGCACCATTCCGCTGCCACGCCCCGAGGAACAAGCAAACGGTCGCCAAGGTTCGACGACTCGCGATGGCGGTGCAATTCTGAAATTCCTGCAATTCTGCAATTTCATTGTGCTGTTCCAATTGCCGCCGCCATCACCGACTCCGGCGTCCATGCAGACAGCGGCGCAGACGACGTGAGGCGACCGCGGCTCATCACCGCGAGCGAGTCGCAGAGGCCGAACAATTCAGGCAGGTAGGAGCTGACGATCACTACCGCGCACCCGGCATCGGCGGCCGCCGCGATCGCCTCGTACAGGTGCACCTTGCTGCCGACGTCGACGCCGCGGGTGGGCTCGTCGAGCAACCACACCGACGCCTCCTGGTGGAGCAATCGCCCGAGGGCGACCTTCTGCTGGTTGCCGCCCGACAAGGTCCGCACGGCCTGCAGAGGCGTCCGGGCCTTGACCTTGAGTCGCTCGAGCCAGCGCTGCCCCTGTGTGCGCTGCGCCCGGCCGTCGATGACGCCACGGCGACTCACGGTCGCGTACCGTGTGCATGTCAGGTTGTCGGCAAGCGACATCGGCAGCGTGAGTCCCTCGCCCTTGCGGTCCTCGCTCAGGTAGCCGAGCCCTGCCGCCAGCCGTGTCCACGGCGTGCGGCTCTCGAGCGACACGACATGGCCGTCCACCGACAGCCGGCCGCTGACGGGTCGATCCTCGAGGCCCATCAGCCCGCGCAACAACTCGGTGCGGCCGGCGCCGACGAGTCCAGCGATGCCGAGCACTTCGCCGGCCCGCACGCGCAGGCTCGCGTCCCGCACCCGGCCGCCCACCGACACCCCCGCGGCGTCCAGGCGGATCGTGTCGGCAGGGAGATGTTCGCGCGTGGGGAAGAGTTCGGCCACGTCGCGCCCGACCATGTGGCTGATGATCTGCGCATCGGTGAGCGCATCCGCCGTGCCCGTCCAGACCGTGCGGCCGTCCCTCAGGATCGAGAGATCGTCGGCGATGGCTCGCACTTCCTCGAGGAAGTGGCTGATGTACACCACCGCGACGCCATCCGATCGCAGGCGCCGGATGAGACCGAACAGCCGCTCGACGTCTTCGCGCGGCAGGCTGCTCGTGGGCTCGTCCATCAGCACCACGCGTGCCTGCGCCGACACGGCGCGGCAGATCTCGACGACCTGTCGCGCCGCAATCGGCAGATCCCCGACGCCGCGATCGGGATGCAACTCCGGATGGTGGAACGGCGCGAGTACGCGCGCGGCCTCGGATCGCGCGGCTGCGCGATCGTAGCGCCCGCCGCGGCGTGGTTCGCGGCCGAGCAGGATGTTCTCGGCCACCGTAAGGTGATCGCAGAGCGAGAGTTCCTGGTGGATCAGTGCGATGCCGGCCTCGCGCGCCTCGAGCGGCCCTGCCGGCGTGTACGGCGCGTCGCCGATCGTCATCGTTCCGGCATCGGCACGCAGCCCGCCAGCCAGCACGTGCATCAACGTGCTCTTGCCGGCGCCGTTCTCCCCCACCAGCGCATGGACGCGCCCGGGACGGACCGCGAGCGTGACGCCATCGAGCGCCCTCGTCGCACCGAAGTGCTTCCTGATGTCGGTCAGCGTCAGCATCATTGCGGGCCTTCGGCCTTCGACCTGAGGCTTGAGGCTTGAGGCTTGAGGCTTGAAGCTTGAAGCTTGAAGCTTGAGACCTGAGACCTGAGCCTACTTCAGATATTCCGACAAGGGCGGATTCAGCAGCGCCTTCGAGGCCTCGGTGTCGAGGTTGTCCGGCGTGACGATCGTGACGCCAGTGTCGACGCGGGCCTGGATGGCCTGCCCCTTCAGGTGAGCGACCATGGTCTTCACGCCCTGGTATCCCATCTCGAACGGGTTCTGCAGCACCACGCCATCGAGTTGCTTGTTGCGCATCGCGGTGATGAACGCCTCGCTCGAGTCGAAGCCGACGAACTTGATCTGCCCGGCCTTGCCGACATCCTGCAGCGCGAGCAGCATGCCGGCCGTGGACGATTCGTTCGGCGTGAAGATGCCCTCCACCTGGTTACCGAAGCGATTGAGGAGGTTCTCCGAGGCGCGCTTGGCCGTGTCGCGCGTCGGGCCGGCGAACTGATCGGCCGAGACGATCTGCACGGCCGGGTATTGCGCCTTCATGCGATCGAGGAAGCCCTTCTCGCGCGCCTCGGTGCTCGCCGACCCTTCCTGGTATCGAAGCAGCAGCACGCGCCCCTTGCCACCCAGCAGCATCCCCAGCCGATCGGCGGCCAGCGAACCGCCCTTCTCGTTGTCGGTGGCGACGAAACTGACCGCATCGCCGGACGCCAGCGCGGAGTCGATGACCACCGTGGGAATGCCCGCGCCCTTCGCTTCCTGGACCGGACGCACCAGCGCGCTCGCATCGAGCGGGGCGAGCACGATGCCGTTGACGCCCTGGCTCAGGAATCCTTCCACGACCTGGATCTGCTGCTCGCGGTCGTCCTCGCGAATCGGGCCCTTCCAGGTGAGACGGACCGATACGCCCTGCGCCTCGTACTCCTTCTGCGCCTTGATGGCGCCAGCGTGGATGCTCATCCAGAACTCGTGCGTCGTCCCTTTCGGGATCACCGCCACGTGCAGCCCGCCGACAGCCTTGAGGTCCTTGCCGACCGTGCCCGGTTTGCCGCCATCGCTGCAGCCAGCGAGCAAAACCGCGAGAGCCAGCGCCATCACACCACGTTGGAAGCGCACGTTCATTCGTATCCTCTCGGCCTTGGCCATTCGGCCGCTTGGACCTGATCCGATTCGTAGGCGTCGAGCTTCAGCTCGACGCAAACACCCGTCCATGCGACCTCAGACCGTCGACCTGAAGGTCGACGGCTACGTAACTGCCGCAACGGCCTTCGACATTCGCAGCATTTCGGCATCTCGGCATTCGCGCCGGCTATGCCGGCGCGTACACGCCCTTGACGTAGTCCGCTCCCGCCCGATCATCGCTGCCGAACGCGTGCGGGATGTCTTCCAGCGCCGGATAGCGATGCGTGACGATGCGGCTCACGTCGATGCGGCCCGACTCCAGCAGTTCGAGCGACTGACGATACACCGACGGGCGTCCGTCGCTGTCGAATCCGCCAGACGCGCCGATCGGCGAAATCAATTGCGGTTCACGGAACATCAGCGTGTTGAGCACGCCGAGGTCGACCCCGGACTGGCCGTGGGCGTAGAGCAGGACCGTGGCCTGCTTCCTGATCAGGCCCGGCATCTGCCGGAACACCTGCGCACTGCCCGATGCGTCGATCAGGTACTCCGCGCGGCGACCGTCGGTCAGCGTCAGCACCGCATCGACGACATCGGTCGCGGCGGGATCAATCACGGCGTCGGCGCCGTAGTGGCGCGCCAGCGCCTGCCGGGTCGCATTGGGCTCGCTGACGATGATGCGGCCATCCAAGCCCACGACCTGGCGGAGGTGCTGCAGGAACAGCAGGCCGGCGGGGCCGGCGCCGGCAATGACGACCGTCTGCACACGGGCCGAGGGGTCGGCATCCTGCAGGCGATAGCGGGCGATGTCGCGGCAACGGCCCACCGCGGCATAGGCGTGGAGGACGCACGCGAGCGGTTCGGTGAGGGCGGCGTGCTCGGCGGGAAGCGCGTGCCCGCGCCGCACCGCATTCACGGCCGGCATGACCAGGACCTCCGCCAGGCCGCCCTGCCAGCCGGTGATGCCGTGCTCGGCATACGTCTCGCATTGGTGCGAGTCGCCCGTTGCGCAGTACTCGCACAACGCGGCAGATCCGGCACTGAGGCAGTTCCGGCCCTGGTCGAGCACCACGGCGTCGCCGGCCGACAGGTCACGCACCTCACTGCCCACGACCTCGACGACACCCGCCACCTCGTGCCCGAGCACCTGCGGCGAGACGTCGAACGGAATCGGTCGCCCGAGACGGTCGGTGTGGTAGTTGGCGTGGCCTTCGTAGATGTGGAAGTCGGTACCACAGAGGCCGACGCCGGTCACCCGTACGACGACATCGCGCGGCCCGACGACCGGGTCGGCAATCTCGCGGATCGACATCACGCCGGGAGCGGAGAGGACAGCGGCCTTCACGGCATGCTCCGCACGGCCGTGGACAATTTCAGAATTTCAGAATTGCACAATTTCACTGCCACCGCCGTTGTTCGAACTGCTGATGGCGGTAAGGAACTTCTGCAATTTTGCAATTCTGCAATTCCTACAGGCTGACGCTCTGCTCGGCCCACACCTGGAACTCGCGGTGCTTGTTCTCCTCCGACTTGCCGAGCATCTCGCCGCTGGCGACGCGCCGGACGTGCTCGAAGACCTCGAGGCCGACTTCGTCGATCGAGCGGGTACCGTCGATGACGTCGCCGGCCGACATGTCCAGGTCCGACTTCATGCGCTCGAAGATCGGGTTGTTGGACGCCAGCTTGAGCACCGGCGCGATGGCGTTGCCGATCGTGGTGCCGCGGCCCGTGGTGAACACCACCAACTGCGCGCCCGACGCGATCAGCCCCGGCGTCGACTCCTGGTCGTAGCCCGGCCCCTGCATCAGGTACAGGCCGCGCCCCTTCGGCTGCTCCGCATAGCCGACGACACCCTCGACGCGCGTGGTGCCGGCCTTCGCGATGGCGCCAAGCGACTTGATGGTGATGTTGAGGAGGCCGCCGGCGACATTGCCCGGACTCGGGTTCTCGTTGAGGACCGTGCCGAACTTGGAGGCGTAGTCCTTGTACCAGTCCACCATGTCGTAGACGGCATGGCCAGTGGTGGCATCCTTGGCGCGCCAGGCGAGGATGTGTTCGGCGCCGCAGAACTCGGGCACCTCGGTGATCAGCACCGTGCCGCCCTGCCGCACGAGTTCGTCGGCCGCGCGCCCGAGTGCCGGATTGGCCGACAGGCCGGAGAAGCCGTCCGATCCGCCGCACTTCACGCCGAGCGAGAGTTCGCTGATTGGCGTGGGCGTGCGCGTAATCTGGTTGGCCACGGGCAGCATCGCCTCCACCGCTTCGAGCCCGCGCTTGACCGCACCCTGCGTGCCGCCGGCGTCCTGGATGCCGATGCGCGCCACGGGCTTGTTGAGCGGCCGGTGCTGGTCGTTCAGGTACTTCTCCATCACGGTCAGGTTGGTCTTCTCGCAGCCGAGCCCGATGAACACCACGCCAGCCACGTTGGGGTGGTCGGCATACGCGGCGAGCGTGCGCAGCATGACTTCGATGTTGGAGCCGTCCGAGCAGCCGCACCCCTTGTTGTGGGGGATGGCCGTGACGCCGTCGACGTTGGGGTACTTCGCCTTGTCGAAGAGCGTGAACTCGGCGACGGTGGCAATCTGCACGGCCTCGTGCGCCGCGCACATGCTGGTCGGCACGATCAGGATCCAGTTGCGGATGCCGACGCGGCCGTCGGGACGCCGATAGCCCATGAACGTCGCGCGCTGTGACTCGGGCACGTACTCGGGCGCGGCCGTGTGCATGTCCTCATCGAGTTCGCGCACGACGGGCACGTCGTTGGACATGTTGGCACGCGAGATCAACGCCCCCGCGGTCACGCCTTTCGACGTCCCGATCGGCTGACCGTACTGCCGGACGAAATCGCCATCCGGGATCACCACCAGAGCGAAGCGATGCCCCGGCGGCACGTCGTCGAGCACCTCGACGATGTTGCCTCCGACCTGCACCAGCGTCCCGCGCGGCACGGGGACCTTGGCGACGGCGACGTTGTCGCGGGCATCGACATGGATGGCGTAGGCCGAGAGGGGTGCGGCTTGCGACGTAGCGGTAGACATAGCGAGTCCAGTCGGCCTTCGGCATCGGGCCTTCGGCATCGGGCCTTCGGCCTTCGTCGTTGTCGATGGCAGGGCCGGTACGCCCGACCCTCTAGCCGGTTGCCGTCGTCGACTTGGTCGGCCGAAGCCCGGATGCGAAGGCGGCTTGCCACTGCCGGTCCTGCAAAGCCGTATCGTAGCGCGAAGTCGCGGCGCTCGACTTCTCGCGCGTCAAGCGCATCACGTCCGGCCGCGTGACGCCTCGACACCTTCACGGGCGGGTTGCCGAGACGACAATGGATGGGTTCGGCTATCCTCTGACCCACAACGCCGCCGCCAGAGCAGGTCCGGGTCCGTGATTCCGCCGTTCGACTCGAGCCTGCGTGATGGCGGACTGCGCAGCGACGAGGCGTGATGTCTATGACAACAGGAGGGGACCTGCCATGACCGTGAGAGACAGATTGGCGTCGCTCGGCACCGCCCTGGGCGATTTCAACCAGGGTGAGTTCGGGAAGGATTTCTCGATGATCGAAGGTGTGAACCCGGCTGAGGGTTATTGTGCCGGCGTCGCACTCGACTGGACTCGCAGGGTCTTGCAGAGCGGGTCCGGCCGCCAGGCGAAATTTCTCCACTACGCCAGCGCGAAGAATGCGCTCCCCTCCGGCGTCGGCACCGACACGAGGCAGACCCGGACCCTGCGTCGCATGGCGACCGCCTTCAGCGGCCAGGGCGCCAGTTACGTCACGACCACGCGCAAGACCGAGCTGATCGCACTGTTGACGCCGCTGCTGACGGCACCACTAGTCAACTACAATTCGTCGCCCTGCGTGGGCGTGCCCAGTGCAGCAGCGAAGCTGCTTATGGAGCGGTTCGACCTTCAGGACAACCCGTTCGACTTGGGGTACGAGCCGGCCGGCTTCGTGTCGCGAAACAGAATCCAGAACTGGCTGAATACGATCACTCAGGGCGTCGACCCGCAGCACAGCAAGCTTGCCGATGGGGGACGCGAGTGGGGGCAGTACGCCAAGGAACTCGACGACAAGTTCAGCGGCAGCAAGAAAAGGAAGTTCGGCAAAATCCACGTCGTGACCTCCAGCAATCAGCAGACGTATGGGTCACCCGGGGCATGGCGCACAGAACTGCTGGCCAATGGCTTCCAAACTGACTGCTGCACCATCGTTGGCGTGGGCGCGCCTGGAGACGAGGGGCACGCCGTGGCGGTTCACCTGCTCGGCGCCGATTACCGTTTCTTCGACCCGAACTACGGGGTCTACAAGTATTCGCTCGAGGGCCTGAGGACTGCGCTCCAGCATCTCTTCGGCGCTCCTTTCTTCACAGACGACGGGTTGGATGCCGATTTGCCGGTCTACAGGCGCAGAACCGACTCGACGAAACCCAAAGACACGAAGCCATGGACGCGGATGAGTTACACGATATTCGCGGCAAACAGCTGAGCAGGGTGCCCCGACGTCCAGAGTCCTGTCATCTGAACACCGGATACGGGTCGATCGGCGTCCCCTGCCACCAGCGCTTCTCCGGACCGAGCACGAAGATCGCGAAGTGCAGGTGCGGCGCTGCGGGATTGGCGTTGCCGGTGCTGCCGACGTAGCCGATGACCTGGCCGCGGCGCACCGTCGCTCCGTCCACGACTCCGGACGCATACCCCTGCAGGTGCGCGTAGTAGTACGCCACCGACTGCGACGGATCGAACTGGTAGATCGTCAGGCCGCCGGCCTTGCTGGTGAACAATCTGGCCACCGTGCCGTCCTCGACGGCAACCACCGGCGTGCCAGTGGGCGCCATGATGTCCAGCGCTTCGTGCACCCGCTCGCCGCGAACCTCGGAGAACGAGGGCACGAGCGCGGCCGCCGTCAGCCCGCTCACGGGAATCGTCAACGCGCGCGCACGCAACATCTCGACGATGGCGTCGGTGACGACGGGGGGACCTGCGGCCGGAGCCCCGTCGTGCGCGCCCTCGTGGGGCGTGGCACCGACGGCCTTGGGCACCAGGACTCGTGCAGGGCGTGTCTTCGCTGCCGCCGCAGGCATGGTGGCTGACTGGCGCGTCACCATCGACGGGCGACCGCCCCAGTCACGATGGACGTGCAGCATGAAGGTCGCGATCCCCATCAGCGCCACCGTCGCGCAGGCAACCAGCACCGCCGTCCACGCCGCCGACTCCGCTCGGGCTCTCTTCACGGCTCGAAGATCACGGGAGTGCCGGTCTTGACGAGCGCGGCCACGCGCAAGGCGTCCCAGTTGGTCAGGCGCACGCACCCGTGCGATTGCGTGACGCCGACGCGGTCGGGCTCAGGAGTGCCATGCAGGCCGTAGTGCTCCTTGTCCAAATCGATCCAGACCAGGCCGACAGGGTTATTGGGACCCGCGGGCAGCCTGGCCTTCGCGTGTGAGGGATCGGCATCCCAGAACAGATCCGGGCTGTAGTGGAAGACCGGGCGGAGGTACACGGCCGTCACCTTCCACGTCCCGAGCGGCAGTGGGTCGTGATCGCTGCCGGACGTGACCGGCGCGGAGAAGAGGACCTTGCCGTCCACGCCCTTCACCGTCAGGGCCCCAGCCGCCTTCGAGACGTGCACCTCAGCCACGCCCTCCGCCTCGGGCGGGTTCACCTGCCGCGTCTCCGTCGTCGCAGGCACCACGCACGGTTCGACGTTGGGCACCCGCATCATGGTCCCCGCCTTCCACGTCAGCCTGGGATTCAATCGCGCCAGCAGGCGGGACGTGGTATGAAAGCGCTCCGCGAGCATCTCGGCAGGCGAGGTGTAGGCGAGCACCTCGAGTGTGCGCTTTTCCATCATGTCGTCCGGAATGCGATCCAGGAACGGCCCAGCCAGATCCTCGGCGGTCAGGGTGTAATCCACGAGCGACGCGTCGGCAGGCAGTGCCTGGCGCGTCGCGTCGTCCATCGCCCCTGATGGCGTCAGGCCCTTCGCCTCCTGGAAACGCTGCAGCGCCGCGCGCGTGGTCCGGCCAGGCGCACCGTCGATGACGCCAGGGGAGAACCCGGCCCGGTCGAGCGCCACCTGGACCGCGAGACCTGCGGGGACCTGGTGCGGCGTTCCTGCCGCTGGCTGGCCGTGGGCCGACTGGGGCAGAAATGTGGTCGCGACGAGCAGGCCCACGGTCGAGGTGCAACGCAGGAAACGAGGCGGTCCGGAGCGAGTCATGTTGACCACTGGTGCAAGGTCGTTGCCGTGCCCTGCCGACTGGTAGTACCAATCCGCCTCGAGCCGTTTGAACACTTGCACCCGAGCACGTTGATGCGACATACTCCGGCCGCTCAAATTACCGAAGAGGTCGGCGCTCCGGTGGCGACATGGTGTCCTGTGGACGCATGTCGAACCGCGAATGGTGCGACCACTCGCAGTTCGTTGCGACTGCATGCGAAAGGTCTCGGAGATGCGGATGCTCCTGCAATACCTACGCCCGTGTCAGGGTCTCGTCCTGGCCCTGTTGTGCGTGATTGGCCTCACTTCTCCTGCGCTGGCGCAGGATCCTCGCGGCTCGATTGCCGGCCGCGTGGTCGACTCCTCCGGTGGTGCCCTTCCGGGCACCACCGTCACGGTCACCAACACGGCGACGGGCACCGCGAACACCGCGGTCACCAACGAAGAGGGTGGCTACTCCATCCCGTTCATCACACCCGGTAGCTACGACATTCTTGTCGAACTCACCGGCTTCAAGCGCGCGGAGCGAAAGGCCGTCGAGGTGCGGATCGCCGATCGCCTCGAGCTGGACTTCAAGCTCGAGATCGGCGGCCTCGAGGAGACGATCACCGTCGAGGGCGGCACGCCGCTGCTCGACACGCGCTCGGCGTCGCAGGGGCAGGTCATCGACGAGAAGCGCATCGAGATGATGCCGCTGTCGGATGGCAACCCATTCACGCTGACGCGCCTCGCGGCCGGCACCGTCTTCACCGGTGACCTCAAGTTCGCGCGCCCGTTCGACAACGGCGGCACGTCGGCGACCACGAGCAATGGGGCGGCCGGCGGCAACGAGTTCACGCTCGATGGCTCGCCGAACATGGCCAACGGACGCCGCGTCGCCTTCACACCGCCGGCGGGCGCCGTGCAGGAGTTCAAGGTGGAGACCGCCACGTTCGATGCGCAGCAGGGGCACACGGCCGGCGCGACCATCAACGTGACGATGAAGGCCGGCACCAACCAGTTCCACGGCGACGGCTACTACCACTACCGCGACGAGACGCTCGCCAAGAACGACTTTTTTCTCGAGCGCGCCGGCCGTCCGAAGGACACCCTCGAGTACAAGCGTTTCGGCGGCACGTTCGGCGGTCCGGTCGATCTGGGCTTCTACAACGGCCGCAACAAGACCTTCTTCTTCTCGGCGTTCGAGTGGCTGTACGACCAGTTTCCGGAGCCGACGCAGGTCACGGTGCCCAGCGAGGCGCAGCGCAACGGCGACTTCTCGGCGCTCCTGCCGCTCGGCATCCAGATCTTCGACCCCGCCACTGCCCAAGTCGTCAACGGGCAGGTGCGCCGGACGGCCTTCCCGGGCAACATCATCCCGGCCAATCGCATCAACAACGTCGCCCGCGAAATCCTGAAGTACTACCCGCTGCCGAACCAGCAGGGCAACGCGCAGGGGCAGAACAACTACATCGCCAACAACCCGCGTGGTGACGACTTCTACTCGATGAACTTCCGTGGCGACCACCAGTTCAACAACAACAACAAGATGTTCGCCCGCTACTCGCGTAACAACCGCACGGAGTACCGCGGTGCCTGGACCGGCGAGCAGAACGGTGTGACGCCAACCGGCAACTACCTGTTCCGCATCAACGACGCGGTGACCGGCGACCACGTCTGGACGATGAGCCCGACGACGGTGCTGAACCTGCGCGGCAGCTGGTCGAAGTTCCAGGAACCGAGCAAGCGGCAGCACCAGGACATCTTCGACCCCGCGTCGCTCGGCTTCTCGTCCCAGACCACCGCGCTGTTCCCGACCGACGTCAAATACTTTCCGCGCATCCAGTTCCCGAGCAATAATATCTACGAGCCGCTCGGTGACTCGTATGCCGGGGGCACGAACTTCGACATCTTGACGTTCCAGCCGACGGTGACGAAGTTCTTCGGCAACCACTCGGTGCGCGCGGGCTACGACTTCCGCCGCTACCGCCAGCCGATGACACCGAGCTACCACGCCGCGGGCCGCTACGAGTTCGGGCGCGACTACACCAACGGCGGCACCGACCTCGGCAACGCCGTCATCGGCCAGGAACTGGCGGCGTTCCTCCTCGGCCTGCCGTCTGGTACCAACAGCGCCATCGAGATCGCACCGGATAGCAGCAACACGAGCGTCTACCAGGGCGTGTTCGTGCAGGACGACTGGAAGGTCAACAGCAGGCTGACCGTGAACCTCGGCCTGCGCTACGAATACGAAGGCGCACCCACCGAAGCCGACAACGCCAACGTGCGCGGCTTCGACCCCACGGCGAACCTCAACGTCACCGCGGCGGCTCGCGCCGCGTACGCGCAGCGGCCAGTCGTGGAGTTGCCGGCGAGCCAGTTCAACCCCGTGGGCGGTGTGCTGTACGCGACCGACAGCAATCCCGGCTTCTGGAATACCGACAAGAACAACTGGCAACCGCGCGTCAGTGCCGCCTACCAGATGAACGACCGGACGGTGGTGCGTGGCGGCTGGGCGATTTACACGGTGCCCTTCCTGTTCGACACCGCCTTCTTCCAGCCGGGCTACGCCCAGTCGACGCCGGTGGTCGCCTCAAACGACAGCGGCCTGACGTTCCAGGCCAACCTGACCAACCCGTTCCCGGGTGGCGTGACCCAGCCGGCCGGCAATTCCAACGGCGTGAACACGTTCGTCGGCCAGAACCTGAGCCGCTACACGATGAACGTGGACGCCAGCAACGGGCAGGCGATGCGTTGGGCCATCAGCGTGCAGCACGAGATCTTCGCCAAGTGGGTGGTCGAAGCGGGCTACACGGGCAACCACGGGTACGACATCAGTGTCGACACCGACATCAACCAGATCCCGGTGCAGTTCCTCTCGACGAGCCCGACGCGCGACGCCGCGCTGATCGCAAACCTGGCGCAGCCCGTGGCCAACCCTTTCGCGGGCCTGCTGCCGGGCACGGGCCTGAACACTGCCAACGTCGCGCGCAGCCAGCTGCTGCGTCCGTTCCCGCAGTTCACGCAGGTGCAGAGCCGCAACTTCGACGGCACGAGCAGCTACCAGTCGGGGCAGTTTCGCCTCGAGCGGCGGTTCTCCGACGGCTACTCGTTCCTGGCGACGTACACGGCCTCGCGCTTCACCGAGCGTGCTTCCTGGCTGAACGCGCAGGAAGGCGCAGTGGGCATCTACGAGGAACGCCCTTCGACCAACGACGTTCCTCACCGCGTCGTCCTCAACGGCATCCTCGAACTGCCGTTCGGCAACGGCCGCCGCTGGGGCAATGACTGGAATGGCCTCCTGAACGCGATCGCCGGCGGCTGGAACGTGTCGGCGATCTGGCAGTGGCAGACCGGCCGTCCACTGAATCCGGCGCTCGGCAACGTCTACTACAACGGCGACATCAACCAGCTCACGACCGACTACTCGGTGGACGTATCGCAGCCGGTGTTCGACGTGAGCGGCTTCTACTTCAGTGATATCCCCGAGTCGCAGCGAATCAGCGACCCGCGCATCAACCTGGAGCAGAACTACCGCACGCTGCCCAGCCGCCCGGCGAAGCTGCGCGGCCAGCAGCAGAACCTGCTGGACATGTCGGTGGTCAAGCGCTTCGACATCACCCAGACCGTGCGCGCGCAACTGCATCTCGAGGTGTACAACGCGTTCAACCAGGTGTTCTACGGCGACCCGGAGATGAGCCCGCGAAGTGCCAACTTCGGCAAGGTCACCAGCCAGAGCAACGTGCCGCTGAACCTGCAGATCGGCTTCCGCGTGTCCTTCTGATCGTGATGGTAGGGACGGCTCTCCGAGCCGTCCACGACCAGACCGGGGACGCCGACTCCGAGGCCATGGACGCAGGTAGGGACGGCTCTCCGAGCCGTCCACGACCAGACCGGGACGCCGACTCCGAGGCCATGGACGCAGGTAGGGACGGCTCTCCGAGCCGTCCACGACCAGACCGGGACGCCGACTCCAAGGCGATGGACGCAGGTAGGGACGGCTCTCCGAGCCGTCCACGGCCAGACCGCGGACGTCGACTCCAAGGCGATGGACGCAGGTAGGGACGGCTCTCCGAGCCGTCCACGACCAGACCGGGACGCCGACTCCGAGGCCATGGACGCGGGTAGGGACGGCTCTCCGAGCCGTCCATCTCCGGCTGTCTTCCGAGCCGTCCATCTCCGGGCGTCTTCCGAGCCGTCCACGACCAGACAAGGGACGCCGACTCCGAGGCCATGGACGCAGGTAGGGACGGCTCTCCGAGCCGTCCACGACCAGACCGGGGACGTCGACTCCAAGGCGATGGACGCAGGTAGGGACGGCTCTCCGAGCCGTCCACGCCAGACCGGGACGCCGACTCCAAGGCGATGGACGCAGGTAGGGACGGCTCTCCGAGCCGTCCACGGCCAGACCGCGGACGTCGACTCCAAGGCGATGGACGCAAGTAGGGACGGCTCTCCGAGCCGTCCACGGCCAGACCGCGGACGTCGACTCCAAGGCGATGGACGCAGGTAGGGACGGCTCTCCGAGCCGTCCACGACCAGACCGGGACGCCGACTCCGAGGCCATGGACGCAGGTAGGGACGGCTCTCCGAGCCGTCCACGGCCAGACCGCGGACGTCGACTCCAAGGCGATGGACGCAGGTAGGGACGGCTCTCCGAGCCGTCCACGGCCAGACCGCGGACGTCGACTCCAAGGCGATGGACGCAGGTAGGGACGGCTCTCCGAGCCGTCCACGACCAGACCGGGACGCCGACTCCGAGGCGATGGACGCAGGTAGGGACGGCTCTCCGAGCCGTCCACGACCAGACCGGGACGCCGACTCCGAGGCCATGGACGCCTCGGAGAGGCGTCCCTACCAATCTCCGTAGACGGTGGGGGGCTCGACCGAATACGCTTGGCGAGTTCGCCCTCTCTCCCGGAAATGCCAGTGAATCGCCGCGAATTTCTCTCGTCCTCGGCCGCCGCCCTCACGGCGACCACGCTCGTGCCTCCGTCATTTGCCGCGGCGCTGCAGCCAGGCGCCCCCCCGGGAAAGCCACGCCGGTATGCCCTCGTGGGCACGGGCGGCCGCGGATCGTCCATGTGGGGCAAGGGCGTCAAGGACACGTGGGGTGACACGGTCGAGTTCGTCGGGCTGTGCGACCCCAACCCCAAACGGGCGGAAGTGGTGCGGCAGATCATCGGCGTCGACTGCCCGGTCTTCACCGACTTCGACGCGATGGTGAAGGCAGCCCGGCCCGAGCTCGTCGCGATCACCACCGTCGACGCGCACCACGCCGAGTACATCGTCCGCGCGCTCGACCTGGGCCTCGACGTCATTACGGAGAAGCCGATGACGATCGACGCGACGCAGACGCAGGCCGTCGTCGATGCCGAGAAGCGCAACAAACGCAAGATCATCGTCGGCCACAACATGCGCTTCTCGCCGGCGCATGTACGGATCAAGGAGTTGATGCTCTCGAAGCCGATCGGCACGATTCACTCGGTCGACTTCCACTGGTACCTGGACACGAGCCACGGCACGGACTACTTCCGCCGCTGGCACGGCATCAAGGCCAGGAGCGGCTCGCTCTGGGTGCACAAGGCGACGCACCACTTCGACTACGTGAACTGGCTGCTCGACGCCGAACCGGTGCAGGTGCAGGCCTATGGCGGCATCAAGCGCTACGGTGCGGCCGGTCCATTCCGGGCCACCAACTGCCGCACGTGCTCGCACAAGGCAGAGTGCCCCTTCTACTGGGACATGACCAAGTCGGCTTCGGCGATGCGTCTCTACGGCGGCGAGGTCGAGAAGGCCGATGGCTACCTGCGGGACGCCTGCGTGTTCCGTCCCGAGATCACCACCTACGACACGATGACCGCGACGGTGAAGTACAGCACCGACGTCATCATGTCGTACTCGCTCAACGCCTACATGCCCATCGAGGGCTACTCGCTCTGCCTCAACGGCGACGGCGGACGGGTGGAGATCCGCTCGTACGGCGGCCAGCCGTTCGAGGTCGCGAGCGAGATGGAGGTGTCGGTCATCAAGGCCTTCGGCACGCGCACGAAAATCGACGTCCCGACCGCCGAAGGCGAACATGGTGGCGCCGACGATGTGCTCAGGAACCTGATCTTCCGTCGTCCACAGGTGCCCGACCACCTGCGCATTCCGGACTCCCGCGCCGGCGCCATGTCTGCCCTCACCGGCATTGCCGCGCGGACCAGCTGCGAAGAGAATCGGCCCATCACCATTTCCGAACTGGTCACTTTCTGATGTCCATCACCCGACGTTCGTTCGTTTCCTCGGCTGCCGCGGGTGTCGCCGGTGGCCTCGTGGCGGGTACCGGCGCGGACGCCTCGGCGAGCGTAACGGACGGCTCGGAGAGCCGTCCCTACCAATCGCAGAGCGCGGCCAGCCGGCAGCGGATCGTCGGCGCCAACGATCGCGTCCGCATCGGATCGATCGGCGTCGGCGGCATGGGCCGTTCGCACCTGATGAATTTCCAGCAACACAGCGACGTGCAGATCGTCACCGTGTGTGACGTGTGGGAGGTGAATCGCCGGCGCGCCCAGAAGATGACCGAGAAGCAGGCCGGCGGCGCCGCGACCATGGAAGCCGACTACCGCAAGGTCATCGAGCGCACGGACCTCGACGCAGTGATCGTGGCGACCGTCGATCACTGGCACGCCATCCCGATGATCATGGCCTGCCAGTCTGGCAAGGACGTCTACGTCGAGAAGCCGATTTCGCACAACGTGAAGGAAGGCCGGGTGATGGTCAACGCGGCGCGCAAGTACGACCGCGTCGTGCAGGTGGGCACGCAGCAGCGATCGGGCCTGCACTTCCAGGAGGCCATCAAGGTGGTCCAGTCGGGCGCGCTCGGCAAGGTCCACCGGATCCACTCCTGGAATGTCGGCAACCAGACGCCGGCGGGACTCGGGCGCCCGGCCGATGGCCCACCGCCAGCCGGCCTCGACTGGGACATGTGGCTCGGTCCAGCCCCGAAGGCGGAGTTCAACCCGAACCGGTTCATCTTCAACTTCCGCTGGTTCTGGGACTACGCGGGCGGGATGATGACCGACTGGGGCGTGCACCTGCTCGATCTCGCGCTATGGGCGATGAAGCAGCAGGCGCCGAAGACGGTGTCCACGGTGGGCGGCAACTTCGTGCTCGACGACAACCGCCAGACGCCGGACACCATCGACGCGGTGTACGAGTTCCCGGGGTTCATCTGCACGTACGGCAATCGCACCGGCAATGCCTACAACGGCGCCGGCCGCGGCTACGGCATCGAGTTCTACGGCACCGACGCCACGCTGTTCCTCGACCGCGCCGGCTTCGAGGTGATCCCGGAGACGGGGGGCACCGCCAAGGCCCCGACGCCGCAGTACCTCTCGGAACAGGAGCCGGTGCTTCCGGTCTGGAAACGTGAGTGGAACGCGCCAGGCAAGGCTCGCGCCGCCGGCATGCGGGCGGGTACGTCCGACCAGAACCTCTCGCACATCCGCAACTTCCTCGACTGCATGCGATCGCGGCAGCGGCCGAACTCGGACATCGAACTCGGCCACCTCTCCACCGCGATGTGCCTGCTCGGCAACGTGTCGTATCGCACGGGGCACAAGCTCACCTGGGACGCCGCGAAGGAAGAGTGCGTGGACGACCCGAAGGCCAACGCCCTGCTGACGCGCGAGTACCGCGCGCCGTACACGCTGCCAAACGTCTGACGTTGCACGCCTGTAGCCTGAAGCCTGCCGCCTACACCGGGTGCCGGGCGCAGGCTGTAGGCCGCAGGCCTTGAATTTTCCGATGAGTCACAGCTACCCTCGCATCGCCGCCCTCAAGACCGCCGCACAGTTCGAGGCGCACGTCACCGCAATCGGCGCCACGCTGCCCTTCGATGTGCAGGTGCAGCCGGCGCCCGACTCGCCGCTCGCCGCGGCGATCGAGACGTCCGCGGGACGCGCCGGCAACCGCTTCAGCATCCTGCCGATGGAAGGGTGGGACGGCACGACCGACGGCAGGCCCACCGACCTGACGCGGCGTCGGTGGCAGCGGTTCGGCGAGAGCGGCGCGAAGTTGATCTGGGGCGGCGAGGCATTCGCCGTCCGCCACGATGGACGCGCCAATCCGAACCAGTTGTGCCTCGGCCCGACCTCGGAAGCCGACCTCGTGCAATTGCGCGAGGACCTGTTCCGCGGACACCGCGGCGCCGGTCTCGAGACCGGCGATCTCGTCGTCGGCCTGCAGTTGACGCATTCCGGCCGCTATGCACGCCCCGATCCCGACAAGCAGCCCAGGCCGCTCGCGGCCTACCCGCACCCGGTGCTGGATCGTCGTGTAAGTCCGGACCGACCTGTCCCGCTGTTGTCCGACGACGACCTCGACGACCTGTCGGCCCGGCTCGTGCAGGCAGCGGCGCTGGCGCAGCGCGCCGGGTTCACCTTCGTCGACATCAAGCATTGCCACGGCTACCTGGGGCACGAGTTGCTCTCGGCGCGGACACGCGAGGGCCGCTTCGGTGGTGACTTCGTCGGACGCACGCGCCTCTTGCGCCAGACCGTCGAGGGCATCCGGCGCGACGCCCCGGGACTGGCGATCGGCGTGCGTCTCTCCGCATTCGACACGACGCCGTTCCGCAAGGGAGAGGACGAGGTCGGCGAACCCGAGGCCGTGCAGGCCGACTACGCGTACGCGTTCGGGCGTTGGGATGGCACCGCTGCGCTGCCGGACCTGTCGGACACACGCGCGTTCCTCACGCTCCTGACCGAACTGGGCGTCGACCTGGTGTGCCTCAGCGCAGGCAGCCCGTACTACAACCCGCACATCCAGCGCCCGGCGACGTTTCCGCCGTCGGACGGCTACCTGCCACCCGAGGATCCTCTGATGAGCGTGGCGCGGCAGATCGCCGTCACCGCCGCGCTCAAGCAGGACTTCCCTACCCTGCGTATCGTCGGATCGGCTTACAGCTACCTGCAGGAGTGGCTGCCCAACGTCGGCCAGGCGGTCGTGCGTACCGGTGGCGCCGACTTCATCGGCCTCGGGCGGATGGTGCTCTCGTATCCCGAGATGCCGCTCGATGTGCTGCGCGGCCAGGCGCTCAAGCGCAAGTCGATCTGCAGGACGTTCAGCGACTGCACGACCGGCCCGCGTAATGGTCTGGTGTCCGGATGCTTCCCGCTCGATCCGTTCTACACGGCCCACCCGGATCACGCGCGCCTCAAGGCCGCGAAGGCAGGGGCATGAGCACGCCGATCACTGCCGCGTCGGCCACGGACGAATACGCTGCCGCCGCCGAGGCGCCGCGCAACGGCCAGGTCACGGCGGCGATGACCGCCTTCGCGGCGCTCTTCGCCGCGGTCGGCATCGGGCTGTACGGGCTGACGTTCTTCTACGACTTCTTCGTCAAGGACTATGGCTGGACTCGCCAGCAGGTCACGTCGGGCAATGCCTACAGCAAGCTGATCATCGGCCCGTTGTTCGGCTACCTGGCCGGCTGGATGATCGATCGCTACGGCCCGCGGCGGCTGCTGCTCGTGGGCATCCTCATGGCCGGCGGCGCGATGATTGGCCTCGGCCATGTCTCGACGCTGGCGGGCTTCTATCTCTGTTACATCTTCAACGCGCTCGGCTACGTCTTCGGCGGGCCGTTGCCGGTGCAGGTCCTGCTCTCGCGGTGGTTCACCACGGCACGCGGCAAGGCGATGGGCTTTGCCTATCTCGGCATCGGCATCGGCGGCACCGTCGTGCCCGGGCTCGCCTACTGGCTCACGATCACGTTCGGCTGGCAGCGTGCCATGCAGGCGCTCGGGATGCTGATGATCGCCGTCGCCTGGCCGCTCGCATGGCTGGTGAAGGACGCGCCGCCGGCCTTCGCCGCCGAGCAGGCGGCACGCCCCGCTGCGCCGCCACTCGGCGAAGTGCTCCGCTCATCGTCGTTCTACCTGCTGCTGGTCGGCAGCATGTGTTCGATTGGCGCCGTCGGCGGCACGATGCAGAACCTGAAGCTGTACCTGAGCCTGGACCAGCAGTACGGGCAGGGCGAGGTCGCACGCATCCTGTCGCTGGTGCTCGCCGGCAGTATCCTGGGACGCCTGCTCATGGGGTGGCTCGCCGATCGGTGGGCACGCAAGCACGTGATGCTGCTCATCTACGTGATCGTGGTCGCGGCGATCCCGCTGCTGCTGCTCGCGCATTCGTGGACGATGCTGCACGTCTTCGCGCTGCTGTTCGGGATCGGTCTCGGTGGCGACTACATGATCATCCCGCTGATGGCGGCCGACCTGTTCGGCGTGCAGCGGCTCGGGCGGGTGATGGGGTTCGTGCTCACGGCCGACGGCCTGGCCGAGGCGCTGTCGCCGATGTTCGTCGCCGGACTGCGCGACCGCATGGGCACCTACCGGCCCGGCTTCCTGTTGCTCATGGTCCTGGCCGCGATCGGCGCCCTCGCGGTATCGCTGCTGCCACGAAAGCGGCCGGCGTGACGAATGACTGATTCGGCAAACCGTCGACCTTTAGGTCGACGGCTACAGCCGTCGGCGGAGCCGGCCTGCGTCGCCACGCGTCGCGGCCTCCGGTGATCGCGATCAGACTGGAGGCTCTCCCCAGCGGCAGATCGACTGTAGGCGTCGACCTTCAGGTCGACGCGCTTTGTACGACAGGAGCCGTCTCATGGACCGCCGTGACTTCATCCGATCGACAGTGATTGCCGGCGCCGGTCTCGGCGCAGCCAGCGCTGACGCGCTGGCCTCGGCCGCCAGCCAGGTTGCGGTGGCGCCGTCCGATCGCCTGCGGCTTGGGTTCATCGGCACTGGCGCACGCGGCCAGCAGTTGATCGACGCCTGCCGTGCCCTTCCGGGGCTAGACGTCGTGTCGATCTGCGACGCGTACACAGGGCGCGCGGAGCGAGCCAGGGCGCGCAGCGGTGGCACTGCGGCGATCCTTCCGGACTACCGCGCCGTGCTCGACGACCGCAACGTCGAGGCCGTCTTCATCGCCACTCCCGATCATTGGCACAAGACCATGGCGGTTGCAGCGCTCGATGCTGGCAAGGACGTGTACCTCGAGAAGCCGATGACGTACACGGCGGCGGAGGGCCTGGACGTCATCGCCGCCGTCGATCGATCCCGGCGGGTGTTGCAGGTGGGCAGCCAGGGACCGAGCACTGCGCAGCAACGGAGCGCGCGGGAGATCGTCAAGAGCGGGCGCCTCGGGCAGATCACACTGGTGCGAGCGGCGTTCAACCGGAACACGCCGAGTGGCGCGTGGCTGTACCCGATCCCGCCGGACGCCAGCGAGCGCACCGTCGACTGGGCACAGTTCCTCGGGCCCGCGCCGAAGCGACCCTTCAGCCTGGAGCGTTTCTTCCGGTGGCGCTGCTACTGGGATTATTCGGGCGGCCTGGCCACCGACCTGTTCGTGCACCTGGCGACCACCATCCACTACGTGCTCGACGTGCAGGGCCCGTCCCAGGTCGTCGCGGCTGGCGCCACGCACCGCTGGAAGGACACGCACGAGGTGCCCGACACGATCGACGCGATTCTCACGTATCCGCAGGGATTCACGGTGACGCTGGGGTGCACCCTCAACAGCACTGGCGGCGACGAGGGCGTGCACATCCACGGCACAAGGGGCACGTTGCACCTGGTCGGGAACGAATTGCGCTTCAGCGCCGAGCCGGCCGGCGACGACAACCGATGGGTGGTCCGCTCATGGCCCGAGGCGCTCGAACGCGGGTACTACGCGGACCCGAAGGTGCAGGCCATCGAGACGCCGTCGTCGCACCTCCAGGCCGCCACGCCTGCCGGCGAGCGCTGGGCCGTCAGCGGCGAGAACGAGGACGTGGCCCACGTGCGCACGTTCGTCGAGGCCGTGCGCTCACGATCGTCACCAGTCGAAGACGCGCGCTTCGGACATCGCGCCGCTTCCTGCGCGCACATGATCAATCGGTCGATTCGCGAGGGACGCATCGTGAAGTGGGACCCGGACCGGAATACCGTCGCCACGGCATAGGGGCCATCACTGCAATTTCAGAATTGCACAATTTCAGAATTGCACCACTACCGTCATCAGCAATTCGAGCACGGCGGTAGCAATGAAATTATGCAATTGTGAATTCTGCAATTGCCCGGTGCCCCTTACAGCAAGCGTCGCGCCAACACGCCCCAGACCGCGTACGCCAGGCGCCGGCGCTGGTGGCGGGCGATCGGTCCGTGCCAGAACGGCGCCTCCACCACCTCCACGTCCGCCGGCATGTCGCCGAGTGGCAGCGGATGCTTGTTCTCGGCCGCGTAGCGTTCGAGAACGGTGTCCGACGGCCGGGCATCATTGAAGAGCACGGCGTCCACGGGACGTCCAAGTTGATCGCCGATGTGGCGGACGGCGTCAGCGGCGGTGAAATCAGCCATCCCGCGCCCCTCGGTGAGCAGATTGGCGACGAGCACTACCGGCCCCTGCACCTGGGCGACCGCGTCCCGAACCCCTTCGACGAGCAGGGGCGGCAGGAGGCTCGTGTAGAAGCTGCCCGGCCCGATGATGATCGCGTCGGCGCGCGCGAGGGCATCCCGCGCCGCGGGGTGAATCGTCACCGGCGGCGTCAGCCAGACGCGTCGCACGAAGCGGCCCTCCGCCTGCCCCGCGTCCACCTCGACCTCACCGCTGGTCGTGGTGCCGTCGCCGTATTCGGCGCAGACGCTGGCGCGTTCGGTGCTGATCGGCCACACGTAGCCGCGGCAGCCGAGCACCGCGCGCAGGCCGTCGACGGCGGCCTGAAAGTCGCCGCTGAACTGCTCCATCATCGACAGCAACAGGTTGCCGCCCGTGTGGCCGCCGAGC
The DNA here is from genome assembly GCF_001618865.1 of Luteitalea pratensis. Taxonomy (GTDB): domain Bacteria; phylum Acidobacteriota; class Vicinamibacteria; order Vicinamibacterales; family Vicinamibacteraceae; genus Luteitalea; species Luteitalea pratensis. The sequence goes on from NZ_CP015136.1 coordinate 5,526,794, forward strand.
CGGTGATGCTCGAGCGTGGGCAGGCGCGTCAGCAGCACCCGTCGTGCCTCCCCTTCGTCGCGCGCCAGCGCGAGCGCGCACTTGAGCACGTCGCCCGGCGGCAACACGCCGAGTGCGTCGCGCAGCACGCCGGAACTGCCGCCGCTGTCGAACATCGTGACGATGGCGTGGACCTGGAGCCAGGGGTTGGTCTTGAGGCCGCCCAGGAGGCTGGGCAATCCCGTCCCGCCGCCAAGGCACCCGACGTGCAGTTCGCGCAGCCGCATCGCGGGCGATTGTCCCCCGCGCCAGCAGCGGGAGCAAATGCGGCTTCGCCCACGTCGACTCCAGCCTCCAGCCTCCAGCCTCCAGCCTCCAGCCTCCAGCCTCCAGCGTAGGGCTTGGTGGACTTACGTGTACGGCTTAGAGGTTGCCTTATGGCTTGGCGGCCTGCAGACAAGTTCGGCGTTCGGCGGTACCACGGCAGGCGGTAGACGGGCAGGCGGTATGAAGTAGGCAGTAGGCAGCAGGCAGCAGGCAGCAGGCAGCAGGCAGCAGGCAGCAGGCTGTAAGCGTCAAGCGTCAAGCGTCAAGCGTCAAGCGTCAAGCGTTAGGCGTTTGGCGTTAGGCGTTAGATAGAATGCCTCCATGACAGCCCTCCAGGCAGCCCGGGCCCTTGCCGACGACCTCGCCGGCATCTTCGGTGGCAGGCTGCAGGCGGTGGCCGTGTTCGGTACACATGCGCGACCGCACCCGCGCGCGGTCACGGCGCCGGTGCAGACTCTCGCCCTGGTCTCGCAGCTCGAATACGCGGATCTCGCGGCCAGCGCCGAGCTGGCCGGGGCCTGGCAGCGACGAGGCCTCGACATGCCGCTGCTGCTGCCAGTGGCCGAGTTCCGCCGCAGCCTCGACGCGTTCCCACTCGAGTACGGGGACATCCTCGCGCATCACATCCTCGTGCAGGGCGCGGACCCGTTCGGTGGCCTCACGGTGGCCCCCGAGGATCTGCGTCGCGCCTGCGAGGTGAAGGTCCGGTCGCATACCATCCACTTGCGGGAAGGCTTCCTGCTCGCGGCGCAGCACCCACGTGCCGTCGCCGACCTCATCATTTCCTCAGCGACGCCGTTCGCGTCACTGATCCAGGCGTTCGCGCTGGTGACCGGCGCGCCCACCCAGAGCCCACCCGATGCAATTGCGGCACATGTCGGGCGCGTCGCCGGGCTCGACCGCGACCTGCTGGCGCGGCTGCTGCGCCTCGAGGAGGACCACGTCCTCGATCCGGGCGACGCCGTGCAGTTGTATCCACCGTACCTCGACGCGCTGAAGGGTCTCCTGCGCGTGATCGACGGCTGGGTGGCGGCAGGGACGAAGGCATGATCGTGCGCGCCTGTGGGGCCCGCGGCCTCGTCCTGGCGTTGGCCGGCTTGCTGTGGGTGGTCTCCACCGCGTCCGCTGCGGCGCAGGACGTCCTGCCGCCGCTGACCCGGCCCGTCAACGACTTCGCCAACGTCATCGATCCGGCGAGCGAGGCCCGGCTCGACGACCTGATCCGCAGACTGCAGTCGGCGACCGGCGACACCATCGTCGTCGCCACCCGCGACGCCATGGCGCCGTTTGCCGACGAGCGCGAGCTCGCGGTCAAGTGGTACGAGAACGGCGGCCGCGGCATTGGCGACAAGGACAAGGATGCCGGCATCCTGTTCGTGCTGCTGCCGAAGGACCGCGCGGTCTGGATCGAGGTCGGCTACGGGCTCGAAGGCGCGATCACCGACGGCTTCTCGGGCAGCGTGAGCCGCGAACTGATGGCGCCGGCATTCCGCGAAGGCCGGTACGGCGACGGCCTCGTCGCCGGCGTGACGGCAGTGGTCGAGCGCGTCGCGAAGGAACGCAACGTGTCGCTCGGCGACCTCCCTGCGGCGCCGCGCGCGCAGTCGCGACAGGGACGGGGCATTCCCCTGTGGCTGCTCGTATTGCTGCTGGTGTTGTTCCTGTGGTTGTCGAGCCGTGGCGGTGGCGGCGGTGGTCGACGCCGGCGCGGCTCGATGTGGGGACCCGCCTGGAGCGGGTTGGGCACCGGCATGATGACCGGCGGCACCATCGGCGGATTCGGTGGCGGCGGGTTCGGCGGCGGCAGCTTCGGCGGTGGCGGGTTCGGCGGCTTCGGCGGCGGCAGCAGCGGTGGCGGCGGCGGTGGCGCGCATTGGTAAGGACGGCACACGAATCAGGTAGCCTGTACCCGAGGCAGCGAGTCTCGTGGACGCGAGGACAACGATGAACCGACGAACTTTCTGGCAGCACGGGCTGATGGTGCTGGCCCTGTTCTCCCTGACGGGCTGCTCGTACAACTCCTTCACCGGCCAGCAGGAGGCAATCAAGAGCTCCTGGTCGGAAGTGGAGAACCAGCTGCAGCGCCGTAACGACCTGATTCCCAACCTGGTGAGCACCGTGAAGGGCTTCGCGGCCCAGGAGAAGGCCATCCTCGATCGGATCGCCGCCTCGCGCGAGAAGCTCGCAGGGGCGAAGACGCCCAGCGAGACGATCGACGCGGCCAACGAGCAGAGTTCGGCGCTCGCCCGCCTGCTCGTCGTGGTCGAGAACTACCCGCAGCTGAAGTCGAACGAGAACTTCATGCGGCTCATGGATGAGCTGTCGGGCACCGAGAACCGGATTGCCGTGGCGCGTGGACGCTACAACGAAAAGGTGCAGGCCTACAACGCGCTGCGTCGCCGGTTCCCGTCCAACATCACGGCGAAGATCTTCGGCTTCGACGAATGGAAGTACTTCGAGGCGCCCGCGTCGGCACGCGAGGTGCCCAAGGTCGACTTCTCTCCGAAATGAGTCTGCGATCCGTGACGGCCGCTGCGTGTGGCGCGGCGGCCGGCGTGGGCGTCTGGGCCACTCTCGGCTCGATCGACCGCATCCAGGCCCCGTCCGGGGCCGTCCGCGTGGCGATGCTTCCTTCGGTGGGCACGCTGGTCCTGAGCGTCGCCGCCGGAACCATCCTGTTCATCGCCTGGCAGCTGGCTGTCGATGCGCTCGCGCGCCGCGCCGGGGCTCGTGAGTCGGAGGCGGTCGCGCTCGCACCACTGCGCGTGCTCGCTGGTGGCGCGCTGCTCGTCCTGCCGTTCCTGCCGTGGGTCGCCGACGCGCTGCCGGCCACGATGCTGCTGGCCGGGCCAGGCAGCCGGCTGGCGTGGGGCATCATCGCCGGGCTCGCAGCGTGGGCACTGGCCCTCGAATGGCGCACCGCCACCCGGCCTGCTGCCAGTCCGGATCCACCGGCTCAGGTGACTGCCGACGAGGCAGGCGCGCGACGACGACTGTGGACCACGGCGGTCCTGCTCGGCAGCCTCGTGTCGTCGGGAGTGCTGGCCAGCCAGTTCGTACGCACCCCGCTGTTCCCCGGCGGCGATGAACCGCATTACCTGGTGATCGCGCAAAGCCTCTGGCGCGACGGCGACCTGCGCATCGAGAACAACCACACCCGCGGTGACTACCAGGAGTACTTCCACCGCACGTTGACGCCGCACTACCTCACCCGCGGCGCCGATCGCCAGATCTATTCGATTCATCCCATCGGCATGCCGGTGCTGATGATGCCGGTGTATGCGCTTGGCGGCTACGGCCTCGTCGTATGCGCCCTGTTGCTGCTCGCGGCGATCGCCATGACCTCCGCATGGCGACTCGCATGGGCGGTGACCGGCTCTGCGTCCGCGGCCACATTTGCCTGGGCCGTGCTGGCGTTGGGTCCGCCGTGGATCTTCAACACGTTTGCCGTGTATCCCGAGGTCCCGGCGGCGTGCGCGGTGGCACTCGCCTTCGCCTGGACGTCCGGCTGGCACGCCGAGCGCGAGACGCATCGACGCGCCATCGACGTGCCGGTGCGGCGATGGTGGGCGGCCGGCGTCGCGATCGCGTGCCTGCCCTGGTTCAGCACGAAGTACCTGGTGATGGCCGCGGCCCTTGGAGTCGTTTCGCTGCTGCGCGCCTGGTGGCCGTGGCCGGCAGACGCGACGGAGAGACGTGGCGCGCTGGTGCGCACGCTGGCGGTCGGCGTGCCCAATGCGGTGAGCCTGGCGGCATGGTTCCTGTTCTTCAAGCTGATCTGGGGGACGTGGTCGCCAACCGCACCGTACGGATCGCAGCGTGAGACGCGCATCGACTACTTGCCATCCGGCGGTCCCGGACTGCTCTTCGATCAGGAATACGGCATCGTCGCCTTCGCGCCGGCGTTGCTGATGGTGCTGCCGGGGCTGTGGGCCCTCTGGCGGCAGGGCGGCGCGGCACGGCGCCTGGCGCTCGAGACTGTCGCCGTGTTCTCAGGCCTGCTCGGGGTCGTCGGTGCATTCCACATCTGGTGGGGAGGGAGCGCGATCGTCGGGCGCCCGCTCGTCTCGGCACTGCCGTTGCTCGCCGTGCCGGTGGCGGCGCACTGGCACGCGTGCGCGGCGCAGCCACTGCGTCGGGCGGCGCAGCGGCTGCTGCTCTGTGCCGGCGCGGCACTGACAGTGTTGCTGACCTCGGCCCAGGGTGGCCTGCTGCTGGTGGCCGGGCGCGACGGCACATCACAGGTGCTCGAGTACCTCGCGCCGTCGACGCCGGTGTGGACGATGATGCCGTCATTCCTGCGGCAGCCGCCGCTGCAGGCGGCAGCGGGCACGTGCCTGTGGGCCGGCCTGGCGCTGCTGGCGGGGCATCTGATCGGCCGCGGCGCTCGCGCAAGGCAGGATGCCGGCCGGCTGCATGTCATGGCCTGGACGGCGATCGTGGTGATCGGTGGCGCGCTGTCAGGCGTGGCCGCCCGGGTGGTCACGCCCAGCACTGCGCCGCCTGCGCTCGAAGAGCGCGCGCGAGTCCGCCTGCTTGATGACTTCGACGCCGTGCGACGACCGATCGCCATCCGTTACGATCCGCTCACGCGTGTCGATCCGGCAGCGGTGCCGGAGCTGTTCCCCATCGTCGTCCATGCGGCTGGTGATCGGCGCGAGGACAAAGCGACGCAGTTGTTCGGCCGCCGGCTCTCGTTGCCGGCAGGAACCTACGGCGTGGATCTGATATTCCCGCCGTCGACGAGCGGCGAGCCGGGACCGGCCTCTGTCGACGGTGCGCTGGCCGTGCACGCGGGACGCATGAGCCCGGCGCTCGAGACATGGTCCGTGTCGGTCAAGCCGCCCGGCTCCTGGGGACGTTCGTTCTCGTTGCCCGTCGACATCGGCTTCGTCGGTTTCAAGGCCTCGGTGCCGGTGACCGACGCGTCGCCGCGCCTGCGGCTGACGCCGCAGCGGATCGTCGACGCGAGCGCCCGCCCGCAGACGCCGGCCGTGCTCGGCAGCCAGGCCTATGCCGGCCTGTCGGTTCTCGTGCACGGCGAGGACGCCTGGCCGGAAGCCACGGGTCTGTGGCTGCGCGGTCGAACGACGGTCATGCTGACGCTGGTGTTCCCCGACGATGCGTGGAGGACGTTCGACCTGCGAGCAGGCGCCGTGCCCGTCAAGGTGACCGCGGAGTGGGGTGCGAGCACCGAGACGTGGGATCTCGCGCCGGGCGCAGTGGCGCGAACGATCATCGACGCGCCCGCGCTGCAGCCCGGTCAACAGGTTCGATCGGCGCAACTGCGGATCACGACGTCGGACGGCTTCGTGCCCGCCGAGATCGACCCGGACAGTCGTGACCGGCGCCTGCTCGGCTCGTGGCTCGAGCTCGGACGCATGGCTCCGGGACCGCGCATCGGATCCATACTGGGGGCGCTGATCCATGACCGCCCACTTCCTGCGCAACCATCTCGACGCTGAGCTCGTGATCACGCGCGACGTCCTGGACGTGACACGGTACGCACCACTCGCGTGGAAACCCCACCCGTCCTCGTTCTCACTGGGTCGCCTGGCCATGCACGTGGCAACAATCCCGGGGTGGTTGCCGGCCTTCACGCGCAGCGCGACCTACGACATGGGCGTGGGCGGATCAGGTCCGGACGTGCCGGCGTCGGGCGACGAGATCCTTGCCAGGCACGAGGAGGCCGTCGCTCGGGCGCACGCCACGCTGGATGGGCTCGATGACGCGGCCTTGACCGATCAATGGGTGCTGCTGCGGGATGGCGTGCCCGTGGCCACCATGACGCGGGCCGAAGCGATCTCGCGCTACGTCGTGCGGCACATGGTGCATCACCGCGGCCAGTTGACCGTGTATCTGCGGCTGCAGAATCTGCCAATCCCGGCCATGTACGGCGACTCGGCGGATCGACGGCTGCTGCCGCCGGACATGACCTCGTGAAGGCGCCACCGGTGGCGCGAGCCGCCACAGTGGCGGCCGGCCTCGTGCTGCTCCTCGTGCTGGCCATTGCGAATGCGGCTGGTTACCGGTTCGGCGTCGCGGACCAGGCGTTCTACCTGCCCTCGATCCTCCAGGCCATTGATCCCGGCTTGTATCCGCGGGACGCCGCCGTCCTGAGCGTCCAGGGCACGCTGATGGTCAGCGACGAGATCACGGCATGGCTGGTGTCGCATACCCGCGTGTCGATCGAGACCCTGTTCCTGTCTGCACACGTCGCGAGCCTCGGCGTGCTCCTCGCGTCGGTGTGGCTCATCGCCGGGCGGCTCGCGTCGCATCGCTGGACCATGATGGCCTGCTGCCTCGCGGCCACGCTGCGTCACCGGATCACGGAGACCGGCGCCAATTCGTTCGAAGGCTATTACCATCCGCGTGGTCTCTCGTTCGCCTGCGGGGCAGCGGCGGCGGCGGCGTGTGCGCACGAGCGGCTCGGCGCGGCGTGGGCCCTCGTGGCCATCGCCGCGGTGCTGCACCCGACGACGGGGCTGTGGTGGGCGGTGTGGCTCAGTGGCGCCACCGTCGTGATGCGGCCGCAGTGGCGACGCGGTCTCGTGTTCGCGGCGGCCGCCGCCATTCTGCTTGCCGTGGCGGCGCTGACCGTGACGCCGATGGCCGATCGGCTGCAGGTGATGGACGCCGCATGGCTCCGGCCGTTTGCCTCGAAGGACTACGTCTTCCCGACGGCGTGGCCGGTCGGTCCGTGGCTGGCCAATCTTGTCTTGCCGTTGGTAGTGGTCGCGGTGTGGCGTTGGCGAATCCGCCATCGGCTGGCGGCTCGGTGGGAAGCCGGCATGGTCGCGGGCGTGTGCCTGCTCCTGGCGACCTTCCTGGCATCGCTGCCATTCATCGCCAGTCACCTCGCCCTCGCCGTGCAATTGCAGACGTCCAGGATTTTCTGGGTCATCGATTTGTTCGCCGTGCTGAGCATGACGTGGGCACTGGCCGAAGCACGCGGGCCCGGCACGCCGTTCGTGGCGGAGAACGCGCCCGGTCGTAAACGGCGACCGGCGGTCGTGGCGATGGTGCTGCTCGTCGCCGCTGCCGCACGAGGCACCTACAGCCTGGTTGTCGAGCACCCGGAGCGACGGTTTGTACGGTCGTCCCTCGAGGACAGCGACTGGGTGCGCGTCGGCCGCTGGGTGGCCACGAGTTCGACCGCGGACAGCCACGTGCTCGCCGACCCGGACCACGACTGGAAGTTCGGTCACAGCGTCCGGATCACCGCGCGGCGTGACGTGCTCGTCGAGGGCGTCAAGGACGCGGCACTCGCGCTGTACGATCGGGACGTGGCCATACGAGTCCAGTCGCGCCTCGAAGCCATCGGCGACTTCGCGACCCTCGACGCCACATCGGCCCTGACCCTCGCGCGCCGCTTCGACCTCGACCTGCTCGTCATCGACAGGGACGTGGCCCTCGAACAAGTGCACCGCGAGGGTCGCTTCCGCGTCTATCGGCTCAAGTGACGAGACTCCCGGCTCCTCCCGTGTTCGATCTGCCCCATTACGTCCCCTCGCGCCGCTGGCGCGGCGGTCACCTCATGACGGTCTACGCCTGGGCCAGGTCGCGGCCGCTGCCGGGACTGCCCGAGCCCGAGGCCTGCTACTTCGACACCGACACCGACGCGCGGGTGCTCGCGCACTGCAACTGGCAACCGCAGCGAGACAAGGCGCCGGCGCTGTTGCTGCTGCACGGCCTCGAGGGCTCGAGCCTGGCGCACTACATGCGCGGCATCGCGGACAAGGCCTGGGCCGCCGGCTTCAGCGTCGTCCGGCTCAACCAGCGCAACTGCGGCGGCACCGAGCACCTGTCACGGGGTCTGTACCACTCCGGGCTGACGCACGATCCGCTGTACCTGTTGCGGCACATGATCGACAAGGAAGGTGTCCCCGCAATCGTGGTAGCGGGCTACTCCCTCGGCGGCAACCTGACCATGAAGCTGGCGGGCGAACTCGGCGCGGACGCGCCGCCGCAACTGAAGGCTGTGTGCGCCGTCTCGCCGACCATCGATCTCGCGCTGTGCGTGGATGCACTGGAGCGGCGCAGCAACGTGCTCTATCAGCTCAACTTCATGCGTAACCTGCGCGCGCGCATGCAGCGCAAGGCAGCGCTGTTCCCCGACGTTTACGACCTCGCGCGACTCAAGGGCGTCTGGACGGTGCGCGGGTTCGACGATGCGTACACCGCGCCGCTCAACGGCTTCGGTACGGCGACACGGTACTACGACGAGGCCTCCAGCTTGCACGTGGTCGATCGCATCCGCGTGCCGGCGTTGGTACTGACCGCCGCCAACGACCCCTTCGTGCCGCCAGACCAGTTCACGCGGCCGGAGATCGCCGGCAACCCGCACGTGCGAGTCGTGGTCACCGAGGACGGCGGCCACTGCGCGTTCGTCAGCGAGCCCGACTCCGCGCACGACGGCTATTGGGCCGAACATGTGATTGTCAGGTGGGCGCTGGAACATGCGCCCACCCGGTAATGCCGCGAATGCCGCGAATGCCGGGAATGTCGAGAGCGTTCGGCGTTCGCCGTTCGGCATTGCAACTCGACGTTCAGCGTTCAGCGTTCAGCGTTCGGCGTTGGCTGGCCGAGCCTGGCCTTGAACAGCGAGGCAAACTCAGGCCCCTTGCCTTCATCCTCATGCTTGAAATAGACGAACGTGTCGCGCCAGGCGCCCTGCCGGTCGGTGACGTAGCTGGCCCACTTGGCGATGTCGTCTTCGGTGTACCCCTCGTCGCGCAGCCGGAGGTACCCGTAGTCCGCGGTGCGCACGAGCGGCGTGTGTCGCTCGGGGCTGTCGGCGAGGCACAGCGCCAGGTTGCGCGCCTGCAGCATCGTGTAGATCTCGTCGGTCCACCAGGACGGATGACGGAACTCGAAGGCCACGCGCAACGCCGGCGGGAGTTCGTCGATGAACGCCTGGAGCCGCGGCGCGTCGCACTTGAAGTTCGGGTTCAGTTGCACGAGCACGCATCCGAGCCGGTTGCCGAGCGTCGCGCCGGCGGCGCAGAAGGCACGCAGCGGATCGCTCACGTCCTGCAGGCGGCGGTCGTGCGTGATCCGCTTTGGCGCCTTCAGCGTGAACGTGAAGCCCTCGGGCACCTGGCCGGCCCAGCCCTCGACGAGCGCGGGCGTCGGCATGCGATAGAAGGTGTAGTTGATCTCGACCGTGTCGAAGACGCCGGCATAGTAGGGGAGCATCGCCTTGGCGGCAATCTTCTCCGGGTAGAACCGGCCCTTCCACTCGGGATAGTTGTAGCCGGAGGTACCGACGTGAATCATCTGATCACCCTGCCCTGCTGATGTCGTCCTGCCAGTTCACGCGGCGCGAGCAGCGCCTGGTCGCCCGCCTGCGCACGCCGCTGCAGGTGCAGCAGTGGCTCAATGCCCTCCCCTACAACGCCGAACCCGGGGGCGACACGCAACGGTCCTTCCGAACCGTCGTGGCGCTCGGCACCGCTCACTGCATGGAAGCGGCCCTCAGCGCCGCGGTGATCCTCGAAGCCCACGACTGGCCGCCGCTGGTGATGAGCCTCGAGTCGGAGGACAAGCTCGATCACGTGGTCTTCGTGTACCGCACCGCCACCGGCTGGGGCAGCATCGCGCGGTCGCGCGACCCGGGACTGCACGGCCGCAGGCCCGTCTTCCGCACGGTGCGCGATCTCGCCTGCAGCTACATCGATCCCTACGTTGACGTCAGCGGACGCATCACCGGCTACGGCGTGCTCGACCTGCGGACGCTCGGACCGTACGACTGGCGCTGCGCGCCGCACAACCTGTGGCATGTGGAGCAGGTCCTGATCGACCTGCCGCATCGCGCCATCCGATCGTCGGATGGGCGCATCGCCCGTCTGCGCTCCCGCTATCACGCGTTCATGGAGGCGCACCCCGGCTTCAAGCCGCTGTACTACCAGGGCCAGGATCGCTGGCACCCGCTGCCCGGCGCCTTCGCGTCGTCGGTCCGCCTGTCGCGGCGGATTGGTAGGGACGCCTCTCCGAAGCGTCCATCCCGCGCCGAGGCGGAACCTCGCTCGTGATGGGCAGATGGACCGCTCGGAGAGCGGTCCCTACCATCACCCTCAATCCAGATCGAATGCACGCTCGGGTCGCGTGATCGGTTCCTTCTTGGCCTGCTCGAGTGCTTCACGGAAGCGACGGTCGAGGTCGTCTCCGCGGTTGCGCTCAGCCTGGAAGGACTGTTCGAACGCGCGTTCCCGGGCCGCTGCCTCTTCGGCGAGCAACCGGTGCGCATCGTCGATTTCGCGCACGGGGCTGGTGCGGGCCTCCTTGTGCGAGACGACACGCTTGAGGTTGGCATCGACGACGAGTTCGGCGCGACAACACGGACACTGGACGGTGAGTTCGGAAGCGAGGCGGCTCATCACCCTTCCCTTTCGCGGCGCGGGTTGTCGTAGGCTGAAGGTCCCGCGACGCGGGCGATCATGACACAGCATGCCCATCCCCGCCCCCATGCCCGCCACTTGCGCCTGGCCACCTACAACATCCACAAATGCCGTGGCATGGACGGACGAACGCGGGTCGATCGCATCGTGGACGTGCTGGCGAGTCTCGACGCCGACGTCATCGCGTTGCAGGAGGTGGTGGGCGGCGGGCCAGAGGAAGACGGCCAGGCGGCGGCCCTCGGCGCCCAACTCGGCATGGGCTGGGTGATGGACTCTGTGCGCTTGCTGCGTGGCAAGGCCTATGGCAACGTCGTGCTCAGTCGCCTGCCCATCGCACAGACGCACCAATGCAACCTGTCGTGCGACAAGCGTGAACCGCGCGGCTGCATGCGCGTGGACGTCGACGTGCACGGGCAGGCGCTGCACGTCTTCAACGTGCACCTCGGGACGGCCGTCTCCGAACGTCGCAGCCAGGCGCCGCGACTCGCGGAGTTCGTCGCCGATCGCGGCGTGCCCGGCCCGAAGGTGCTGCTCGGCGACTTCAACGAGTGGGTCAAGGGCCTGACGTCGAAGACCCTCGGAGCCATGCTCGAGGGCGTCGACCTGACCCAGCACCTGCGACGCCGGCGGACGTACCCTGGCGTGCTCCCGATGTTTCACCTCGACCACATCTACACAGCCGGGGGCCTCGTTGTGGAGAAGGTGACACTGCCACGCAACCGGCTCACCCTCGTGGCCAGCGATCACCTGCCCCTCGTGGCCGACGTGCGCATGCCACACTGAAGCCTGTAGCCTGCCGCCTGCAGCCTGCAGGCCGTAGGCTGTCGGCCGTAGCTGTAGGCCGCAGGCTGTAGGCCATACAATCGACTGGTGACTCGTCCGTTCTGCCTGTTGGCCACCGCGACACTGGTCCTTGTCCTCACTGGTGGCCCGATCGCCCCAGTGGCACGGCTCCGCGCCGAGCAAGCACCCCGGGCGGAAAAGCCGTCTCCCGGGGTCGAGCCCATCACGGAAGCGCAGTTGCGCAACTATCTCGCCTTCATCGCCGCCGATGCGCTCGAGGGGCGACAGGCGCCCTCTCGTGGCCTCGACGCCGCGGCCGCGTTCCTGGCATCGCACATGGCGCGCCTCGGCTTGCGGCCGGCAGGAGACGACGGCACCTACCTGCAGTCCATCGCATTGACCCAGCGGCGGGTGGACGTGGACAAGACCAGCCTCGCCGTCGGAAAGCGCACGCTGGATTACGGCGACGACTTCCTGCCTGGGCAGGTGCCCGGCACCGCCGAAGGCCCGGTGGTCTACATCGGTAACGGCACGGTCATCCGTTCCCGCGGCGTCGACCCGTACAAGGACATGGATGTCACAGGCAAGATCGTCGTGTCCAACACGGGACTGCCCGCGGGCCTGACGCCGGCCGACCTGAAGGGCCCGAGCGGCGACGACTGGGAGAGCACCGAACTTGCGGCGCGGCGGCGGGGCGCCGTGGCGGTCCTGTTCCTGCCCGATTACGGCACACTCGAGCGCTGGCCGGGCAGACGCGACGCTCTCCGCGCGCGAACGTCGCTCACGGTGGACGCATTCGCCCAGTCCGATGCCAGGACACTACCGACCGCGACGCTCAGCGCCCGCGGCGTCGGCGCACTCTTCACCGGTAGACAGCTCTCGGCGCAGGAGACGTTCCAGCGTGCCGTGCGACGGGAGCCCGCCGCGCCGTTCGCGCTGCCGGCCGAGATCGTCGTGCGACTCTCCGTCGCCACGACGGACGATCACCCGACGACCAGCAATGTGGTCGCCATCCTCGAAGGCAGCGACCCTGTCCTCAAGCACGAGTACGTCGCCATCGGGGCCCATTACGATCACCTCGGCACCGCCCCCAAGCCTGACGCTGCTGGCGACACCGTTTACAACGGCGCCGATGATGACGGGTCGGGCACCGTGAGCGTGCTGTCGATGGCGGAGGCGTTTGCAACCTCCAGGGTGCGACCGAAGCGCTCCATCCTGTTCGTGTGGCACACAGGCGAAGAGGAGGGGCTGTGGGGCTCGCGGTATTTCACCGACCACCCCACGGTACCGCTCGACCACATCGTCGCGCAGTTGAACATCGACATGATCGGGCGGTCGACTGCCGCCGGCGAACCGCGCGCGACCACTCCGCTGCCCCTGACCGATCCCGACACGGTCTACGTCGTCGGATCGAAGCGACTCTCCGCCGATCTGGCCGGCATCGTCGAACAGGTCAACGAGCGCGGGCATGGCCTGCATCTCGACTACTCGCTCGATGATCCGTCTGACCCGGCGCGAATCTACGAGCGCAGCGATCACTACCAGTACGCCAAGCACGGCATTCCCATCGCGTTCTTCTTCACCGGCGTGCATGGCGACTACCACGGCCTCGACGACGAAATCGACCGCATCGACTTCGTCAAGATGCGGCGCATCGCGCAGTTCGTCTACGGTACGGCGCGGGCGCTCGCCGAGCGCCCGGCGCGCCCGAAGGTGGATGGCGCCCGCGCGGCCACACCGGCAACACCGTAGCGACCGGCACCGGGAAGCGCGAAACGGGTACCGGGTACCGGGTACGGGGTACCGCGCGCCGCGCACCGGGCACGGGGCACCGGGCACCGGGCACCGGGTACTGGAATCCATGAAGGTCGCGTTGGTCATTCACATGCTGTAGCGGTCGCCTTGGTCGACGGGAAGCATCGCGGCTCGAGGCTACGGCTTACGCCGAGCGTGAGACCTGAGACCTGAGACCTGAGACCTGAGACATGAGGCATCAGGCATCAGGCATGATCAGCCGAGATAGGTTCGGCAGCGGATTGACGCAGGATGGGGGGATGCAGTTGCGCATCCCCGGCCTCGCCACGCTCTGCTCAGCTTTCCTGTTCCTCACTGGCGCCGCGCAGACGGCGCAGACTGTCGACTACCCGAACTCGCGCCTCCGGGCCTTGGAAGTGGACGAGGGCGCCCGGCCACTCGTCCTGCTGCATGGCTTCGCGTCCTCGCCGCAGGAATGGCTGCCGTTCGTCGCCACGATCCGTCGTCCGCCGGCCACTCACCTGGTCTTTCCAGAGGGCCCCGACGTTCAGGCCGACGGGCGTGGCCGCGGTTGGTGGCCACTCGATCTCGCCTCGCATCGCGACGGCACCGGGTTGCCCGATCTGTCACGGACACGGCCGGCCGGGCTCGCGGCCGCGGCCGCACGGGTGGAGACGCTGCTCGAGGAGATCACCACGCGCGTCGGCGGTCGGCCGGGTGACGTGGTCCTCGGCGGCTTCTCGCAGGGCGCCATGGTGAGCGCGGAGATCGCATTCCGCTCGGACACGCCGCTCAAGGCGTTGATCCTCCTGGCCCCGACCGTGATCGACGAGCCGAGCTGGCGCGACGGCATCCCCCTCCGGCGTGGCCTGCCGGTGTTCATCGCGCACGGCCGGCAGGACGAGGTGCTGCCCTTCTCCGCGTCGGCGCGCCTGGCCGAAACCCTACGTACGGCTGGCTTGACCGTGACCTGGGTCCCGTTCGACGGGGCACACGACATCCCTCGCCCCATCGTCGACGCCCTCAGCGAGTTCCTGGCTGGCGTCGACCGCTGAGTTGGACCGGTCGCGACAGGTACCGGTGGGTCAAACGCAATCGACATTGCGGCATTCCGGCATTGCCACCTCCAGGTGCCACCCACGGGTGATGTGGAACCCGGCCAGCCCTGCTCTCGTCTGCTACCAATGTGATATCACTTCGACATCACATGGTGCGGCCCCATCCCGGCCGCCTCCCCGGCTGTGCCGGGATGGTTTCAGGAGATGAAGGTCGATGATCCGCGAGCGTGAACGTCAGGTCATGAACGGAGCAGTCGTGCTCGCCGCAGGCGTGGCGGGGCTCTTCGCCACAGTGGCGTGGTTCATCTACGCCATAAAGACCAGGCAACCGGCACATGCCGTTGGAATCGTCCTGCTGCTGGTGGCCAGCCTCGTGGCCCTCGCGGGTCTTTTCACCGTCGCCCCCAACCAGGCACGGGTGCTGCAGCTCTTCGGCGCCTACGTGGGCACCGTCCGGACGCCAGGGCTCCGCTGGGCGAACCCGCTCTATACCAAGCACAAGGTCTCGACCCGCGTCCGCAATTTCGAGTCGGCCAAGCTCAAGGTCAACGACATCGATGGCAATCCGATCGAGATTGCCGCGGTCGCGGTGTGGCGTGTCGTCGACACCGCCGAAGCGGTCTTCGAAGTGGACGACTACAACAACTACGTGCACGTGCAGAGCGAGTCGGCGCTGCGCAACCTGGCGACCAGTTACGCCTACGACGGCCATGACGATCAGGAATCGCTGCGCGGATCGACCGGCAAGATCGCCGAGCACCTGAAGCAGGAGATCCAGGAACGGCTGTCGAAGGCCGGCGTCGAGGTGATGGAGGCCCGCATCAGCCACCTCGCGTATGCCCCGGAAATCGCCGCCGCCATGCTGCAGCGCCAGCAGGCCGGCGCCATCATCGCCGCGCGCCAGCGCATCGTCGAGGGGGCGGTCGGCATGGTGGAGATGGCTCTCGACATGCTGTCGGCCAAAAAGGTGGTCGAGCTCGACAACGAGCGCAGGGCGCAGATGGTCAGCAACCTGCTCGTGGTCCTGTGCGGCGAGCGCGGCACCCAGCCGGTCGTCAACGCCGGCACGATCTACCAGTAACGGCCAAGGTCCACGGACGTCCCTCCCATGGCCGCATCACGCCGCTCGTTCCTGTTGCGCATCGATCCCCCGGTGCTGGAAGCCATCCAGCGCTGGGCGAACGATGACCTGCGCAGCCTGAACGGCCAGATCGAGTTCCTCCTGCGCCGCGCGCTCACCCAGTCCGGACGGGCGCCAGCGCGCATCGTCGTCGACGCGGCGACGCCCGAGGGCGATGCGTCACGGGATGACGTTCCTCCGGTCGACGACGATGCGTGAGCCCATGACGGCTCGCCGCATCATCGGGATCGTCCGGCGGGTGTGGGTGACCACCGGCGGCCTGCTGTTGCTGGGCATGCCCGTCTACGCCTGGTGGACGTATGCCGCGCGACTGCCCGCGGGGGCGCTGGATTCGGACGCCGGCGTCGTCGTGGAGCGGGGCGAGACGCTGCGTTTCATCCCACGCGAATCGGCCCATGATGTCGGCCTGGTGTGGGTCGCGGGGTGCCTGGTGGCACCCGAGGCGTACGCGCCGCTGGGACATGCCATCGCCGCGCGGGGCTTTCCCGTCATCATTTATGGGTTGCCCTGGCGGTGCGCGCCGTTCCCGCAGCAGCGGACGCAGGCCGAAACGGATCTGCGGCGCCTGCTCGAGGTACGACGACCGTCACGGTGGGTACTGGGTGGCCATTCGAAGGGGGCCACGTTCGTGGTGCAGATTGCGGTGCGGCCGCCCGCGTCCTTGCGCGGCCTGGTCATCGCCGGCTCGACGCATCCACGAGACGTGGACCTGTCGGGCACGTCGCTCGCCGTGGCCAAGATCGTCGCGACCGAAGATGGTATCGCGCCCATCGACGTGTCCGAGTCGCGGCGACGCCTGCTTCCGGACGGAGTGACGTGGCACCGCCTCGAGGGCGGCAACCATTCGCAATTCGGCTGGTACGGCACGCAACTCGGCGACGGCACGGCCCGCATCACGCGGGCTCGACAGCACGACTAGGTCGTCGCGGTGGTGCAGGCGATGCTGGAGCGTGTTGGCGCGATGCCCTGAAAACACCGACGGGCGCCGTTTTGCGGCGCCCGTCTCCACGGTGCTGTTCGAATCCAGGAGGCCTGGCCCGCATGTCGTCCGGGCGTCGAGGGCGTCAGCCCTCCTCTTCGTACTCTTCCTCTTCGGGGGGGCCGAGGCGGGTGGAGGGCCGCAGCGATTCGCGGGTATCGAAGAGCGGCAGGCCGGCCACGTGGAGGGTCGACGCGCACTGCGGCGACTTGTTGTCGACAACGACGACAACCGGGCTGCCTTCCACGCCCTCGCGGAACGTGATGCGGCAACCGCAGGCGAGCCGGGCGTGCATGAAACCTTTGAGCATCTGGCGCAATGACCGCAGGACCGATGCCCCGCGACAGCGGGCCGGGTCCACGGCACCCTGCGATCATAGCACCGCCCCGGCGCGCCGGCGTCAGAGCAGGTTCTGGATTTCCTTCTCCATCTGCTCCTTGGACGCCAGCCCCATGTGGCGTTTGCAGATGGTGCCATCGCGCGTGATCATCAAGGTCACCGGCAGGCCCCAGAACGGGCCGAACGCGTTCTCGACGTCCTCGCGCTCGTTGGCCACGAGGAGGGGGTAGTTCACCTTGTACTCGTCCTTGAAGGCCTTGAGCAGGGCCGGGTCGTCTTCGACCTGCACGCCGAGGAAGGCCACGCCCTTGGCCCGGTACTCCTCCTGCAGCTGCACGAACATCGGGGTCTCGAACTTGCATGGACCACACCAGGTCGCGAAGAAGTTCATCATCAGCACCTTGCCCTTGTAATCGGCAAGGTTCACGGTTTTGCCGTCGACATCCTTGACCTGGAAGGCGTAGCTGGCGGGCTTGGCCTTGGCCTCGCACGACGCGGGGGCGGCCTTGGCCGACGACGCGGCCGTCGAGGTGCCGACGGGGATGAAGGGAATGGCGGCAAGGCCGAGGCCCAGGGCAGCCACGCCCGCGAGAATCCAGCGCATGTTCATGATTGGACTACCTTGACCAGCCGGCAGGAGCGCCGGCGGGACCGCGCGCCGACGCGTCGGTCCTCTCACGATACTGCCCCGGCGCGATCAGCGCCAGTCCAGCCCGGCGGTCGCAGCCAAGCTGCCCCGGAATGCGTCCAATTGAATCGGTGACGAGTTGTGCCAGCCCCCACCGATTGCGGGGTACTCCTTCCCCGAGTACCATGGCCGCATCTGAGCTGCCCAGCTGTGTGCCCAGCGCCTGCCTTTTTGCACGACCGAGGAGATTGCATGCTTACGCCGTTGCGTGCGTGGCGGCGCGCCGCTGCCCTGGGCGTCCTGTTGGCGACCCTGGGGGCGCCAGCGCTCGCGCAGACGCCCTTCGTTCCCTACTTCGGCAAGAACGAAGTGCGGTACGACTCCTTCAAGTGGCAGATCTACACGACTGACCACTTCGAGATCTATTACTACCCGGAGACCGAGCAGCACCTCGAGCGCGTGGCGGGGTACGCCGAGAGCGCGTACCAGAAGCTCTCCTCGGAGTTGAAGCATGACCTCGCGTTCAAGATCCCGCTCCTGATTTTCAAGACGCAGTCTGAATTCCAGCAGCAGAACGTCATTCCCGGCGCGGTCAGCGAAGGCGTCGCGGCGTTTGCCGAGCCGACCCGCAATCGCATGCTGCTGCCGGTGGACGAACCGCCCGACATGCTGTATCGGCTCATCACCCACGAGCTGACGCACATCTTCGAGTTCGACATCATTCCGCGGTCACTCGTCCGCCGCACCGTCCCCCTGTGGGTGGACGAGGGCCTGGCTGACTACATGGCCGGGGTGTGGCGCCCGATGGACCTGATGCTGGTCCGCGATGCGACCGTCGCCGACATCATCCCGAAGATGACGAAGTTCGAGGGCTACGGCCAGTTCACGAACCCCCGGGTGGTGTACGACCTGGGACACGCGGCGTTCGAGTTCATCGAGGCCAAGTGGGGCAAGGAAGGCATTCGCCAGTACCTGTTCTCGCTGCGCAAGAGTGTCATCGGCGGCGGCGAAGCTGCCTACGAAGAGGCGCTTCGCGTCACGGCCGACGAGTTCGACCAGCAGTTCGAGAAGTACATGAAGGACCGGTTCAAGCCGTTCCGCGACAAGGAACGGCCGGCCGACTATGGCCGCGACCTCGCACCCGAGCGTGGCGAAACCAAGTTCTCCGCCGTCCTCACGGTCGAGCCCTCGCCGTCGGGGGAGCTGCTGGCCGCGGTGGCTGGCAACGTCAAGGAGGGTGAGCTCGACGTCGTGCTGCTCTCCACCAAGGACCGCACGGTGGTGCGGAACCTCACGCCCGGCTTCAGCAAGGACACCGGGTTCGAGTACATCGCCGTGCCCGGTGCCCGCTGGAACACAGTCCCCTGGCTGGCATGGGCGCCGACCGGCGATCGCATCGCCTACTTCGCCCGCACCGAGAAGCAGCGGTCCCTGATCCTGCAGAACATCGTCACCGGCAAGATCGAGAAGCGGTACTACCTGGCGTCGGTCGACGCGCCGGAGTCGCCGGAGTTCTCGAAGGACGGCCGCCGCGTGTACTTCTCGGGCCTGCGCAACGCCATCGGCGACATCTTCGAACTCGATCTCGAGACGACCGAAGTACGCAACCTGACGTCGGACGCCTTTGCCGACTACGCGCCGGCGGTGTCGCAGGACGGGTCCTACCTCGTGTACATGGCGCGCATCAGCGGCAACGACAAGCTGTTCCGCCTCGATCTCGCGAGCGGCAACAAGACCCAGCTGACCTTCGGCACCCACGACGAGGCGGCCGCCCAGTTCATGGACGCCAACACGCTCGTCTTCGCCTCCACCGCGGTCGATCCCGCCGCGCCGGTGGACCCGGAAGTGGTCAAGAACGGCGAGATCTTCAATCTCTGGACGCTCGACCTGAAGAGCGGTGCGCTGAAGCAGTACACCGACACGCTCACGAGCAACGTGTCGCCGGTGCCCTTGGCCGATCCCGAGGGGCCGAAGGTCGCCTTCGTGACCTACTACAAGGGCGAGTACGGCATCCACACCCTGAACCTGCGGGAGCCGATCGCCGCCGCCACGTCCGCGGACTTCGGCGAGCCCGGACCGGTGATCGACTTCCAGGCGCCGCTCACGCACACGCTGATCCCGGCCAACAACCGGGTCAAGGGCCGATTCGAGAAGATGTTCCTCGACGGCCGTCCGCCGATCAACGTCGGCGTCACCAGCGGCGGCGACCTCTTCGGCGGCACCGCAATCTCGTTCAGCGACGTCCTCGGCGACCAGAACTTCACATTCTTCGCCGCGTCGGTCGCGCAGTACCGCACGTTTGCCGGCTCGTATACGAACCTGTCGCGCCGCGTGCAGTACTCCATCCAGGCGTTCTCGCAGACGCAGTTCTATTACGGCCTGCAGCCGGGCTACTACGACCCGTCGCTGGCGTACTTCCTGGACCGCGACGACGCCGTCGCGACCCGCACGATCAACGGCGCGAGCGCGTTTGCGATTTACCCGTTCAATCGCTATACGCGGCTCGAACTGTCAGGCGGCATCTCCTATTACGACGAAGGCTTCGAGAACCAGCAGCTGGAGGATTACTCGAACTCCTACCAGGAGGCGCTGTACGGCCAGTCAGCCTTCAACAACGGCTTTGCGATGCCCCTCACGGTCGCTCTCACGCGCGAGACGACGGTGTTCCGCGAGTACGGACCGCTGGCCGGGCACACGTTCCGGGCGGCGTACACGGTTGCGCCCAAGGTCGGCGACTCGCTGTCGCGGCAGACTTTCGACGGCGATTTCCGCTACTACCAGCGCATCGCGACCAACGGCGTCGCGGCGTTCCGGTTCCGCGGCTTCAACAGCACGGGAGACACGCCGGACTACTTCTACTACGGCGGCAACTCCGAACTGCGTGGTTACGACTACCTGCAGTTTGTCGGCAACAAGGGCTTCTTCGCCAACGCGGAACTGCGGTTCCCGCTGATCGAGGCGATGCTCACGCCGATTGGCGTGCTCGGGGGCGTGCGGGCCGTATTCTTCGGCGGCATCGGCGGCTCGAGCCTGTTCGGACGGCCGACGACGACAGGCTTCAGCACTGGCCAGCCCGACGCGAAGTACAACTTCGCGACGACATCGGACGAAGTGGTCAGCCCGATCGTCGGCTTCAACCAGGACCCGACCACGGGCATTCCCATTCCGATCTATGGAGAACCGCGTGTCGTCAGCGGCTTCCGCCTCGTCGACGGCCGCGCCTCCTACGGCATGGGACTCGAGACGTTCCTCCTCGGCTTCCCGATCCACTTCGACTGGTCCTGGAAGACCCTGTTCAACAAGGACTGGGAAGACATCGCCTTCTCATACCTCGGGGGCAGCTCGGAGTTCCGCAAGTCCCGCTTCCAGGTCTGGATCGGGTACGACTTCTAGCGGAAAGGTACTAGCGGAAAGGTAAAAAGGGGAAAGAACGAAAAGGGCGAAAAGGGCGAAAAGACAGAATCGAAGGATGAAGGCCGATACAGTTGAAGGCGAATCGAGGAAGGGCACGCCCGCCCTTCCTTCCACTTCTTCAGCCTTCAATACTTCGGATAACCTTTACGCTTCGGTTCTGCCGTTTCGCCCCTTTTGCCCTTTTCGCCCTTTTTACCTTTGACTCCGCTCACTCCGCTCTCCCCGTCCGCGTCGGCAACCGAGATGGTCCAGGTGGTGTTGCCGAATGACGCCAATCCGCTCGGCTTCATCCTCGGCGGGACGGTGATGCACCTCATCGACATCGCCGGGGCGATTGCCTGTTTCCGGCATGCCCGCCAGAGGGTCGTGACGGTGGCGGTCGACGGGTTGCAGTTCCTCCACTCGATCAAGGTCGGCGACCTGATCATCCTGAGCGCGCACGTCACCGCGACGTTCCGGACGTCGATGGAAGTGGAAGTGCGGGTGATGAGCGAGCAGACGCTGACCGGCAAGCGCACGCTGACCTCGCATGCGTACCTGACGTTTGTGGCCATCGACGCCGACGGGCGACGCGTCGCGGTACCGGCACTGGTGCTGGAGTCGGATGAGGAACGTCAGCGCGCCGAGCAGGCGCGCGTGCGGCGTGACGCGCGCCTCACCGCCAGGGCCCACCTCGCCGAACTCGAAGCGGAGCTGGACGCGTAACGGTAACTTAACGCTTAACGCTTCACGCTTCACGCCGAACGAACACCTCAGGGCTTGCGGTTTAGTGTCTCGAGTCGCAAGTCTCAGGTCTCAGGTCTCAGGCAATTGCCACGGCCCAAGGCCCAAGGCCTAGCGTGGTGTAGGCGTCGACCTTGGTCGACGCTCACGGTCAAGCATCAAGCATCAAGCTTCAAGCTTCAAGCTTCAAGCTTCAAGCGTTGGGCGTTAAGCGTTAGGCGTTTGCGTCAATCGTCCAGCCGCATCAGCCCCTCGTCGATGTCGAGCGAGACGCGGTACTTGCTGAGGAACTTGTGCCCCAGGATGCCACCCAGTTCGTAGCCCAGGAGCACACTCGGGGCGCGCAGGTTGAGCACGACCAGGGAGGTCTGCGCCATGCGCACGTCATCTACTTCGAGGTCCACGCCGGGCAGCAGGAACGCGTCGCGGTCCCAGCCCGACGAACCGTAGACCTTCAAGGGAATGCGGCGGAACCGGCCGAGCTGTTCGAGGCCGATGGCCGCGGTGCGGCTGATCGAGATGGCCTGGCCGCCGGTGTCGATGACGAATGCCGCGGGCCGATCGCCGTTCAGGCGGCCGCGTACCGTCGCGAGCCGATGCATCCAGAGCGGCGCCTCCATCGTGGCCGTGCCCTCGGCCTTCGGCAGGGTGCGCGCGACGATGACCTGCTTCTTCTCGTAGTCCACGCGCATCGACAGTCCGACCGCGAGGGGTGAGAACGCGTCGATGTCGGCCGTCGGGAATTTCTTCAGTGGCGGATCCTTGATCATCGTCGGCACGTGTTCGATCGTGAGCGTGCCGATTTCGAGCTTGTTGATGCGCGCGAGCTTGAGGCGGCGCAGTCCGACGTCGCCGACGCCGGCACTGAGCGTCTCGGCCACCGAGTAGACCTGGGCCCGCTGCGCGGCGTCCTCGGAGAGCACGGTCATCTCCGCGCCAGTGTCGAGCACGAGATCTGTGTTGATGCGGCCGTTGATCCTGGCCTTGACAAACAGCTTCTCGCGTTCCTCGCGGAACGGAATCACGTGCACCTGCGTGACCACGTCCTCGCCCATCGAGAGCGGCGTGCGTTCGCCGAAATGGCGCAGGAACTTCATGCGCGCCCGGGCAAGCCTGATCTGATCCTTGAAGCCCTTCTCCGGCAGCAAGCGGAGATAGCGCTCGAGTTCGTCGGCTGCGACGTCGTAGTGGCCGAGGCGCTCCAGGAGGTAGGCGCGGGTGTGATGGTATTCCGCCACTTCCGGGTCACCCTCGATCGCGCGCTCGACGGCGACCAGTGCGTCGGCAGTCTTGCCACGCGCGTCGAGCACGCGGGCGATGCCATGCAGCGCTGCCGGATAACGCGCGTCCAGGGTGAGCGCCGTGGTGTACCGGGCATGGGCCTCCTCGAAATGCCCCGTGCTCCAGAGCGTTTCGGCGTGCAGCGAGAGGTCCTCGGTCCCGACGCTGGAGGTGACCAGCGAGCTGGCCTCCTGCTCGGCGCGCCCGAAGTCGCCCACCCGCAGGAGCGAACGCACCACCAGTCGCGTGACCTGCGTCTTGAGCTCGGGATCGTACTCGCGCGCCCGGACGAGTGCCTGCACCGCCTCGCGGTACTTGGCATCGGCAAACAGTTGCGTGCCGCGGGTGAATTCGGCCTGCGCGGTCAGCGGGGTTCCGGCCTGGGGGACCACGGTGGCCATCGCGACGGCCGCGGACGCGGCCGCGATCCCCGCGAGCAGTCGGGGTCGGAGTGTGAACAGAGGGTGGACGAGACGGGACATCTTCACCAGCCTGGACCGGTCAACCCGGTCGGTTCTTCCCCGTTGGACAGCGTTCGACGCCGTCTCGTCCCCGCGAGCGGCACCGTCCTACTTCTGGTAGTGCTCGGCGTTCTTCTCGATATACGCCTTCCACTGGTCAGGCACTTCATCCATCGCGAAGATCGCCTCCACGGGGCACGCCGGCACGCAGGCGCCGCAATCGATGCACTCGTCCGGGTGGATGAACAGCATCTGCGTCGCGTCGTAATCGCCCTCATCCTTCCGCGGGTGAATGCAATCGACGGGGCACACGTCCACGCAGGCCGTGTCCTTGGTCCCGATACAGGGTTCGGTAATAACGTACGCCACGAGTCCTCCTGAAGAAAGAACTATCGCTCTGTCCCCGGCTCGCGGAGCCGGGTTGGCAACGCCGGCCCGACGTCGGCCGACAAGTATCCGAGCCGCACGGACGTCGCCCGTGCCAGATCCCACGCCGCCGGCACGTGCTCGTCGTGCAGCGGTCCCTCGTCTCGCCCGTGGGTGAACACCCCCACACGAGCGACTTCCTGCCCCCGATAGTCACGCACGGGGGCGCACGCGCAGTTCAGGCGGTATCCGTCTGCGGCACCATCGTCGCCAAACCGCCGCACCACGTCCGCCGACCGGGAGACGTCCCCGCTCGCACACAGTCGCGCACAACTCAGGCGCCGCTGCTGGCCTTCGGCAAAGAACAACGAACAGTGCCCCGGCATGGGCTTGCCGTAGGCCGTATACATCGCCGCCGCGTCGTCCTGGCCGCCCCAGACGTAGGTGACTTCCCCTGCCGGCAGCGACACGAATGCGCGCGCCGTGGTGCGGCTGGCGTAGTCGCGCAACGGCGGGTAGGCATGCAGGCGCAGTTCGGAGCCGTTCAAGTACCGGAAACTCATGTCCAGGAGCTTGAGGGTGAGCACGTAATGTCCGCCCTCCCGCTCCTGCCGGACGAACCCGCGACGTCGCAGCACCAGCAGCAACCGGTGCGCCGTCGCCGCCGGGAGTCCTGACAGCCGTGCCAGATCGCGCAATGGCATGCCACGCGGTTCTCCGCTCAGGACCTCGAGCAGGTGCAACGCCTTGTCGGCGGATGTCTGGCTGGCCATGTTCCAACATGCGGAACGCCGTTCCGCGTGATGAAATGATACTCACCAACGCGCCGGGGAACTAGGCCTGTCGAGGTCGGGATTCAGTCCCTGGCAGGACGCCGGGTGATCCGCGCTCGCCCGCCAAACGGCGAGGCCACAACCGCATAATGCACGCATGGTTGTGCTTGGGCGGTGGTGTCTGGCGGTGGTGGTCGCCGGACTGGGGTTCGGCGCCGCGTGTGGCGGTGGCAGTAACCCGACCACACCCAGTTCGCCCGTTGGCACCGGGCTGACCATGACGGTCGATGCCGGCGGGGTCCTGTGGCCGAAGGAGCTGGTGGTCACCCCAGGCAGTCGCGTGATCTTCGTCAACCAGAGTTCCCGCGCCCGGCAGGTCAGTTCCGACCCGCACCCCGACCACACGGACTGCCCGGAGATCAACCAGGTGGGCTTCCTCGGCCCCGGGACCAACCGCGAGACCGGCAACCTGAACATCGTGCGCACCTGCGGCGTCCACGATCACGACGACCCGGACAACGCCAACATGCGGGCCCGTATCGTCGTGCGGTAACTCGCCGCGCACCGGGGCTCGCACTCGGCATTCCGGCATTCCGGCATTTCGGCATTGCGGCATTAATGTGTGTGTGCTCTTGCCACCAATGTTGTCCATCCGATGACGGCCTTGCGGTCACGGCGGCCCGGAGTGCGCCGAATCCCTGCATTTCGATGAACAGGCGACGCGGCGAGACATTTGCTGCCGGAAAGGCATGCGACGAGTGGGCCCCCGTGTGTGCGCCAGCGCCCGTGCGGCCGTGGCCCTGGTCATGTGCCTCGAGGCCCGGGCGTCGGCGCACGACGACATACCCACGCCGCTGACGCCGCACCGGATCCTGACGCCCACGACCACCGTCGGCCCCGCGGGCGCGGCGCTGCCACTCGCGTTCGAGCAGGCTGGTGACGATGCAGCCACGACGCGGGCGCGGGGCTACGTCGCGCGCATCACGCGTCTGGGCGCGCAGCTCGTCGTCCAGGATGGAGAAGGGGCCGCACCGCGCACCTGGCGATGGACGCTGGTCGGCGCGAACGCAGATGCGTCGCCCTGGCGGGCCGGCCCGACCGGAGAGGTGCACTACCTGTCGTCGGACGCCGTCGTCAGCCGCGGGCTCCATGCTCAGGTCGGCTACCGCGGCATCTATCCCGGCATCGACGTGCGCTACCGCGGCAACGACGGCTGTGTCGAACAGGATTTCCTCGTCGCGCCAGGCGCGGCGCCCGATCGGATCCGTTTCCGCGTGGACGATGCGGACGCGTCGTTGACGACGACCGGCGCCATCGACATCAGGGTGGCACCCGGCGCCTCAATGAGGCTCGAGCCGCCGCAGGCATGGCAGGTGGCGGCCGACGGCGGCACCCGTCGCGTGCCCGTCGCCTTCCGGATCGCAGGCGATGGCGTCTTCGGGTTCACGCTTGGCGCCTACGACGCCGCTCGCGAACTGGTGATCGACCCGGTGTTGACCTACTCGGTGGCCATCGGTGGCAACGGCGTCGAGGAAGCGACGGCGGTGGCGCTCGATGCCCAGGGTCGCATCTACCTGGCCGGCTACACGTCGTCGACGGACCTGCCCTGGGCACGTATCGGCGGCGCTGGCGGCAAGGGTGACGTGTTTGTGGCACGACTCGATCCGACCGGCCAGTTGGTGCAGGTGCTGGCCTACTTCGGCGGATCGGAATCGGACAACGTGCGTGGCCTCGCGGTGGACACGGCAGGACGCATGCACGTGGCAGGCATGACCCTGAGCCGCGACTTCCCCGTCGTCCAACCGCTCGCCGGCATGCAGACTGCCCCGGGCGCGGCGAACGCCTTCGTGGCCACCGTGGCAGCCAACGGCAATGCCCTTGACTTCTCCACATATCTCGGCGGCAGTGAGGCCGACGAGGCGCACGGCATCGGCGTCGCGCCGGACGGCGCGCTGGTCGTCGCCGGCGAGACGCGCTCGACCGACTTCCCGGTGCGCAATGCCCACCAGCCGGTGGCCCAGGGACTCGACGGCTTCGTGACCCGAATCGGCGGCGACGGCACGCTCGCCTGGTCGACGTACCACGGCGGACAGGCCAGCGACAGCCTCTTTGCCGTCGCCGTGGACAGCACCGGGGCAGCCGCGGTCGTCGGGACGAGCAACTCGGCGGACTATCCCGTGCAGCAGCCGTCACAAGCGCGGAGCGGCAATTTCGACGCGACGGTGTCGCGCTTCTCGGTCTCGGGGACCCTCATCTTCTCGACTCTGCTCGGCGGCACCGGGCACGAGTCCGCGCACGCGGTGGCCGTCGACGCGGGTGGCGCCATCCACGTCGGCGGCAGCACGACGTCGGCCGACTTCCCCGCCACCAACACGTTCGGACCGGCCGGCACGAGCATGGATGCGTTCGTCGTCACCTACGCATCGACCGGCCCTCGAGGCGCGTCGTGGCGCATCGGCGGCAGCGGCATCGACCGCGCCCGCGCCATCGCCGTCGATGCGACAGGGCTGTACCTCGCCGGGCAGACGGCGTCGGCCAATTTCCCGGTCGTGCGTCCCGTGCAGGTCGGCGGCGCCGGCAATGGTGATGCCTTCGTGGTGATGCTACGCGGTGCGTCGATGGTCTACGCCACGTACCTCGGCACGAGCGGCAACGACGACGCGACGGGGCTGGCGGTGGATGGCGTGGGCCGCGTGGTGGTGACGGGCATGGTCCAGGCCATGGGGTCGGTGAATCACGGCCCGACCGATGCCTTCCTCTACCGGCTGTCGAGCGGCGACGAGACCACCGATACCGACAACGATCAACTGCCCGACGCGTGGGAGACGCAGTTCAACCTCGACCCGAGGCTGAGCGACGCCAACGGCGACCCGGACGGCGACGGACTCACCAACCTGCAGGAGTACCAGCAGGGCACGCACCCGCTGGGACGGCACACGCGCTACCTGGCCGAAGGCGCCACCATCGGGCCGTTCGAGACGCGACTGGCACTGTTGAATCCCAACGCCGCGCCGGCGGCCGTGCTGGTGCGGTTTCTCTGCCAGCGCGCATGCGGCGTGCCTGATATCCCGGGGCAGGACACCATCGTTCGCCGCCTCCTGACCCTCGCGCCCTTCGCGCGCGGCACGCTGGATGTCTCGACGGTCCTGGGCATGGCCGACGAGGAGTTCGCCACGATTCTCGAGTCTGACCAGCCGGTGGTCGCCGATCGGACGATGACCTGGGATGGCAGCGCCTACGGCAGTCACGCCGAGACCGCGATGACGGCGCCTGCTTCCAACTGGTACCTGGCCGAAGGCGCCACCATCAACGGGTTCCGGCTCTTCTACCTGCTCCAGAACCCGAATCCGGTCGAGGCGAATGTCACGATCGAGTACCTGCTGGGGCGAGGGCTCAAGCCGGTCACGCTCACCTACCGCGTGGCGCCGCAGTCGCGGGCGACCCTCGACGTCTCGACGCAGCACCCGTCGCTGCGCGCCGCCGAGGTGTCCGCGCGCATCTCCACCGATGCGGGCACGCCGATCCTGGTCGAGCGCGCCATGTACCTCAATGCGGGCGGCCGGCTGTTCGGCGCCGGGCACGCAAGCGCCGGCATCACGACGCCGGCGCCGACGTGGTCGTTCGCCGAAGGGGCGACAGGTCCCTATTTCGACACCTTCCTGCTGATCGCGAACCCCTCGAGCGACTCGCTGTCGGTGCGCGCCACGTTCCTGCTGCCTTCGGGGGCGACCGTGCAGCGGACCTACGAGATCGCGGCCAAGAGCCGCTTCAACATCTGGGTGGATCTGGCGGCGCCGGAACTCGAGAACACCGCGGTCTCGACGGTCCTCGAGTCGGTGGACGACCAGCCATTCGTCGCCGAGCGCGCGATGTGGTGGCCGGGCCCGACCGCGTCCAGCTGGCGCGAGGCGCACAACTCGCCAGGCTCGCTGTCGACGAGTGCCTCGTGGGGATTGGCCGAGGGCATGCTCGGCGGACCGAACGCGACCGACACGTACCTGCTGATCGCGAACACGTCGCCCGTCGACGGCGTAGCCCGCGTGACGCTGTCGTTCGAGGACGACGGCGCGCGCGTGGCGCGCGATTACCCGGTGGCGGCGCACAGCCGCGTCAACGTCCCGGTGCGTGACGACTTCCCGCAGGCGATGGGCCGCCGGTTCGGCACGCTCGTCGAGAGCCAGGGGATCCTCCCCGCACAACTCGTGGTCGAACGTGCCATGTATTCCGACTCCGGAAAGGAACGCTGGGCGGCTGGCACGAACGCCCTGGGCACGCCACTCGGCGCGGAACGCGTCATCATGATCACGCCGCAGGGAATCACCCCGCGCGTGCTTGTCGTGTCGCCAGGTGAACAGGTCACCGTGCGCAATCTCGACACCGCGCCGCACCAGATCTTCTCCGGGCCTTATCTCGAACGCTCGACCTGTCCGGCCATGAACCAGGTCGGCTATCTCGCGCCCGGAGAATCACGCGCGTCGGGCAATTTCAGCATCGCCGGCACGTGCCCGTTCCTGGACGACGTCCGGCCGGGACAACAGTTGAATCGGGAGTTCCAGGGATACGTCATCGTTCGCTGACGGCTGCAGTCTCAGGCGTCAAGTCTCAGGTCTCAGGCGCGCCTTTCGAATCCCGAGACCCGAGTCCCGAATCCCGCCGCTGCGGAGCCATGGCAGGTGCTGTAGCCTGTCGTCATGCGGCAAGCCATTCCTGACTGTGGCACTCGACGACGCGGTGTGGCGTCATCGCGACAGCGCGGCATCACCGCACTGCTCGGCACGTTGGTGACGGCCGGCGCGTGGCTCGCCGCGCAGGCACCTCCGGCGCCGCGGGTGCCGACGTTCCGGAAGGTCATCCTCGATGGGGCGTTCCGTGCCGAAGGCATCGCGCTGGCGGACGTGAATCGTGACGGCCGCGTCGACGTCATGGCCGGCAATGCGTGGTACGGGGCGCCGCTGCCCGAGGCCGCCACCACCGCGGGCGCGTGGGCGCGACACGAGATCGCGCCTCTCGAACCGTTCGACGCCCCCACCGGCTTCAGCAATGCGTTCCACACCTTCGCGCTCGACGTCAATGGCGACGGCTGGCCAGATCAGGTGGTGCTCGGATACCCGGGCGAGCCGGCGTCGTGGCGCGCGAATCCGGGGCCGCGCGGTGGCGTGTGGCGGACGCATCCCGTGTCGTCGTCAACGGGCAACGAGTCGCCCGCGTTCGCACGACTCGTGCGTGGCCGTGGCCCCGTGCTGGTGATGGGTGTCGACGAGCAACTCGGCTGGCTGGCGCCTGCGGCGTCGCCATTCGTGCCGTTCACCTTCCACCCGATCAGCGAGCCGAAACATCCGACCGCCCAGCGCTATGCGCACGGACTCGGCGTCGGCGACATCAACGGCGACGGACGCGCCGACGTGGTCAGCACGAAGGGATACTGGGTAGCGCCGGAGACACCAGGGGACATGCCGTGGCCCTTCACCGCGGCCGACCTCGGGCCGGACGCCGCGCACATGGCCATCTACGACGTGAACGTCGATGGCCTGGCGGATATCGTTGCGAGCGCGGCACACCAGGTAGGCGTGTGGTGGTTCGAGCAGAAGCAGGCAAGCGGCACGCGGACCTTCGTCAGTCACGAGATCGACGCGTCCTTCTCGCAATCGCACGCCCTCGACGTGGGCGACATCGACAACGACGGCATCGCCGACGTGGTCACCGGCAAGCGACGATGGGCGCACGGCCCGACCGGCGATCCACAACCCAATGCACCCGGCGTCCTCTACTGGTACCAGCCACGCCGATCCGGGACAACGGTGAGCTGGACCAAGCACCTGATCGACGACACGTCCGGCGTCGGCAACCAGGTCGTCCTCGGCGACGTCGACGGCGACGGCCGGCTCGACGTGGCGAGCGCAAACAAGCACGGCGTATTCGTGTTTCTTCAGCGATGATTCGCCGTCACCTCATCCATGACGGCGAGCGCGTGGTCGATCTCCTCGTCGGTCGTGTAGAAGTGCGGCGCCATGCGGATACCGGCGTTCGGACGGTGGTCGATGATCACGTCGCGGGCGATGAGATCGGCGGCCACGCGCGCGCTGTCGGGCACGTCGATGGTCACCGTGCCGCCCCGCCGGGCATCCTCATCGGGAGTGCGCAGCCGCCAGCCGCGCGCGCGCGCATGCTCCAGGATGCGGCGTGTCTGCCGCAATGACTTGTCGCGAATCGCCCCGACGCCAATCGCGTTGACGATCCGGTAGCCCGCCTGCGCAATCGTCCAGGCTGCGACGTTGGGCGTCCCGGAAGCGAACCGCTCCCCGCCATCGGCGTACACGATCGCTCCGGTCTCGAAGTCGAACGGCCGCGCGTGGGCGGCCCAGCCCGTTGCCGCCGGCGCCAGCGTCGCGGCCACATCCGGCCGCACGTACAGGTATCCCGCACCCGGCCCGCCGCACAGCCACTTCACCGATCCGCCGACGGCGAACTCGACGCCGAGCGCGGTGAGATTCAGCGGGATGGTGCCGGTGGCCTGGTAGACATCGAGCACCACGGGGGCACCGACTGCCCGCGCGCGCTCGAGGATCGGCGCCACGTCCGTGATCGAGGAACTTCGGAACAGCACCAGCGAGCAGCAGACGAGCGCGGTCCGATCGTCGATCAAGGGCCGCCACGCCTCGGCTGGTTGCGTGAGCCCGTCCGGAGACTCGACGTACACCACGTCGGCGCCATGACGGCGCCAGCCTTCGAACACGTAATGGTTCGTCGGGAAGTCGAGGCGGGGCGTGACGATGCGTCGCCGGGGCCCGGTGAAGTCGAGGCCGGACACGATGACCGACTGGGCAACCGACACGTTCTGCACCATCGTGACCGAGCCAGCTGGCACGCCGAGCAGGGGCGCCAGCATGTCGCCGGTCTCGCGACTTGTCTGCCACCAGCCTTCCGACCACGCGCGTACGCCACGCGTGTCCCACGCGTCGAGGAAGCGGGTGGCCTGCGTGCGCGCCTCGCGCGGCATGGCGCCGAGCGAATGACTCACGAGATACGTGCAGGTCTCGAGGATGGGGAACTCGGCGCGCCAGGGGAGCAACGCGTCGGTCATCCGCCACCGCCAGGGCCATGGGGGTCGGGTCGGGCGCTCTCGAGCGACGGCGGCCGATCCTGCGTGTAGGTGGTGATGTCGTGGATGCGAGGCACGGCCGGGTCAGCATCCGCCGCGACTGCGGCGAGGTCAAGCACGTAACGCGACGGTGAGCCCTCGGCCGCCAGCGTTCTCCTGGGCCACCTCAGGCGTTTACACTCTAGAGCTTCAGTCGACCGCCATACGTCTTGCACGTGCTCGGGCAAGACGCGACCGGTCCATACGTCCCGTGCAAATGTCGCGCCCCCGTACTTGCGTGCTGGCCTCGTGCCTGTTGATCGCCACCAGCGTGGCGGCGTTCGCCCAGTCGACGGCTCGCCTGATCGTCGATCAGTGGCGCGTCGAGGACGGGTTGCCGCAGAACACCATCACCAGTCTCGCGCAGGACGAGCGCGGGTACCTTTGGATAGCCACCCGCAAGGGCCTTGCCCGCTTCGACGGAGCGCAGTTCACGCCCGTGACGCGCGTCGGCACCATGGACCTGGGGAACCTGCGGCTGACCGCGGTCCTGCCAGATGGCGACGGCGTCCTGTGGGTCAGCACCTACGGATCCGGCGTGCTTCGGGTCGCGGGCGGCGTCGTCACGCGATACGGCGAGGCCGAAGGCGTGCCGGACGACATCGTCTGGGACCTGTACCGGGATCGCCAGCGGCGCGTGTGGCTGGCGTCCTCGAGCGGTGCTCGCGTCTTCGACGGACGGCGCTGGCAGGCGCCTCCCTTGCCTGCCGACCTGGCCGGCGATGGCGTGAATGCCGTGTTCCAGGCACGGAGCGGCACGATGTGGTTCGCCACCTCGCACCATGGCGCGGTCAGCGTGGACGGCACGGTCGTCGGACGCTACTCGATCGAGGCCGGGCTGCCGAGCCCCATCGCGACATCAGTGGCCGAGACGCCGGACGGCGCGATCTGGGTGACCGGCGCGCGCGGCGTGAGCCGCATCGACAACGGGGTCGTCACCACGTTCGGGCCAGACGACGGCTTGCCCGTCGAACGGGTCCTGCAGGTGCTCGTCGATCGGCGCGGCGTCGTGTGGATGGCCACCCATGGCGGCGGGCTGGTGCGCTACGACGGCGCGCAGTTCACGGCGTTCCGGCGCAGTGACGGCCTGAGTTCCGATTACCTGATCTCGCTCGCGGAAGACCGGGACGGCGCGCTCTGGGTGGGCACGCTGGCCGGGGGCCTGAACCGGCTGGCCCCCGCGGCCCGCGAGTTGCTCGACGTGCGCTCGGGGCTGCCACCGTTCCCGGTCACCACTGTTTCGCAGGTGGCCACGACCCTCGACTGGTGGATCGGCACCTACGGCGGGGGGCTCGTCAGCCTGCGTGGCGGCAAACTGCGCACCCTTACGACCCGTGACGGCCTGCCAAGCAACGCCATCACCTCGGTGGCCTGTGACCTGGACGGCAGCGTCTGGGTCGGGACGAACGGCGGTGGCGCCTTCCGCCTGCAGGAGGGCCACGTCGTCGAGCACCTTGGCCCGGAGGTAGTGGGCGCGACGTTGCGGACCATCGAGGTGTCCAACGAGGCCGTCTGGTTCGGCGGCAACGGCGTGGTCCGCTACCAGAAGGGCGTGATCCGCCGATTCGGCAAGTCCGACGGCCTGCGCAGCAACGAAGTCCGCGCCATCTACGCCCTGGCCGATCGGACATGGGTCGGTACTTACAGCGGTGGGCTGCAAAGCATCGAGCGGAATGGCCGGATCGTCAGCTGGGGCGAACGTGAAGGCCTCACCAACCCGTTCGTGACGTCGCTGCAGCACGACCGCACGGGCACGCTATGGATCGGCACGTACGGCGGTGGCCTGTTTCGCCTGCAACACGGCAAGATGTCCTCGATCACGACCAGGGACGGGCTGCCCGACGACGTGGTCTTCGACGTGCTGGAAGACGATGCCGGCCGCTTGTGGCTGACGGGCACGCAGGGCCTCGCCGTGGTCCGCATTGCCGACGTGCATGCCCGGATGGACGGCCGCGGCGGCGTCCTGTCGGTGGCGCAATACGGGCGTGCGGAGGGCGTGCCCGGTACCGATGGCACAGACGGCAACCAGCCCCTCAGCTGGCTGGCCAAAGACGGCCGCCTCTGGTTCGCGACGGTCGACGGTGTGGTCATCTTCGATCCGACGGAGGTCGCCGATACGCCGGCCGCGCCGGCGGTGAGCATCGACACGGTGCAGGTGAACAAGGCGCGCGTGGAACTGTCCGCCCTGGTCAGCCCGCTCCCGGCACGCAGCATCGACATCGCGTACAGCGCGCCGCGCCTGATGGGGGGCCGCGCCGTCCAGTACGAGTACCGCCTCGTCGGCCTGGACGACGCATGGGTCGATGCCGGGGCGGCCCGCACCGCGTCGTTCACGAACCTGTCACCGGGTGGTTACCACTTCGAGGTCCGCGCGCGGGCCCATCGAGGAGCGCCACCAGGGACGGCGCGCACGCTCAGCTTCCAGGTGCCGGCCCGCTTCTACCAGACCGGATGGTTCCTGGGGCTCGCCCTCACGGCGATGACCCTGGTCATCGTCGGCCTCGTGCGGTTGCGGATCGGGCACTTGCGGCGGCACCAGCAGGACCTGCAGCGCCTCGTCGAGGAACGCACGGCCGCCCTGCGGCACGAGATGCAGGAGCGGGAACGGGCCGAACGTGAGCGGCGGGCGCTCGACGATCGAATCCAGCAGGCGCAGCGCCTCGAAAGCCTCGGCGTGCTGGCCGGCGGCGTGGCGCACGACTTCAACAATCTGCTCGTCGGCGTCCTCGGCGAGGCCAGCCTTGCCCTCGCCGATCTGCCGGCGGGCTCGTCGGGGCGCAAGCACGTCGAACGCATCGAGCGCGCGGCGTTGCGGGCCAGCGAACTCACGTCGCAGATGCTCGCCTACTCGGGACGAGGCCGGTTCATCGTGGTGCCGGTGGCGCTCGAGGAACTCGTCGAAGAGGTGCGTGAGCTACTCGGGTCGATCATCCCGGCGACCGTCACCGTCAGCCACGATTTTCCGCGATGGCTGCCGATGATCGCGGGCGATCCTTCGCAGTTGCGGCAGGTCGTGATGAACCTGCTCACCAACGCCGCCGAAGCGACTGGCCGGGACGGGGGGCAGATCCGCATCTCGGCCGGCACGCGGACGTTGCGCCCCGGCGAGGCCGCGACAACGCATCAGCCGGGAGTGCTCGGCCTGGCACCAGGCGATTACGTGTGGCTCGAGGTGCGCGACTCCGGCGCCGGCATGGATGCCGAGACCCTCGACCGCATCTTCGATCCGTTCTTCACCACCAAGCCCGCGGGACGCGGCCTGGGGTTGGCCGCAGTGCAGGGCATCGTACGAAGCCACGCTGGGCGGATCCTGGTTACGAGCGAGCCAGCGGTCGGGACCACGTTCACGCTGCTGTTCCCCTGCATGCGTAACGCGTCCGACGCTCCGCCGAGGCGGACCGAGCGGGGACGCGAGAGGCTCGCGAAGCCAGTGGTCGCCACGAGCGTCGAGGCGACGCATGGCACCGGAGTCGCTGGCGCGGTGGTCGCGCCACACGTACTGGTCGTCGACGACGAGCGACTCGTGCGCGACGTCGCGCGCGTGGCTCTGCGCCGAACCGGACACGTCGTGACCGAGGTCCCCACCGGCGAGGAAGCCGTGGCGACGTTCAGCGAGCGTCCCGGAGCGTTCGACGTGGTGGTCCTGGACCTGACGCTTCCGGGCATCCAGGGACGCGCCGTCCTCCAGGCCATGCGCGAGGAGCGACCGCATCTGCCGATCGTCCTCACCAGCGGCTACACCGCCGAAGAGGCAGGGGATCTCACGGCTTCTCCCAGCACGGTGTTCCTGCAGAAGCCGTGGCGCCCCGAGCAGCTGGTGCATTGCGTCCGCGAGTTGATGGCGGACGCGGCGGCGCGCCCGGTCGAGCCGGCCTGACCTGCATGCTACGATGACGAGGTGTCCGCTGGGGGTCCGGCTTGGCTGGATTCCTGCCGATGGCCCAGGGCCCCTGGCCCCTTCCCGCGCATGAGCACAGTAGCCCCCCTGCACGTCATTCGCCCGCGCCAGCCCAAGCCCGAGTGGCTCAAGGTCAAGGCGCCGGGCTCCGAGAACTACCTGCGGCTCTCGAAGCTGATGCGGGGTCTCGGCCTGAACACCGTGTGCGAGGAAGCGCGCTGCCCGAACATCGGCGAGTGCTGGCACCACGGCACCGCGACGTTCATGATCCTCGGCGACGTCTGCACGCGCGCCTGCGGCTACTGCGCCGTCGCACATGGCAAGCCCGCGACCCTCGACCTCGATGAGCCGCGCCGCGTGGCCGACGCCGTCAAGGTGCTCGGCTTGAACTACGTCGTGATCACGTCGGTAGACCGCGACGACCTGCCGGACGGCGGGTCCGGCATCTTTGCCGAGACGATCCGACGGACGCGGGCGCTGTCGCCCGCGTGCCGCATCGAGGTCCTGATCCCGGACTTCCAGGGCAAGGCCGACCAGTTGTACACCGTGCTCGACGCCGGGCCTGACGTGCTGAACCACAACACCGAGACCGTCCCTCGCCTCTACCGCAAGGCGCGCAGTGGCGGCAAGTACAGCCGGACACTCGAACTGCTGCAGCGCGCCAAGGCGTACGCTCCGCGGATCCCGACCAAGACCGGACTGATGGTTGGCCTGGGCGAGGAGAAGCCCGAGCTCGCCGAGGTGTTCCGCGACCTGCGCGGCATCGAGGTGGACATCCTCACGCTCGGGCAATACCTGCGGCCCACCGAGTCGCACCTCGAGATGACCCGCTACTACACGCCCGACGAGTTCCGCGAGTTGAAAGCCATCGCGCTCGGCCTCGGATTCGGACACGTGGAGGCGGGTCCGCTCGTGCGCAGTTCCTACCACGCACACGAGCAGGCCGACAGCCTCGCGCAGGCCGCCGCCGGCGGCTGTCGCTAGCGCACCGCACATGCCCCGGGCGTACCCTGCCCAACGTCCCGTACCGCAGCGGCTGCGTGCCGCCCACGCTGCCATCATCGAGTGCGATGCGTGCCCGCGGCTGCGCACGTACTGTCGCGACATCGCGACGATCAAGCGGGCGGCCTTCCGCGACGACACGTACTGGGCGCGCCCCGTCCCGGGCTTCGGCGACGCCAATGCCAGGCTGCTCGTGCTCGGCCTCGCGCCTGCTGCCCATGGCGCCAATCGCACCGGACGCGTGTTCACCGGCGATGGCGTGAACGCATCGGGCGACTTCCTGATGCGCGCGATGATGGCCGGCGGCTTCGCCAACCGCGCGACGTCGCAGCATCCCGATGACGGCCTCACGCTGATCGATGCCTACGTGGCCGCCGCGGTGAGGTGTGCCCCTCCGGACAACAAGCCCACGCCCGAGGAGGTGGACACCTGCCTCGCCCACCTCGAGGCCGAACTCGCGGCCCTGCCCCGCATCCGCCTCGTGGTGGTGCTCGGACGCATCGCGTACGACGCGTTCCGTCGCCTGCTGGCACGCCGCGGAGTAAGGCTGCCAGCCGCTCCGTTTGCACATGGTCATTGCGTGGACTGCACCGGACTCGGCGTGCCGAGCGTGCTGCAGTCCTACCATCCGTCTCGCCAGAACACCCACACAGGGCGCCTCACGGACCCGATGCTCGCCGACGTCTTCCTCGACGCCCGGCGCCGCCTCGACGCCGGGCATACGTAACCGCGGATCGGGAATCGCGGATCGCGGATCGGTGTGTAGATACGTAACCGTGAGGCATCCAAATCATGGCCGTCGTGACGAACGGAGAGCGCGGAACGCCGAACGCTGCGGGACATGTATGTGTAGGCGTCGAGCTTGCTCGACGCTTTACCGCGCTCGTCCGTCGACCAAGGTCGACGGCTACACCCACACGCTGACTCCACGCGCCCGTCAACCTGAAGGTCGACGGCTACGGAACTATCTCCCGATCGGCGATTCCCACTCCCGACTCCCGACTCCCGACTCCACCCGCGATCGTGAATGTAGCCGTCGGACTTGTCCGACGGTCGTGGCGTCTCACGCGTTCACGGTTTGTCTGGCGCGAGTCGCCTGCTCGCGGCGCAGGACGCTGCGACGAAAGCCATGGA
Source organism: Luteitalea pratensis (assembly GCF_001618865.1). Classification (GTDB taxonomy): domain Bacteria; phylum Acidobacteriota; class Vicinamibacteria; order Vicinamibacterales; family Vicinamibacteraceae; genus Luteitalea; species Luteitalea pratensis. The sequence continues at coordinate 5,564,373 of NZ_CP015136.1, forward strand.
GCGCGTACACGACCAGCCGACGACCATCCAGATCACCAGGCGCTCCCAGGTCTCTCGCGGCAGGCTCGTCGTCAGCCAGAGGCTGACGATGACCGACAGGAGCGGCAGCCACGGCGCCCACGGGACGGGAAACGGCAGCGGCGAACTCGGCATAGCAGAGACCGGCGAGTGCGCTCGCCAGGCTTGCCAGTCCCATGGCCAGCCAGCGACGATGGCCGGGCCCGTGTGTGCATCGGCGACCTGGCCGGTGAGCACGAAGATGCCGGCGCCGATGACCGCGCCGATGCCGAGCGACAACAGGTCGCCCCGGCCCAGCACGCGCGGCAGCGCGGGTCCGTCGTCTCCATCGGCACGGGCGTGCAGGCGAGCGAGCGGGACGGTGATGAAGAGCGACACGTGTCCTCCAGCGGATCGGCGGCGACGGGATCTGCCGCGGTAACATGGCGCTCAGGCGGTGGCGGCCGGCGCGCCGCGCAGGACACCCGTCCCGCGTCGGTCCCGTGAGGGCAGCGTGCCCGAGTGGCCGCGGGCACGTCCTGAAGATCGCTGCAAGGTGTGCTCAAGTTTGCGTTGAAGACGTGATGAACCAGACCTGCGACCGGGCGGCCGTCCGCTTCGGCCCGTTCCTGTGCGAACCCATCAACGGCCGCTTGCTGCGTGCCGGCGCCGAGCTCGGCGTGCCGCCGCGGTCCCTGGCCATCCTGGGCTGCCTCGTGCAACGGCCCTGCCGGCTCGTCACCAAGCAGGACCTGCTCGACCATGTCTGGAAGGACGCCTTTGTCACCGACACCTCCCTGTCTGAGGCCGTGAGCGTGCTCCGGCAGGCGCTCGGCGACGACGCGCAGGAGCCAAGCCACGTGCAGACGGTGCCGCGCCGCGGCTACCGCGTCGAGCCCGCGGGCGACCCGTTGCCTGTGGGACAGCAGCTGGCCAGCGAATCGTCCCTGGCCGTGTCGGCTGACGGGCGGCTGATCGTCGGGGTGCTCGTCGTGCGCCAGCAGGCGCCGGTGGCGCTCAGGCCGCTGCCGGTGGTTCGCTGAGGTGGCGGCGCTGCTGCCTGGAGACGCGCTGACGTTGTGCAGCGCGGCGCTGCTGATCGGCCTCTCGAAGGGCGGCATCGGCGGCCCGCTGCCAACGATGCTGGCGACGCTGATGATCAGTCACCGCGTGAGCGTCGCCACCGCGGTTGCGCTCGCGGTGCCGATGCTGATGGTGGGTGACGCCTTCGCGCTCTACACGTACTGGGGCACATGGGATCGCAAGCACACGTGGGCGCTGATTCCTGCCGGTGCCGTCGGCGTCGGCATCGGATTGTTCCTGCTGCGGGGCTTGCCCGACCGCTCGCTGCGCGTCGGCCTCGGTGTCGCCGGGCTCGTCGTCACGGGCTACAAGATCTTCAGTCACTGGCGCGGGCACGAACACCACAAGCATCGCTCGTGGCACGGACCGTTGGCCGGACTGCTGTCGGGCACCGCGTCGGCGATGCTCAACGCGGGCGGTCCGCCGATCACGTCCTACCTGTTGCTGCAGCCGATGACGCCGACCGTGTTCATGGGCACCAACACGTTGTTCTTCGCGACCATCAACCTGCTCAAGCTGCCCGGCTCGCTCGCCGCCGGCGTCGTCGCACCGTCGGCGCTGGCGTGGTCGATGGCGTTCTGCCCGCTCGTCGCGATCGGCGTCTTCCTCGGTCGCTACGTCATCAGGCGCATCGATGCCAAGGTCTTCGATCACATCATGACCGTCGTCCTGGTGATCGCGTGTGCCTGGCTCATCGCCACGGCGTTCATTTGACCACCGGCATTCGGCCTTCGGCCGTCGGTCAATCACGCCGATGAGTCACGGTAGGGCCGGCTCTCCGAGCCCGGCCCACGTCGGGCGTCTGAAACTCGGCCTTCGTCCATCGCCATCGGCCTTAGGTCGTGGACCGTAGGCCTTGCCGTAGGCTGTAGGCCGCAGGCTGCAGGCGTTAAGCGTTAAGCGTTACTTACCAGGCCGCCCCAGCTGCTCGACGATGCGGGTGGCCTCTTCGACGGCGCGGGCGAGCACCGAGCGAATCTTGCCGTCCTCGAGCATCAGTACGCCGCCGATCGTGCAGCCGGCCGGCGTGGTCACGTTGTCGCGCAATGACGCCGGGTGCCGGTTCCTCTCGAGCACCATCCGCGCCGAGCCGAGCATGGTCTGCGCCACCAGCTGCAGCGCGAGATCCCGCGGCAGGCCGACACGGACGCCGGCGTCGGCCATCGCTTCCATCATCAGGTACATGTACGCCGGCCCGCTGCCGCTCAGCGCCGTGACGGCATTGCAGTAGGACTCGTCAACGATCCGGCATCGGCCGACGGACGAGAAGATCCGCTCTGCAAGCTGCAGGTGCGTATCGGTCGCGTGCGTACCCGGTGCAACGACGGTCATGCCCGCGCCAACCACGCAGGGCGTGTTGGGCATGGCGCGTACCCATGGCGTCGGCACGTCGAGCAACTGCTCGAAACGTGCGATGGTGACGCCGGCGAGGATCGACACCAGCAGCGTGTCGCGACGCACGCCGCCGCGCCGCAGGGCATCCACGACCTCGGCGGCCTGCTTCGGCTTGACGCAAATCAGGATGACGTCGGTCTCGGGCAGGCGTTGGTCGAACGAGGGGCCGGCGTCGGTGGCGCCGCTGCGGAAGCACGGCACACCAAGGTGGGTCGAGACTTCGTCGCACGACTCCTGGGTGCGCGCGGCGGCCCACGCCTGCGCAGGCGTGGGCCGCCGCTATCGAAGAGGCCGCGCAGCAGCGTGCGCCCCATGACGCCGGCGCCGATGACGCCAAGCTGGCGGTCGGGAGGAAGGAGCAGACTCATGGCCACAGTGTAGCCGCCGGGCCTTTAACGCTTGACGCTCAACGCCTAACGCCTACGGCCAGTCTCGGCCAGTCTCGGCCAGTCTCAGGTCTCAGGTCTCAAGCCTCAAGCCTCTAGCCTCTAGCCTCTAGCCTCTAGACCTGAGACTCGAGGGCTCTAGAGCTCCTCGAGCCTTGACGACGCGTCACCGAAGCCGTCCAGGCGGACGCCCATGCGGTCCATCAGCGAGAGGTGCAGGCTGCAGACCTTGCGGTTGGCGTCGCCCTTGTCCATGTAGTCGAGGATGCGGCCAGTGCGGAGCGTGCCCTGTCCCTTGCCGGTCAGCAGCACCGGGAGTTGCTCGGCACTGTGCAGGTCGCCGTCGAAGAGGCTGGACGCGCACATGAGGATCGAGTTGTCGAGCAGCGTCGACTCGCCCTCGGAAATCGACTTCATCCGCTCGGTGATGTACGCGAACTGCGCCAGGTGGAACTGGTTCGTCTTGAGGTACATCGCCTCCTTGCTCGCCACGCGCCCGTTGTGCGTGAGATCGAGGTGCAACGCGCCCTGCACGCCTTCGACGAAGCGGAAGTTCATCTGCGACAGATCGTTGTTGAGCATGATCGTCGCGACGCGAGTCTTGTCCATCTGGAACGCGAGCACGACGAGGTCGAGCATCAACTTCATGTGCGCGGGCACGTCCTGCGGCAGTTCGTGCTTCGGACGCGGCATGTCGGGCTGTGCCAGCGTCGGCCGCCACCCCTCGAGACGCTCCTCTTTCGAGGCCCGCTCGATGCGCTTCTCGATGTCACGGATGCCCTCGAAGTACTCACCGAGCTTGTGATGATCGTCGCGACTCACACGTGGGCCGAGGCCGCGTGCCTCGTCCTGCACGGCGTCGAGGATGCTGCGATCGAGCGCGCGTCCGGTGCCGTCGCCGACGAGCCGGTCGAAGGTGCGCGCGGGATAGATCTCCTTGGTCGCCGGCCTGGTCGGCGAGACCCACGAGAGGCTGGAGCCATACACCATCGAGAGTCCGTCCTCGAGGCGCAACTCGTTCGGCTCGATACCGAGCACCAGGCTGGGCACCGCCGTGCGATCGCCGATGGCTCCGGCGATCACCTGATCCATCGACGTGCCGACGCGGATGACGTCGGGATCCAGGCTGACCGGCGCGCCCGACAGCAGGTTCATACGCCCGAGATGCGGACTCGTCGAGGACAGCGCGGACTGACTGTACAGGCCGCGGATGAAGACCATGTCGTCGCGGTGCGGCAGCATCGGCGTCAGCCCGGGGCCCAACTCCATCGTTGCCCCACTGCCCTTCGCCCACCAATGCGCCGGCTCGACGCCGTTTGAGAAGTAGACGATCCCCAGACGCAACGGCGGCCCGACGGCGGCGGCGCCCTTCGCGGTCGCGGCCTGAGCCAGCGCCGGCATCGACTCCAACCAGGGCAGCGCGAGCGCGACGCCGACACCACGCAGGAAGTGACGACGCGATGGAGCGGGGGTTGGTGTGGGCATCATCGGGGGATCGCTCGTGCGGACGTGCCCGTGGGCACGGGTGTGGGGGCAGCGGCTGGAGCCGGTGTGTCGGCCTCCGATGCACTCCCCATGCGATAGCGGAACTGGCGGCTGGTGGCGATGGCAGTCGCAAGGTCGGTAAACGACGCATCACTGCCGGCACGCACCATCTCACCCATCAGCCGTCGATCCGACGCCTGCGGATTGCGTCCCAGGGCATAGCCAATCATCTTTCGTGACAGCGTGGTCATCACCGCACTGTCCTTGCCCTGCAGATAGGAAAGCAGGCCGTCCGCACCGACGATGGTGGTCTTGTCACGGAACTCGCCTGTGATGTCGACCGGTTTGCCGTCGGCGTACGCGTCACGGGCGCGGCCAACGGCATCGAACCGCTCGAGCGGGAACCCCAGCGGATCGATCCGCAAGTGGCAGGAGGCACACTGCGCACGCGACTTGTGCTGCGCGAGGCGTTGTCGGAGTGTCTGCCCCTCGAAGCTCTTGTCGTCGGCTGGGAGCGTGCCCGCGTCAGCCGGTGGCGGTGGCGTCGGCGTGCCGAGGATCCGGCGCAGGATCCAGTCGCCGCGCTTCACGGGACTCGTGCGCAGGGGCGCCGACGTCGTGGTCAGCACGGCTCCGAGCCGCAGCGCGCCGCCGCGGTCGAACGCGTGCGCGCCATCGACGCGTTGCACCGGCCCGGCGCTGGTCACAGGCACGTCCAGCCCGTAGAACTTCGCGAGCGGCTGGTTCACGAAGACGTAATCGGCGTGGAGGATTTCGCGGACAGGACGTCGCTCACGGACGATGTACTCGAACGTCGAGACTGCCTCGTCGAACATCGCCCGCTTGACCTCGTCGGTGAACTCCGGGAAGCGTCCGGTATCGACGCCGCGGTACTGATCGAAGTGGTAGAAGCCGAGCCACTGCCCGAAGAACTCGGTGGAGAGCCGGCGCGCCTTCGGATCCGCGGTCATGCGCCGGACCTGGCTGGCAATCGCCGCCGTGGTGCGCAACTCGCCTGCCGCCGCGGCACGCCGCAGTTCGTCGTCAGGAATCGAGGACCAGAGGAAGAAGCTGAGGCGGCTCGCGATCTCCCAGTCGTTCAGCCTGGTTTCCGTGTCGTGCGGCGCTGCCTCGAGCCGGTACAGGAAGGACGGCGACATCAGGACGCGCGCCAGCAGGGCCCTCATCGCCGCGTCGTGGTCGAGCCCGTGCGCCGTGCGAGCCGTGCGATAGAACGCGCGCAGCGATTGCTGCTCCACGGGCGTGAGCGGACGCCGCCAGGCGCGACTCGCAAGCGCCAGCGCATCGGCGACATGGCCAGGCTCCGCGCGACGCATGGCCTCCATCACCGCCCGGTGGTGTGCACGGAGCGAGCGCACCTGCGGCTGGGCCGCCGCCGGCAGCGCCGCGATGCGGGTGGGCGTCATCGCCGCGATCGTCCGGCTCTCCACCTTCACGCCGTAGTGGTCCAGCAGCATGCCGAGGTACGCGTCGTGGTACGGCCACGAGCCGAACAGGTCGGCCCAGGCCTCCTCGAGGTGAGTGCGCTCCTTGCCGTCGACGATGTTGCGCGTGAAGAAGTCGTCGATGCGCTGGTACTTGACCGTCGTGACGAAGGCGTCGTGCTCGGGGCTGTTGTAGGTGTTGTCGAACGGTGCCGGCACTGGATCCTTGTCGGCCGGATTCGCCGCTCCGTGCGAGTTCGGCGGCATCAGCGCGAGGTACTCGGCGATGCCTGCACGGAAGGTTCGATAGCCGGCACTCGCCGGGTCGCCCAGGAAGACACGTTGCCCCGGCGCGCGCGCTGGTCCGGTCGCCGTATCGGCCACCATGACGCGGAGGACGGACTCGCGGTCCCGCCCGAGCTCGGCATCGACATGGAGTTCGGCGACGTACTCGCTGGCAGGCACGTCGACCACGAAGGACGTCCCCTCGCGGACGGCGAAGTCGTCGGGGCCGATGGGCGTGCCGTCCGGACTCGTGCCGAACCCGAGGCGCGCGACGACGTCGGCCGGCAGCACCGACCGCAACGTGTGCGTTTCCACGATCGGGCCGGGCACGCGCGCGCGAGTGACCGTCACGGGCTCGTCGGGCGCGGGTGCCTGCGGTGGCACGCGCAGCACGACGCGCGGGTTGCGCCAGATCACGACCGGCGCATCGGCGCCCCCGCGGTGCAGGGCGTCGACGGAGAGATGCACGGTCCACGGCGCGGGAATGCGCGCTGCTGGGCGGCCAAAGCGACGGTTCAGCGCGTGCACCCAGGCCTTGCCCGTGGTCACGCCGAGCGTCGTGTCGTCGAACACGAGCGGGTTCTCGTCGCCCTGCCCACCGGCCGCGAGGTCGCCGCGCGCGAAGAACCAGCTTGGCCAGGTGACGAGCGACTTCACGATCGCGTCGCATTCCTGTCGTGCGTGCGCGTCGGCGGCCGTGGCATCGGCACCTGGGGCTGGCAGGGCCTGCCACCGATCGATTGTCAGCCGCGATGGGTAACCGGTGCCTTGCCTGTTGACGGCGTCCCAGATGTGTTCGGCAAAGCGGCCCGTGATGCCCTCGCGGGCGGCGAGGACGCGGAGGGTTGTCGTCGGTTCGCCGAGGGCGGCGCGATGACGGTAGCGCCAGGCCGCGTAGAGCGCCCTGGCATAGCGGTCGAAGCCGAACGGCCGGCCACCTTCGCCGGACACGACGCGGAATCCCCGCGTGGTGTACAGGTGCTCGATGCGATTGAGCGCGGACAACTCGAGGCCGGTCTTGCCCGGATCGGCGTAGAAGTCGAGCCGACCGGCGCCGATGACCGCGTGGTCGGCCACTTCCTTGGCCGCCTCGAGATAGCGCTCGACGCTGGCGTCCTGCACGAACTGCACGTCGCCGAAGTTGGCAAAGCCCTCGCCGCCGACCGCATCGCTCGACGCGTCGACACCGACCTTGATGTCGACGCCGGTCAGGTCACGGATCGCGTACGCATATTCGGCGCTCGTCAGGCGCCGCACAGTGACGCGTCCCGGATCGCCCGCGTGCCTGGCGTCGTAGCGGTCGAAGGTGGCGCGGATCCAGGACACGACCTCGGCGCGCTGGACATCGGTCGGGAACGCGTCGGCGTCCTCGGGCGGCATCTGCCGGGTCTCGAGCCTGTCGGCGATGGCGAGCCAATGCTCCCAGCCCGCGGCTATGCCATCGGGGGTCGGTCGATCGAGCAACCGGGCGACGCTGACGCCGCCCTTGAATTTTCCCTTGCCGTGGCAGTCGACGCAGAACTCGCCCAGAATCGCCGAGGCAGCCGCCGGATCAGGATCTGCCGGGGCGAGTGACCGGGCAGCGCCGGCAGCCGTGCGGGGAGCGGCGCTGGCCGGCAACGCGTGCGCGGCGCGCTCCGCAGGCGCGACCGGGCGAATCCGCGATTGCGCAGAAATCACGGACACGAGCGCCACCACCAACAGGGCCTCCAGGCCCACTCTCATCGCTGTCATGCTCACCAGAAGGTCTGCCGCCGATCTTACCAGCCGGAGCACAAGTAAGGTAGGAACCGCTAAGGTAGGGACCGCTCTCCGAGCGGTCCACGACCTCACCGTCGAGCGATCCACGGCTCACCGTCTCTAAGACCGATGCGTCTGATGTCTCGATCCTGTCGCGATAGACGCCTCCGCCTTCGCCGTGGCGTCGGCGGGACGAGTCGGAGAGGCGTTACATCGCGCGCGAACGTGGTCATTCCGTGCCGCCCCCCATCCAAGGTGCGGACATGGACGCCTCGGAGAGGCGTCCCTACCTACCGAAAGTACGGGTGAAACTGGCTTTGGCGATCGTGTTCTGGCCGATGTAGTACCCCACCATCGCACCGGGCGCCTTGGCGTCGAGCGGCAGGCTGTCCACCTTGAGCGCGTGCACCGTGAAGATGTAGCGGTGCGGCTTGTCGCCCTGGGGAGGGCAGGCGCCGCCAAAACCGGGGACACCGAAGTCGGTCATGCTCTGGACGGCGCCGCCCCGCGGCGCCTTGCTGCTCGCCGGGTCACCGGCCCCCGCGTCGAGCACCTTCGTCGTCGCCGGAATATTGAACACGACCCAGTGCCACCAGCCGCTGCCCGTTGGTGCGTCGGGGTCGTACACGGTGACCGCGAAGCTCCTGGTCCCGGCAGGCGCGCCGGTCCACTCGAGACGCGGCGAGACGTTCGCGCCGGTGCAGCCGAAGCTGTTGAACACCTGCGCGTTGGGCAGGGGCTGGCCCTCGGGCAGGTCGGGGCTCGTCAGCGTGAACGCGGGCGACTGGACGGAGATGATGGAAGCCAGGAGCAACAAGAACATTGGCGAACCTGCCGGGGAATGGTAGGGCCGGCTCTCCGAGCCCGGCCCTACGATGACGCTCGGGCCGCGTTCTGAGAACGGGCCCTGCCGTTGCAAAGGCCGAAGGCCGACCGACGAAGGCCGACAGCGCAGTGAAAGGCGGCTCGGCGAGCCGTCGGTACCACTGCCTGCGGTGCCGACCGCCGGACAAGTTCGGCGGCTACCTATCGAATCCGTCACTCGGAATCTGCTTTGCGGAAGCCGTGTCCCGGTGCCCGGATCTTGTTCCCGTCTCCCGTTTCCCGGCTCCCGGTTCCCGGCTTCTTCGGTTCCCGGTGCCCGGCTCTTCCCTACGCCTGCTTCTTCGGCTTGTAGAAGTTCGTGGCCGTGCCGAAGTAGACCTCGGCTGACTCCATCAGTGTCTCCGAAAGCGTCGGGTGGGCATGGATGGTCATCTTGAGGTCCGACGCGGTCGCCGCCATCTCGACGGCCAGCACGCCCTCGGCGATCATTTCCCCGGCGTTGACGCCGACAATGCCGACGCCGAGCACACGCTCGGTACCCGGCTCGATGATCAGCTTGGTGAGGCCGTCGTTGCGATCGACGGTGGTCGCGCGACCCGAAGCGCCCCACGGGAACTTGGCGACCTCGATCGTGATGCCGCGCTCCTGCGCCTCGGCCTCGGTGAGCCCGCACCACGCCAGTTCGGGATCGGTGAACACGACCGCCGGAATCGCCGCGGGCTCGAACGCCACCTTGTGGCCGGCGATGTGCTCGACGGCGATCTTGGCGTCGTAGGTCGCCTTGTGCGCGAGCATCGGTTCGCCGGCGACGTCGCCGATCGCGTAGATGTGTGGAACGGTCGTGCGACGCTGCGGGTCGACGGTGATGAAACCGCGCGAGGTCACCTCGACCCCGGTCCGCTCGATGCCGGGGATGTTGCCGTTGGGCCGCCTGCCGATGGACACCAGCACCTGATCGAAGACCTGCGTCTTGGGCTCGACCTCGCCTTCGAAGGTGACGTGCACGCCGTCGGCCTTCTCTTCCATCTTCACGACCTTCGTACTGGTCAGCACCTGCTTGCAGATGGAGCGGATGCGCTTGGCCAGGACGTTGACGAGGTCGCGGTCGGCGCCCATCAGGAGACGGTCGAGCATCTCCACCACCGAGACCTCGGTGCCGAGCGCCGCGTAGACCGTGCCGAGTTCGAGGCCGATGTAGCCGCCGCCGACGACCAGCATCGTCTTCGGCACGGTCGTGATCTCGAGCGCACTCGTCGAATCGAGGAGGCGCTCCTTGCTGATCTCGAGGTTCGGCAGCGTCGACGGCCGCGATCCGGTCGCGACGATCAGCTTCTCGAAGCGCACGTCCTGCTCGCCGCCCCTGGTCAGCGCCACCTTGAGCGTGTTGGCGTCGACGAAGCTGGCGCGGCCCTGGATGTACGTGATCTTGCGCTGCCGCGTCAGCTGTCCGAGCCCGCCGGTCAACCGATCGACGACACCCTGCTTGAAGCCGCGCAACCGGTCGACATCGATCCTGGGCTCCCCGAACTCGATGCCCCAGTGCGACGCGTGCTTCGTCTCGGCGAGGAGCTTGGCGACGTGCAGCAGGGCCTTGGACGGAATGCACCCGCGATAAGTGCAGACGCCGCCGGGGTTGACCTCCTCGTCGACGAGGACGACCGGCATCCCGAGGTCCGCGGCGAGGAAGGCGGCCGCGTGGCCGCCAGGGCCTGCCCCCAGCACGACGAGTGGTGTGTTGTCTGCCATGGCGTAGAAAATCCTGAGGTCTCAGGCTTCAGGTCTCAGGGCTCAGGTCACGCCTGAGACTTGAGACCTGAGACGTGAGACGCAAGGCTAAAGTGCAAGCAGGAACGGCTGTTCGAGCGCCTCGGCGACGAACCGCAGGAAGCGCATGGCGTCGGCGCCGTCGATGATCCGGTGGTCGTAGGAGAGCGAGAGCGGCATCATCAGCCGCGGCTCGAAACTCGTCCCGTTCCACACCGGCTCCATCGCGGACCGCGACATACCCATGATCGCCACCTCCGGGTGGTTGACAATCGGCGTGAAGTGCGTGCCGCCGATCCCGCCGAGGTTGGTGATCGTGAAGCAGCCGCCCGACATCTCGTCCATCGACAGCTTGCCGCTGCGCGCCTTCTCGGCCAGCTGCGCGAGCTCGGCCGAGATCTGCGTGATCGATTTGGTGTCGACGTCGCGCAGCACCGGCACGAGCAGCCCGCGCTCGGTGTCGACGGCAATGCCGATGTTGACGTACGACTTGTAGATCACCTCTTCGGCCGCGAGGTCGACCGAGGTGTTGAACTGCGGGAACTTGCGCATCCCCACCGCGATCACCTTGGTGATGATCGACGTCACGGTGAGCTTGCCGCCGCCGGCCTCGACGCGCTTGCCGAACTGCTTGCGCAGTTGCTCGAGCGCCGTGATGTCCACCTTCTCGCACTGCGTGACGTGCGGAATCGTGTGCCAGCTGGCCACCATGTGCTCGGCGGTCTTGCGGCGGATGCCGCGCATCGCCTTGCGCTCGACGGCGCCGTAGACGGAAAAGTCCGGCAGCGGTTCGTAGGCGAACCCGCCGCCCGTGGGCGCGGCGCCGGCCGGGCCGGCCACCTTGCCGGTGATGACGTTCTTGGCGTGCGCACGCACGTCCGTCTCGCTGATCCGGCCGCTCTTGCCCGATCCGGGCACGTCCGCGATGTCGAGGCCGAGCTCGCGGGCAAGACGACGGACCGACGGCGCGGCCGGGACGTTCGGACGCGGAGGCGCCACGGCCCCGGTGCCAGCGCCCTTCGGCGCCACGGGTGCCGCGGCACGAGCCGCCGGCGCCATCGGCTGTCCCTTCTCGGCCTGGCGTTCAGGCGTCGCGGCCTGCGCGGCGGCGGCCGCTCCCGGCGTGGCCGGCCCCGCGGTCGACGGTGGGGCCGGTTCGCCGATCCCGGTCCCTTCGAGCACCAGTACCAGTTGGCCGACGGCCACCTGGTCGCCGTCCTTGACCGCGACTTCCTTCACGACACCCGCGCTCGGCGACGGCACTTCGACAGTGGCCTTGTCGGTCTCGAGCTCGAGGATGCCCTGCTCCACCGCCACCGTGTCGCCCACCTTCACGAGCACGTGCAGGACGTCGCCGCCCTTCACGTTCTCGCCGAGCGACGGGATTGTCACCTCGATGCGCCCGCCGCCCGATGACGGAGCAGCGGCCGTTCGAGGCGATGGCGGGGCGGCCTTGCCACCTGCGGGCGCTGCGTCCTGCGCGTCGACGGCGGCGGCCGCCTGGCCGACGGCCGGCGCGCCAGACGCCGGCTTGGCCGGTGCGGTTGCGGCGTCGCCGCTGACCGTGAACACTACCTGGCCGACGTCAATCCGATCGCCGTCCTTGACGCGGACCTCGGCGACGGTGCCCGCCAACGTCGAGGGCACCTCCACCGTTGCCTTGTCGGTCTCCAATTCCAGCACGGGCTGATCGACGGTCACGGCATCGCCGGCCTTGATCAGCACCCGGAGCACATCCCCCGCCTTGATGTTCTCGCCCAGCGAGGGCAGCGTCATTTCGTTCGCCATGGGGTCTCGGTAATGCCTGATGCCTGATGCCTAATGCCTGATGGCTGATGCTTACGCGTGGGCCGGGTTGGGCTTCTCGGGGTCGATCCCGAGGTCCTTGAAGGCGGCCTGCGCCACCTTCACGTCAATCTGCTTCTCGCGCGCCAGCACCGACAGGGTCGCCGCCACCACGTGCCGGGCGTCCACCTCGAAGTGGTCGCGCAGCGCCTCGCGGCTTTCACTGCGGCCGAAGCCATCGGTGCCGAGCGCCACCATCGGCTGCTCGATGTGATGGTCGATGCCGCTGGGCAGCAGCTTCACGTAATCGGAGGCCGCCACGACGACGCCGGGCGCGTCCTTGAGACTCGTGGTGACCCACGACGCCTGCGGCTTCTCGCCGGGGTGCAGCATGTTCCAGCGGTCCACCGCCTGGCAGTCGCGCTGCAGTTCGGTGTAGCTGGTCACGCTCCACACGTCGGCCGCGACGCCGTACTTCTCGAGCATCGCCGCCGCGTCGATCACGCCTGGCAGGATCGCGCCGCTGCCGAGCAACTGCGCGTGCGCCTTGGGCTTCTTGAGCGACGACGACTGGAACCGGTAGAGGCCCTTGAGGATGCCTTCCTCGGCGCCCTTGGGCATGGCCGGCATCTCGTAGTTGCCGTTCATCACCGTCAGGTAGTAGAAGACGGCCTCGTTGTCGCGGTACATGCGACGCAATCCGTCCTTGATGATGATCGCGATCTCGTAGGCGAACGCCGGATCGTAGGCCACGCAGTTGGGCACCGACGACGCCATCAGGTGGCTGTGACCGTCCTGGTGCTGCAAGCCCTCGCCGTTCAGCGTCGTTCGTCCCGCCGTGCCGCCGAGCAGGAAGCCCCGAGCCCGCATGTCGCCGGCCGCCCAGATCAGGTCGCCGATCCGCTGGAAGCCGAACATTGAGTAATAGATGTAGAACGGAATCGTGTTGACCGCGTGCGTCGCGTACGCCGTGCCAGCGGCGATGAACGACGACATCGATCCCGCTTCGGTGATCCCTTCTTCGAGGATCTGCCCGTCCTTGGCTTCCTTGTAATAGAGCAACTGATCGCTGTCGATCGGGTCGTACAGCTGTCCGGTCGATGAGTAGATGCCGACCTGCCGGAATAGCGCCTCCATGCCGAAGGTGCGCGCCTCGTCGGGGACGATCGGCACCACCAGCTTGCCGAACTCCTTGTTGCGCAGCATCTTCGTCAGCATGCGCACAAACGCCATGGTCGTCGAAATGGCCCGGCCGTCCGAGCCGTTCAGGAACTCCGAGAACGCCTCGTCGAGGCCCTCGAGGTTCAGCGCGCCAGCGTCGGTGCGACGCTGTGGCAGGTAGCCGCCGAGCTTTTCGCGCCGCTGCTTCAGGTACGTCAACTCGGCGCTGTCGTCGGCCGGGCGGTAGAACGGCATCTTGACGACGTCGTCGTCACTGAGTGGGATGTTGAAGCGGGTCCGGAAGTGGAGGACCTCTTCTTCGTTCAGCTTCTTCTGCTGGTGCGTCGGGTTCTTGCCTTCGCCCGACTCCCCAAGGCCGTAGCCCTTGATGGTACGGGCCAGCACCACCGTTGGCACGCCCTTGGTTTCGGTCGCCGCCTTGTAGGCCGCGTAGACCTTTTCCGGGTCGTGACCGCCGAGCTTCAGCTTCTTCAGCTGGTCGTCGGACAGGTGCTTCACCAGCTCCAGCAGTTCCGGGTACTTGCCGAAGAACTTCTCGCGCAGGTAGGCGCCGTTGGACACCGACAGGCGCTGGTACTCGCCGTCCACGATCTCGGCCATGCGGCGCGAGAGCAGGCCGGTCTTGTCGCGCTCGAGCAGATCGTCCCACTCGGAGCCCCAGATCACCTTGATCACGTTCCAGCCGGCGCCGCGGAACGCGCCCTCGAGTTCCTGGATGATCGACCCGTTGCCACGCACCGGCCCGTCGAGGCGCTGGAGGTTGCAGTTGATCACGAAAATCAGGTTGTCGAGCTTCTCGCGCGACGCAAGGGTGAGCGCGCCGAGCGTCTCTGGTTCGTCGGTCTCGCCATCGCCGAGGAACGCCCACACCTTGTTCTGGGTGGCCTTCTTCAGCCCGCGGTTCTCCAGGTAGCGCCAGAAGCGGGCCTGGTAGATGGCCATGATCGGCCCGAGGCCCATCGACACGGTGGGCACCTGCCAGAAGTTCGGCATGAGCCACGGGTGCGGGTACGAGGAGAGGCCACCGCTGTCGGACAACTCGCGACGGAAGTTGTCGAGGTGCTGCTGCGTCAGCCGTCCTTCGAGGAACGCCCGCGAGTAGATGCCCGGAGAGGCGTGGCCCTGGAAGAACACCAGGTCGCCACCGTCCGGATGATCGGGACCGCGGAAGAAATGGTTGAACCCCACCTCGTACAGCGTCGCCGACGAGGCGAACGTCGAGATGTGGCCACCGATGCCGTCCGAGTTCTTGTTGGCGCGCACCACCATCGCCATGGCGTTCCAGCGCACCAGGCTCTTGATGCGGCGCTCGATCTCGCGGCTGCCCGGATAGGGCGTCTGCTGGCCGGGGCCGATGGTGTTGATGTAGGGCGTGGTCGCCGCAAAGGGGAGCGGCACGCCCTTCTGCCGGGCATACGACTCGAGCGCATCGAGTAGTTGCGCGACGCGCTCTGGCCCGCCGTGCTGGATGACCCACTCGAGCGAGTCGAGCCACTCCTGGGTTTCAATCGCGGTGATGTCCTGGACGTCCTGAGGGCCGTTGGTCATGGAATTCTGAGTCCTGTAGCCAGGCGGGCTTGTCGGCAGGTCCGTATCGGGACCCGGCCGGGGTATGAACAATTCGTTACATTATCATTCGCGGATGACACGTTCCAGTCGCCACGCTTCCGGCCTCATCGTGGCCCGTCTCGGCCTCGGCCTGCTGTTGGCCGGCGTGTCCGCGTGCCAGCCCGCGCCGACGCCGTCCGGATCGGCGTCGACAGCCGCGTCTCCCCCCGATACGGGAGCAGCGGCGAGGCTGGCCTCCCGCGCCGATCGTTTTGCCCCGGCCGACATCGGCGCCGATGTCGCGGCGCTGCCCGAGAGCGAGCGCACCGCGCTCACCCACCTGATTGCGGCGGCTCGGATCATCGACGGCTTGTTCCTGCGCCAGGTCTGGGCCGGTGGTCCGGCGATGCTGCTGCAGTTGCAGGCCGACCGAACGCCCGAAGGTCTGGCCCGCCTTCGCTACTTCCTGCTCAACAAGGGTCCATGGTCGCGGCTGGACGCGGACGCGGCATTTGTCGCCGGCGTCGGAGAGAAGCCTCACGGCGCCAACTTCTATCCGGCCGGCGCCACCAAAGCCGACATCGAGCAATGGCTCGCCACCCTGTCGCCTGCCGACAAGACGCAGGCCCTCGGCTTCTTCACCACCATCCGCCGTGGCGCCGACGGCCGTCTCGTGACGGTGCCCTACACGCTCGAGTACCAGGGCGAACTCGCGCTGATCGCCGAGCACCTGCGGGCAGCAGCCAGCGCCACCACGCAGCCAACCCTTCGTGCTTTCCTGGAGAAGCGCGCCGACGCGCTCGTCAGCAACGACTACTACGCGTCGGACGTGGCCTGGATGGAACTCGACGCGTCCATCGAACCCACCATCGGCCCTTACGAGGTCTACGAGGACGAGTGGTTTGCCGCCAAGGCAGCCTTCGAGGCATTCATCACGCTGCGTGACGACGCCGAGACCGCCAAGCTGACGAAGTTCTCGGCGCAGCTCCAGGGTCTCGAGAACCGCCTGCCGATCGATCCCGCCCTGCGCAATCCGAAGCTCGGCGCCCTCTCCCCCATTCGCGTCGTCAACGTCGTCTTCAGCGCCGGCGATGGCAATCGTGGCGTGCAGACCGCGGCGTTCAATCTCCCCAATGACGAACGCGTCGTCCGGGAGAAGGGCACCAAGCGGACGATGCTGAAGAACACCCAGGAGGCGAAGTTCCGTCTCGTGCTGCAGCCCATTGCGAAGCAGGCGCTCTCGCCCGCCGACCAGGGGCGGGTGCAGTTCGACCCGTTCTTCACCCACATCCTGATGCACGAACTGATGCACGGCCTCGGTCCGAACAGCGTCACCGTGAACGGCCAGACGACGACGGTGCGGGCGCTCCTCAAGGAGACCTACTCGACGCTGGAGGAAGCCAAGGCGGACATCTCGGGTTTGTGGGCGCTGCAGACGCTCGTCGACGACGGGGTGATCGACAAGAGCCTGGGCGACACGATGTACGTGACGTTCCTGGCGTCGGCATTTCGCTCGATCCGCTTCGGCACGACCGAGGCGCACGGCCGCGGCATCGCGATCCAGCTGAACACGCTGCTCGACGCCGGTGCGTTCGTGGCCAACGCGGACGGCACGTTCCGCGTCGAACCGGCGAAGATCCGCGACGCCGTGAAGGCGCTGACGACCGAGATCATGATGGTGCAGGCCAGGGGCGACTACGCCGGCGCGAAGGCGCTGATGGCGCGTGCGACGATCCGGCCGGAGGTCCAGAAGCTGCTCGATCGGCTCGACACGGTGCCTGTCGACATCGAGCCGCGGTTTATGACCGCCGCAGCCCTGATGCGGTAGCAGGTCCGATCTGCGAGCGTCCGCGGTCAGGTCGGGCGCAGGCACCTCGACGATGGGCACGCTCTGCCGGTCGTAGTGTGGTCCGCGCCGTCAGGGCCCGCGCCTCCCCGCCTGATGACGATGGCGCAAGACTCCCGAGTCCGATCCTGCCGCCCGTGGCGGACGCGCCGGCGGCGCCTCAGGACCGCCGCAGGTACCGCGCGAACCAGTCGCCAGCAAGCTGTCCCACGCGGTCGAGCGCGCCGGATTCCTCGAAAAGGTGCGTGGCCCCGGGCACGACCTCCAGTTCGACGTGCGTTTGGGTCATGCGGTACATCGCGCGCTCGTTCTGGCGGAGTGCAATCGGGTCGTTGCCGCCGACGACCAACAGCGTGGGGGCCTGGACGCGCGGCAGGGCCGCGTCGGCAAGCTCGGGGCGTCCCCCTCGCGAGACGACGGCACCGACCACCGTCCATCGCTCTGCGGCCGCGATCAGAGCGGCGGCCGCGCCGGAGCTCGCGCCGTAACAGCCAATCGGCAATGTGTGAAGTCTCGCCTGCCGCTGGATCCAGTCGGTGGCCACCACGATGCGGCTGCCGAGCCTGGGGACATCGAACCGGTACGACGGCGACTCGGCGTCGACCTGCGCCTCCTGCTCGGTCAGCAGGTCGAGTAGCAGCGTGCCGAGCCCACGTGCGTGCAGCGACGCGGCCACGGCGCGGTTCCTGGAGCTGAAGCGGCTGCTGCCGCTCCCGTGGGCGAAGACCACGAGGCCCGTCGCGCCATCGGGCACGTGGAGGTCCCCGCCGATGTCGTGGCCGACATGGATCGTGATCGTCACCGACTCCTGGACCAGGGCTGGCATTTTGGGCCTCCTCGGCGGGCGTACGCGATCGTCGGCGCGCCCAGGCGCGAGACGCCACGCAGATCCGATGGTACCGCGACCGTGGAGCGCGCCGCGGGAGGCCGAGTCAGAACGAGAACGAGGCGCGCTGGCCCTGCACTCCAGGAGTCAGCAGCGGCGTCATGCGCAGGCCCGCCTGCGATCCGCCGGGCGAGGCGTAGATCCCGTACTCGCGCGTGACCAGCGCGTCGATGCCCACGCTGATGCCCGCGCCGAGCCCGTCGGAGAAGGCCGCCGGCGCGCGAACTCCTCGATGCGGAAGGGCGTAGCCACCCTGCTCAGATCGCCGCACCTGTATGAGGCCATCCGTCGTGTGAGCTGTGCCAGAATGCCGGCCACGCCGATGGCCACCTCCCCTGCCCGACTCCTGACCAGCGTCCTCGTGTGCCTCGTCTCCCTCGCCACTGGCCTCCGCGCCTCGGCGCAGGAGACCAATGTCATCCACCTGTTCAACGGCAAGGATCTCTCAGGGTTCTACACGTGGCTCGTTGGCGACCACCGCGCTGATCCCGATCGGGTGTTCAGCGTGGTGGGCGCGGTCGACGGCGCGCCAGCGATCCGCATCAGCGGCCAGAAGTACGGCGGCATCGCGACGACGCAGGAGTTCGAGTCGTACCACCTGGTCGTCGAGTTCCGGTGGGGATCGGTGACCTGGCCGCCACGCCTCGCGCTTGCGCGCGACAGCGGTGTCCTCGTGCACTGCCAGGGACCCGACGGCAATACGGGCAAGGACTTCAATGGCCCGTGGATGCGTTCCATCGAGGCGCAAATCATCGAGGGCGGTGTCGGCGACTTCATCGTCGTGGCCGGCAGTGACGAGACCGGCGCGAGGCTCTCGCCAGAGATGGGCGCGACAGTGTCGCCAGACCGCCTTGGCTTCTTTCGTTACGACCCCAACGGCACCCCACGCGTGTTCACCGGCGGACAGCGGATCAACTGGTCGGGGCGTGATGTCGACCGCGGCAGTGCGCCGATTGGGTTTCGCGGCGTCGCCGACGTCGAGGGCCACGGCCTGGAATGGACGCGCCTCGAGGTCGTCGTCGAACCGGACCGGATCACCAACATCGTCAACGGCCACGTGTGAACGTCGGCACGAGGCCGAGCCTCACCAGGGGCAAGATCATGATCCAGTCGGAGGGTGCCGAGATCTTCGTGCGCCGCGTGGATCTGTACCCCCTGCCGAAGCGATAGGGTCATCACACTGCCGGGTACCGGGTAACGGGTACCGGGTAACGGGTACCGGGTACCGGGTGCCGCAGTCGATTTGCAGCACTCCCGGCATTCCGGCATTCCGGAACAGCCGCCGGGCACCGGGTTGCGGGCACCGGGGATTGGCAAGCGCATCGCGGCATGCTGGGCGTCGACTCCCGACTCCCGATTCCCGAGCCCTATTCCCCTCGCTTCGTAAGCGGAGATCGATATGTACACATCGTGATTCGAGACTTGCTTGCCGCCTCCGGAGGGCGGACGTAAGGTGTCGTCAGTGGTTGCCGGTGTCACCGCTCCAAGGGGCACCAGAAAAGGCAGGCGGAGATGAACGAGGGTGAACCACCGCGCCAGATGGCGCACGACGGGTGTCGCAGTTGACACCGGTTCGTGCCGGGACCAACACCGCCCGGACGCACACGTAGCCACCGCCACACGGGCCGACCGCCCGTCCGGCTTCTGCCGATCGCGGCCAAGGCGCGCGCGACGTTCCGACGGACCGCAGGACGTTCAGAACTGTGAGGTGCTGATGACGCAGGACACGCCACCGGAATTCCAGGCGGCGTAGGTCGATGACACCGCGCATCGACGTGCGCTGCACGCAAGGCCGGTCACGCTGAGTCGGACGCCGCGACACCGAGGCCTTATCGCGCCTCACCGGCTGCTGCCGACTGCCCATGACTTCCGTCGCAGCGCGACCGCCGTCACTCCTGACAGAAACACGAGCCACGCTCACACACGCGGCCCGGTTGCCTTCGACAGGCACCGGGTCGCACCTGTATCAGGGCAATCGGCCGCGTAAGCCGATGCGGTGAGTGTAGACGAGCGTCCCAGGCGTGCTGGGGTCGCCACGGGGTAGTGGACCATCGGCTTGCTGATGGCCGCCAGTGTGGCCGTGCTCACCCTGTGGGCGCGCCTGCCGCCTCCCTACCGCGACGACTGGGACTGGCTGCACTGGCTGCTCGGGCCGACCCCCTGTCGGCCTACTTCGTTCCGCACAACGAACACCTGATTCCCCTCGCTCGACTCCTCCTGCAGCTGCAGTACACGCTGGAGGGGAGCAACGGCTGCACCATGCTGGCCGTGTCGCTGGCGAGCTGTGCCAGAATGCCGGCCACGTTGATGACCAACTCCCCTGCGCGCCTCCTGACCAGCGTCGTCGTGTTCCTCCTCTCCCTCGCCCCGGGCCTGCCGGCCGCGGCGCAGGAGACCAACGTCGTCCACCTGTTCAATGGCAAGGATCTCTCGAGTTTCTACACATGGCTGGTGAACGACCACCGGACCGATCCCGACAAGGTCTTCAGCGTCGTGGACAACGTCGACGGCGCGCCGGCCATCCGCATCAGCGGTCAGAAGTTCGGCGGCATCACGACGCACGAGGAGTACGAGACCTATCGGCTGGTGGTGGAGTTCCGCTGGGGCACGGTGACATGGAAGCCGCGCACCAGTCGCGCCCGTGACAGCGGCGTGCTCATTCATTGCCAGGGCGCCGACGGCAACACCGGCAAGACCTTCAACGGGCCCTGGATGCGCTCGATCGAGGCCCAGATCATCGAAGGCGGCGTCGGCGACTTCCTGATGGTCCAGGGATACGAACCGGACGGCACGCGGCTGTCGCCCGAGATGACGGCCAGCCACATCCTCGACCGCGATGGCGAGTTCGTGTACGACCCCGCGGGCACGCCGCGCGTCTTCCGCGACGGCAACCGAATCAACTGGTCGGGCCGTGACCCGGACTGGACCGATCGCCTCGGCTACCGTGGCGCCCACGAGGTCGAGAAACCCGCGGGCGAATGGAACCAACTCGAGATCGTCGTCGCCCGCGACCGCATCACCAACATCCTCAACGGCGTCGTCGTGAACGTCGGCCTCCACCCGAGCTACACGCGCGGCAAGATCATCATCCAGTCGGAAGGAGCGGAGATCTACGTCCGTCGGGTCGACCTCTATCCCGACGGACGGTGAACAAGGGACAAGGGAGAACGAAGAAGTCACAAGGGCATCAAGACACAAGTGACAAGGACGGCAAGAGAGTAAGGGACAAGCCAGCGTAGCCCTCGACGTGGACGTGGCGTATGGCGATTTGAGGCGACGTTCGCAGGCGCCTTTGTTGCCCTTGACCCTGCTTCCTTGCGACTCGTCCCTTGAAGCCCTCGTGACTTGTTCCCTGTCCCTTCTCCCTTGATCGCGTTTCTTAGTGGACTGCTTCCCCGAGGTGGAGGCGTCGGCGGGCGAGCAGGAAGTACGGCAGTGCAAGCGCGGCAAGGACTGCCGCCACCGCGTAGGCGACACGGAAGCCGTGCGCACGGACCATCCAGCCGGTGGTCGCCGAACCGACCCCGATCCCCGTGTCGAAGGCAGCGAGAATCGCGCCGAACGCCGCGCCACGACGGGCCATCGGGATGGATCCCATCACGAGGGCCGCAAACGACGGCCACACCAGGCCGAATCCGGCACCGAATGCCACCCCCGCCACCACGAAGCCGGGGCGGCCGGCTGCGCTCGCGAGCAACGAGAGCGCGCACGCGGGGATCACCAGGCTGACCATCAGCACCGTGCCCGCACCCCAGGAGTCGAGCCGGCGTCCGACGAGCAGTCGCGCAGCGATCACGGAACATGCCATCGACGACAGGAAGGTGCTGCGTGGCATCACGCCAATCGCGTCGGCAAACAGCGCCGAGAACGACGTCAGCCCACCGTACCCATACGAGATCAGCGACAGGCTCACCGCAAGCAGGATGACGCGCCACTCGATGCCGAAAGTACGCGCCTCGGTGTCGATCGCCGAACCCGCCGCCAGCGCGGCGGCGCGCTCGTCCGGGAGCAGGCACCCGACCGTCGTCATGAGCACGTTCAGTACCGAGAGCTCGACGCAGAGCACGCCCCAACCGAATCGGTAGACCCAGAATCCGAGCGAGGGCGCGATGCCGATCGCCAGGATCGACGCCATCCCCCAGTAGCCCAGGCCCTCTGCGCGACGTGCAGGAGGAATGGTGGCAGTTGCATACGCACTCGACGCCGCCATCAGCGCTGACCACACGACGCCGTGCGCCACGACGATGGTGAGCAGGACGCGATTGTCGTGCACCGACGCATAACTGAGCGTGATCAGCGAGAGCAGGCTGCCCGCGATGATCAGTGACCGCCGATGACCGACGCGATCGCACAACGGGCCCGTGAACGGCGCCGACACGGCACACGAGATCGTCAACAGCCCGAGGAACCACCCGGCCGACGCGGGCGTCCCACCGAGCGCGAGCATCCGGTACGGCGCGACCGGCAGGAGTTGGAAGACGGAGACGAAGACGAGGAAGCTGAAGCCGAACATGGTCAGGAACCTCGGCGTCACGAGCGGTGGAGTCATGCGAGGTAAGTATCGCGGATCGGGAGGGGCCGCAGTCCCTTGATCTCAATGCGTGTGCGTGTGCGTGATGGTTGCGGCCCCGGTCGCACCCGCGCCGTGGGTCTCGTGCGGCGGGCGCACGCCCCGGGCGATCAGCAGCATGCCGACGATGGCCAGGGCGGCTGGCGTGGCGCGCCGCACCACGTGCGGCATTCGTGCCGTGAGCGACCCGCCCGCCATGGCGATGAACGCCAGGACCGGCGTGGTGCCGACGGCGAAGGCACCCATGAAGAGCAACGACTGACCGAGCGTGCCGAAGCCACCGGCGGCGGTGAGTGCGGCATAGAGCAAACCACAGGGCAACAGCCCGTTGAGGGCCCCGAACACGACCGGTCCCATCACCCGGTGCGAGCGCATCCAGGTGCCGGCACGTCCGAGGGCGCGCGACACCGCGATCCCGAGTCTCGATGCCCCCGGACGCCCGGTGACGATAGCGGTGGCTGCTGCGGCCTGAACCACGAGGGCGAGGCCGGCGACTACCGCAAGCATCCGGCCGAACCCGAGATGCGTCAGCGCGCCGCCAACGAGACCGACGAGTCCGCCCAGAACGATGTACGTCGAGGCGCGTCCGCCGTGATAGAGCGCGGCATGTCCCGCCTTGCGCCGAGGAAGAGAGGCCGGGCGCGTGCCCAGACCTGCGGCCCTCGGATTGGCCAGCAGCACGAGCGGGCCGCACATGGTCCCGCAGTGTCCGCTTCCGAGCAGACCGAAGGCGAGGCCGGCAAGCAGCGCGGTCATGGGAGCCGGAGGTCCCGTTCGAGGTAGTAGTCGCGCCCGCCCGCGGACCACTGGATCCGCAGTTGCCATCTGCCTGACGCAAGTCCCGCCGTGGGAATCACGATGGTGCCGTCGGCGGCAGGTGAGAGCGCCAGGGTGCGGTCGGCGTGCGCGTCCGAGGCCCGATAGAGCGTTGCCGTCCCTCGTAGCCCCGAGACCATCGTCGCGGGGAGGCGGAGTCGCACCTGGCCCTCAGCCAGGGTCGCGCCCGCGGCCGTGCCGAGCGCGTCGCCGTTGGCGACCGCCTGCATGTGCCGGTCGTGGGCGAGCGCTTGCGCGTAGTAGTCGACGCTCACGAGTTCGACGTCGCGGGTCATGGCAAACGCCACGAACCCGACGGTGCTGAGGGCGAAGATCGTGTAGAAGACGGCCACCGCCACGCCCCAGTGCATCCGCAGCTTCATCGCTGTTGCTCCGGCGCGCTCGATGAACCTGGCGCGACTTCGTTCCGCCCGACTCTCATCTGCCCTGCTCCTGTTCATTGGCGATCCCGAGAAACGAGGTCTCGACGGTCGCGACCAACTCACCGCCATCGCTCACCTCGACATGGACGGGAGTGCTGGTGCCCGATATTCCCCTCGCCGGCAGCCGCAGCAGGAATCGGCTTTGTACGAGCCCATACGGCGGTACGTCACCGATTGGCCCCAGCGCGGTGATGCTGCCGCCGACGGGGTCCACCACCCGGTAGGTCAGCGTGTAGGGGCGATTGGACCGGTTGAGGATCTGCAGGTTGTAGAAGTTCGAGACGTCACCGTTGTCGAGCGTCGTCTGCAGCGTGCCGGGCTGCCGCAGGATCAGCACATCCAGGTCGGGACGCCTGGCAATCAACGTCGCTGCCGCCACGAACAGGACCAGCCACACGACCGCGTAGGCCTTGACGCGCCAGCTCAATCCGTTGGGCATCCCCGTACGCACCGCCTCCTCGGACGTGTAGCGGATCAGGCCTTGCGGCCGGCTGACCCGCCGCATCACGTCGTCGCAGGCATCGGCGCACGCCGTGCACGCCACGCATTCGAGCTGGATGCCGTTGCGGATGTCGATGCCGGTCGGGCACACCGTGACGCACTGCCCACAATCGATGCAGTCGCCGCGCGGCATGTCCTGCACCCCGCGACCGAGCTTGCCGCGAGGTTCGCCGCGGCTGCGGTCGTACGTGATGGTGATGGTGTGTTCGTCCACCAGCGCACCCATGACACGGCCGTATGGGCACGCCAGCGTGCACGCCTGTTCGCGAAAGCGCGCGAAGACTGCGTAGAAGACGAGGCTGAACACCGAGATGGCGAACAACCCCGGCAGGTGCTCACGCGGTGGCGCCGTGACGATGGTCCATAGCGCGTCGGCGCTGATGATGTAGGCGAGAAAGACGTTCGCGATCAGGAACGACAACCCGAAGAAGACAGCGTGCTTCAGCGCCTTGCGCCACGCCGTGTCCGCGGTGAGCGGTGCCTTGTCGCGTCGCACCTGTTGCTGCGCCGAGCCCTCGATCAGCCATTCGAGCTTCCTGAAGAGCATCTCCAGGAAGATCGTCTGCGGACACATCCAGCCACACCACACTCGCCCTACGGCGGATGTGAGCAGGGCGACGGTGACAAATCCCGTGAGCACGCACAACACGAGCAGGTAGAAGTCCTGCGGCCAGAAGACGAGTCCGAAGACGATGAACTTCCGCTCGAGGACGTTCAGCAGCAAGATCGGCTGGCCGTGCAGCCTGACGAAGGGTCCCAGGAACAGGAGCGCCATCAAGACGTAGCTGACGAGCGTCCTCGCCGCGTAGAACCGTCCGGACGGCTGGCGCGCATAGACCCACTTGCGCCGGCCATCCTTGTGGACGCTGGCCAGTTCGCCGCGGAAGCTGTCGTGCTCCGCATCGAACCCGTGCGGCACAGCGGTATCGGTGCGCATGATGTCAGCCGCAGGTCTTCTCGCGATCCGGGTTGGCGGCACGCGGGTTGGCCGGTTGTGTGCCCTGCTTCGACAGGACGTAGCTCACGACCTGCAGGAGTTGCTCGTCGGAGAGACTGGCGCCACTTCCGTACGGCAGCATGCCGAGCGGCGGGAACCCGGTGCTGACGTTCTTCATCACATCGGCTGGCGTGCAGCCGTGAATCCACAGGTTGTCCGTGAGGTTGGGTCCGACCATGCCGCCGAGATCCTTGCGATGGCAGGCATGACAGAGGTTGGCGCCCTCGTAGATCTCCTGGCCCTTCTTCAGGCTGTCCAAATCGGTCAGCGCAACCAGTGCCGTGTTCGGTCCGGCCGCCTTGGGACGGCCGGCCGCGACGCGCGCGGCCGTCTCGACCTCGGCCTGATACTCCGCGACCATCCCCGGCCTGCCCCACAACGGCGTCGGCAGCGCGTGGTAGTTGATCGCGTAGACGATACCGAACGCGATGGTGAAGTAGAAGCCGTACAGCCACCACTTCGGCAGCGCGTTGTCGAACTCGCGGATGCCGTCGTATTCGTGCGACAGCAGTTGGTCCTTCTTCTGGCTCACAGCTGGGCTCCTCCCCTGGTGTCGGGGCCCGTGCGTCCCTCGGGCGAGACCACGGAGTCGTCGCCGAGCGGCAGGCTGGCACAGGCCGCGAGCCGATCGCGGTCCATGCGGAGCACCCACACCAGCATGACCATGAAGACGGTCAGAAAGATGACGAGGGACAGGACCGGGAAGATCTCGATCCCGACGATCGTGCGCAGGACTTCCTTGTACATCAGCGGTCTCCCTGGTGGGCGGGCTGAAGCGCCGCCTGCATCGCGCCTGGTTTCACCTTCGCGTCGGTACCGAGCCGCTGCAGGTAGGCGATGAGCGCGACGACCTCGCGATCGGCAGGCGTGTTCATGCCGGCGGTCTTCAGCCGCTCGGCCACCTGCGTGGCCTGCGCCTGCATGTCGGTGCGCGCCTGGTGCTCGTAGCCGGCGGGATAGGGGACGCCCAGGCGACGCAGGGTGATGATCTTGCCCTCGATGTGCGTGTCGTCGAGCTTGTCCGTGTACATCCACGGATAGCCCGGCATGATCGAGCCGGGCGACGTGGCACGAGGGTCCTTCATGTGCAGGAAGTGCCACGAGTCCGGATACTTGCCGCCAACACGGTGCAGGTCGGGCCCGGTGCGCTTGGAGCCCCACAGGAACGGGTGGTCGTAGACGAACTCGCCGGGCTTGCTGTAGTCGCCGTACCGTTCCGTCTCGGCGCGCATCGGCCGGATCATCTGTGAATGGCAGCCGAGGCAGCCCTCGCGGATGTACAGGTCACGTCCCTCGATCTCCAGCGGCGTGTAGGGCTGCACGGTCGCAATCGTCGGCACGTTGGCGCGAATCAGCGCCGTCGGGACATACTCCACCGCGCCGCCAATCAGCACGGCGAGGAACGTCAACACCGCGAACTGCGTCGGCCGGCCCTCGAGCGCCCGGTGCCATGCCGATCCCTCGCGCGGCGGCAGCGGGCGCAATGGCGGCGCCTGTGCGGCCTCACCCGGTTCGAACACACCTGACGCCGCGGTCTTGTACAGGTTGTAGATGGCAATCAGGGCGCCGAGAAGGAAGATGGTACCGCCGCCGATGCGGAGCCAGTACATCGGCAGGATGCGCACGACGGTCTCGAGGAAGTTGCCGTAGCGCAGTACGCCGTCGGCGGTGAACTCCTTCCACATCAGTGCCTGGGTGATGCCGGCGATGTAGAGCGGAATCGAATAGAACAGCACCCCGAGCGTCAACAGCCAGAAGTGCGTGTTGGCGAGCCGGATCGAGTACAGCTTCGTGCCGTAGATGCGCGGCACGATGTAGTACAGCATCGCGAACGTGAGGCCGCCGTTCCAGCCGAGCGCGCCGACGTGGACGTGCGCAATGACGTAATCGGTGTAGTGCGTGATCGCGTTGACGTTCTTGAGTGACATCATCGGCCCCTCGAACGTCGTCATGCCGTAGGCGGTCACCCCCACCACCATGAACTTGAGCACCGGGTCTTCGCGCACCCGGTCCCACGCGCCGCGCAGCGTCAGCAGCCCGTTGACCATGCCGCCCCAGGACGGGGCGATGAGCATGAAGGAGAACACCGTGCCGAGCGTCTGTGCCCAGTCGGGCAACGCCGTGTACAGCAGGTGATGCGGCCCGGCCCAGATGTAGATGAAGATCAGCGCCCAGAAGTGGACGATCGACAGCCGGTACGAGAACACCGGCCGGTTGGCGGCCTTCGGGATGAAGTAGTACATGATCCCGAGGAATGGCGTGGTCAGGAAGAACGCCACGGCATTGTGGCCGTACCACCACTGCACGAGCGCGTCCTGCACGCCCGCGTACATCGAGTAGCTCTTGAGGAAACTGACCGGCAGCTCGAGCGAGTTGACCACGTGCAGCAACGCGACGGTGATGAACGTGGAGAGGTAGAACCAGACCGCCACGTACATGTGTCGCTCGCGGCGCTTGTAGACGGTGCCGAGCATGTTCAGGCCGAACACCACCCAGACCAGCGTGATGGCGATGTCGATCGGCCACTCGAGCTCTGCGTATTCCTTGCTCGACGTGATCCCGAATGGCAACGTCAGCGCCGCCGAGACGATGATCAGTTGCCAGCCCCAGAAGTGGATCGCGCTCAGCGCGTCGTTGAACATCCGCGCCTTGCACAGCCGCTGCAGCGAGTAGTACACGCCGACGAAGATGGCGTTGCCCGCAAAGGCGAAGATTACCGCGTTGGTGTGCAGCGGCCTGAGCCGCCCGTACGAGAACTGCGGCAGGAAATTGAGAAATTCCGGGCGCACCAGCTTGATGGCCACGATCAAGCCGACGAGGAAGCCGATGACGCCCCAGACCACGGTCGCGACGATGAAGTTGCGGACGATCGCGTTGTCGTACGCGAAGGTCTCGACGGCGCCGGCGTCGCGGTCGGCGTGGCGCCCGATGGCGGGTGATTGAATCACATCATGCATAACGTGAGACTCTTCATGGCTTCGGTTGAGGGGCGGGCCGGGCAGTGTCGTCGAGGAGGACCCTGACGGCCGGCGTGGTGGTGTCGTCGAACTGGCCGGACCGAACCGCCCACGCGAACGCGGCCAGGAAGCCGCCGGCGACCACCGCGCCGACGGCGATGAGCAAGAAGATCACGGTCATTGTCCGCTCCCCCGCGGTGCACGCACCCGCATCAGGCCGACGCTCAAGCCGACGACCGTGAGCGAACTCACCGGCATCAGGATGGCCGTCGCCAGCGGGGTCAGCCGACCGGTCAACGCCAGCGTGAGACCGATCACGTTGTAGAGAACCGACACGACGAAACAGAGGACGATCACGGCACGGGCGCGGCGTGCGTACCGCAGCACCGCCGGCAGCAGTGTCAGTCGATCGCCGCGGATGACGACATCGCACGCTGGCACGAGGCACGCCGTATCGTCGGACACGGCGATGCCGACGTCGGCCGCGGCCAGCGCGCCCGCGTCGTTCAGGCCATCGCCGATCATCAACACGTGCCGGCCCGCGGACTGCCGCGCCTGCACCGTGCGCAGTTTGTCCTCGGGCGCCTGCCGGAAGCGCATGCGATCACCGAACGCGCGCCGCCAGCGTGGCGCCTCTTCGTCGTGGTCGCCCGACAGCAGCCATGTCTCGTGCGACGCGCCAAGCGCGGCAGCCGTCTCGGCCATTCCAGCGCGCTCGGGCGTAGCCAACGCGAACGATCCGGTGCGGCCGTCGACACTTGCCCAGGTGCGGCCGCCCGAGTAGCCGGTCGGCAGTTCCGCGACGCGGGAGACGAACGACGCCGTGCCCACCGCCACGATGGCATCGTCCACGACGCCGCGGATGCCCTCGCCAACGACCTCGCGCACATCGCGGATGTCGCCCTCGACCGCCGCGCGTCCCGCGAGCGCGCGGCTGACCGGATGAATGGATTGGGCAGCCAGTCGGCGGACGCGAGCCCAGTCACGGTCGTCGAGGCCGTCGAGATCGACGGTTGCCGCGGCCTCGGCGGTGGCCAGCGTGCCGGTCTTGTCGAACGCAATGGTGTCGACGCGACTCAGGTCGAGCGCGACGGCGCCCTGTTTCAGGTACACGCCCGCCTGCCCGAGCATGCCGAGCGTCGTGCCGAGAGTGATCGGCGCGGCCAGGGTCAGCGCACACGGGCACGCGATGATGAGCACGGCGGTGGTCACCTGCGCCGCCATCCGGACGTCTGGCCACCACGCCCAGAACCCGAGCGCCGCCAGCGCCAGCGCGCCAATCGTGAACCACTGCCCGAAGCGCGCCGAGACCGTGGTGAGCCAGTGTGATGGCTTCTGCGTGAAGACCGGGTTGTTCCACAGTTCTGCCAGGCGACTGTGGGAAACGCGGCGCAGCACCTGCAACCGCAACGCCTCGCCGACAATGCGTGCACCGGCGCCGATGGTGTCGCCCGCCTGCACAGGGACCGGGTGCTGCTCGCCGGTGACGAAGGCGAGGTCGATCCTGCCGTGCGTGTCGAGCAGGCACGCGTCGGCGGGCACGACCTCCTGCGGCCGGACGACGATCACGTCACCGGGCGCGAGGTCCTCGATGCGGCGCATCGCCATCCGGGCACCGGTCGCGACGCGTACGGAGAGCGGCAGGAAGGAACGCACCGTGCGGTCGAATGCGATCCGGTCGAACGCCATCTGCTGGAACAGGCGGCCGATCAGCAGGAAGAACACCAGGCCGGCGAACGAGTCGAGGAAGCCTTCGCCACTGCGCGTGAGGATGTCCCAGAGGCTCCGTACGAACAGCACGGCGA
The DNA here is from genome assembly GCF_001618865.1 of Luteitalea pratensis. GTDB lineage: Bacteria > Acidobacteriota > Vicinamibacteria > Vicinamibacterales > Vicinamibacteraceae > Luteitalea > Luteitalea pratensis. The sequence goes on from NZ_CP015136.1 coordinate 5,594,114, forward strand.
GGCCCATGGCCACCGGCACGTCGAGCGTCATCACCCGCATCCGCACCGACTGCCACGCCGCCCTGAAGAAGTCGGCGGCGCTGTAGACCAGCACCGGGATCGCGAACATGACGTTGAGCGCATCGAACAGGCGCTGGAACGCCGGATCGAGTGGCGCACCGTTGGCATAGCGCGGGATGCTGAACAGCATCATGTTGCCGACCGCGAATCCGGCGAGCCCCAGCTTGAGATACAGATCGCGCCGCGCCTGCGGCATGTGGCCGGCCGAGCGTTCGCCGTCCACGATTGGCTCGTACCCCAGCGACGCGAGCCGCTCTGCCAGCGCCCGCAGCGTCGTCCGATCTGGCCGGAATGCGACCCGGACCGTCCGGCGCATCAGGTCCGCCTCGCTGCGACCGATGCCTTCGTCGAAGCGCCACAACTGCTCGAGCAGCCACAGGCACGACGCGCAGTGCAGGGAGGGCACCGAGAAGGTCACGTGGCTGAAGGTGCCATCGTGGGAATCCACGAGCCGGAGGGCGACGGCGGGATCGTCGAGCACGGCAAACCGATCGGCGTCGCGGGTACTGGCCGTGCGCTGGGACACGCCCGCATCGGGATCGCACGCATAGAACTGGCTCAGCCCGTGCGCCTGCAGGAGTTCGAACACCGAGGCGCAGCCGATGCAACAGAAGCTGCCGGCGGCGGTGTGGACGCCGTGCGTGCCGCACCTGTCGCCGCAGTGGCGGCAGAGCGCCGGAGCGGCGGGCATGGCAACAGCCCGGTCGAGGACAGAAGAGGACGCAGTCGTCACGGGGAGGCGTCGCGCTGGCAGGCGCGGCTACCACTCGGAGGGCAACTTCCGCGCCAGCCCTGGCGCGATCCAATGCTTCAGGAGACCTGCCTGCGGCCGCACCCGCGGCTACCCGGCCGTCGGCAATATTCCCCACCGGCAGCCGAAAAGTCTGCAGATCAAGGGACCAGGCCGACTGCCCTGCCTTATCCCCTGGTCCCCGGCCACGCTCGGAGAACGGGCCCTACTTGATTGTTGTCCCCTGTCCCTTGAAGCCCTGGTGACTTCTTCGTTGTCCCTTGTCCCTTGGTCGATATCGCGCCCTGACGCGCTACAGTGCTGTTTGAGGCCGGGGCGCGGGACCGGCGCCCCGAGGAGGTCTGCAATGTCGAGCATCCGCATGGATGCCCGTGGGCTCGTCGTGCCCTGTCCGTCATGCGGGGCAGCCAATCGACTGACGTTCACCACGCTGGGACAGTCCACACGGTGCGGTCGCTGCCAGACGATGCTGGCGCCGCCGACCGAGCCGGTGGAGGTGCCGTCGGCCGCGTATTTCGACGCGCTCGTCGCATCGTCACGGCTCCCGGTGCTCGTGGACTTCTGGGCAGCATGGTGCGGACCCTGCCGGATGGTGTCGCCGCAAGTGGCGCTGGTCGCGCAGCGCAACGCTGGCCGACTGCTCGTGACAAAGGTCGACACGGAAGCAGTGCCTGACCTGTCGGCCCGACTGGGCATTCGCTCGATCCCGACGCTCGCGGTGTACGACGGCGGGACGCAGGTGGCACGCACTGCTGGAGCGATGTCCGCCGATCAGATCGAGGCGTTCGTGCGAGGTGCTGCCGGGCCTCACGCGTCGACCTGAAGGTCGACGCCTACGTGCACGACGTGGTCAGGGTGTGGCGATGGCCTTCGCGAGCGCCAGCATCCGGTCGCGATCGATCTTGTAGACGATCATCCGCGCGACACCGTCCGCGCGCTGCACCTCGAGCAGTGCCGCATCACCGCCCAGATCGACCGTCGCGGCGTTGACCCCGATGCCCGGGAGCAGCTCGCGCTTCTTGGTCCCGTCCTCCACGGCCCGCAAGTCGATGTCGAACGTCTTGTCGGCGGTGGTGCCGTCGGCGGAGAGCGACTTGAGGCTCGCGAACGTGAACCCGAAGTTGCTGTCGCTGCCCTGCCACTCGCACCTAGTGAACCCGGGACTGGGTTCATCCACAGCGGGTCCCTGGTAGCTGTCGCCGACAATCGCGACGGCTTCGGCCTGGGTGAGCACGGCGTCGCATCGCACTGCCGTGGGATCCTGACCGCCTCCGCCTGGCGGCTCCGGCGCGAGAAGCGCATGCGCAGTCGAGGCTGCAGCAAGGAGCGCGCCCGCTGCCATGACCGCGGCCAACCGCAGCCGCATCATCGGCTCGCTCCGCTGGCCGGCGGTGGGCCAAGGGGACTCGGCGCACAACCGGTACGTTCCACCGTGTAGACGCCGCTGGTGAACTTCCATCCTGCACTGGTCTTCGCAAGTTCGAAGCTGTCGATGCCGCAGTGGCTGAACGCGCCATTCAGCCAGAAGTCATAGGGCGCCCACAGCGTGGCGATCCCCTTGTGCACGCGCACCTGTGGCGCCCACATCCGCTCCAGCATCTTGCGCCCGCACTTGCCGAGACTGGCGCTGAACTCGTCGAAGGTGGAACTGCGCACCACGCCGTCGGTCCCCTCGACCTGGCGATAGAGCCGTCCTTCGGGCCAGGAGATCGCGCGGGCACTCGCCTCGTCGCAACTGGCCATCGCATCGAACATCTTCTGAACGACGGCCACGACGTCACGTTCGTCCTGTGCCTGCGATTGCGCCGCCGTCGGCGTCGCGAGCGTAGCGGTGACGGCAATCACGGCAAGGGCGCCGGGGCCGGACAGATGGCTGATCATGGTGCGGCGATTGTATGGGGAAACACGCGACAAGGGACAAGGGACAAGGAGAGAAGTCACAAGGGCGTCAAGACACAAGAGACGAGGAGCAGGGGACAGGGGACACGGCGACGGTCCGCCTCATCCGCTGGTCCTTGGTTCCTTGTCCCCTGTCCCTTGAAAGGCCTTCTGACTTGTTCGTTGTCCCTTGTCCCTTGGTTGTGCGCCCGACTACTGCAGCCTTGTGGCGAGGGCGTTGGTCCCGGCCGCCCAACGCACGCCGTTGGCGTTGGAGTACATCGCGCGCTCTACCACGATCTGGGCAGGGGCGCCGCCGACGCTCTCCACGATCATCCCGAACCTCTTGCCGCGGGCCTCGGGGAAGAACTCGTTGGCGTACGGCGTGATGTTGAACCGCGAGTTGGCCGAGACGACGTACTCGCGCGAGATGGGCGCGCTGCCATCCTCGAATAGCACGGTGGCGCGAATGGTGCCGGCAAACGCGGACGTGTTGGCGACAAGGACGTACGTCTCGACCTCGCGCGAGCCGCCGAGTTCACCTTCGGCCATCGCCCAACGTGTACCGGTCGTGGTCTCGCCCGGGCTGTTGTGCGCCTCGTGCCACGTCTCCGAGGTGGGGCCCGGCCACCACATCGAGCGCTCGACGATGATCGGCACGTTGTTGGTCGACGTGATGCGCGTGGACACCGCCGCGTCGGCCAATGCCGCATCCGCCTGGTCGACCCAGATGTTGAAGCGGCTGTTGCCCGCGACCTGGTACGTCTTGGTGATCACCTGGCCGTTGGAGAGCAGGAACTCGGCCTGTACGCTCGCCGTGTCGGCCTGCGGATTGGCGATCAGGATGAACAGGTCGAAGTAGTTGCCGGTGGCACCCTCGGCCAGGAACCACTGCGTGGCCGGCGCGGTGACGCCACTACTCTCGTGACCAGCCCCGAGGGCCTGTCCCGGCCGGTTCAGGTACATGGCGCGCTCCGCGATGATCGGCACGCCGTTGGTCGACTCGATGATCGCGGAGAGTTCCGCGGTCGCGAGCGCCGCCAGTGCCGGGTCGGTACGGCCTTCCTCGTCCACCCAGATGCTGAAGCGGCTCTGGGGCTTGACGACGTAGTTCTTGACGAGCGGTGCCGCCGGTGCCGGCAGCAGGTACGTGACCTGCACCTGCGCCGCCTGGTCGTTCGGGTTCTGGATCAGGTAGAAGAGCTCGAAGTTGTAGAACGTCGCGCCCTCGGCGAAGTACCACTTGGTCGCAGTGCGCGTCAGGATGCCGCGCTCGGCGTGGCTGCCGTACCCGCTCTGATCCCAGGTCATCGTCCGGTCGGCCACGACCTGCACGTCGGCCTCGATCAGCGTCGAGAACTCGGCGGCCTCGAGGCCGGGGATGGTCTCGACGTCGATGGTCGTCCGGCTCAGCGGCGGCAGCACGCGGTAGTCGCGGATGGTGAACCCGTCGGCGCGCTGGAAGCGTGTCAGCACGAGCGCGGGCAGCGCGGCCGGATTCGCGATCGCGAGCCGCGTGTCGAAGAACGAGCCGGTCGCCCCCTCCGCCAGGTAAGTGATCACGAACCCCCGCGGGTGCGTGCCTTCCTGCAGTTCCTGCAGGTTCGTCTTGCCATCGCCATCGGCATCGTCGCCGGGGCCGGAGCCAGGGCCACCGAACGGGTCGAGCCCGTACTTCGTTTCGAATTCATTGCTGAGTCCATCGTTGTCGGCATCGCCGCTCGACTCGAGCGTGGGCAGGCCGACGTTGGCCGATGCCGTGTTGTTGGCCGGAACCGGATCGAGCACCCCGGCTGTCACCGTGGCGGTGTTCGCGATCTGCTGTCCGGGCGTTGTCGCGACCAGCTTGGCCACGATCTTCATCGTCGCCACCGCGCCAGGCCCGACCTGTGCGAAGGAGATCGAGCGGTTGTTGCCCGTCCCGCCGCAGATACCGGCGAGGTCGGATGTGCAGGAGACGTACTCGAGACCCGCGGGCAGGTTATCGGTGACGACCACGCCCGAGGCCGGGTCGCTGCTCGGGTTCACCACCTGCAGCGTGAAGGTGACGTTCTGTCCCGGGAACAGGGTGCCGACATTGGCCAGCTTGGTCAGCGACAGGTCGACGCTGTATCCGAGCTTCTGCAGCACCGCGTCGCCGTCGCCACCGCCGTACGCGGTCTGGAACGCGTTCACCAGGCGGAAGCCATCCGAATTGGCGGCGGTGAAGACGCTGGAGTCGTTGGTCGTGCCACCGAGGTACGTCTCACCTGCTGCGTTGACGGCGATGCCGAGCAGCGCCTGTCCGTTCGCGTTGGATCCGAGATAGCTGGAGAAGACGAACGCCGTGCCTGCCGGGTTGAGGATCTGGACATAGGGGGGCTGCTGCCAGAGCGTCTCCTGCACGGCGCCAATCTTGGGCAGGTCCGTCGACCGCGTCGAGCCCACGAGGTGCACACGCCCCATCGCGTCGACGGCGATGTCGTTGATGCCGTCGTAGTTGTTGCCACCGGTGAAGGTTGTGTAGACACGCGACGCGACACCGGTCTTCGTGAGATCGAGCTTGATCACGAAGCCGTCCCACGGCTCCTGACCACCACCAATCGGGTTATTGAACTGGCGCGCGGCGGCGGCGGTCACCGGGAAGTCGGTATTGGAGCGCGTCCTGCCACCCACGTAGACGAAGCCGTTCGCATCGATGTCGAGCGCGTAGACATGGTCGGTGCCGCTGCCCGAGATGTACGACGAGTACAGCAGGCCCGCGGTGCCCACGATGTCCGTGTCGATCTGGCTTACGAAGCCGTCGATGGCGGTGCCGAGGCGCGGCGCGAAGCCATTGAGGACCGGCAGGTCGCCGGTGGAGGTGTCGCTGCCGAACGTGACCTTCCCGTCGCCATTGGCGACGATGTCGGCCCGGTTGGTCATCTCACCCTGGCTGCCGCCGAAGTACGTCGAGTACACCAGGGCACCGGCATCCGTGTAGCGCTGCACGAAGAGATCGTCGGCGCCCCATCGGGTGGTGCGGTAGGCATTCGGGGTGGTCACGAAGCCGTCGGTCGTGCTGTTGGACGCGGTCTTGCCCACGACATACGCGTTGCCCTGCGCATCCACCGCCACGCCCGTGGCCGCTTCACGACGGATCCCGCCGATGTAGGTCGAGTACGCCAGCCCGCCCTCGGGCGTCAGGCGCGCGTAGAACGCGTCGGCCGACTGCGCTGGTGCGCCCGCGTCGAACCCGAAGGCGGCGTCGGCGGCGCCAGCCGTGACGGGGAAGTCGGTCGACACCGTGTCACCGACGATGTGCACGCGGCCCTGCGGGTCCACGGCCAGCCCGCCGGGGATGTACTCCGGGGCCCACGTGGCCTCGTCCAGGGATCCGCCAAAGAGCGTCGAGTACACCAGGGCGCTACCCGCAGGATTGAACTTGCTGACGAAGTAGTCGCGCGGGTACACGCCACCAGGTGACGGCGTGCCGGCACGCTGCGGCTGCATGGCGCCAGACGTCACCGGGAAGCCGGCGTTGTCCTCGGAGGTGCCGAGGACGTAGATGAAGCCGTTGGCGTCCACCTTCACCGCGAGGATTCCTTCCTCGCTCACGCCACCGAACCAGGTCGAGTACACGAGCACGGGATCGATGACCAGCGTGCGCTGGCGATCGTACGCACCAACGCGGAAGCCCACTCGCCCGCTCGCGGCGTCAAGCGTGAAGGCGCTGGCGACCGGGCGGCGGACGCCGTCGATGTCCTGGTAAGACACGGGAGCGCGCTGGCGCAGCACCTGCCCCGCGACCTCGACGAGCAGGTCGCCCGTCGACGCGTCAAGGGCGAGGCGATCGGCGCCCTGCACCACCATCTCGGCATCGGCGGGGTCGGCGCCGGGCGCGACGATGAAGTCGTATTCGAGCTGGCGCTGGTCGCCGTAGTAGGCGACGTCGATACCGGGGCGGACCTCGTGCGCAACTACACGACCGAATGTCGTGACGTTGGTCTTCCACGTGGAGGAGGGACCGACGTAGCGGTGCATCACACCAGGCAGATTGCTCTCGCCGGTGAGTCGAACACCGTCGGTAGCACCGGCAATGGAGAACGACACTTCGGCGCGGCGGCCGTGTGCGAGCAACGCCAGGCTCGCGCCCCGAGCGCTCACCGCGATGTTGTAACCCTGTCCACGACCGACGAAGGCCGGGACGCCGTCGAACTCTCGCGACTCGAAGGTGAGCGGCAACGACGCAATCGCGTCGAGCGCGCGTGCAGGCGCGACGTTGGCCGGCACGGTGTCGGCTGACGGCGCTGCTGCATGGAGGTGAGTGGCCGGGGCCGGTGCGAGACCGACGAGGGCCAGCACCGACGCGACAAGCGCGGTGCCGGAACGGATGAATGATGAATGATTGCTGTGCACGATAAGAACCTCCAGCGATCGCGATTCGATTCGCGCCGCGTGATTGAGTGGCCCCGGCCTCCGAATTCGTGACACGTCGATCGAGGCACGGCACAAGCACGCGAACCGGCCCCAGATACGGAGCGGAATGCACGGAAGTTCGAACAAATATTTGCGTTCTACGTTGTTCGGTCGAGAGGCGATCGACGTTGTCCGGCAGGTTTGCGCACAGGTGTCCGGATGCGGACAGTCTGTCGATCGATTGAATGGCTATCGCTTACGCATCACGGATGGATGCGACGTTCGGAACGTGCGTGTGCTGCCGGACGTGTCCGGCAGACGATGCGACGGATGTGACCGTCGGACAGAGTTCTCCGGCTACACAGAGATGGGCGCGTCGACCTGAAGGTCGACGCCTGCATGCGGGGGGTCGTAGCCGTCGACCTTCAGGTCGACGGCCTTCAACGAAGCGGGGTCGTACGAAGAGCGCCGCGACGGGATGCAGGCGCTACGGAAGCCTCGTAGCCAATGCGTTGGTGCCGGCGGCCCCTGGTCCACCCAGCGAAATGCGGGCGCGTCGGCGGTCCAATGGAGCCTCCGGGAAGAACACAACCCGTGAACCGAAGCTGGTAGGGCGCGCTCTCAGAGCGCGCCGTCGGGGCCGGGCTCGGCCACCTTCGCGCAACGCGCTTCGGCGCCCAAGGAGAGGCGGCCTACCGTCGGCATATCGCCGCGTCGAGTCGTACTCAGGCGGCTCGTGTAGGCGCGCGGTTCCCGCCGGCGGGCTTCGCGTCAGCGGTGTCGACCGATTCCGTGGCCACGACGGACGGCTCCATGCCCCAGATCGCGCGCTGCACGATGATCGGCCCGGTCACGGCGGAAGTGCCCCACGCGGAGAGGGCGCCGGTGCCGGCCGGGGTGACCCGTGCGGTGATGGTTCCGGGAAACGACATGCGAGTGCTCATCACCGACTTGTGGGCGCGCTGGGCAGAAACGTGACACCCGCCTTCGCCTTGGCGGCTTCGCTGAGGCTTCGGCGGGCTTCGCCCCGACGTTGGCGCAGTCCGCCGAGGCTTCGGCGGGCTTCGCCCCGACGTTGGCGCAGTCCGCCGCGGCTTCGGCGGGCTTCGCCGCGACGTCGGCGGAGTCCGCTGCGGCTTCGGCGGGCTGTGCCGCGACAGGGCGGGCTTCCCTGCGAACTTCGATGTGATTTCGTGTCAAGTCGCAGGGCGCGTCCGGAGGACTGCCTCACCTGGGAGGGCCGGCTCTCGGTGGGCGCCGAAGCGCGTTGCGCGAAGGCAGCCGGCCGGCCTCGAGAGACGGGACGGGTATACTGCGCGCCACTCGATGAGCAGCGCACCCCCGCCTTCGCATCCTGGTCAGTCGCACGGCCTGATTCGCCAGTTCGGCCTGCTCCAGGCCACGGCGCTGAACATGTCGAACATGATCGGGATCGGGCCGTTCATCACGATCCCGCTGCTGATGACCGCGCTCGGTGGGCCGCAGGCGCTGCTGGGGTGGCTCGTCTCACTGGTCATCGTCATCGCCGACGGCTTGATCTGGAGTGAACTCGGCGCGGCGATGCCGGGATCGGGGGGCACCTACCAGTACCTGCGCGAGGGTTTCGGCAGGGAGAAGGTGGGCCGGCTGATGGCGTTCCTGTTCATCTGGCAGTTCATCCTGTCAGGGCCGCTGGAGATCGCCTCGGGGTACATCGGCTTTGCCCAGTACGCCCGCTATTTCTGGCCGGGCATGTCGCGGACGTACGTCATCGCCATCGCGTTGGCGGTGGGGGTCGTCAACATCGCGCTCCTCTACCGGCGCATCGAATCGGTCGGGCGGCTGACGGTCACGCTGTGGATCGGCACGTTGCTGACGACGCTGGCCGTGATCGTCAGCGGCGCCCTGTATTTCCAGGCTGGCGTGGCCTTCGACGTCCCGCCGGGGGCGTTCACGTTCTCGCTGGGCTTCCTGCTCGGCCTCGGCGCCGCGGCGCGCGTCGGCATCTACGACTACCTCGGCTACTACAACATCTGCTACATCGGCGACGAAGTGCGCAACCCGGGTCACGTCATCCCGCGCTCGATCATCATCAGCGTCTTCGCGGTCGCGGTGATCTACATCGCCATCAACCTGTCGATCATCGGCGTCGTGTCCTGGCGCGAGTTCGTGCCGGCGTCGGCCAACCCGCAGGCCGATTTCATCGTGTCGGTGTTCATGGAGCGCCTGTACGGCACGTCGGTAGCCAGCGTGTTCACGCTGCTGGTGCTGTGGACGGCCTTCGGATCGGTCTTCGCGCTGCTGCTCGGCTACTCGCGGATTCCCTACGCGGCCGCCCTCGACGGCACGTTCTTCCGTGTCTTCGGCCGGCTCCACCCGACGCAGCACTTCCCGCACGTCGCGCTCCTGACCGTCGGCGCGCTGGCCATGGTGGGCAGCACGCTGAGCCTGGGGTTGGTCATCGACGCGCTGGTGACGATGCGGATCCTCGTCCAGTTCATCGGCCAGATGGCTGCGCTCGTGCTGCTGCGGCGAACACAGCCGGACATGCCACGGCCGTTCCGTGTCTGGCTCTATCCGCTGCCGCTGGTGCTGGCGCTGTTCGGCTGGCTGTTCCTGTTTGCCACCACGGACCCCTTCGTGATCCTGTTCGGCCTGGCCCTGCTGGCGGCAGGAGCCGTCGCGTTCCTCGTGTGGTCGCGCCAGACCCGCCGCTGGCCTTTCGAGATCTCGAGGTAGGGACCGCTCTCCGAGCGGCCCATCTCAACGGCATGGCCAACGCCGCGATGGCGCGATGGACGCCTCGGAGAGGCGTCCCTACCAATCCTCGCGATGGACGCCTCGGAGAGACGTCCCTACCAATCCTGTTGACTCAATCTGCCCTGATGGGTCAGCGTACGCGGCAAACGCACAGGGGGCTCGCTCATGACTACACTGCCACCCGCACCCGTACCGGGACTCCCCGCCCTCGCTGGCCTTTGTTCCATTCCTCAGGCCACCGCGCCGGGGCTCAGCGTGGATCACACCGTCATGCGCCTGAAGCGCCTGCACGCCGTAGCGCGGGCAGCACAGCGCGTACTGGTCGCGCGCATCACCGACGAGCCGCAGTACGAACTCAAGATGCTGTACAGCCATCACGCCTGGCTGCTCGCGGAGTTGGTGACCGCCATCCGCGGGCGCGTCGGCGAGATGCGTGAGCCTCCCCTCGGTCTCGAGGATCCGCCGCCACCGGCACTGCAACTCGCGCTCGACGAGATCGCGGCGTCTCCCGACGGCACCCACTTGTGTGCGGGGCTGTACACGGTGCTGCTGCCGGCGCTCGACGATGCGTGCGCATCCCTGCATGCTGACGCGCACCCGCTGGCCGATGCGCCGACACGCTACCTCCTTCGCCATGCACGCCTTGATCTCGCCGACCTCCTCGCTGCCGGGCAGCAGGCCGCGCAGGCCCTCGCCGCGATAGCGGAACCCTCGACCAGCTGGCTCGAGGTCGTGCGCACCGCCCTCGCCGCAGCGGGTGGTCTCGATGGCACGGTCGCGGACACCGTTGTGTGCCCGACGCCACGCTTCTCCGCGACGCCACGGCCCTACGATCCCGTGCCGCGGCGCGACGCGCGCTTCCCGGATCCGTACAACATGGCGGTGAACGCCGAGGCGTTCATCTATGACACCTCGTTCCCGCCCGAGCCCAAGCGGCTGATGCTGGCCTACAAGCGGCTGCGCGAGATCGACGTTCCGGAGATGATGGCGAGCATCATCACCGAGACCGAGGGCAAGCCCTGGGGCTACACCCGCGACATGACGCGGCAGCTCTGGGACGAAGCGCGGCACGCGATGATGGGCGAGGTGCTGTTTGCCGACCTCGGCGTGGACTGGCCGGCGCTGGTGCGGGTGAACTTCACGTGGTCGCTCGGACTCAACACGCAGATCGCGGCCCTCGAGCGCCATGCGGTGCTGTACTTCATCGAACAGGGCCTGATGCCGCGCCACGGCAAGCGCTACGAGTGGGAGGTGGCGCAGGCCGCGGGCTCACCGCTCGCGATCAACTTCCAGGACTACGACTGGGCCGACGAGGTGTTGCACGCGCGCATCGGCAAGCAGTGGTACGTCTCGGCGATGCCGAGCCAGACCGAGGCGCTTCGTGCCGGCGATCGCGCGTGGTCGACGGTGCTGATGGACTATGGCGCATGGCAGCGTGACGGCCTGACCCAACATGAGAACTGGTGGCCAGCCCTGTACGCGGACGCATGCCGCAGGCTGGGGTGGACGCACGATCCGCGCGTGGCCGCCTTCAACACCTCCTATGCGGAACAACGCGCCGACCTGAAATCGGTGAGTCACTCGGGGTAAATGGATGCGTGAAGCGCTCGCGGAATTCTTCGGCACGGCCCTCCTCATCGTCTTCGGCGTCGGCGTCGTGGCCCAGACCGTCCTGAGCGGCGGTTCGCAAGGCAGCCCGCTGGCTATCAACCTGTGCTGGGGCCTGGCCGTCATCCTGGCCGTCTATGCGTCAGCGGGCGTGAGTGGCGCCCACCTGAATCCGGCGGTCACGCTCGCGCTCGCGCTGCGCCGCGGCTTCCCATGGGCCCGGGTCGGGCCGTACGTCGTCGCGCAGATGCTCGGCGCCTTCGTCGGCGCGGCCGTCGTGTATGTGACATACCGCGAGGCGTTCGGGGCATTCGACGGTGGCGTCCGTCAGGTGCTCGGCGCGAAGGGCACGGCCGGCATCTTCGCGACCTACCCGGCAGCCTACCTCTCGACGCTTGGCGGCTTCGTCGATCAGGTCGTCGGCACCGCGCTGCTCGTGGCGATGGTCTTCGCCATCAGCGACGAACGCAATGCGCCGCCCGCCGCCTCGCTGGCACCGGTGTTCGTCGGCCTCACCGTGATGGCTATCGGGATGGGATTCGGCGCCAATGCCGGCTATGCCATCAATCCCGCCCGTGACTTCGGGCCACGCCTGTTCACGGCCGTCGCCGGCTGGGGCGGCGGCGTCTTCACTGCCGCCAACGGCTGGTGGTGGGTCCCCATCATCGCGCCCTGCGTCGGCGCGGTCGTCGGTGGCACGGCCTACGACCTGTGCATCCGCGCCCACCATCCGGCGATCACCAACCGGATCGGAGATCCGCTCCAGCGCGCCGAGGCGAAGGACCAGCTTCGGTAACGCCGGGTACCGGGTACCGGGTGCCGGGTGCCGGGTACACGACGGTAGGGCCGGCTCTCCGAGCCCGGTCCACGCCAGGATTTCCGGCTTCACGGGATCCCTGCTAGCCTGCCGTGGTGGCCTCCTCCGGCTGGCCGGCGCGCGTACGGGAAGGCTCCAGGCGCCTGGCGGCCGGCCTCGTCCTGCTGCTTGCTGCCGGGATCGGTGTCGGCGACGACCTCCGCAGCGCCCCGGGCGTCAGGCTCGGCACGCGCGAAGTGATGCTCGACCTGCCCCACCTCGGGACCTCCGCGGTCCAGATCCCGAGGGCGAGCGCGACCGGCGTGGTGCTGATGCTGCATCGCGGCGGTTCTCGGGCCGAGCGCAGCGCCCTCACGCAGGCCATTCCGTCCAGTGTGCTCCTGATCGATGTCGATGCGACGCGCCTCGAGATGCCGCAGTCGGCCGCCTGCGCGTTCGCTGCCGCGATCCTCGAAGACGTCTCGCGACGCGCCCAGCGCGACGCAGGGCTCAAACGTTACCTGCCTCCCGTCGTGCTTGCGACTCCGGGTGCGCTGGGGTTTGCCGGCCCGGCGATGGCCGGCGCATCCCCTGGCGCGCTGCCGGCCGCGGTGTCGGTGGGCGCGCCAATCGAGCACCTTCCGCACAGCTGCGGCGCCGACCCAGCCCGGGGCGCCGCGAACAAGGCGCCCTGGCTCCACGCCTCCAACGCACACACCTTGCGCACGCCCCTCGAGGAAGCACTGGCGATGGCTGCGCTCGAACCGCAGCACGACGCCACGCCGGTGCAGCGCTGGCTGCGCCATTTCGACCTGCCACTGACCGCTGCCTGGTCGTCGCGGCCACGCGGGATGCTGGTGCTGCTGTCGCCGGCCCGCGGCTGGCGCCAGCCCGAGGAAGCGCTCGCGCAGCGACTCGCATCAGCCGGCATCCACGTCGTCGGCATCGATGCGCTGCATTCGTTCTGGCAGCGGCGGTCCCCTCGTGACGTGGCGCTCGAACTCCAGCGGCTCACCGACGCGCTCGCCAGCACCGGACTGCCGGTCTACATCGGCGGACGCGAATTCGGAGCCGAGACGATGGCGGTGGCGGGCGAGATGATGACGCCGGCACGAAAGATTGCCGGAGTGGTCCTCGTCGACCCGGGCCCGACGGCCTTTTTTGAGGTCGAGCCGCCCGCACTCGCGCTGCGCCCCACCGGCCCGAGCGACTGGTCGACACGCGCGGCCGTGACGGGCCTCGACCGACCGACCCTGTGTGTCGCCCATGCCGCCCCGGCCAACAGCTCCCTGCTGTGTCGATCGCTCGCCGGACGCGGGCAGGCAACGCTGGCGCAGACCGGCGCCGACGCAACCGCCCTCGCCAACACGATCGCGCGCTTCATCCTCGATCGGTAGGCTGATCGAGAAAGGACAGCGTGCCTTCGGCGCGAGCCTCGTGCGGCACCGCGAGCACCGGCACGGGCGACGCGCACAAGACCCGGTAGGCCACAGTCCCGACACGTGTACCGAGCAGGCCGGGCACGCCACGCAACGCGAGCACGACGAGGTCGACCTCGGCGCGATTGGCTACCTGCGCAATCCGCTCGGCCACCGGTCCTTCGACGACCTCGAGAGTGGGACCGGGCGTGCCGCCCAGCGACTCCGCGAGTCGTTCGAGCGCCTGATGCGCGGCACCGGTCACTGACGCGCGGAGTCCACTCAGCTCATCCTCGAGCAGCGAGGCCATCGTCGGCTGCAGCACGGTCCAACGGCTCTCCTCGCCACCAGCCACCACGTGCAGCAGGCGCAACCGGGCATGGCTGGCGCGGGCCACGCGATCGGCAAGGCTTGCATCGTCGAACGCGTGATCGTGGAACTCGATCGGGGCGAGCACCTCCTCCATCGCGCCGAGCGTGCGCAGCGCAGTGCCGTCGATTGCCGGGGGCACGACGAGGACCGGTCGCGTCGTCCTGCGGAGCACCCGCTCGGCCACCGATCCGAAGACGAACTTGCGCACCCCGCTCGCGCCCTGAGTGGCGAGCACCAGGAGTTGCGCATCGGCCTGATCGGCCTGCGCGAGGATCTCGCTGGCTGGATCGCCGACCTGCACCAGCAGGCGGTGTCGAGAGGACGCGCCCGGGCCGAGGGTCTCGTCGACGAACCCGGCAAGCGCGCCGGAAAGCAGCACCGGCTCGCGGCCGCCCGCCCGCATCCGCTCGGCAGTCGCGAGCAACGGATCGGCGACGGTGACGATGGTCAGCGGCTGGCGGAACGTGGCAGCGATTCGGCCCGCCGCGGTGAGGGCCAGCGCCGAGGCGCGAGAGAAGTCGATGGCGCAGAGGACCGACATGGCGCAAGTCTACGCCGACAGCAAGGCGCGCAGCTGCGACCAGCGACGGCGTGTCTGCTTGCCGCGTACGGCGATCGCCAGCGCCCTGGTCTGCCCGACCAGCACGACCAGGCGCTTGCCCCGCGTCACGCCCGTGTAGAGCAGGTGACGCTGCAGCATCGGATAGTGCTGCGTGGTCACCGGAATGACCACCGCGGGGTACTCCGAGCCCTGCGCCTTGTGCACGGTGGTCGCGTAAGCCAGGACGACACGATCGAGATCGCCGAAGTCGAACGTGACCGGCCGGCCGTCGAACTCCACGGTCATCGTCTCCTCCTCCACCGCGATGGCGCGGACGACGCCGAGGTCGCCGTTGTAGACCTCCTTGTCGTAGTCGTTCTCGATCTGCATCACCTTGTCGCCGACCGCGAAACGCTGGCCGTACCGCTCGATGGCGGGAGCGCCGTGCGGGTTCAACAACCGCTGCAGCGCCTGGTTCAGGGCCTGCGCTCCGAGGCCCCCCCGGTTCATCGGACAGAGCACCTGCACGTCGCGCACCGGATCGAGGCCGAAGCGCTGCGGGATGCGTTCCGACACGACCTGCAACAGCCGCTGCAGCGCGCGCTCGGCGTCCTCGGCCTCGACGAAAAAACAATCACCCTGCCCCGACTGGCTGAACGCGGGCATGTCGCCGGCGTTGATCGCGTGGGCGGCGAGCACGATGCGGCTCTCGGCCGATTGCCGATGGATCTCGGTGAGACGCGCCACGGGGACACGCCCGGAGTCGATCACGTCTGCCAGCACCTGGCCAGGACCGACCGATGGCAATTGGTCGACGTCGCCGACAAGCAGCACGCCCATCGTGTCGGGCACCGCCTGTAGCAGGTGCGCCATCAGGACGACATCCACCATCGAGGATTCGTCGACGACAAGCAGGTCGCCCTCGAGCGGGTTGCCGGCACGCCGACGGAAGCGTCCGTCCTGAGGGTTGATCTCCAGCAACCGGTGAATGGTCTTCGCCTCGAGGCCGGTGGCCTCCGTCATGCGCTTGGCGGCGCGACCGGTGGGTGCGGCCAGCAAGGGGCGCACACCCTTGGCCATGAGGATCGCCAGGATGGCGCGCAGCACGGTGGTCTTGCCCACACCAGGGCCGCCGGTGAGCACCAGGACCCGCGCGCCGAGCGCTCGTGCCACTGCCACCCGCTGACTTGGCGACAGCGCCAGCGACAGCTTGCCTTCTGCCCACGGAATGGCGCGGTCGGCGTCGATGTCGGGCCACGGCCGCGGCCGGGCGACGAGTTCGGCAAGCCGCGTCGCCACCGTGCGCTCCGACGCATCGAGCGTCGCAAGTGCCAGGATCGGCGTGCCGTCGATGACCGCCCCCACGACCGTCGCGGCCGCGATTTCCTCGGCAATGGCCTCATCGATCAGCGATGGCGCGAGTTCGACGAGGGACGCGGTACGCTCGCGAAGCTCCGTGACCGGGAGCGCGCAATGCCCCTGGTCGACCGCCTCGGACAGCACGTGTTGCAGCGCCCCTCGACGACGACTCATCGCGTCGGTGGGAACGCCGATCTGGCGCGCGATCTGATCCGCGGTCAGGAACCCGACGCCGCGAATGTCGCGAGCCAGCCGGTAGGGATCCTCGGTCAGCACCTTGACCGCGTCGGCGCCATAGGTCCGATGGATGCGGACGGCGCGGCTCGTGCTCACACCGTGCGTGTGCAGGAAGACCATGATTTCCCGCACCGCGCGCTGGCCCTGCCAGTTCTCGACGATGCGGCGGGCTCGCACGTGACCGATGCCGGCGATCTCGAGCAGGCGGTCGGGTTCGCGATCGATCACGTCGAAGACGGCGGTGCCGAAGGCCGCGACGAGGAGCTTGGCCAGGTGCGGCCCGACACCCTTGATCAGTCCGGAGCCCAGGTAGCGCTCGATGCCTTCGGGCGAGTCCGGCGGCGAGACGCGGATCCAGTCGGCCTTGAACTGCTGGCCGTGCGTGCGGTCCTGCACCCACGCGCCGGTCGCGTGGACGTGCTCGCCGATGGCGACTTGCGCCGCGTGGCCGACGACGGTGGCGGGTTCGCGTCGACTCCGCAGCGCCACGCGGAGGACGCAGAAGCCGCTCTCCGCATCGTGATACGTGATGCGTTCGACCTGTCCGGCCACGTACTCGGCCCCCTGGTGGCTGCCAGCCAACAGCGGCGACCGGCCAGCCTGGATCTCGCGGCGGGGGGACATGGGGGCTTGAGGCTTGAGGCTTGAGGCTTGAGGCTTGAGGCTTGAGGCTTGACGCCTACGGATTACGGATTACGGCTCAGGCATGACTCGAGCCCTGAGCCCTGAGCCTTGAGACCTGAGCCTTGAGACCTGAGACCTGAGACCTGAGACCTGAGACCTGAGACTTGAGACTCGAGACTTGAGACTTGAGACTGAGACTGAGACCTGCCCTTCACGCATCCAGCGCGACCGTATTGCCGCTGCGCGCCGCCTGCAGCAACGCGGTGAGGGTGTCGACATTGTCGAGGCTGTCCTCGAGGGTCACGAGCGGTGCGCGACCCGCCCGGGCCGCGTCGCGGACGTCGTCCACCTCACCCTGGTAGAGGAGCGGCCCGTCGACGGTGACGGTATAGGCCTCGTTCGCCTTCATGACCTCGATCGTCTCGGTGGGCTCCGGCTTGAACGGATGCCGTACCAGCAGCCGTCCCTCGCTGCCGATGATCTCGACCTCGGTCTTGAAGGGTGACTCGAAACTGCTGTGCACTTGCGCGACGACGCCGCCGGGGAACTGCAGCTGTCCGAAGAAACTGAGGTCGATCTCCCCCGCGCCCCAGTTCGCGACCGCCTGCACGGAGAGCGGACGGTGGCCGACGATCGTGCGCGCGAACGACACCGGATAGCAGCCGACGTCCCACAGGCTCCCACCGCCGAACTCGGGAACGAGGCGGGTGTCGAACGCCCGGTCCAGGACGAACGAGAACGTACCACGCACCCCCTGCAGCCGTCCGATGGTGCCATCGTGCGCCAGTTCACGCGCCCTCGCGACCAGCGCATGATGGCGATACATGAACGCCTCGGTGATGACCACGTCATGCGTGCGCGCCGCCGACATCAGCACGCGGACACCCGCACCGTCGAGCGAGATCGGCTTCTCGACGAGCACGTGCTTCCTGGCTTCGGCCGCTTTCACCGCCCACTCGACGTGCATCGAGTGCGGCAGCGGGATGTAGACGGCGTCGATGTCGGGATCGCCGAGCAGTGCCTCGTAGCTGCCGTACGCTCGCGCGATCCCCTGCGTCTCCGCGTAGGTGCGGGCACGTTCGACGCTGCGCGAGGCGATGGCCAGCAATTGGTGTCCATTGGACGCCAGCGGCCCGACGAGGGCGCGGTTGATACGGGCAACGCCGAGGATGCCCCAGCGGAAGGGTGCAGGCGATTCGGTCACAGGCAGCATCGTACTCAAGAATGCTGGAATGCCGAGAATGCTGGAATGCCGAGAATGCTGGAATGTCGAAATGCCGGGTGCTCGAGGCGGCGCGCTCGGCGAGCGCGCCCAACCATCCCGATTGACGACGGTAGGGACGGCTCTCTGAGCCGTCCATCTCCGAAGCCATGATGGTCGGCTTCCAGGCGAGGGCCCGCTCGGAGAGCGGGCCCTCCCTTCGTGCGCAACGAGGCATAATCCCGGAAGCATGTCCTCTCCTTCGGGATCTCCTGCCGTTCGGCCGACGAGGGTGCAGTTGCTGGTGACGTGCCTGGTCGACCACTTCTCGCCCGACACGGCCGAGGCGGTGGTTCGCGTGCTCGAGCGGGAGGGCGTCGAAGTCGTCGTGCCCGAGGACCAGACCTGCTGCGGGCAGCCAGCCTGCAATGCGGGAGCAAGGGCGGATGCGGTCGCGATGGCCAAGCACACCATCGCCGTCCTCGAGCGTGACCCCAGCCCGGTGGTGATTCCGTCGGGGTCGTGCACGGACATGCTCGTGCACCAGGCACCGGCGCTGCTTGCCGGTGAGCCCGAGTGGGCCGAGCGCGCCCGCACCGTCGCCGCCAGGACCTACGAGTTCACCCAGTTCGTTGTCGACGTCCTCGGCGTGACCGATCTGCCATGCACGGCATCGGGCACGCTGGCCTACCACGCGTGCTGCCACGGGCTGCGCGGCGTCGGCATCGACGCGCAGCCGCGACGGCTGCTCGAGCACGTCTCCGGCGCCAGGGTGGTACCCCTTCCCGAGCACGACACGTGCTGCGGTTTCGGCGGGCTGTTCGCGATCAAGATGCCCGACATCTCTGGCGCGATGCTCGAGCGCAAATGCCGGCAGATTGCCGCCGCCGGCGCCGACACGATCGTCGTCACCGACGTGAGCTGTGCGATGCACATGCAGGGCGGTCTGGATCGGCAGGCGCAGGCGGTGCGCGTGCGGCACATCGCCGACATCCTCGCGGGCGGGACGGCATGAGCCACGCGGCGCCATTGCCGTTCTACGCCCGGGCTCAGGAAGCGATCGCGGACCGGCAGTTGCAGACGGCCCTCGATCGCGCGACGACACGCATGGTGGTCGCCCGCAAGCAGGCCATCGGCCTCATCGCCGACGGCGAGGCTGCCCGCGACCACGCGCGACAGATCCGGGCCCACACGATCGCGAACCTCGATCGCTACCTCGATCAGTTCGTCGAACGCGCCACGGCGGCCGGTGTGCACGTCCATTTCGCCAGTGATGCCGAGACAGCCACGACCCTCGTGGTCGACATCGCACGCCGCAACGGCGTCAGGCGCGTCGTCAAGGGCAAGTCGATGGTGTCCGAGGAAATCGAGCTGAACCACGCGCTCGAGGCTGCCGACATGCGGGTGGTGGAAACCGATCTCGGCGAGTACGTCATTCAACTCGACAAGGACGTACCGTCGCACATCATCGCGCCCATCATCCACAAGACGAAAGAACAGGTCGCCGAGACGTTCCGTCGCGAACTGGATGCCAGTGACGCCGACGTGGCCGACATCCCGCAGATGACGGCCTTCGCACGACGCATGTTGCGAGCCGAGTTCCTAGCAGCCGACATGGGGATCAGCGGCGTGAACTTCGCCGTCGCCGAGAGCGGCAGCCTGTGCCTCGTCGAGAACGAAGGCAACGGGCGACTGTCGACGACGGTACCGCGGCTGCACGTGGCCCTGATGGGCATCGAACGGATCGTACCGACCGCCGCCGACCTGGCGGTGTCGCTCCGCGTCCTCGCCCGCAGTGGCACCGGCCAGGCCCTCACGGTCTACACCAACATCATCACCGGCCCGCGGCGCGCCGACGATCCGGACGGCCCGTCCGAGGTGCACGTCGTACTCGTGGACAACGGCCGCTCGAACATGCTCCGAACCGAGCTCGAGGAAATCCTCTACTGCATCCGCTGCGGAGCCTGCCTGAACGCCTGCCCGGTGTACCAGGAGATCGGCGGCCATGCGTACGGGAGCGTCTATCCGGGGCCTGTCGGCGCCGTGTACACGCCGGGCGCGTTCGGGCTCGGGCCGTGGGCTGATCTGCCGCAAGCGAGCAGCCTGTGCGGGGCCTGCAAGGAAGCGTGCCCGGTGCGAATCGACATCCCGCGGATGCTGCTCGCCCTGCGCGCCCGCGCCGAGGAAGGCGGGCACACGCCGCGATGGGTCGGCCAGGGGTTACGCGTGTTCCGCTTTGTCGCGACCAGGCCACGGCTGTACCGGTTCGCGTCGGCGGCGGCGCGGCGCGTGTCGCGATGGTTCGGTCCCACTGGCTTCGACCGCCTGCCGGGGCCGCTCGCCGGCTGGACGCGGCATCGACACTTCCCTGCGATGGCAGCCGAGACCTTCACCGCGCGAAGACGGCGCCTGGGCCGGTCCCGCCTTCGCCTCCGGCTTCGGCGGGGCAAGCCATGACCAGCGATCTGTTTCCACCTGCGCTGCGGGATAAGCTGAAGCCGTCGGGGCCGACCGTGCCGCATCCGGGCTCGTTCCCTTTCGCACCGATGCCAGACGGTGCGGACGCCGCGATCGCGCAGTTCACCGACGCATGCGAAACCGTCGGTGGTCGCGTGTCACGCGTCGCCAACGCCGCCGAGGCAGCTGACATCGTGCTCGCCTATCTCGAGGCGGCCGAGTGGATGAGGCCTGGTCAACCTGGACCGGCCCCGTTCGTGGCCTGGGATGCGGACCACCTGCCACTGCCGGACGTGCTGTCGGTCGTGGAGGCGCGGGGCGCAAAGCGGCTCGATGCTTCGGTCCATGCCGAGCAGGCAACGCGCGACGACGATTGCCGCCGCCTCGATGCGGCGATCGTCGGCATCACCGGTGCCGACGCGGCGTTGGCTGACACGGGATCGGTCGGGCTCGTCCACGGAAGCGGACGGGCACGACTCGTGTCCTTGCTGCCGCCCGTGCACGTGGCGCTCGTGCCGGTAGAACGCCTGCACGCGACGCTCGGAGCGTTGTTGGCCGCCGAGCCGGACCTGCTGCGCGCGGCGGCCAACGTCGTGTTCGTCACCGGGCCGAGCCGGACGGCTGACATCGAGATGACTCTCACCCGTGGCGTGCACGGGCCGCGCATCGTGCACGTGGTGTTTGTCGGATGACGGTGAGTGGTGCGCCCGAAGCAACCAACTCGCGAGAACGCGCCGTGCGCGCCGCCGGACTGGTCGTCTCCAGCGCGGGATGCGCGGCGTTGCTCTGGCTGTTCGTCCACCAGCCGACCAACCTGCAGGAACTCGCCGGCGGCGTCGCCGCCTCGGTGGGCGCGTACCAGATCAACCAGGCGGACTTCGATCAGGGCAGGCAGTTCTTCGCGGGAGACAAGTTCGTCGAGGCACGCGCCGCGTTCGCGCGCGCCGACCCGGCGTCCCGTCACGCCATCACCCAGTTCTACATCGCCTACAGCTACTACAGGCAGGGCTGGGGCCGCGTCTACAGTGACGACACGCTGTTTGCCCGGGGGCTCGAGGCGGTGAACCGCGCGATGACGCTGGCGCCCGGCGGTCTCCTTCGCGTCGACGATGCTGCGCTCGACATGAAGTCCGCCGACGAACTCAAGGCCGAACTCGAGCGTGGACTCACGCGCGACGCCTCCGATTTCAATCCGTTGCGCGTGCTGAGGCAGCGGCGATGAGCGGCCACGAGATCGCACGTGCTGACGAAGGCCGGGCTCGGCCACCTTCGCGCGACGCGCTTCGGCGCCCAAGGGGAGCCGGCCCTACCATCGGCAACGATGCGCACTTGCGCGCCGGGCGCGAGGCCTTCGTGTTGCCGCTGTTGCTGATCGGCGTTGCAGCGGGAGGTGGCTTCCGCAGCAGCATCACCGACGGCGCGTGGCGATTCCTGCCGCCGACGCCGATGGCGCTCGTGCTCGGGTTGCTGCTGGTCGGCATGCTCGTGCGCACCGGCGTACTCGTCCCATGGGCGCTGCTCGGGCCGCAGCGATCGGGGCTGGCCAACGCCAATGGCGCGATGCTGCTGGGGACGCTGCTGCTGGCCTCGGCGCAGGTGTTCACGGCTCTGTCACCGGAATCGGGACTGCTGCAGGTCCTCGCATCGGTCTTCTTCCTGCTTCTGCTGCTCAACACCCTGGCCGCGCAGCCGACGCGCGCCCGCGCGATGCAGAGTCTCGGCGTGGTCCTGTTGTCGGCCTTCGTGCTCAAGTACGTGGTGCTCGACTCGCTGTACGCTCCGGAAGGCAGCCTGGCGCGCAAGGTCGTGACGACGCTGATCGAAGGTGTGTCGCTCGGTGCGCTCGGCTACACGGCACACGGCGCGGCAACGGCGTACGTGGCGTTCGTGGTCGTGCTCGCCTACCTGTTCGCGCTCGTGCTGTTGCCTGGAGACGAGATGACCACAACGGTAGGGCCCGCTCTCCGAGCGGGCCGTCAACTGGAAGCCGATGGTCATGGCCTCGGAGTTGGCCGGCTCGGAGAGCCGGCCCTACCAGGAGAGCCGGCCCTACCAACCGTCACCGCGACGCCCGCCAGCGACGCACGACTGGCACCGCCACGTCCGGACGATCGCTGATCAGGCCGCGGACACCCCACGCCAGCAGACGCTCCATCGCCGCCGGCTCATCCACGGTCCATACGGCGACGGGCACCCCGGCCCGCCGCGCGGCGCGCACGAAGCGACGCGACACGACGCGGAGGGCGCCCGCCGTCTCCGGCACCTGGAACGCCTGGAAGGCCGTGCGCCGCGGTGCCACCGCGACCCACGAGCGATACAGGAACCAGCGGATCTCCTCTCGCGCCGCACTCGACACGACGTCCGGTCCTTCCTCACGCGCGGCACGGACGACGGTGTCCTCGAATCCGGCGAAGCACACCCGGCCGATGGCGCCGGCACCGCGCACGAGCGCCACCGCACGACGCGCGACCTCCGGATCGTCGCCCTTCAGTTCCATGATGATGGGCACCGCCGGATAGCGCGAGAGCACCACGTCGAGCCTGGGAATGACGCACCCCCTGTGCCGCCAGGCCAGGCCATCGAGACCCGTGAAGTGGTGACCGGCATCGAGTTGCTGCAACGCGTCAGCCGTGTGTGCCGAAATCGGCCCGGTCCCGCTGGTGGTGCGATCCAGCATCGCGTCGTGGTGCACCATCGGCACGCCGTCACTCGACAGCCGGACGTCGAACTCCAGCCCGTCGGCACCGAGCGCAAGGCCGTGGTCGAACGCGACGAGCGTGTTTTCCGGGCGCAGTTTCGATCCGCCGCGATGCGCGAACACGAGCGGCGGCCCGAGCGAGGCGACAGGATGTGACTGGCTCGACAAAATCGACCTGATACTATCGCCCCATGTCCCGACCGACAACGCTTGGCGCGCTCAAGCGGGAGATCGCGGCCGGACGCGTCGCACGGCGGCCCGTGCGATCCGAACTCCGCGAGAACCTGCTGGCTCGCCTCAAGGCGGGTGGCCCGATCTTCCCCGGTGTGCTGGGCTACGACGACACCGTCGTGCCGCAGGTGGTCAATGCCATCCTCGCCCGGCACCACTTCATCCTGTTGGGCCTGCGTGGGCAAGCCAAGAGCCGCCTGCTCCGTGCGCTCACCACGCTGCTCGACGACGAGATTCCCGTCGTCCCCGGATCGGAGGTCAACGACGACCCGACAGCGCCCTTGAGCGCGTACGGGCGGCACCGCGTCGCCGAGGCTGGTGATGATCTGCCGATCGAATGGCTGTCGCGGGATCGACGGTACGTCGAGAAACTGGCGACACCTGACGTGACCATCGCCGACATGATTGGCGACATCGACCCGATCAGGGCCGCCCGCGGCGGGCTCGCGCTCGGCGATGAACTGACGATGCACTACGGCCTGGTGCCGCGCGCCAACCGCGGCATCTTTGCCATCAACGAACTGCCCGATCTCGCCGGGCGCATCCAGGTCGGCCTGTTCAACATCCTCCAGGAGGGGGATGTGCAGATCAAGGGCTTCCCGGTACGGCTGCCGCTCGACATCCTGCTCGTGTTCAGCGCCAATCCCGAGGACTACACCGCCCGCGGCAAGATCATCACGCCGCTCAAGGACCGCATCGGCTCCGAGATCCGCACGCACTATCCGTCCACGCTTGCCGACGGCGTGGCGATCACCGAACAGGAAGCCTGGACCGTCCGGCCCGACGATGGCGGGCACACGATCGAGGTGCCGCGCTACATCCGGGAGATCGTCGAGGAAGTGGCATTCCAGGCGCGCAAGGAACCCAAGGTCGACAAACGTTCGGGCGTTAGCCAGCGGCTGCCGATCACGGTCCTCGAATACGTCGTCTCCAACGCCGAGCGCCGGGCGGTGATCAACGACGAGGCCCTGGCCGTCCCTCGCGTGTCGGACATCCACGCGGCACTGCCGGCCATCACCGGCAAGCTGGAACTCGAGTACGAGGGCGAACTCAAGGGCGCCGACAAGGTCGCCGCGGAGATCATTCGCGCCGCCGTCGGCCAGGTCTTCGACGCACACCTGGGCGTGGCGAACCTGCGGCAGGTCATCGAGTGGTTCGACATGGGCGGTTCATTGCAGCTCGACGACACCGCCTCGGCGCGAACGCTGCTCGACCAGGCGAAGAAGGTGCAGGGCCTGGCCGACGTCCCGGAAGCGCTCGGCCTGCCCGAGGACGCACCGGCGCCGCTCATTGCCTCGGCGATCGACTTCGTGCTCGAAGGCCTGTATGCCCAGAAGCGCATCAGCCGCACCGAGTCTGGCACCTACACCGCGGGCGAGGAGCCGGCGCGGCGTGGCGGCAAGGCCGACAAGCGGCGCGATCGCCAACTGCGCGATGACGATGACGACGATGGCGGGTTTGGCGGGGGCAGCGGGGGCCGCTATTACAACTGAACGCGGCAATTTCAAATTGCAGAATTTCAGAATTTCATTGCCACCGCCAAGCTTCGAGGCGCCGAGGTGGTCGTGCAATTATGAAATGTTGAACTTCTGAAATTCCCGACGGCCGAAGGCCGAACGACGAAGGCCGACCGTGAAATACAAGTACACGAAGTTCATCCCGGACGATCTCGAGGGCATCGACCTCGAACAGCTGCTGTCGAAGCTGTCGGACCTGCTGCTCTCGAGCGGATTCGAGAACCCGTATGAGCCGGACCCCGACG
Source organism: Luteitalea pratensis (assembly GCF_001618865.1). Taxonomy (GTDB): domain Bacteria; phylum Acidobacteriota; class Vicinamibacteria; order Vicinamibacterales; family Vicinamibacteraceae; genus Luteitalea; species Luteitalea pratensis. Next base: position 5,619,223 of record NZ_CP015136.1, read on the forward strand.
CGCACGGCCACACGCGACAGGAGTTGCAGGACGCGATCATCGAGGCGTTGCTGGCCAACGGGCTGCTGACGCCCGAGCAGATGGAACGGCTGCTCGGTGAACCGGCCGACAGCGACAGCAAGTCGGGGCTCGAGCAACTGCTGGACAAGTTGATCGACCGGATGCGTCAGCAGGGCTACCTGACGCCGCAGCCTGAGGAAGGCACGTTGAGTGGCGGCCAGCAGGGCAAGGACCTGCCGCCGGTCAAGTTCGAGGTCACCGACAAGGGCATCGACTTTCTCGGCTACCGGGCCTTGCGCGACCTGCTCGGGTCGGTCGGCCGCAGCAGTGCCGGCCGTCACGACACGCGTGACATGGCGACGGGCATCGACGCCGGCGGCGCCGTGAAGCCGTACGAGTTTGGCGACACGCTGAACCTCGATCCCGTGGCCACGCTCCTCAGCTCCGTCAGCCGCAACGGCCTGCCGGCGCCCGGTGAGCGATTCGAGCTCGACTACCCCGACCTGCACGTGACGCAGGGCGAGTACCAGAGTTCATGCGCGACCGTGGTCATGCTCGACTGCAGTCACAGCATGATCCTGTATGGCGAGGATCGGTTCACGCCCGCCAAACGGGTCGCGCTCGCGCTCGCGAACCTGATCCGCCACCAGTACCCCGGCGACGCACTGAACGCCGTGTTGTTCCACGATTCGGCCGAGGAGGTACCGGTGGAACAGCTGGCGCGCGTGCGTGTCGGCCCCTACTACACCAACACCCGCGAAGGCCTGCGCCTGGCGCGCCGTGTCCTCGAGCGGCAGCGCAAGGACATGAAGCAGATCGTGATGATCACCGATGGCAAGCCGTCGGCGATCACGCGGCCGGACGGCCAGATCTATCGCAACGCCTTCGGTCTCGACCCGTACATCGTGTCGGAGACATTTGCCGAGGTCGCCGCCTGCCGCAAGGCCGGCATCATGATCAACACGTTCATGCTCGCGCGCGATTACGAACTGATGGCTTTCGTACGTCGCGTCGCGCAGATCTGCCACGGCAAGGCGTATTTCACCACGCCGATGACGCTCGGGCGGTATGTGCTCATGGATTATCTCGACAAGAAGACGCGGACGGTCCACTGACGAACGCCGGACGCCGCACGCGTGGTAGGGACGCCTCTCCGAGGCGTCCATCACCGCATCACAATCTCGCGACGCCTCGACGCCCAGGAGATGGACCGCTCGGAGAGCGGTCCCTACCGGCTACCGATCGCGTACTTCGAGGAGATGGACCGCTCGGAGAGCGGTCCCTACCAGCGACGACGATGACGCTCCCTTCCGAGATCCCGCTCTTCCCTCTCCCCAACGTCGTCTTCTTCCCCGACGTGTACCTGCCGCTGCACATCTTCGAGGAGCGGTACCGGGCGATGACGCGCCAGGCGCTCGGGGGCACGAAGGTGATCGGGATGACGGTGCTGCGCGAGGGCTGGCAGGACGACTACAAGGGCGCGCCGCCGATCTACGCAACCGGGTGTGCAGGCGCGATCGTGCATCACGAACCGCTCGAAGATGGACGGTTCAACATCGTGCTCCAGGGCCTCGCCCGCTTCGAGGTCGTGCAGGAGTTGGCCAGCACGACGCCGTTCCGCGTCGCTCGCGTCCGCTGGCACGAGGAGGCCGATGCCTCGGGACGCCGTGCGTCGCTGACGCGGCTGCGTCGGCAGGTGGAGACGCTGCTGCTCCCGGCCATCGCGCAAGGTGAGGTACGCATGCCGCCGGGCATGAGCGACCAGGCCCTCATCAACGCCGTGTGCCAGGCCATCGACATCCCCGTCGTCGAAAAGCTGGCGCTGCTCGAGAAGCCCGACGTGCTGCTGCGGGGACAGGCGCTGCTGCCGATTCTCGAACGTCTCGTGATCAAGCTGTCGGGATCAGGGCAGGTCCACTGAACGCCGAAATTGCAAGATTGCAAAAGTTCAGAATTTCCTTGCCACCGCCATGGGTCAACCTGCTGATGGTGGTGATGCAATTCTGAAATTCTGAAATTCTGCAATGCTCAAGGTTTCTTCTGCTGCGCTTCCCACGTCTTGACGTAATCCCAGAACGCGGGCGCGCCTTCCGGTTTGCCGATCGCGCCACGCGTGATGCCATCGTCACCTTCGAAGGCGGTCTGCCCGAGCACGACGTCCCCAGCGCGCGGCGATCTCGCCAAGCGGGCTACCGGGAATGGGCCGGAAGTCGGCGATGACCGTCGCGCGTGCCGCCGGGTCGAGCCTTGTCAGCACGCTGTCGGCGGCGTTGAGCGGGTCGCCTGCGACATGCACCTGCGTGGTCATGACACGCCGCCCGTTACGGCTGACTGCGAGGTGGATGTGCGGCGCGCGGGTGATGCCGTACTGCGAGTAGGAAACCGGCCGGATGGTGCGGAAGCTGTACTCGCCGGTCGAGCCCGTGAGGACACGCCCGTATCCCTGGAAGTTCGGATCCCGTTCCACGCCGCGGCCCTTCGAGTGCAGGTACGACCCTTTCGCGTCGCACTGCCAGACTTCGACGACGGCGTTTCGCACGGGCGCACCGGTCACGCTCAGCACGCGGCCCGAGAAGTAGGTGATATGCCCCGTTGATGGCGTCAGGGCGTCGTTGAGCAGCAGCAGGTCGTTGTCGGTGTCGAGCGGCAACTGGTCCGGATAAAACGGCCCTTCGGTCGTTCGCGCGGTCTCGGTGAGCACGTCGGCGTAGACGCCTCGGGGCCAGAAGAGCGAGGCGCCGACGCCCAGACCGGCGAGCAGGGAACGACGAGTGATCGCAGTACGCACAAGCATGGGCACCCTTTCGCGGGCCACCAAGGCGGCCGGCAAACGTTTGCTTGAATTGTCGAGCTGCGGGCGATTGTCGCCCGAGGCCAGGCCCGCCTGCAAGAATTGCAGGAATTGCAGAAGTTCAAGATTGCACCACCTGCAATGCCGCGACGGTTGGCGGTGGTAATGCAATTCTGAAATTCTGCAATTCCTGCAATTCTCAGGTGCCCGTACACTCGCGCCGTGTCCTACCCGTCGCGGATCGTGTGCCTGACCGAGGAAACGACCGAGATTCTCTACCTGCTCGGCGAGGGCGATCGGGTGGTCGGGGTGTCTGGCTACACGGTGCGCCCACCCGAAGCTCGCCGCAAGCCGCGCGTCTCGTCGTTCCTGCACGCGCGGACGGACAAGATCGACGCCCTCAAGCCTGATCTCGTCCTCGCCTTCTCGGACCTGCAGGCCGACATCGTCTCCGGGCCGATCCGACGCGGCTACCCGGTGATGACCTTCAACCAGCGCAGTGTCGACGAGGTGCTGCAGGCGGTCCGCCTCGTGGGCGGCCTGGTCGGTGCGCAGGCGCGCGCCGAGGCACTCGCTGACAGGTTGCGCGCCGGGCTCGACGCGATTGCGCGGGAAGCCACAACGTTGCCGGTACGGCCGCGCGTGTTCTTCGAGGAGTGGGACGAGCCGCTGATCTCCGGGATCCAGTGGGTCGAGGAACTGGTCGAGATCGCGGGCGGGACCCCGATCTTCCCTGAACGCCGGCAGGCGGGTCTCGCGAAGGATCGGATCGTGTCAGCCGACGAGGTGCGGTCGCGGAATCCCGACGTGATCCTGGCCTCGTGGTGCGGCAAGCGGGCCCAGCCGGCGCGCATCGCGTCACGGCCGGGATGGGAGACCATCGCTGCCGTTCGACACGGCCGGATTCACGAGATCAAGTCGTCGCTGATCCTGCAGCCGGGCCCGGCGGCGTTGACCGACGGAGTACGCCAGATAGCCGCGCACATCCGCGGGGCGGCACAATAATTTCAGAATTTCCGAATTGCAGAATTGCAGTGCCACCGCCAACCTTCGAAGCGATCAGGTTGCTGAGTGGTAACGGTGGTGGTGGTGGCAGTGGTGGTGAAATTTTGAAATTCGGCAATTCTGCAATTCTATTGTGCGAGTTGGAGGAACTCGGCGCGCGTGCGCGCGTCGCTGCGGAACGTGCCGAGCATCGCGCTGGTCACCGTCGCGGAGTTCTGCTTCTCCACCCCTCGCATCGCCATGCAGAGATGCGTACCATGCATGATCACGCCGACGCCGAGCGGATCGACTGCCTCGCGGATGCACTCGGCGATCTCGTTGGTCAGCCGTTCCTGCACCTGGAGGCGACGGCTGAACACATCGACGAGGCGCGGAATCTTGCTGATGCCGATGACCTGCGTACGCGGGATGTAGGCGACGTGGCACTTGCCGAAGAACGGCAGCAGGTGGTGCTCGCAGAGGCTGTAGTAGTCGACATCCTTGACGATCACCATCTCGCTGTAGTCAACGGTGAACAGCGCCCCGTTGAGGATGTCACCGATGTCGGCGGCGTACCCGCTGGTCAGGAACTTCATCGATTTCTCGACGCGTTCCGGGGTCTTGAGCAATCCCTCCCTGCTAGGATCCTCTCCGAGCTGCTCCAGCAGGGAACGGATGAGAGTCTGCATCAAGTCAGTCTACCTTACGGCCTTGCTGGCCCTCTGTGTGGACGCACGCCTGGCGGCCGAGGTTCCGGCCTCGGTCGACGCCTTGTATTCGCGGCGCGAGGATCCGGTTGCGGCGCGGCAGGCGGCGGACCAGTACCTGGCGCATCATCGCGCGGCCCCGCAGGACTTCGTCGGCGGTTGGAAGCTGGCGCGGGCCAGTTACTTCCTCGGCACGCAGGGCCCGGCCGCCGAGCGGCGGATGTGGCTCGAGACCGGGCTCGCGGCCGCAACCGACGCAGTGGCGCTGAACGACGCGAGACCCGAGGGACATTTCTGGCTGGCGGCCAACATGGGCGCGCTGGCCGAGTCGTACGGGCTGCGCCAGGGACTCAAGTACCGCACCCGCATCAAGCAGGCGCTCGAACGCGTCCTGGCGATCGATCCGCGGTTCATGGAAGGCTCGGCCGACCGCGCCCTGGGGCGTTGGTATCACAAGGTGCCGGGACTGTTCGGCGGCAGCGCCGCCAAGGCCGAACAGCACCTCCGCAAGTCGCTCACCTACAGCCCGCAGTCGACGGTGAGCCTGTTCTTCCTCGGCGAACTCTATGCCGACCAGGGCCGGCCCGCCCAGGCGCAGCGGCTCTACCAGGAGGTCCTCGAGGCGCCGATCCACCGTGAGTACGTGGCCGAGGACAAGTTCTACAAGGCGCAGGCCCGCGCGCGCCTGCAGACCCTCGCCGAGAAGCGGTGACCGGGTGCCGGGTGCCGGGTACCGGGTGCCGGGCATCCTTCATTTTCAGCGTTCGGCGTTAGGCGTTAGGCGTTAGGCGTTCCTATGCCTGCCCCCTCGACCATCCCCTTCGCCCCGGCTTGCAAGCAGTTTGGCCCTCGATGGGTCCAAGTTCTTGAATTCTGCCCATCCGACCTGATGGATCGAGCCCGTGGTTGCGGCAGAGATCACGTAAATCGTCACAATTCCACCACACAAGCGATCCGGTATGCACCATGCAGGTACCGTCCCGTCCCACGGGAGGGACGTGCCGGCAGATAAAGACGCTGCGTACGGCCCTCCCATGGACGACTTGGCTCCACATCCTGTGGAGTCCTGAGAACTTCAGGAGGGTAGGACATGATTCGTCGCGCATTCTGGGTGCTGCTTGCCGCGGTGCTCTGCGCAGGCCCCGTTGCCGCCCAGGAAATCACTGGTAGCGTCATGGGGACGGTGGTCGACAGTTCGAAAGCGGCCATCCCCGGTGCCACCGTCAAGATGGAAGGTGGCTCGGTCAACCAAACGCAGGTCACAGACGACACCGGTAGGTACAGCTTCGCCGCGGTGCCCCCCGGCACCTACAAGCTGACCACGACGCTCCAGGGCTTCTCCACGGGTCTGGCCGAAAACGTCGCGGTGGCGATTGGCAAGGCCACGACCATCGACTTCACGCTGAACGTGGGCGGCCTGGCCGAGCAGGTCACGGTCGAGGCGGATGCGGCTCGCGTCGACATCGCGCAGACGACCATCCAGACCAACGTCACGGCCGCGACGATCGAGAACCTGCCCAAAGGCACGAACATGGGCAGCCTCCTCAAGCTCTCGCCGGCGGCGCGTGCCGAGCCTCTCAGCGGCCAGTACCAGATCGACGGCGCCAGCGGCTCCGAGAACTCGTTCATGGTTGACGGACTCGAGACGTCGAACTTCCGCACGGGCAACCTGAACGTCAACAACAACCTGCCGTTCGAGTTCATCCAGGAGATGTCGATCAAGACCTCCGGGTTCAACGCCGAGTTCGGCGGCGCGACCGGCGGCGTGATCAGCGTCGTCACCAAGAGCGGCACCAACGCCTTCCGTGGCATGGGCGGCATGGAGTTCGAGAGCGACTCGCTGAACGCCGACCCGCGTGGCATCCTGAACAAATACCGCAGCGGTTCCGGCGCCAGCTTCGTCCAGATCAACGAGTACTTGCCGATCAAGAGCGACTCGTACAAGAACTACTACCCGGTGTTCGGCCTCGGCGGCCCCATCCTGCGCGACAAGGCGTGGTTCTTCGCCAGTTACTCGCCGCAGATCTTCGACGAGGAGCGGACGACCGAGTACGTCACGACCGATCCGCGCACGCGGACCAAGACCGGGGAGGAAACCTACAGCCGGACCCGCCAGTCCGATTACTTCCAGGGCCGTGTCGACGTCCAGCCGACGAACACGCTGCGCCTCACCGGTTCGTTCACGTACAACCCGTACGAGGAAGACGGCATTTTCCCGGATAACCAGATCGCGCCCGGCAGAACCGTTCCATATGCCAACTTCGGCGGGTCCACGGGCACGCTAGTCGGCAACGCCTTCACGTCGCAGCAGGGCGGCGAGCAGAAGGCCCACAACTTCTCGATCGGCGGCACGTGGACACCCGGCAGCCGTGTCGTGGCGAGCGCTCGGGTGGCCCGCGGCTACCTGGACGAACTCCTGAACTCGCGGGCGATTCCGCAGGAGACCCGATTCCGCTGCATCACCAATGCGCCGCCGGCGGGGGCCGGGTGCGCGCTCGGGTTCGACAACTTCCCGTCGGGCAACGACAACCGCTACGAGGACAGCTCGGAGCGGTGGACCGTCGACTCCAACGTCGCGTTCCTCGCCGATAACCTGGCGGGCCGGCACGAGTTCAAGGTCGGTTATCAGTACTCGCGCGTCGCCAACGACGTGAACACCGGCTACGTGCCCTTCGGCGTCGTCTCGCTCACGTACGGCATCTCGATCAACGACCTCACCGGGCGCAACGATCCCGTAACGCCTGGCGCCATCGGGGCGGGGCAGTTGCAGCGCTTCGGGACAGTGGGGGCGGCCGCCAACACTGCCAACTCGATCTACTTCCAGGATCGTTGGCAGCCGACCAACCGCCTGACGATCAACGCTGGCGTCCGCATGGAGAACGAGGACTTGCCGTCGTTCAACGGCTACGCGCCGCCGATCAACTTCGGCTTCGGCGACAAGATCGTGCCGCGTCTCGGTGTGGCGTACGACCTCACGGGCGATGCCAAGACCAAGCTGTTTGCGAGCTACAACAAGTTCCAGGATCGGCTGAAGTTCGAGTTGCCTCGCGGTTCGTTCGGAGGCGACTTCTACCGTAGGGACTACTTCGAGATCATGCCGAACCAGCCGAACTACGACTTCTACACGCTGAGCCGGGTCCTCGGCAGCAACCAGGACGTTTCCGGCGGACAGTGCCCCATTGCCAACTCGACGGGCCTCTCGCGCTGCCAGTACGACTTCCGTATCGCGTCCAACAGCCCGGAGGCGGACATTTACTCGGGCAAGGTCGACCCCGACCTGAAGCCGTTCACGCAGACCGAGTTCACGGTCGGCCTCGAGCGTGAAGTCAGCAACCGCATGCTCCTGAGCTTCCGTTACACACGCAAGGACGTGGATCACGCGATCGAGGACGCGGGCTTCCCGACCCCCGAGGGCAGCGAGGCGTACATCATTGGCAATCCTGGTGAAGGCCTCCACGCAGCAACGGCAAAGCAGTTCGGCTACGCCAAGACCGCCACGCCGCAGCGCCTGTACAACGCATTCGAGACCCGTCTCGAGCGCCGCTTCGGCGGCAATTTCGCGTACAGCGTCGCGTACACGTACAGCAAGCTCGAGGGTAACTACTCGGGTCTGGCGAGTTCGGACGAGCCGCAGGCCCTCAGCGCCAACTCGGCTAGCGGTGCCAACGCCGGCTCGGCCAACTTGGGACGCCCCTCGCCGGGCGTCAACCGCTTCTTCGACCTGCCGCACCTCGGGTTCACGGCTGCTGGCGTCCCTGACAACGGCCCGCTGGCGACCGACCGTCCGCACGTGTTCAACGCGTTCGGCCAGTACATGCTGAACTGGGGCGCGAATCAGGCCACCAACTTCGCCGCCTTCACGACGTTGCAGTCGGGCACACCGCAGACCAGCTTCTACTCGCTGTATGCGGCGGCCGTGGCCTACGGGCGCGGCGACATGGGCCGGACCGAGAAATTCTCGAACACCGACCTGATGATCTCCCACCGCATGCGGTTCGGCGGCAGCAACAAGAGCGTGTCGCTCGAGCTCAACGTCCTCAACCTGTTCAACGAGGACAACGTGCTCGGTCTCGTCAACACGCCTGCCGGCGTCAACCCGAGCATCAGCACGCTTGGCCTGCCAGTGGCCGACGAACCGGAAGCGCTGAACTACATCCTCACGAACGGCATCACGTCGCAGTTCGACACGTACCTGAACAACCCCGCCAACCCGCAGCGCAAGGACACCGCGTACGGAATGCCGAACTGGTTCCAGGGATTCCGCACCGTCCGCTTCGGTGTGAAGTTCCACTTCTAGTGCACCTCCGCCCGCTCACGCGGGCTCGGTGCACAACGCTCACTCGCGGCGCCCCAGGGCGCCGCGAGAGTTCTAGTCAGCCGCTCGGCGTGAAACAGTTCGGGCCCGGTGGGAACACTCCCATCGGCCCGAGTTGTTTGCGGCCCCGGCGTTCGGCCTTGGGCCTTCGGCCTTCGGTCTTGAATCCTTCTGCGTTCGGCGTTCAGCGTTCGACGTTCGTCTTATATCTGCTCCGTGTCCATCTGCGCGCGTTGCAGGCGGCCGCTGAAATCCACGTAGATCGATTTCCACTCGCTGAACACGTCGAGTGCCGCGATGCCGGCTTCGCGGTGGCCGTTGCCCGTCGCCTTGACGCCCCCGAATGGCAGGTGGACCTCCGCGCCGATGGTCGGCGCGTTCACGTAGAAGAGCCCCGTGTAGACGTCCCGCATCGCCGTGAACGCGTTGTTGATGTCCTGGGTGTAGATGGCCGCCGAGAGGCCGTACGCGACGTCGTTGGCTACCGCGATCGCCTCGTCGAGCGATCGCACCTTGATCACCGACACGACCGGCCCGAAGATCTCCTCGCGCGCGATGCGCATCGTCGGCGTGACGTCGGCAAAGATGGTCGGCTCGTGGAAGCATCCGGCCGCGAACGCGCCGTCGGACAACCGCGATCCGCCAAGCACCAGCCGCGCGCCCTCATTGCGGCCGATGTCGACGTACTCGACCACCTTCGCCAGTTGCTCCTCGTGGATCGAGGGTCCCATCTGGACGCCATCGCGACGGCCATCGCCCACCACCAGTTGACGCGCCCTGGCGACGAACCGCTCGACGAACGAGTCGTAGACCGCTTCGTGCACGACCACCCGGCTGGCCGCCGTGCAGCGCTGCCCGGTTGTCCCGAATCCACCCCAGACGGCGCCCTCCACCGCCAGGTCGAGGCGCGCGTCGTCCATCACCAGGATGACGTTCTTGCCCCCCATTTCGAGGTGCACCTTCTTGAACGTACGCGCGCACGTCTCGTTGATCCGCCGGCCCGTGTCCGTGGATCCGGTGAACGACACGACCGCGACATCCGGATGCTCGACGATCGGCGCAGCGGCGCCGGGTCCGTCGCCCATCACCAGGTTGAGCACGCCGGCGGGCAGCCCGGCATCGATGAGCGTCTGGACGAAGTTGATCGCGGTCAGCGGTGCTTCTTCGGCCGGCTTGAACACGACCGTGTTGCCGCAGATCAGCGCCGGCAGGATCTTCCACGACGGCACCGCCATCGGGAAGTTCCAGGCGGTGATCATCCCGCACACGCCGATCGGCTGCCGGATCGACATCGCGAACTTGTTGCGCAACTCGGAAGGTGTCGTCTGGCCGAACAGCCGCCGGCCCTCACCCGCCATCAGGTAGCTCATGTCGATGGCTTCCTGGACGTCGCCAGCCGTCTCGGCGAGCACCTTGCCCATTTCGCGGGTCATGTCATCGGCGAACCGATCCTTGCGCTCGCGGAACAGCTGCGCCGCCCGGTACAGGATCTCCGCGCGACCAGGCGCGGGTACGAGTCTCCACGAGGCATACGCGCGCCGCGCCGCCGCCACCGCAGCGTCGACGTCGACCGCGCCAGACTGCGGGAAGAGGCCAATCAGGTCCTCACGGTCGGCAGGATTGCGGTTCTCGTACGTGGCTCCCGATTGCGCGGGCACCCACTGTCGGTCGATGTAATTGCGGTATGTCTGCGGCACCGGGCTATTCTAGGCTGGAGCCGGAAGGGCTTCCTGCCGATTCCGGAACTGGGGAGTCCCGCTTCCCGCAACTCATGGACGATCGCCAACGGTTTCGCATCCCGCTCGAGCACGCCCTCACCGGCGAAGTGACCGTCTACCGCCCGTTGACGGTGAGCGACCTGTCGCCGCACGGGGCACGCGTCGAGACGCCGGAACCGCTGCGGGTGAACTCGGTGCGGGCATTTCGCCTGAACCTCGGCGAGCAGACGGTGGTGCTCAAGGGCCGCGTCTGCCACGCGAGCGTCCGCGCCCTCGATGACCAGCGCGTCGTCTACACGTCGGGCATCGAGTTCCTCGACGTCGCGCCCCAGGCGCGCATGGCCATCGAACGCTTCCTCGAACGCGTCGGCGGCATCCTCCTCACCGCCGAGCACGGGGAGATTCATTAGGAAACCGGGTACCGGGTACCGGGTACCGGGTACCGGGTACCGGGTCCATGTCCTCTCCGGGGCCGTCAAGTTGGTAGGGACGCCTCTGCGAGGCGTCCATGTCCTCTCCGAGGCGTCGATGTCCTCTCTCCGGGGCGTCCATCCTCCCGTAGGAGATGGACCGCTCGGAGAGCGGTCCCTACCTACCGTCACGTTGGTAGGGACGCCTCTCCGAGGCGTCCATGTCCTCTCCGAGGCGTCGATGTCCTCTCTCCGGGGCGTCCATCCTCCCGTAGGAGATGGACCGATCGGAGAGCGGTCCCTACCTACTTCACCTTGATTTCCACGGGCGTGCGCGGCGGGTTGGCGTAGGCCGACACGAGGCTCTCGTGGCCGCCAGGGCCGACCGCCGCGACTCCGAACACGTAGTCATCCACTGACACGTCTGGCAACACGATCTCGGTGACGTTGCCGACGTGCCGCTCGAACTGCCAGTCCGGAGTCCATGCCTCGCGCCAGAAGATGCGATATCCGACCGCGCCCTCGGAGGCACGCCAGCGCAGCCGTGCGTCGTAGCCGGATGGACCACGATCCAGCTGCGGCACGCCGCGGTCCGACGTGATCGCCGGTGCCGCCGGCGCCATCGCCAGCGCCGCGGCTCCGGCGACGTTGACCTTCGTGTTCCGTGCCAGGTACGCCGCATCGACGCCGTCAGCGGTGTCCTCCACCACGTGCTGTCGTCCGTAATTCTCATTCGCTTCGCTGAAGCGGATGCCGGCGTACCCGCGCTGGTTGAAAGCGGTGTGGTCGCCACCGCGACCGAACCGATCGTGCCGCGCGATGAGGCGTACCCGGTGCGACGGCACGTAACGCGCGGCCGTGCGGTACACATAGCGCGCAAGCTGGCGTGACGACGAGTCCTCGGGTCCCTCCGCAAACACGCGCACCGATTCCGCGTCGACGATACCGTTGCCGCCGCGCGAGTTGCCGATGATGTCGTTGTTGAAGACGGCGTCGATCACGGCCTTGTCCGCCCGCGCCTTCTGGGCGTGCAGGTGCGCCCCGACCAGCCCCTGCTCTTCGCCGGCAAATGCGACGAAGACCAGCGTCGCATCGAACTCGAGACCGCTCTGCGCGAGCACACGCGCCGCCTCCATCGTCAAGGCCGTGCCGCTGCCATCGTCGTTCGCGCCCGGCGCGGGAAGATCACCGGCGGCCCAGTCGAACCCTCCGTTTGCCGAGGCTGCGCGAGGACTGCCTGCGGCCGCTGGCGCCGTCGCGGCTGCGGCGGCGGTGGTGACGGCGGCCGACTGCGGCGGCCGGACCGGACGTGCCACGGTGTCGTAGTGGCCGCTCACGTAGATGCGGCGAGCCGTGCGCCCGGGCAACACGGCGACGACGTTACGGATGCGGACGTCCCTCAGGATGCGCTCGCCCTGGGCGGGGATCTCGTAATCGTCGAAACTCACCTGCAGCCGTGGACTCGCCGCGCGGAACTCGTCGTGGATCCATTGCGCCGCGGCGCCGAGCCCTCGAACCGGGTCGGCCTGGCTGGACAGCGTGTGGCGGGTGCCGAACGCCGCCAACCTGTCGACGGTGGCCGAGAGGCGCTCGGCTGAGATCTGTGCAAGCACCTGCTCGATCCGGGGGTCGGCGTCCTGCGCGAACGCGGGCAGGGCAAAGGCTGTGGCTAGAAAGGCAGTCTGCACAGCGGGGCGAAATGGCATGCGCGGCAGCTTATCAGGGAGAGTGAGGTAGGGACCGCTCTCCGAGCGGTCCATGACCGCGGGGTACCTGGGCGGAGGTGGACGGCTCCTGCCTCCGCCAAGGCTGCGGCTGGTCAGTCTGGAGAGGCGTCGCGGTGGACGGCTCGCAGAGGCGTCTCGTGGACGGCTCGGAGCGGCGTCGGGGTGGACGGCTCGGAGAGCCGTCCCTACCTCACGCGTACGTGCTGGAGGTAGTCGCCCGAGTCGATGCGCTGGGCGCCTCCCAGCGGGGCGTTGTAGAAGTAGACCCACGCCTCCAGGCTCTCGCCGGAATCGAGTTGCACGGGACAGAGATGACGCGTGTACAGGCTCTGGGCGATGTGCCCTTCGCGGTAGCCTTCGATTTCATCGAGCGCGGCAAGGACACCCGCCGGGTCGTCCATCTCGTAGACCTCGCCCCACACGCAGCCGTCCGGGTCGGGAATCGCGGCCGGGTAGATGCCCAGGTCGTACAGTGACGCGCGAATGCAGCCACGTCGCCGATGGCGAAGTTTGCCCTCGATGCCTGCGCGACGACGCCGATCGAATCCCGTCATCAACGTGCCGTAGAAGAACGCAGCAGTGTTCACGGAAGCCTGTGACCGGATCGGCGGCTCGTGAACTCGACCGCGGACGCGGGAGCAACAGAGCTACACGCGACGCGGCAAGAAATGCCATCCCCGACGTGGAGAAGGCCGAGCCCACCTGCGCGGCACGCACGCGGGAAAATCGCGGCCGAAGCGACAGCCGGGCCCTCCCTGCTGGCGTTTTCGGCGTGGCTGAAACACGGAGTCTAGCAGAAAAGCCACGGGCCGGCCGAGGTTGCCCTCGCCGGCCCGCGTCATTGGATCCCCCGTCCGACGTCCTTCTTCAGCGCACTGTTTCAGGCGTGCCTGGGGCTTGCCGCGCCGAAGCTCTCGCGCTTTCCAGCGAGAAGCGAAGGCGGGCCCTAGTTCTCCGCGCGCTGGTGCAGCTGCTTCCAGTGTGCGTCGTGTGTCGCGCTCGCCTGCTTGACGATGACGTCGAGCATCTCGGCCGGCAGCGTCAGGTGCAGCGCCACGCCGTTGCCGGTGCCTTCGATCTGGATGGAGTTGAGCAGGGGCTTGAGCTCCGGCTTGGCATCGACCTGGAGGCGCGCGAGCGCGAGGACACCCTGGAGCACCTCACGCATGTTCTTGCCGGCTTCTTCGTCCTTGCCTTCGGCCCGCACCGTCGCCTGGAGCCCGCCATTCAGGTGTCCTGACGCAGCGAACCACTTGACCTCGGGAATCTGCTGCAGGATCTGGGTCGGAAGCTCGGCGCCGTCCTGCAGGACCTTCGGGCGGCCAATGGCCCACACCGTTGAATTCTGGTCGACGCTCTCGAGCATGCGGACGAACTCACCGTCGCTCGTGATGCTGGCGGTGCCGGCGCCCTGGCTGCGGTCGATGGCGGCCTTGACCGCGGCGTCGGAGCCGACGATGACCAGGTTGGCATTGACGAGGGCGATGACGGGCGGGACGCGCTCGTGCAGCGTCGGCTCGACTATGGGCTCGGTGCCTGTCGGCTCGGCCGGTTCGGTGGTGGGCTCGGATTCGGTGTGCGCCGGCGCCTGGAGGATCTTGGCGCCCTTGTACTCGCTGATCTGGCCGCCCTTGCTGACGACGAGGGCCTCGATCTTCCCGATGTCGAAACGGCCGCGGAGGGCGACGAATGCGTCGGAGTGCCCACCCGGCGATATGGCGGCGATGACGGCGTCGATGTCCTGCTCGACGTCGATGCCGGTGTGTTCCTGGAATTCCTGCCGCCCCTTGCCCTCATCGTCCATCAAGGTCGTGAGGCGCTGGCGGAACTCCGACGACATGACTCCCTGGACGTTCGCGTACGCGACGACGGCGGCGCCGACGGGTACGAGGGACAGTTCGTCCGGGCCGGCATTGCTCGCGAAGGCGCGCGGCATGCCACCCATGTAGGCGACGGTGCCGGCAGTCAGCCCGGCGGTGAGGATGGCGGCCGAGCCAACGAGGAAGTAACGGGTCTTTGCGGTGCTCATCGGAAATTCACCCCTGTATAGCCAATGTAACGTACTCGGCGGCAGGAAGGTTCCCAGCCCTGCCGTACTGGCTTGGGACGAAGGGCCAGGAATTCTGAATTGCCGGCCTTCCTACTGCTCGAGGACGTATTCCCGCCGGGTGACGGTCCGCATGGCCAGCCACAGGGTCGTCGCGGTGATGAGGACGAGCCAGAACAGGCTCGTGCCGACCGTTGGAAACTCACGGAAGAGCGACGTCAGCAGGCTGGCGGTGCTGTCATCGGTCGGCATCGCCTGTGGCACCAGGCCCTGGAGGTAATAGGCCACCGAGAAGCGGCGGAGATAGCCGGGGATGACCAGCATCGCCGGTTCCCAGGCGAAAACGAAGGCCAGGCCGGTCAACAGCGGCCGCTTGAACTGGGCCCCCACCCACGCGAACACGGCGCCATAGGCGGCCAGGCCCAGGACGATGACGACCAGGTCCTTGACGAGATCCATGAACCCGCCGGCCAACGATGCTCCCGGCCTGGACATGATCAGCAGGTAGACCAGGACCACCGATGGGAGGACGACGGCGACCGTGCAGACCAGGTACGCCAGGTACTTGCCGAGGAGCACGGCGCCGCGCGGAATCGGGCGCGAGAACAGGTACGTGATCGTCTTGTCCTCGACTTCGTCGGCCATCAGGGACGTGCCGTAGAACACGGCCAGCACGGGCACGGCAAAGCGCAGGTAGAACACCCAGACCATGAGCCCGAAGATGGCGGCGCTGCCGACCTTCACGCCGTCGATCTGCACCCCGCCCTGCGCCGCAAACATGTCGATCACCCGCACCGCGAGCGCGATCAGGAGCGGTCCGCCGACCACGAGGGCCATGAACACCGTCCGCCGCGACCACAGCATCTGGTCGAGCGAGAGATCGAAGATGCGTGCCGAGGCTCGCCACAGCGACAGGCTCGCCGCGCCGCGGCTCGCTGGCGTTCCGGGTATCGGGTCACGGGTGACGGGTACCGACTTCCCCGCCACGTCCGAACCGGGCGTGACCTCGGCTGTGACGTTCATCTGCGCGCTCCCAGTCTCGGGCATGGTATTGGCTCACGGCAGGGGGCATGAGCCCCCTCAACGATTTCCATGAACTCGAGGCGTGGCAGCGAGCCATGGATCTTGCCGTCCTCGTCCTCGGTGCGACTCCACAGCTTCCGGCGGCGGAACGTTTCGGGCTTGGCGCTCAGATGCGCGCTGCGGCGGTGTCGATCCCGAGCAACATCGCCGAGGGCTATGGCAGAGGCACAAGACCGGACTACCTGCGCTTCCTTCACATGGCACGCGGCTCGGCCAACGAACTGACGACGCTCTTGCTGCTCGTCGAGCGGCTGGGCTACCTGACACCGATAAGCCTCGAGCCGATGCTCGAACTCCTCGAGCGTGTGCGCGCAATGATGCATAAGCTCATTGCGACATTGGCGCGCTGACTCGACGCGAAGCAGGCAACCGGTACCCGTGACCCGGTACCCGTAACCCGGGCAGATGCCGTTCACTTGACCAAGTACCCAAACACCGCCGCGAGATTGTCGTCGGGCGAGGTGACCTCCTCGATGCGGCCGAAGGTCTCGGCGGCAGCGAGGTTGGTGACCTGCGTGTAGAACGTATCGGGGGCGTCGGTCTCCACCACGAGGGCGTCGCCTTCGAACCGCAGGCTGCGCACGTAGGCGTACGACAGGCACTCGCGGGCCAGTTCGCGCGGGCGCTCGGCGCGGATGTGGACGGTGTGCGGATGGTGGTCGATGAGCCCACGGATGTCGTGGACGTCGCCCTCGGCCAGAATCCGGCCGTTGTTGATGAGGAGCACGTTGCTCGTCATCGCCTCCACCTCGTGGAGGATGTGGCTCGAGACCAGGACGCTGCGGCCGTCACGCGCCCATTCTCGGATGATGCGGATGGTGCGGCGCCGCATCAGCGGATCCATGCCCGTGAGCGGTTCGTCGAGGATGAGCAGGTCGGGGTCGTGCACGAGCGCCTGCGCGAGTTTCACGCGCTGCCGCATGCCCTTGCTGTAGGCGCCGATCTTCTTGTCAGCGGCGGGCACGAGATCCACGGCCTCGAGCGCGCCGAGAGCGGCATGGCGCGCCTCGGTGCTCGAGTAGCCATTGAGCCGCACCAGCGCCGACACCCATTCGAGTCCGGTCATCCGCTCGTAGAAGGCGTCCTGCTCCGGACAGAAGCCGATGCGCGTGTACGCGGCCGGGTTGTTCCAGATCGACCCGCCGAGCACCGTCATGGCGCCCTTGCTCGGCTTCAGCTGACCGGTGATCAGCTTCATGAACGTCGACTTGCCTGCCCCATTGGGGCCGAGCAGTCCGGTGATGCCGGCCGGAATCGTCACCGAGACGTCGTTGAGGCCGATGACCTGTCCGTACCACTTGGACACGTGGTCGGCGGTGATGATCGCGGCGCTCATGCCACCACCTCCACGCCACGCACGCGCCGCTCGAGTACCGACGCCGAGATCACGATGACGGCCAGCAGCACCAGGAACGACACGGTTGCCGGCGTCTGGTGCCGCGGTACCTGCCGGAAGATGACGTCGCCCACCTGGTCGAGGCTCGCCTGGATGGAGACCCACGAAATCGCCGACGATCCGGTGATGAAGCGAAGCGCGTTGAACATCGCGTCCGAGAAGATCAACACGCCGGCAAAGAGGATGCCGACAAAGCGGCTGCTGCGCGACAGCGAGGAGAGCGCCGTCATGCCGAACGTGATGACGATGACCGTCAGCAGGCAGTAGAGCGTGACCGACGCGATCAGCGACGCGTTGGCCTTGAGGAAGCTGAAACTGCCGGAGAACGCGATCTGGAAGATGAGCAGCAGGATCGCCGGCAACCAGGTGATCCCCAGCAGGAACGTCGCGAGCACCGTCATCTTGCCGAGGATGTACTCGGCGCGCGTGACCGGCTTGGACAGGTACAGCTGCAACGCGTTGGCGCGGCGGTCGTTGGCGATGAGCCCGGCGCCCACGTACACCGTGATCAGGAAGACGAAGATGCTCTGCTGACCAAGGAAGTCGCGGAACGTCTGGGCCGACGGCGCCAGGAACGTCGCTGCCTGCGAGAAGTTGGACGCGAGGAACAACTGGCTCGCCCGGACGACGAACGGGATCCACGCGACGATGAGCAGGCCCAGGAACGCGCGCCGCGACAGGAACGACATCAGGCCGGCGCGGGCAATCACCGTCCAGGCGCTTCGGACCGGCCGCTTCTCGCCGCTGTAGCGCCGGTACGATTGATCATGGATGGGCACGGCCGCCTCCTTCGATGGCGTCGATGAAGACGTCTTCCAGCGTCGGCACGCTCGGGCGCAGGTGGCGCACCTGCACCCCCTCCGTAGACGCCAACGCGAAGACGTCGCGCGCGGTGCGGCCTGCCGGCACCAGCACGCGCATGACGTCATCGTCGGTGCCGTGCGCTTCGAGCCCGTTGGTGCGGAGCGCGTCGATGAACTGCGGCAGGTTCCCCTTGATGCGCAGCTCGAACACGCTGCCGCCCGTGCCCTTGAGGGTGGCGATCGGCCCCTGGGTGGCGATGCGTCCCTTATCCATCACGATGACGTGATCGCAGGTGTGCTCGACGTCGGGCAGCAGGTGCGACGACAGGATCAGGTTGACGCGCTTGTTGTGACCGAGGTCATGAATCAGGGCGAGCATCTCGTCGCGGCCCTTCGGGTCCATGCCGTTGGTCGGCTCGTCGAGGAAAAGCAGGTCGGGGTCGTGGACGAGCGCCTGGGCCAGCTTGATACGCTGCTTCATGCCTGTCGAGTAGGTCTCGACGTTGCGGTACCGAGCCTCGCCCAGGCCCACGTAATAGAGCACCTCGTGGGCACGCTGCATGGCGTCTACCGGCGGCAGGCCCGAGAGCTGCCCGCAGTACGCCACGAAGGTGACCGCATTCATGCCCGGGATGTGCGAGTCGTTCTCGGGCATGTAGCCGATGCGGGCGCGGATGTCCTGCGCCTTGTGGCGCACGTCGAGCCCGAGCACCAGCATCTGGCCGTGGGTCGGCACGATGAAGCCGAGCAGGGCCTTGATCATCGTGCTCTTGCCCGCCCCGTTCGGTCCCAGCAGACCGACGGCGCCGGCGGGAAACTGGACAGCGACACCTGACAGGGCCTCGTTCTTCCCGTAGACGACGGTGACGTCGTCCAGGGACACCACGGAGGAGGGATCGAGACTCACGACTCAGGGCTCACGGCTCAGGGCCTCGGGGAAACGCACCGCGCGGCTGGGCCAGGCGGCAAGCAACGGGCCGCAGGCCGCGCCCGCGATGGGACGGGGCGCAGGCGGCGGACTACAGGCTACATACGGAGGGGGACGGAGCGGGGTTCGTCGGCCCGAGTCTCACGTCTCAAGTCTCAGGTCTCAGGACTTGCCTGAGACCTGAGGCTTGAGGCTTGAGGCTTGAGACTTGAGTCTCGAGACGTGAGACCTACGGCTCCCCGCGCAGCCCCAGGAGGTCAGCCTCCTCGCGGAGCGACTCGATGACGTTGCCGATGTGGGTCTCGAGCGGCAAGCCGAGGCCCTCCGCCCCCTGTATCAGGTCTTCCCGCGACACCGCCCGGGCGAACCCCTTGTCCTTGATCTTCTTCTTGACCGACGCGGCCTCCAGATCCATGACGCTCTTCGATGGCCGCACGAGTGCGGCCGCCGTCACGAAGCCTGACATTTCGTCGCACGCATAGAGGACCTTCTCCAGCGGGCTGTCGCGGCTCACGCCGCTGTAGTTGGCGTGCGAGAGGATGGCCCGCGTGACTATCTCCGGATAGCCATGCTGGGCAAGAATCTCGACACCCCTGTAGGGATGCTCTTCCAGCGAAGGCCATCGCTCGTAGTCGAAGTCGTGCAGGAGCGCCGTCACGCTCCACACCGCCTCGTCCCCACCCATACGCCTCGCGTAGCCGCGCACGGCGGCATCGACGGCGTAGGCATGGCGCCTGAGGCTCTCGCTCTTCGTGTACTCGTGCAGCAGCGCGAGTGCGGCCTTTCGATCGGGTGTCCAGCTCATGCCCGCGCACTTCCCTTCGCCACCAGGTACACCGGCAGCCCGGCGAGGACGATCGCGAGCCCAGGCCATGTCGTCGCCGGCCGGTACGCGAACAGGACGAACAGGATCGCGAGGGCACCGACGATGTACAGGGCGGGGATGACCGGGTAGCCGAGCGCCTTGTAGGGACGTGGCGCGTCCGGACGGGTCACGCGCAGGCGAAACAGCCCAGCCACCGTGAGCGCATAGAAAATCAGCGCCGCAGAAATGACGTAATCGAGCAGGTTCGAGTAGAGGTTGCCGTAGCGGCCGGTCGTGGCGTCGTAGGTGCGTGGCAGCACGAGCAGGACCGCCCACAGCCCCTGCAGCACCAACCCGAAGGCGGGCACTCGCGCCGCGTTCAACTCGCCGGCGCGACGGAAGAACAGGCCATCGCGGGCCATCGCGTAATAGGCGCGCGCCCCGGCGAGCACCAGCCCGTTCACGCAGCCGAACGTCGACACCATGATCGCGGCCGCCATGGCCGCCGCACCGATCCCGGGGAACACGGTGTTGAGCAGCAGCGTGGCGACGCGGTCCGACGGCGCCGACTGGATCAACTCGAGCGGCAACGCCACCAGGTACGCGACGTTGGACAGCACGTACAGCCCTGTGACGATGGCCGTGCCGAGCACCATCGAGAGCGGCAACGTGCGCCGCGGGTCCTTCACCTCGCCGGCGGTGAAACAGATGTTGTTCCACGCGTCCGCGGAGAACAGCGACCCGGTCTGCGCAATGCCGATTGCCACGAAGAGGCCGAACGCGCTCACCGCCGTGAGACCAGGCGCGAGTTCCACGAAGCCACGCGGCTGCCAGAGGTTGCCGAAGTTGGCGCTCACGGCTTCGGCATTCCAGCCGAGCAGCAGGCCGGCGGCAATCAGGGCGACCAGTGCCCCGGTCTTCGCCGTGGTGAAGACGTTCTGAACGATCTTCCCGTACTCGAGGCCGCGCGTGTTGCTCCACGTCAGGAGGGCGATGAGCAGGACGCCGACCAGTTGCGCCGTCGACAGCGACAGCGCGTATCCGGAAGTGACGTGGATCGGCGCGATCAGGTACTGGTCCTCGGCGACGGCTGGAAACAGCACGCCCGTGAACCGCGCGAAGGCCACGGCCACGGCCGCGATCGTGCCGGTCTGGATGACGGTGAAGAGCGTCCAGCCGTAGAGGAACCCCCACAGCGGCGAGAACGCCTCACGGAGGAACACGTACTGGCCGCCGGCCCTCGGCATCATGGCCGCCAGTTCCCCGTACGCCAGGGCCGCGCCGATGGTGAGGACGCCGGTCAGCACCCACGCCAGCAGCAGCCATCCCGGACTGCCGATGAGGCGGGCCATGTCGGCCGAGACGATGAAGATGCCCGAGCCGATCATCGAACCGACGACGACCATGGTGGCGTCGTAGAGGCCGAGGCCGCGGCGGAATTCGCTGTCGAGGCCGGCATCCCGTACGTCCGCCGAAGTTGGAGTGAGCATGAGCCCGGCAATATATCAGGAGCTTCGCCGGGTACCGGGTACCGGGGTACGGGTACCGGGGTACGGGTACCGGGGTACGGGTACCGGGAACCGGGAACCGGGACCGGGAACCAACTCATGCCTCATGGCGACAGCCGCGTCGGTGTTACCCGGTACGCGGATCCCGCCGTGTGAGGGGTACCCGGAACCCGGTACCCGGCACCCGACCCCCATCAGGCATCAGGCATGACCATCTCCCTGGCCCGGCTGATGACCTCGAGTGCCTTGTCGGTCAGTTGGTACGGCGCGAGGGCATCCAACTGCACCCACTCCGCCTCCGACACATCGTCGCCGGCCTGCAGCGAGCCGCCGACGGGTACGCAGAGGTAATCCACGAGTACGAAGTGGTACTTCACGCGCCCATCCTCATCGCGCAGGATGCGGTCGAAGACCTCGATCACCGGGCCGACGCGCACGACGAGCCCGGTCTCTTCCAGCAACTCGCGGGCGACCCCCACCTCGAGCGTCTCGCCAACCTCGAGGCCACCGCCGGGAAGGCTCCATCGCAGCGCGAGCGGCTCGTACTTGCGCTTGATGAGGAGGACATGGCCATCGTCGACGACGACAGCGCCGACGCCGACGATGGGACGAGCTGGGTAGAGACGCTGCGACACGATGCTTATGGAACAGCTTACATGACGTGGCTTCCGCCGTATGCTTGCGCCACGTCATGGAGCCCGCGCCCGCACTGATCGCGCTACCGACGGCGCGCCTCGTCACGTGGACGTGGCGACCCGAGGGAGGCCGGCTGATCGTGCCGACCAATGCGGACACGGCGCTCGGCGCCGAACTCGCCGCGGCGCTGGCGCAGCCGGACTGGGGCTTCGTGCACCCGGACGACGTGGCCAGCCTCGATACGGCGCTCCAGCGCTGCCTCCGTGATAACGAGCCCATCGAGCGGGCGGTGCGCGTGCATCCCGATCTCGGTTCGCCGGTGACATGGCTCGAGGTTCACGCCACGTGCGCCGATACGACCGACGGGCCGCAGTTGCGCGGTGTGATGCTCGACGGCACGCGGCGGCGCCTGGCCGAATCGGCCCGCGAGCGGCAGGAGGCGCGCTACCGGCTGATCATGGACAGCGCGCGCGAATACGCGATCCTGACCCTGGATCGGGGCGGCCGCATCACCGGCTGGAGCGTGGGGGCGGCGCGCGTGTTCGGCTACACGGAGGCCGAGGCCATCGGCCTGCCGGCCGCGGCCCTCTTCACTCCGGAAGATGCAGCGGCCAGCGTCCCGGAACAGGAGATCGCCAGGGCACTGTCGCGGGGGCATTCGAAGGACGAACGCTGGCACGTGCGCAAGGATGGGACGCGCTTCTTCGGCAGCGGCCTGATGATGCGCATGGACGGCGACGACGAGACGAGTCGCCTGCTGAAGATCCTGCGCGATCGCACGCTGGAGGAGCAGGCCCGCACGGCGCTTGCGGAAAGCCAGGAACGTCTGCGGCTCGCAACCGACGCCGCCGGACTGGGTGTATTCGAGTGGAACCTGGAGACCGGCACGGCCCTGTGGGAGAACACGCGGATGTACGAGATCTTCGGGCGCCACCCCGAGGAGGGGCCGCTCGATGCGGAATGCGTCGTCGCGAAACTGGTGCCCGGCGATCTCGAACGGCTGCGCACGGCGCTGCAAGAGCATCCAGACCAGGGCGAACCGCTGCACCTCGTGGTCGGCATCAACGACGAGGACGGCGCGTCGCCGCGGTTCCTCGAACTGTGGGGACGCTACGGACGCGACGCCGAGGGTTCACGCACCCGGCTGATTGGGGTGGTGGCCGACGTCACCGCGCAGCGGCGGGCGCAGGCGGCGTTGATCGAAGCCGACAGGCGCAAGGACGCGTTCCTCGCGACGCTGGCGCACGAGTTGCGCAACCCGCTGGCGCCGATTCGTCATGCGCTCGAGATCCTGCGCCGGGCCGAACACGACCCGGCGCTGACCACGCGCGCCCGTACCCTGATGGAGCGGCAGATCTCGCAGATGGTGCGCCTCATCGACGACCTGCTCGATCTCTCCCGCATCACGCTCGGCAAGATCAGCCTGCGGCGCCAGATCGTGTCGCTCGAGGACATGGTCGGGAGCGCGATCGAGACCTGCCAACCGATCCTCGACGCGGCCGGCCAGCGCCTCGACGTGCATGTGCCCACCGACGACGTGCATGTGCTCGGCGACCTGACGCGCCTGGCGCAGGTACTGACCAACCTGCTGAACAACGCGAGCAAGTTCTCCGGCCCTGGTCAATCCATCAGCCTCGTCGTCGACGTGTCGGACCACCACGTGACGTGCCGGGTCACGGATCAGGGTGCCGGCATCACCAGCGAGGAGTTGCCGACGATCTTCGACATGTTCGCGCAGGGAACCGACCGCATGCAGCAGGCGCGCGGCGGGCTTGGCGTTGGCCTGGCGCTGGTCAGGCAACTCGTGGGCATGCACGGTGGGACGGTGCATGCCGAGAGCGCCGGGCACGGCAAAGGGAGTACCTTCACGTTCATGCTGCCGCGGCTGCCCGCACCCGCGGGGCGGACGGTGGCCGACACACGGCCGGAGATGATGCAGACCATGAAGCGCGTGCTGGTAGTGGATGACAATGCCGATTCGGCCGAGAGCCTGTCGCTGTTGCTGGAGTTGATGGGACACACGGTACGGACGGCCCACGATGGCGAAGAGGCGCTCGAGCAGGCCGAGGCGTTCCGTCCGGAGCTCGTGCTCATGGACATCGGGATGCCGCGCATGGACGGCTACGAGGCGGCGCGTCGATTGCGACAGTTCCCATGGGCAGCCGGGGTCGTGATCGTGGCGCTGACTGGCTGGGGCCAGGACGAGGACAAGCGGCGGAGCGAGGAAGCGGGCTTCGATCGGCACCTGATCAAGCCCGTGGACCCGACCGCCCTCGAGGCACTCCTCGGTCAGACGGCACAGTGACCACCGTTCTGGTGCCGGTTCGCGTACCATCCCGACGAATGCTGCTGGCGCGCCCGATCGTCGGAACGCTGATGCTGCTCGCGGCCGCTCGGCCGGGCGCGGCGCAGGCCACCGGCCGCGCGATCTTCGAGCAGCGCTGCGCACAGTGCCATGGTGGTGACGGCAACGGCGGCGAGATGGGCCCCCCGATCGCCGTCCGGCTCCCGGTCCTGAGCGACACCGACATCACGACGCTGATTCGCGAGGGCCGTCCCGCCAGGGGCATGCCGCCGCAGGTCGTCCCCGCGGCGGACATGGCGGCGCTGCTGCAGCATCTCCGATCCATCGAGCGTCGCGAGGCACCGCTGCCCCGCCGTATCGTGCGCATCGACGGCGGAACGACGCTGGAGGGCGAGGTGCTCGGCGAGGGCGTCGACGACCTGCAACTGCGCACCGGCGATGGCCGGGTGCACCTGCTGCGCAAGGACGGCGACCGCCTCCGTGCAGTGACGTCCGAGGTCGACTGGCCGAACTACAACGGCGAGGCCGGCGGTAACCGCCACACGTCGCTGCGCGGCATCGACAAGGGCAACGTGAGCCGGCTTGCGCCCCAGTGGATGGCGACGATGCCAGGCGGCGGCTCGCTCCAGGTCACACCGGTGGTAGTGGGCGGCATCATGTACGTCACCGCCCCGAATGAATGCGTCGCGCTCGACGCCGGCACCGGCCGGCGCCTGTGGCGCTACAGCCGGCCGCGCACCAAGGGCATCCAGGGCGGCCATGCCAATCGCGGCGTCGCCGTGGCGGGTGATCGCGTGTTCATGATGACCGACCATGCGCACCTGATCGCGCTTGACCGGTTCACCGGCGCGCTGCAGTGGGACACGGTGCTCGCCGACTGGCGCGAGAACTATTCGGGCTCCTCGGCGCCGCTGCCGACAGGCGACCTGATCGTGACGGGCGTAGGCGGCGGCGAACATGGCGCCAACGGCTTCGTGGTCGCTGTCGACCAGGCCACGGGCAAGGAAGTCTGGCGCTTCCGCACCGTCCCGCGTCCGGGCGAACCCGGCTCCGAGACATGGCAGGGCAAGGACATCGAGCACGGCGGCGCGCCCACCTGGTTCACGGGCAGCTACGACCCTGCCCTCGACCTCGTCTACTGGCCGACCGGCAATCCGTCGAAGGAGTACGACGGCAGCGATCGGAAGGGCGACAACCTGTACGCCTCCTGCATCCTGGCGCTCGATCGGCGCACCGGCGCGCTGCGCTGGCACTACCAGTTCACCCCGCACGACCTGTGGGACTGGGACGCAACACAGACGTCGGTGCTCATCGATGCGCTTTGGCAGGGCCAGACGCGGCGTCTGTTACTGCATGCGAGCCGCAACGGCTTCTTCTACGTGTTCGACCGCGCCACCGGTGAGCGGTTGCTGTCGACGCCATTCGTCAAGAACCTCACGTGGGCCAGCGGCATCGGCAGCGATGGCCGGCCGAACCGGTTGCCCAACCAGGAGCCCTCGCCCCAGGGCACGAAAGTCTGCCCGTCGCAGGACGGCGCAACCAATTGGTTCTCGCCGTCCTTCAACCCGGCCACGGGCCTGTACTACGTGCAGACCTTCGAGAAGTGCAGCATCTACACGACCAGACCAGAAGGGCCGTGGGAAAGTGGACGCTCGTACCTCGGCGGCTCGCAGCGCACCGCCGAGGACCCGGTGCCGCAGCGGATCCTGCGGGCGATCGACGTCGCCACCGGTGCGGTGCGATGGGAGTTGCCGCAGGTCGGGACGGCTGACTCGTGGGGCGGTACGCTGAGCACGGCGACCGGCCTGGTCTTCGTCGGCGAGGACAGCGGGACGCTGATGGCGGTGGATGCCGTCTCGGGAACGCCGTTGTGGAATTTCAAGACCAACCAGATGTGGAGGGCTTCCCCGATGACCTACCAGTTCGATGGTCGCCAATACATCGCCGTCGCCGCTGGCCCCGCCATCATGGCGTTCGCGGTGCGGGACTGAGTCATGTCCGCGTTCGCCCTGCTGTTGTCGCTGCTGCTGGTTGCCGCCTCGCAGGAGGCCTCGCCCGTGTATCCCCAGGCCGAAATCACCAGTCCCCGGCTACAGGTGACCGTGCACCTGCCCGATCCCCACTCCGGCTACTACCGCGGCACGCGCTTCGACTGGTCGGGCGCCATCGCGAGCCTGCGCTGGCAAGGCCACGAGTACTTCGGCCCGTGGTTCGAGCGGCACGACCCGTTCCTCCACGACGGCATCACCGGACCTGTCGAGGAATTCCAGGCCGGCGAGTCATCGGTCGGCTACGCGGAGGCGCCGATCGGCGGTACCTTCGTACGGATTGGCGTCGGCCACGTACGCAAGCCCGAGGAACCGGCGTATCGCCGGTTCGCGACGTATGAAATCGTCAATGGCGGCAAGTGGATGATCGAGCGTGGCCCCAGCTACATGACGTTCGTGCACGAACTGGGCGAGGCCAACGGCTACGCGTACGTGTACCGGAAGACGCTGCGCCTGGAGGGCGACATGATGGTGCTGGACCATTCGCTTCGCAACACCGGCAGCAAGCGGATCGAGACCAGCGTCTACAACCACAATTTCTTCACGCTCGATCGCCGGCCGACGGGTCCACAGGTAAGTGTCACGTTCCCCTTCGACGCGAAGGCGACGCGCCCGATCGCTCCCCTGGCCACGCTCGTGGCGCGCGACCTGCGGTTTGCCCGTGAGCTCGCCGCAGGTGAGACCGTGTTCACGGAACTGGAAGGCTTCGGGACCGGAAGAGCCGACTACGACTTCCTGATGAGGCACGCGGAGACCGGCGCCGCCGTGCGAATCCGCGCCGACCGACCGCTGACGAAGCTGGTCTTCTGGTCCGCGCCGCGGACCGTGTGCCCGGAACCCTACGTCGACGCCAGCGTCGATCCGGGCCAGACGACGACATGGCGAATCACGTACGAGTTCTCGGAGATCAAGTAACCCGTCGGCTACGGCCTACAGCCTGCAGCCTCGGGACGAGCGCTCCAAGTCTCAGGTCTCAGGTCTCAGGTCTCAGGTCTCAGGTCTCAGGCCTAATGGGCTCACGTGAGACTTGAGTCCTGAGACATGGCCCTTAGCCCGTAGGCCACAGGTTACTTATCTCCTATGACTTTGATGATGACGCGCTTGCGCCGCTGCCCGTCGAACTCGGCGTAGAAGATCTGCTCCCAGGGCCCGAGGTCAAGGTCGCCATTCGTGATCGGCACGAGGACCTGGTGTCCCATCAGCGTCCGCTTGAGGTGGGCATCGGCGTTGTCCTCACCGGTCTGGTGGTGCCTGTACGGCTGGCCGGCAGGTGCCAGCTTCTCGAGCCACACCTGGAAGTCGTGGATCAGGCCGTCTTCCCAGTCGTTGACGTAGACGCCGGACGTGATGTGCATGGCCGACACGAGCGCCATGCCGTCGCGGATGCCGCTGCGCGAGACGATCGCACGCACGTGGTCGGTGATACGCACGAACTCCTGGCGCTGTTTCGTCGTGAACCAGAGGTATTCGGTGTGGACCATGCGGCCTACAGCCTACCGCCTACAGGCTGCAGGGGCTGCGCCAACGGGCAGGCTCACAGGGTGCGACAGTTTACGGCTAACGGCTACAGCGTGCAGGGGCTGCGCCAACGGGCAGGCTCACAGGGTGCGACAGTTTACGGCTAACGGCTACAGCGTGCAGGGTACGGCCGGACGGGCTACCCAGGCTGCAGGCAAGGCTCCAGCGCAGGCTGGAGTCTTCAGTTGCAGGCTGTAGGCCGCAGGCTGCAGGCTGCAGGCTAGAGTGTCAGCCCAGGTTCCGCGTTGAAGTCGAGCGCATCGCCACGCGCACCCGCGGCCCATCGGCGCAGGCCGGCAGCGGCGATCATGGCGGCATTGTCGGTGGCCAGGGCGAGGCTCGGCACGAACACCGGCAGGCCTGTGGCGGCACCCCGCGCTTCGGCCTCCTGGCGCAGGCCGCTGTTGGCGGCCACGCCGCCGGCGATGCCCACGGCGCGCGCGTCGAACCACTCGGCGGCGCGGAAGGTCCGGTCGAGCAACGTCTGGATGACGACGCGCTGAAAACTGGCGCAGATGTCGTCGATTTCGGTGTCGGTGAGTGGCCGCGCCCCGCCACCTGTGACGAGCTCGACGTGCCGCCGGACAGCCGTCTTGAGGCCACTGAAGCTGAAGTCGGCGCTCCGCTTCAGCACTTCTTCGAACCCCTCGGGCAGGTGCGTCTTCGGGCCCTTCGCGCGATCGTCGTGGGTGAGCCTGGGCACCGGGAAGGCAATGGCCTGCCGATTGCCGATCCGCGCGCGACGGTCGACGAGCGGCCCGCCTGGATACCCGAGTCCCACCAGCTTCGCGACCTTGTCGTACGCCTCCCCCGCCGCATCGTCACGCGTCCGGCCGACGAGCCGATACACGCCAGGTGCGGGCAGGTGGTACAGGCTGGTGTGCCCGCCGGAGACCACGAGGACCATCGCCGGGTACGGGAGGTCGCCGTTGTGCAGCGCCAGCGACTCGATGTGCCCCGCGAGGTGATGAACGGCGAGCACCGGGATGCCACGCGCCGCCCCGACGGCCTTGGCAAAGCTGACGCCGACGAGCAATGAGCCGACCAGCCCCGGCCCCTGCGTGACGGCGATGGCGTCGACGTCGTCCCAGGTCGTGCGGGCCTCGTCGAGCGCGCGTTCGACGACGCCGCAGATGTCGCGCAGATGCTGGCGAGCTGCGAGTTCGGGGACGACGCCACCCCATTCACGGTGAATCGCGACCTGCGAGGCGACGATGTTGGAGAGCAGCTGCCAACGGCCGCCCTCGGGAGCCGCCACGACGGCGGCGGCGGTCTCGTCGCAGCTGCTCTCGATGCCGAGGATGCGCATCAGCGCGCGCCGGCCGCCACCGGCGCGTCGCCCGTCTCCGCCAAGGCGACGGCGGAGAGGTCGAAGAGCGCCTGCAGGGACTCGGTGTACGGCGCTCGCGCCACGCCCCGCTCGGTGATGATGCCGGCAATCAGCCGGTGCGGCGTGACGTCGAAGGCCGGGTTGTAGACCTTGGCTTGGTCGGGCGCGATCTGCGTCGTGCCGACGTGAGTCACTTCGCGGCGGTTGCGCTCCTCGATCGGAATGGCGTCGCCGTCGAGCGTCCGCATGTCGATCGTCGAGAGTGGTGCGGCGACGTAGAACGGTATGCCGTGCTCCTTGGCGAGCACGGCGACGGTGTAGGTGCCGATCTTGTTGGCGGCGTCACCGTTGGCGGCGATACGGTCGGCGCCGACGACGATGAAGTTGATGCGGCCCTGCCGCATCAACACCGCGGCCATGTTGTCGGAGATGACGGTCGTGTCGATCCCGTCCCGGACCAGTTCCCAGGCCGTGAGCCTCGCCCCCTGGAGGACCGGGCGGGTCTCGTCGGCGAAGACCGAGACGGTGCGACCCTGCTCGATCGCGCCTCGAATCACGCCGAGCGCGGTGCCGTAGCCGGCCGTGGCCAGGGCGCCCGCGTTGCAGTGGGTCAGGATGCCAGCCTTCTCCGGCACGAGCGCACCACCGAACTTGCCGATCGCGCGGCAGCTGGCGACATCCTCGTCATGGATGGCCTGTGCCTCGGCCAGCATCACCTGGCGGAGGTCTTCGACGCTGGCCCCGGCCAGCACCTTCTCGGAGAACACGTGCTTCATGCGGTCGATCGCCCAGAAGAGGTTGACGGCCGTGGGCCGGGTCGCCGCGAGCAGGTCGCAGTCCTTCAGGAATTCGGTCGTCAGCTGTTTGGTGCCGGCCGCCTTGCTGCGGCGGACGCCGAGCGCGAGCCCGTATGCCGCGGTGACGCCAATTGCCGGCGCGCCGCGGATCACCATCGTCTTGATGGCCCTGGCGATTTCGGTGGGGGTGGTGCAGGTCAGGTAGACCTCGCGGGTGGGCAGCTTGCGCTGGTCTACCATCACGACCGCGTCATCCTGCCAGGCAATCGTCGGAAGCATTGGGCAATTCTACCGGGTACGGGAACGCAGGGTGACGTCTCAGCCACTGTGTTCGCGCGCGTCAAGTTGTATTCGCTGAAAGGGCTCGCCACGCGGTCTGTTGGTGCAGGATCGCGTTGACGATGGTGAGGAGCTTGCGCATGGTGGCCACTAAGGCCACCTTCGGCGCTTTGCCCCGCGCCCGCAGGGCGTGGTGGTAGGTGCGCAGCACGTTGGTGGGCCCGCGGCGCAGTGTGGCCGATAAGGCGGCCATATAGAGGGCGGCGCGCACGTCGGCCCGCCCGCCGCGGATGTGACGGCGGCCCCGGTGCGGCCCACTGTCGCACGCAAACGGGGCCAAGCCCACCAAGGCGGCCAGCTGCGGGGTGGGCACCGTGCCGAGTTCCGGCAGCCGCGCGAGCAACCGGCCCGCGGTGAGCCAGCCGATCCCCGGCACCGACACGAGCAGCGCCAAGGCGGCCTGCCAGCGCGGATGTGCGCGCAACCGACTGTGCACGTCCGCATCGAGGCCGGCGATCTCGGCGGTCAGCCAGGTGATGTGGCCCTGAATGTGGGCCCGCAGGTCGACCAGGCGCGTCCGCGCCACGCGCTGCCGTTCCATCGTGCGCATCTCGACCAGTTGCGTCCGACGCGCGAGCCACTCGCGCAGGGCCTCATGGTCGGCGTCGGGTAACACCGTGCGCGGGGGCGCAAACGTGGCGCCGAAGCGCTGGAGCAGCGGGGCATCGAGCCGGTCGGTCTTGGCCTCGAGCCCGGATGCACGCGCGAAGTCGCGGACGCGGCGCGGATTCACGATGGCGAACGGAACACCGTGCGCTTCCAAGTACGCCGCGAGCCCGAGCTCGTAGGCCCCGGTGGCCTCCAGGATGACGGTCGCACCGGCAGGTTGCACGGCACGCACGATGGCCGCCCAGCCCTGCTCATCGTTGGGATAGGTGCGGCGGTGATCGGCGACGGCGAGGTCGAGAGTGGCCTTGGCGACATCGACGCCGGCCCACGGTCCGTCCGACATGGCATCCTCCTCCGCGACGTCGCCCTCCGTCTTACGATGCGGCCGCGAGGGCCGGGTCACTGTTCGAGGTAGTGGCGTCGCACCCGCAGGGCGCGCTCTGGCTGAGACACAGCGTCAGGCGCTCAGGTCTTTACGAGCTAACGCCCTGCGCAACAACATATAAGGTCTCAGGTCTCAAGTCTCAGGTCAGGCCTGAGACCTGCGGCCTGAGACCTAAGACCCTGTCAGGAACCGCCCGTCGAAAGGATGGGGAAGGAGTTCACGCAGGCCGAGCACGAGCTTGACCTCGGCCGGCGTGGCGAGGATGACCGGGATGTCACCGCAGAACTCCCACAGGATCTGACGACACGCGCCGCACGGAGGGGTCGGTTCGTCGGTGTCGGCGACGACGGCCACCGCCGTGAACTCGTCCGGCCGCATGCCCTCCGAGATTGCCTTGAACACGGCGACGCGCTCGGCGCAGATGGTCAACCCGTAGGTCGCGTTCTCCACGTTGCAGCCGGTGACGATACGGCCGTCGCGATGGCGTAGCGCCGCCCCGACGGCGAAGTTCGAGAACGGGGCCCAGGCGTGCGCACGCACGGTGCGCGCGGCAGCCACGAGATCGGGGTCGGTGTGGGCCATGCGGGGTTGGACGCGGGACTGGGACGCGCCGACTACCGGCGCGGCACCATGCGAGCGATGAACGCATCGAGCAACGCGATGAACTGGCCGCGGACGCGGCTGGCCGTCTCCATCACGTCGTTGTGGTTGAGCGGTTCGTCCACGACGCCGGCGGCGGGGTTGGTGATGCACGAGATGCCCGCTACGGCGGCGCCCATGTGCCGCGCGGCTATGGCCTCGGGCACCGTTGACATGCCCACTGCGTCGGCGCCGAGCACGCGAAACGCCCGGATCTCCGCCGGCGTCTCGTAGCTGGGTCCAAGCGTCGCCAGGTAGACCCCTCGCTGCAGCGGCACGCCGACGGCGGCGGCGGCCTCCATGGCCATGGCACGAAGGTCGCGGTCGTACACGTAGGTCATGTCCGGGAATCGGAGACCCAGTTCGTCGAGATTCGGGCCGACGAGCGGGTTGGTGCCGAGCATGTTGATGTGGTCGTCGATCAACATCAGCGCGCCCTGCATGAACGCGGTATTGATCCCGCCGGCGGCGTTGGTCAACACCACGCGCGGTACGCCCCATCGCACCATGGCCCGGACGCCGAAGACCGCACGCGAGACGTGGTGGCCTTCATACAAGTGGGCGCGCCCGGCGAGCGCCGCGACACGTGCGCCGGACGCATGCGTGCCGACGACCAGCTTTCCCGCATGGCCGATCACCGCCGACGAAGGCCACTCGGGTATGGACGCATACGGCAACACGATCGGGTCACCGAGCGTGTCGGCGAAGTCGCCGAGACCTGAACCGAGCACGACCGCCACGTCGGGAGACGGGCCGGCGCGCTGGCGGAGGACCGATACCGCCGTGTCGAGGGCGGACAGGAGTTCACTCATGATGTGTCAGGCCGATCGAGCCAGGCCAAGCCGATCCAGGATGAGGACACGAGGCGCCGGAGCAGCATCGGCCATGGTGAGCGCCTCAGTCAGCATCGGCCGCACCGCGTCGACGTCGGCCGTGGTCCGCGCGTGGATGGCGATCAACGGCGCGCCCGCTGGGACCTGATCGCCGGGCACCGCGAGGAGGTCGAACCCGACCGCCGGATCGACGACGTCGGCGCTCTTCGCACGGCCGGCGCCGAGTTGCACCGCGGCCCGCCCGAGCAAGCCGGCGTCATAGCGGGCCACGTAGCCGTCGGACGGCGCGACAAGCGTCTCGCGCACCGGCGCCTGCGGCAGCGTGGAGGGTTGGTCGATCATGCCGACGTCGCCGCCCTGCCGCTGCACGATGGCGCGGAACGTAGCGAGGCCGCTGCCATCGGCGAGTGCGCCGCGCACGGCCGTCCTGGCGGCGTCGAGCGACGACGCGCCGTGACCGAGCCACACCATCAACGCCGCGAGTTCCACCGACAGTGCGACGAGGTCCGCAGGGCCGGCGCCGCGAAGGACCTCGATACACTCACGCACTTCGAGGGCGTTGCCGATCGTGCGCCCGAGTGGCACGTCCATCTGCGTGAGCAGGGCCGCGACGCGAAGACCGGAGCGCTCCGCCAGCGCGACGAGCGCGTCGGCCAGCGCCCGCGCGTCTTCCTCGCGTGCCATGAACGCACCGCTGCCCGTCTTCACGTCGAGCACCAGGGCATCGATGCCCTCGGCGATCTTCTTGCTCAGGATCGAGGCACAGATCAGCGGCAGGCTCTCGACGGTCGCGGTCACGTCGCGCAGCGCGTAGAGCGTCCGGTCGGCAGGGGCCACTTCGTCGGTCTGGCCGATGAGCGCGCACCCGAGATCGGCGACCTGCGCACGGAACTCGTCGAGCGTGAGTCGGGTCCTGAAGCCGCTGATGCTTTCGAGCTTGTCGAGCGTGCCGCCCGTGTGCCCGAGCCCTCGGCCCGACATCATCGGTACCGGCACGCCGAGGGCAGCGACGACGGGCGCGATGATCAGCGACGTCTTGTCACCGACACCGCCGGTGCTGTGCTTGTCGACCTTGACGCCCTTGATGGCTGACAAATCGACACGCACGCCCGATCGCACCATCGCGTCGGTCAACCAGGCCGTTTCTTCAGGGGACATGCCGCGCAGCCACACGGCCATCAGCCACGCCGACAACTGGTAGTCAGGGACGGAGCCATCGCTCGCGCCACCGATCATCCAGCCGATCTGTTCGCGGGTGAGCGAATTGCCGTCGCGCTTGGCGCGAATGATGTCGACCGCACGCATGAGGAGGCGCAAGTATACTGCCGGCCGTGCGCGGATTGTCCTTGCTCCTCTCGCTGATGGTGGCTGGCGGCGTATCGTTCACGCGGCTGACGCAACCCGCGGCGGCACCAGCCGATCTCGTGGTCGTCCACGCGCGTGTCTACACGGTGGACGAGACACGCCCGGAAGCACAGGCTGTCGCGATCCGCGGCGATCGCATCGTCGTCGTCGGCACCGATGCGGAGGCGCTCGCCCTCCGTGGACCCGCGACGCAGGTGATCGACGCCGGCGGTCGCGCGGTGATCCCCGGGCTGCACGACGCGCACGGTCACGTGCTCGGTCTCGGCCAGAGCCTGCAGGAGGTGGACCTGCGCGGCACGACGAGCGCGCAGGCGGTCATCGACGCCGTGCGGGTGCGTGCGCAACAGGTGCCGACGGGGCAATGGCTCCGCGGCCGCGGATGGGACCAGAACGACTGGGCCGACACCGCCTGGCCGACCGCCGCTCAACTCGATGCCGCAACGCCGGACCATCCCGTCTACCTGAGCCGCGTCGACGGCCACGCCGCGTGGGTGAACACGGCAGCGGTGCGCGCCGCGGGCCTCACCGCGACCGTGGCTGATCCTGCCGGGGGCCGCGTCATCCGTGGTGCGGGAGGGGCGCCGGCCGGGGTGTTGGTCGACACCGCGATGAACCTGGTGGCGCGCCACATCCCGCCAGCCGACGTCGCGGCGCGACGCGCACAGTTGCGCCTCGCCGACGACGTCGCCGCCAGCCTCGGACTGACGACGGTGCATGACGCAGGCGTCGCCTGGGACGATGTCGCGGTGTACCGCGCCGCCGCCGACGATGGCACGCTGAAGACACGCCTGTACGTGATGCTCCGGCCGCCGAGAACAGGCGAGACACTGCCACCACCTGTGCTCGACTACGCCAGCCACCTCCTGACGGTGCGCGCGGTGAAACTGGTGGCCGACGGCGCACTCGGGTCGCGTGGCGCTGCGCTGCACGAGCCGTACAGCGACGACCCCGGCACGCGGGGCCTGCTTGTGACCGCGCCCGCCGACCTCCACACGCAGGCGCTGGCCGCAGTGAGGGCCGGCTACCAGCCCTGCGTGCACGCCATCGGCGATCGCGCCAACACTGCTGTCCTGGACCTGTTCGAGCAGTTGCAGCGCGAGGTGCCCGGCAGCCGTGCGCTCCGCATGCGCGACGAACATGCGCAGATCCTGCGGGCAGGCGACATTCCACGGTTCGCGGCCCTCGACGTGATCGCCTCGGTGCAGACGACGCATGCCACATCCGACATGCCGTGGGTGGAGAAGCGGATCGGCGCCGCCCGCACGCGCGACGGTGCGTACATGTGGCAGGCCTTGCGACGCAGCGGTGCGCACCTGGCCAACGGTTCCGATTTCCCCGTCGAGGAACCCAATCCGATGTTCGGCTTCTACGCCGCCATCACGAGACAGGATGCCCAGGGACAGCCTCCGGGCGGCTGGATGCCCGACCAGCGACTGACGCGCGCCGAGGCGCTGCACAGCGTCTCGGCCGGCGCCGCGTATGCCGCACACCTCGAGCAGGAACTGGGGATGCTGCGACCAGGCATGCTCGCCGACCTGCTCGTGCTGTCAGACGACATCATGCAGGTCGTGCCCGCTCGTGTTCGTGATGCGCGGCCGCTGGTCACGATCCGGGGCGGGCGCGTGACGTTCCGCGATGGGATCTGAAGCAGGCCGGGCCTTGTTTGCTGGCGCCGGCACGCTCGTGGCAGCTCTGGCGGTGCTCACCTGGCAAACCGTGCGCATTCCAGGGCACGCCCCGCACCGCGTCGTCGCGGAGCTTCGGCTGGCGCAGGCCGCGGCGGTGCTGCTCGCGTTTTCGGCGGCATTCGTGGCCGGCCTCGCCGCCTCCGCACCGGGCCCCGTCGCGGCCTTCGACATGGCATGCGCGGTCCTGGTCGCCGGCGTGGCGCTGATGACGCTGGTGCGGGACCCGCGGGCGGCACTGGCCTGGATCGCCGCGGCGTTCCTCGGGCGCGCCGTTCTCGACCTGGCGCACCTCCTCGGGTGGCTGCCGAGGGTGGCAGGCGATGCCGTCCTGACCGGCAGCCTCGTGGCCAACCTCTGCGCGGCAGCCCTGTGCGTCCTGCCCCTGAGCCGCACACCCATTCGACGGTAGGGACGCCTCTCCGAGGCGTCCATCTCCTCGAGGGCGCTGACATGGACCGCTCGGAGAGCGGTCCCTACCTTCATGGCGATTCTTCGTACACACTAGATGCGCGCGGACCGCATGTGGCGGCCCCGCGCCCTGTTTTTCGGAGGTTTTTACAGATGCCGTCTTCCCTCAGCCGCCGCCGTTTCCTGCAGGAACTCACCGTGGCATCCGCGGCCCTGCCGCTGGCGGCCCGGGCGGTGCAGGCGCAGGCCGCGCGCAAGGTCCGTCATGCCAGCTTCGGTGCGTCCGGCATGGCGATGTCCGACATCCGCAGTTTCTCGAGCCATCCCGCGTTCGACCTCGTGGCGGTGGCCGACGCGGACCTGTCGCGGACCGAGCAGGTCAAGAAGCTGTTCCCGAACGTGCGGGTCTACCAGGACTGGCGCGAACTGCTGCACAAGGAAGCGGACAACCTCGACTCGGTCAACGTGTCGACGCCCGACCACATGCACGCCCCCATCGCGATGGCGGCGATGTCGTACGGCAAGCACGTGTACGTGCAGAAGCCACTGGCGACGACGGTGCGCGAGACCCGCATGCTGGCCGCAGCCGCGCGCGAGAAGCGGCTCGTCTCGCAGATGGGGATCCAGATCTCGTCGCACCCGACGCAACTGGCAACCGAGCAGATGATCCGCAGTGGCGTCATCGGCAAGATCACCGAGGTCCACACGTTCTGTGACAAGACGTGGGGCGACATGTCGCCGATCCCGGCCGGGTCCGATCCCATACCGCCGATGCTCGATTGGGACCTGTGGCTCGGCGTCAGCGAGAAGCGTCCGTTCAAGACGGACGTCTACCATCCGGGCAACTGGCGCAAGCGGGTCGGCTTCGGCACCGGCACCCTCGGCGACATGGGCTGCCACATCTTCAGCACGCCCATCCGCGGTGTGAACCTGTACCTGCCCGCCTCGGTGACCTCGTACGGACCCGGCGCTGTGTACGGCAACTGGCCCATCGACGCGAAGATCAAGCTGGTCTTCCCCGGGACGTCGCTGACCGC
This sequence comes from Luteitalea pratensis, assembly GCF_001618865.1. Lineage (GTDB taxonomy): Bacteria > Acidobacteriota > Vicinamibacteria > Vicinamibacterales > Vicinamibacteraceae > Luteitalea > Luteitalea pratensis. The sequence goes on from NZ_CP015136.1 coordinate 5,656,382, forward strand.
AGGCAGCACGCTCGATTTCTGGTGGTACGACGGCGCGGTGCGTCCGCCGCAGAACGTCGCGGCCGCCGTTGGCGGCACCGTGCCGGGATCGGGCGCGGTGATCATCGGGACCGACGGCGCGATCCTGCTGCCGCACATCGGCCCGCCGACGCTGCACCCCGCGAGCACGTTCGCCTCGCGCACCGTGCCCACGCCGGCGGCGCGCAACCACTACCACGAGTTCCTCGACGCCGTCCTCACGGGTCCGGGCACCACGTGTTCGGCCGGCTTCGACTACGCACAATTGGTCACGGAGGCGGTGCTGCTCGGCAGCGTCGCGGAACACTTCCCCAACGAGACACTGAACTACGATCCGGCCGCGATGCGCGTGACCAGCCAGGCTGCTGCCAACAAATGGCTGCAGCGCTCGTTCCGCAAGAAGTACCTGCTGACGCGGCTCTAGATCCCAGTGTGCCCCGCATGACTGCAGCCGCCGTTCGTTTCCTTGCCGGTCGGGTGACGCTCGGGCTCCTGGCCCTGGTGGTGTCGGCGTTGCCGGCCGCCCCCCAGGCCGCCACGCCCGCCGTGGATTCACCGGCGCGCCCAGCCCTGGTCGTCATCCTGGTCGTGGACCAGTTCCGCGGTGATTACGTCGACAAGTACGGACACCAGTGGCGGCACGGGCTGCGCCGCCTCTTCGACGAGGGCGCCTATTACACGGAAGCGGCGTACCGGTACGCGAGCACGACGACCTGCGCCGGCCACGCCACGATCGGGACCGGTGCCACGCCGCAGACGCACGGGATGATCTCGAACGCCTGGTTCGACCGCGCCCTGGGGCGCGACGTGGCGTGCACCGAGGACCCGTCGATCACCAACGTGTCCTACGGGACGACGCCCGCGCGCACCGGGGACAGCAGCATCCGGCTCGCGACGCCGACACTGGCCGACGAGATGCGAGCGCAGCTTGGCGTCGCGCCGCAGGTGGTGACCATGTCGATCAAGGCGCGCGCGGCGCTGTCGCTCGCGGGGCACCGATCGGCGCTCTCGACCTGGTTCGACGGCCCGCGCGGCTTCGTGACGTCGCCGGCGATGGGCGGCCCGGGCCGCGTGCCGTTCCTCGAGCGGTACGTCGCGGCGCACCCGGTGGAAGCCGATGTCGAGGCGGTCTGGGAGCGATCCCTGCCGCCCACCTCCTACCTCTACGAGGATCTGGGCGTTGGCGAAACCGGCTTCGGCGCCGCGTTCCCGCACCGCCTCACGGCGCCGCCGGTCGACGGCCAGGTCGATCCTTCCTTCTACGGCACGTGGCAGATGAGCCCGTTCGCGGATGCATACCTGGGCCGCATGGCCGCGGCGGCCGTGGCCGACCTCAAGCTCGGACAGGGGCAGGGCACCGACTTCCTCGCGGTGAGCTTCTCCGCGCTCGACACCGTCGGGCACGCCTACGGGCCGCGCAGCCACGAGGTGCAGGACATCCTCGTGCGGCTCGACGAGACCATCGGCACGCTGCTGGCGGAACTCGACCGCCAGGTCGGCCGCGATCGTTACGCCATCGCCCTCACCTCCGACCACGGTGTCGGCCCGATTCCCCAGCAGATGCAGGCGCTCGGTCTCGGCGGCGGCGTGGTGGATCGAAAGACGGTCAGCACGGTGCTGACGGCTGCCCTCGGCGGCAGCGTCCTCGACAGCAACACGGGATCCGAGATCTACCTGTCCAGGGACGCGGCGGCGAAGCTGGCTGCGCTCGACCAGCACGAATGGGATGCGGTCAGGACGTCGCTCGAGCAGGTCGACGGCATCGCCCGCGCCTGGCGCACCACCGACCTGCTCGCGGGACGGTACGAAGCCGCCTCCGACCCGATGGCACACGCCGCCAGGTTGAGCGCGTACGGGGGCCGATCGGGCGACATCACCTTCATCACCGATCCGTACTGGTTTCCTTACCGGATCGCCGCCACGCATGGCACGCCGTACAGCTACGACCAGCACGTGCCGCTGGTCTTCGCCGGGCCGCAGTTCAGGCGCGGCCGCTACACCGCCACGGCCAGCCCTGCCGACGTGGCGCCCACGCTCGGCCGGCTGCTCGGCGTGATCCTGCCGGCCGCGGACGGCGCCACGCGGGTCGATGCGCTGTCGCGCCCGCCGGGATTGGCCGCTGCAGACGAGCCGCCACAGACGCAGGAGGGCCGTCAGGCGTCGACCTCGCCTTGACCGTGTCGAGCGCCGACACCGACAATGCGGCAGCCACATCGACATCGGCACGGGATGGTCGCCATCCAGGCCCACACAGGAAAGAGACTCTCCATGCGTCGATCGGTGATCCTCATGGGGCTGGTCCTGGTGACGGCACTGAGCCTGGTGCTCGCCGCCCAGGAGCCCGCCTTCACGCGCAGCCCGCGCGCCGACATCGCGGTGCGACTGCGGGCCGCGGCGCGTCTCGGAACCGACTACGTACCCGGCCGCGTGCTCGTGAAGTTCCGGGCCGGGCTACCCACGCAGGCCCAGGCGTCGGCCGTGACGCAGGCGCTGCCCGGCACGGCCACCGCCCTGCGCGCTGGTGACGTCTACACCGACTTCGCCTACGTCGACGTGCCGCTCGATGCCGATGTCCCCACGCTGGCTGCCGCGCTCGCCGCGCGCCCGGAGGTGGAATACGCCGAACCCGACGCGATCCACCACCTCGAGGTCACCCCCAGCGACCCGTCGTTCGGGCGGCAATGGAACATGCGGGCCATGAACCTCGAGCGCGCATGGGACATCAACGACGGCGCCCACGATGTCGTCGTTGCCGTGATCGACAGCGGCCTCGCGATGGCCAACGACGTGCTGCGGTTTCCGCGCTTCTTCAACGGGCGGCTGCAGATCGTCGACGTGCCCTTCGCGCGCAGCACCGACATCGTGTCCAGCAACCGCCTCGTCGCGCCGTACGACTTCTTCTACGAGGACGACCTGCCCTACGACATGGACGGCCACGGTACCCACGTGACCGGCACCGTCGGGCAGTTGGCCAACGCGGAGAGCGGGGTCGGCGTGGCCTACAGCGCGCGCATCATGCCGCTCAAGGTGTGTCTCGGGGAGTGGGAGGTGCTGTTCCTGCTCGCCGAGGACGGCGTGTCCACGCTCCCGCCGACATTCCAGGGTGGCGTCTGTTTCACGTCGGACGAATCGCGCGCCATCCGGTATGCGGCCGACAACGGCGCGAAGGTGATCAACATCAGCATCGGCGGTGAATCGCCTGCCGCAGCCACGCAGAGCGCCCTGCAGTACGCGGTGTCGCGAGGGGCCTTCGTCGCCCTGTCCGGCGGCAACGACTTCGAGGAGGGCAATCAGCCCGGGTATCCCGCCCTCTATGCCAAGGACATCAACGGCGTGATGGCCGTCGCGGCCGTCGGCCAGGACCTCAATCACGCGTACTACTCGACGACCGGTGACTTCATCGAGATCGCGGCGCCGGGAGGCAACACGCGTGTCGGCGGCGCCGCTGGGCGCATCTGGCAACAGACGTACCGCCCCGCCAGCATCAGCCTCAACCAGCTCGCGCCTCGCTTCGATCTCCTCGAAGACGACGCCTACCAGGGCACGTCGATGGCTTCGCCGCACGTTGCGGGGCTGGCTGCCCTCCTGCAGTCCCAGGGGATCCGCAGCCCGGCGGCGATCGAGGCCGCGATCCGGCAGTTCGCGAACGACCGCGGCACCGCTGGCCGCGACAACGAGTACGGGTTTGGCGTGGTGGACGCTCGCGCGACGCTCAGAGGCCTGGGGATCGCGAAGTGAGGGCGAGGCGCCCGCGCTCGCTGCTGAGCGCCCTTACGCTGGCGTCGGCGCTCTGCGTGGGTCCTGCATCGGCTCAGCCACCGACGCCTCCGCCTGTCCCGACCGAACGGCCCACGGATCGGCCTCCGACACCGACGGACCCGGTCACGATCGACGACACGACACAGCCGCCAGACGACGCGCCGCCCCCGCGCCCGCCCGGCCTGTCCGTGCGGCCGCGATTGTTCGGCCTGGTCGGGTTCCAGTCGTTCACCGCGTCGGACAGCTTCTCGGCCGTGCTCGACTCGTCGAGCGGTGTCGTCTTCGGCGGCGGTGGCGGTGTGCTGCTCGGGCGCAACCTGTTCGTCGACGTCAGCATCTCGCGCTTCGCGGCGGACGGGACGCGCGTCTTCGTCACAGACGCCGGCGACATCGTCGATCTCGGCATCGCCACGGAGGTGACGGTCTTGCCAATCGACGTGTCGATCGGATGGCGCATGGAGGGCCGGCCGTCGTTCACGGCGTCGGGCAAGCCCCGCCTTCGGCCGGTGCCGTTCGCGGGCGGAGGCTTCGGGTTCCAGCAGTACAGGGAAACGTCGGAGTTTGCCAGTTCGGAAGACGACGTGGACGAGTCGCACGGCAGCTATCACGTGCTGGGCGGCATCGAGCTGCCATTCAGCCCACACCTGGGCGCAATCGCGGACGTCCTGTACCGGTGGGTGCCCGATGCGATCGGCACTGGCGGCGTCTCGGCGTACTACGACGAGACCGACCTGGGCGGCCCCCAGGTGCGCGTCCGCGTCGTGTTCGCGTTCTAGGGAGTCGGGAGTCGGGAATCAAGAGTCCCCGACTGATTCGGCGTTCGGCACGGGCTGCGTGTAGCCGTCGAGCTTGCTCGACGGTCAGTGATCTTCCCGGGAGTTCCTGCTTCCGTAGCCGTCGACCTTCAGGTCGACGGTCAGTGATGCTGGCATGAGCGAACAGCACAGGCGAGCAGAGAATCGGGCAGTCAGGACGCGAGACGACGCGCGATCGAGCCCTCGACGAATGCCGGCGCGGGGGACGCGTTCGACCCCGAAGCCGTTCGCCAATCGGGTGTTCGACGCCGTCCGGGCGATTCCGGCAGGACGGGTGGCGACGTACGGGGACGTGGCGGCGGCGGCGGGGCGACCCGGCGCGGCCCGCGCGGTGGGTACCCTGATGGCCAACTGCGGCCCCCGCCAGATCCCCGCCCATCGCGTGGTCGCGGCTGGGGGGGCGCTCGGCGGGTACGGCGGTCATGAGTCGCTGAAGGCCTCGCTGCTGCGCGCCGAGGGACTGACGGTCGTCGGCCGGCGGATCAGGAATTTTGCCGCGGTCAGGTTCAACCTTTGACAGTCTCAGGACTCAGGTCTCAGGTCTCAGGAGTCAGGACTCAGGTCTCAGGACTCAGGTCTCAGGGCTCAGGGCTCAGGGCTCAGGGCTCAGGGCTCAGGTCTCAGGACTCAGGTCTCACGTCTCAGTCCGGAATCCAGAATGCGGGTGTTTGCTTGAGACCTGCGCCTTGAGACGGGGTGAATTCCACTCTGACGGAGTCCGGCCGTCGAACTCCGCGGGGCACGAACTCGTCTCTCTAGCCACCTCCGGGCAACGTTGCTCACGAGCCCACCGTCCAAGATGCCAGTGACGAGTCATGCCGCCGACGTGCGGCTCGCCGCCAGATGCCGCGCAGGAGATCTGACGGCGTTCGAAGAGTTGTACCGCGTGCACAGCACGCGCCTGTACGCAGTGGCATATCGGATGCTCGGCCACGCCGAGGACGCCGAGGACATGCTGCAGGAAATCTTCCTGCTGGCATTCCGGAAGCTGTCATCCTTCAAGGGGGATGCCTCGCTCGGCACGTGGCTGTACCGGCTCGGGGTGAATGCCTGCCTCGACCGCCTGCGCAGCAAGGCGCGCCGCAACGACCAGCAAACCGAGTGGCTGGACGACGAGCTGCCGCCGGCCCGGGCCACGACCGAGGCAGGCGGGGGCGTGCTGCACCGGCTCGACCTCGAACGCGCCTTGCGGGAGTTGCCCGCCGGGTGCCGGGCTGCCTTCCTGCTGCATGACGTCGAGGGATTCGAGCATCGGGAAATCGCCTCGATGCTCGGCATTGCGGAAGGCACGTCGAAGTCGCAGGTCCACAAGGCGCGCATGCGCCTGCGGGGCCTGCTCGGACGGGTCGTAACAGGAGGGTCACGGGCGTGAAGTGCCAGGACATACAGCAGGCGCTGGATGCGCAGCTCGTGGGCACGCTCGGTCGCGCGGACGCCGAGGCGCTCGACGCGCACCTGGCGACCTGCCCGGAGTGCGAAGCGATGGTCGCCGATGCTCGTCGGCTGCAGGCCGAACTGCGCCTGATCGGTGTCGAGGGCCCGTCGCCCCGGGTGTGGGAACGGGTGTCGGCGCGGCTCGAGGCCGACCCGGAGTTCGAACGCGCCGCGGCCGCCGCCGTCGACGCCGCCCCACGGTCCTCACGCATCGACTGGCGCTGGGCGGCGCTGGCCGCCACGCTCCTGATGGTGATCGCCGGGTCGTTGCTGGTCCTGCGGCGCTCCCTGACGACGGCCACGCCACCGGCACCCGCGGTCGCGGCCGCGCCGGCCGACGCCGGCAGTGACGCCATCGTGAGTTCGATCGAAAGCGAGCTGGACCTGGCCGCGAAGCACTACGAGAACGCCATTGCCGGGCTCGAGCGCGTCGCCAGCGAGAGCGACTCGCCCATCGATCCGACCGTGATGGCGACGGTCAAGGAGAACCTGGAAATCATCGACCAGGCAATCGATGACAGCCGGCAGGCGCTGCGCACGGACCCGCAGAGCCAGTTGGCGCAGGAGAGCCTGTTTGACGCGTTCCGCCGCAAGGTGGCGCTGCTGCAGGACACGATTTCGCTGATGAACGAGATGCGAAAGGGCAACCCGACACGTGCGACGGCGATTGCCCCGGGGCTGAACAAGGGATGACGATCATGCGTGGGACCTGGCGGGGACTGATGTGTGCGGGCGTGCTGGTGGCGATGTGGCCACCCGCCGCGAGTGCTGACGCGCTGACCGAGGCGGTGGGATCCGAGGCGCCGCTGCTGAGCGCGGCAGACGGGCCCCACGCCGCGCCGAGCCAGCCGGCGGCGACGCCGCAGACGCCTCCCCCGGCCGCACCGGCTCCTGTTCCCGCACCGGCCCCGGTCCCGCCGCCGCGTCCCCCGCGCCCTGAGAATCGCGCCATCGAGCGCAAGGTCTGGCGCGAGGGCGATCGGGGCTGGGTCGACGGCGAGGCCATCGTCCGCCTGTTCAAGGGCGGCGAGGGCATCACGCTCGATGTGGTCAACATGCTGGGGGACGTCGTGGTGGTCGGCGCGAAGGGCCGCGAAGGGCGTCTGTCCATCGTGCGAAAGGTCCAGAGTCGCGGGGCCGACACCGAGCAGTTGCTGAAGTCGATCGAGGTGGACGTCACCGAGCACGCCAACCGGGTCGAGGTCCGCGCCACCATGCCGATGCCGTCGCAGCCGCCGCGGGTCTCCAGGATCCGCCTGCGCACCGACTACGAGATCACGCTGCCTTCCGGTACGGCGCTCGAACTCAAGAACATGCAGGGCAACGTGCGGCTCAGCAACGTGGGCGGGGACGTTCGCGTCGAGGCCATGGCCGGCGACGTCGTGGGCGAGGCGCTCTCGCGGGTGCGGATGCTCCGCAGCATGTCGGGTGACGTGATGCTTTCGCATAGCGTCGTCCAGGGGGACGCCAACCTGCAGTCGGTGAGCGGCAACGTGATCACGTCCGGGGTCAAGGCGGGGTCGCTCACGCTGGGCAGCGTCAGCGGCAACGTCCAGGTCCGGGAATCCTCGTCGGAACGGGCGTTGGTGCGGACCGTCACGGGCGACATCGAGTTTGCGTCCGTGCCACGGAAAGCAGGGCGTTACGAGCTCAAGTCGCACGCCGGCGACATCTTCGTCTTCACCGGCGCGGCAGGGTTCGAGTTCGAGGCCAACACCGTCAAGGGCGAGGTCTCGAGTGACGTCCCGACTCGGCCGGGAACGGTCGGATCGAACCAGGTCCGCGGCACCGTCGGTGACGGATCAGCCTATTTCGACCTGACGACCTTCACTGGCGACATCAAGGTCGTCAGGAAGCCGTAACCCGGCCATTGCCAGATTTTTCGGGACTGGTCCTTGGATTGGCTTCAGAATGCCCCGTCGTGTGCCTATAATTGGCCCGAAAGGCAGGAGGCAACTGATGACGCGTAGACACATGGCTGGACTGACCGGCGTGCTCGCTGCAGGCGCGTTCGCGCTGGCGACGACCACGGCTCCTCTTTCGGCCCAGCACAAGGCGCCGAACACGCAGCCCGCGACGGCCGCTGCCGATACCGCAGCGTTGCCGTCCGGCACGACGGCCCTCGGCACCGTGCGCTTGAGCCGCGCCGTCAAGGCCAATGGCGAAGCCCTCCCGGCGGGCAGCTATCAGCTGCGCCTGACTGGCGAGGAACCGCCTGCCCCGACGGGTGCGACCAAGCCCTACGAGCGCTGGGTCGAATTCGTGAAGGGTGGCAAGGTCGTGGGCCGCGAAGTGGTGAGCGTGGTCCCGAGCAGCGAGATCAAGAACGTCGCCAAGGGCAGCGCGCCAGCCGCGGGCGGTGTGAAGGTGGAGATGCTGAAGGACAACGAGTACGTGCGCGTGTGGGTCAACAAGGGCGGCACCCACTACCTCGTGCACCTGGTCCCGGCGTAAACGCCAAGAACGGCCGCACACCGCGGCCGCCAAGGAACAACAGAACGGCCGCCTCGATGGCGGCCGTTCCTGTTTCAGTACAAGGGAGAAGGGACGAGGAACACGTCACCGGGGCGACAAGGGACAAGGGACTTTCTTCGTTTTCCCTTGTCCCTTGTTCACGTTCCGCGAAGCCGTCAGAAGAACAGCGCGTCGCGGCGTGTCGTGAGTGCGGCCACGGGTACGCCTGGCGCGGCCACGAGCGCGTCGAAGTCCGCGAAGCGGCCGGCCGCGCGCCGGGCTGTGACGATCGCGTCGGCCTCTGCGGCTTCGAGGTGCAGCACCGAGGCCAGTTCGGGTGCGGTCGCGGTATTGACGCGCACACGGCCGAACTCACTCACCAGGTAGCCGATGATCACCTCGAAGTCCTCGTCGTTGACGACGGCGCCGCGCGAGACCATCTGCTCGATCAGTTCCTCCCACTGGGGGCGGAACCGGCGGCCCTGCACGACCCGGTCGGAGGTGTGGCACTTGATGCACACACGCCGGAAGGCCTCGGGCGGCTCCGACACCGGGGCGGCGCCGGCCGGCGGCATCGCCGGAGATTGTTGCGCCGCCGGCGCCGCGGGCCAGGGAGACGCCACCCAGGCGACCGAACTGGCCCATGCGGCAACGACGACGGCCAACGCCGTGCCCTGGCCACGCACGTGCTGCTGCCCTGTCCTGCTGCGCATCATGGGTTGAGCACGAAGGCGGCGAGCCGGCCGCCAGCGCCGGCAATCACATACTGCCGTCCATCGAGTTCGTAGGTGATCGGCCCATTGGTCACGTTGCCGATCCGCGAGTCCCACAGGGCCTCGCCGGTCGTTGCATTGAAGGCGGCAAGGCCGTTGCCACCGGAACCGAAGACGACGTTGCCGGCGGTGGACAACAGGCCGGAATTGCCGCCGTAGCGGGGCACGCTCCACCGGACCTTGCCGGTGCGGTAATCGATGGCCTTGAGCTGTCCCTGCTCGGCGTACCCGCCACGGTCGGTGCCGCCCCAGCCCATCGGGTTGTCGCTCGCGTCGTAGATGTACCAGACGCTGAAGGCCCGCGTAGCATTGACGTAGAACAGCCCCGTCTGCGGGCTGAAGCTGGGCGAGAACCAGTTGGTCGCGCCGCCCTGGTTCGGCGTCACGAGCGCGCCAGCGACCTGTGGCTTCTTGGCCGGGTTCGGGATCGGCTGGCCCTTTTCGTCGTAGCCGAGCGACCAGTTCGTCTTCACGTACTCCGACGACACGACGTTCTTGCCGGTGGTCCGGTCGAGCACGAAAAAGTGTCCATTGCGAGATGCCATCGCTACGAGCTTGCGGGGTCGGCCCTCGACCGTGCCGTCGATGAGCACCGGGGTCTGCGTGGCATCCCAATCGTGCGTGTCCTGCGGGGATGCCTGGAAATGCCACTTCATCTTGCCGGTATCGGCGTCGAGCGCCACGAGCGAAGCCGTGTAGAGATTGGCACCCTCGCGGTTCTTGTACGCGACGACCGGCTGGGGGTTGCCGGTCGTGACGTAGATGGTGCTCAGCGCCGAGTCGTAGGTGATCGGCTGCCATGTCATGCCGCCGCCGTGCTGCGCCATGTCGAGGCTCGGCCACGTGTCGAGCCCAGGGTCACCGGCCTTCTGCGGCGTCACGTACCAGCGCCAGATCAACTCGCCGTCCTTCGGGTTGCGCGCGTCGAGATAGGCCGGCATGTCGAGGTCGTCGCCGCTGACGCCGACAATCAGCTTGTCCTTCACGACGACCGGCGCGACCGAGCCGTAGTAGACCATCTCGGTCGAGCAGTACTCCTTGAACCAGCGCTCCTTGCCGGTCTTGACGTCGAGCGCCACGAGATTGCAATCGGGCGTCACGAAGTACAACGAGTCGCCGAGGACGGCGACACCACGATTGCCGATGTGAATCCCGCCGCGATTGCGCGTCCAGGTGTAGTGCCACAACTCGCGGCCGGTCCTCGCCTCCACCGCATAGGCGTGATCGGGAATCGTGAAATAGAGCACGCCGTCCACCTGCAGCGGCGTCGCCTTGATCGTGCCGCCGCCTGGCAGGTCGTACAACCAGGCGAGGCTGAGATGCTGCACGTTGTGATCGGTGATCCTGGCAAGCGCACTGAAGCGCCGGCCAGAGTAGTCGCCGTTGTAGGTCGGCCAGGACGAGGGCGACGGCGCGAGTATCTGCTCGACCGTCAGGCCCCCCTGCTGGGCAACCACCGTGGTCGCCAGGCACGCGGCCGCGAGGACGCCACTCAGGTACCTCATTTCAGGGACTCCAGGTAGGCCACCAGATCGTGGACCTGGGTGTCGGTGATCACGTCGAGCAGGTCGATGTGCGCTTGCAGGGGATTGGTCAGGACGATCCTGGTATCTGGCGCCCTGCGGACGGCCCGGACGGTGCCGTCGGCCTGTCGCAGGGTGACGAAGAAGTCACTCTGTTCGACGAGGACACCCAAGATCTCCGGGCCTGTGGCCGGCGTGATCGTGACGGTGATCGCCGCAGCGCCCGTTGGCGCCGCCGCTCCACGGCCGCCACCGGCGCCGCCACTGCCGGGAAACAGCAGCCGCTGCTGGATGTCGACCGGCGCCGGCACGCGGCCACCGATGCCGGCAAGGGGGCGAGTGCTGTCGTTGTGACACGACGTGCACCGGCCGGCGCCCTCGAAGTACTTCTGGCCGGCGGCTCGATCGCCGACGAGGATGTCGCCGACCGTGAAGACCGGCGAGCCTCGCATCGTGTCGTTGACGCGTTGTCGCACGAAGTTGGCAAGACCCGCGATCTCCTCGGCGGTGAACGAGGCGCTGGGCTTGCCGCTCTGGGTCGGGTGTCCTGCCTTCAGGAACGGCCCGAGGACGCTGCCGGGAGTGGGTGACGATCGGTCGAAGTTGACCGTCTTCGTGCGGATGATGTTGGGCCCGGTGTCTGAACCCCGGGCCTGGCCGCCATGGCAGTCGACGCACTCACGCGCCCAGATGGCCCGCCCGCGGTCGTGGGCCGCCTGATCCACGTCCGGTGTCCGGGGTATCTGCTGCACTGTCGAGGTCGGCGCGCGACCGCTCCCAGGTCCGCCCGGCGCTGGTGCCGGCCCTTGTCGAGCCGATGCCGTCAGCCCCAGGACGAACACCGCCGATACGATCGTGAGCAGACGAAATATGTGCATGCTTTTCCCTGCGCCTCCGGTGACGGGCCGCGCTCGGAGAGCGGGCCCTACCCAATCTTCACAAAGACATGACGTCGAACTGCTCGTGGTGCAGGTAGGCATCCGGGCGGACGGTGACCTTGCGTCCGACCACCTGCTCCACCTCCCGAAGCACCCCGCGCTCGTCTCCCTGCAGCGCCTCGGCGATCTCGGGATTGACGCGCAGCAATACGCCGCGGCCGTCGAGATCGTTGCCGACCTTGCGCATCTCGTTGAGGATTTCCTGGCACACCGTCGCACTGGACTTGATGGTGCCGGTGCCCGTGCAGTAGGGGCACGTGTCGGTCATCAGGCGCTCGAGGCTCTGCTTCACTCGCTTGCGAGTGATGATGATCAGCCCGAAATCCGAGACCTGGATGGCCTTGCTCGGGGCGCGGTCGCGGCGCAGTTCCTGCTCGAGCGTCTGGAAGACCTTCTGCCGGTTCTTCTTGTCCTCCATGTCGATGAAGTCGAGGACGACGATGCCGCCCATGTCGCGCAGCCGCAACTGCCGCACGATCTCCTTCACCGCCTCCATGTTCGTCTTGAGGATGGTGTCCTCGAGCCGTCCCGTCGTCTTCTTGCCGACATAGCGTCCGGTGTTGACGTCGATCGCGACCAGCGCCTCGGTCTGGTTGATGACGATGTAGCCACCGGACTTCAGCCACACCTTGCTCCGCAGCGCCTTGTCGATCTCGGTGCGAACGCCGTACTCCTCGAAGATCGGATAGTCGCGCGTGTAGAGCTTCACGCGCGGCAGCATCGCCGGCATGATCCGCTCGACGAGCGCGGTGACGCGGCGGTGTTCGTCCGCCGAGTCGATGCGGATGACGCTGAACTCGTCGGTGAGGAGATCGCGCAACAGCTTGGCGACGAGGCTCTGCTCGCGGTAGATGACCGCCGGTGCCCGCTGCGTTTCCGACTTGTGCTTGATCTCCTTCCACACCTGGTGGAAGTACTCGAGGTCGCCGAGGATGTCGGCGTCGGGGCGGTTGGCTGCGGCAGTCCGGATGATCACCCCGCCGTTGAACGCGTGCGCTTCGCGGAACTGCCGGACGATGCCCCGAAGGCGGGCACGTTCCTCGCGCGACTCGATCTTGCGGGAGACACCGATGTGATCGACGGTCGGCATGAACACCAGGAACCGGCCGGGAATCGTCACGTGCGAGGTGATGCGCGCGCCCTTGGTGCCGATCGGCTCCTTGACGACCTGCACCAGCACGTCCTGCCCTTCCTTGAGCAGGTCCTCGATGTTCGGCTGGGCGGCGCGCTCCTGCCGCTGCCGCCGGTCCCCGCCCTTGCCAGCCACGCCGGCGGCCTCGCCGTTGGCGCCCCGCGCCTCCCCGCCGTCGGCGCCCGTCTCGTCTGGCCCGTCGCCGTCGTCAGCCTGCGCGACCAGTCCGGCCGCTACATCGTCGGCAGGGATGGAGGGCTCGTCGGGGTCGTCCTCGAGCGCTTCGGCCGGGGTGATGACGTCGGAGACATAGAGGAACCCGTCACGCTCGAGCCCAAGATCGATGAACGAGGACTGCATCCCGGGCAGGACTTTCGAGACGCGTCCCTTGTAGACGTTCCCGACCACGCCCTGCTGGCGCTCCCGCTCCATGAAGAACTCGACGACCTGGTCGTCCTCGAGAATGGCGACCGCGGTCTCGCGGTCGGTCGCGGAGACAATCATCTCCTTGGTCATGCCGCATGCTCCCGGCGCCATCGGCGACCTCGACGAGTTCGAGCGCGCGAGCGCACCCCGGCGATGGGTGCGACGCTCGCGACCCGAGGGTCAGGCCGAGCAGTCGCAGCACCATCTGCCACACGAAGAGGACGGACGTGGTCACCATCAATTCGCGAACCGCCGCATCCGGACGTTGAGGATGCAGCCGAAACTCGTGAGCGTGGCGATCATCGACGATCCGCCGTAGCTCATCAGGGGCAGGGTGAGCCCCTTGACCGGCGCAAGGCCGGCCGACATCGCGATGTTGTAAATCACCTGGAAGGCAAAACACGAGATCAGGCCCACCACCAGGTAGGCCCCGATGCGATCCCGTGCGAGCCGCGCCGCCTCCAGCGAGCGGAGCAGCACGAACAGGTACAACCCCAGCGTGGCGAGCACGCCGATGAAGCCGTGCTCCTCGGCGAGCACGGAATAGACGAAGTCGTTGTGGGCGACGGGCAGGAACTTGTACTGGCCCTGCGTGCCGTTGAGGAAGCCCTTGCCCGTCAGGCCGCCCGACCCGACGGTGATGCGCGCCTGGATCTGCTGGTAGCCCGCGCCGCGGGCGTCCTGCGAGGGATCCAGGAAAGTGACGACGCGCGAGCGCTGGTAGTCCTTCAGCCCATACACCCATGCGACCGGGGTGAGCAGCACGAACACCAGGAGGGCATAGCCGATGAGCCGCAGGCGGAGGCCGGCCGCGTAGGCGATCCCGCCCGCGACCGGCAGCAACGTGACCGCCGAGCCGAGGTCCGGCTGGCGCGCGACGAGGAGGAACGGCAGCAGCAGCACGCCGCCGGCAACCGCAAGGTCGCCGCGGCGCAGCGCCGAGAGTTTGTCCTGACCGAACCACGTGGCGAGCAGCAACGCGAGTGCCGCCTTGGCAAACTCTGAGGGCTGCAGGTTGAAGACGACCAGTGAAATCCAGCGCCGGGATCCGCCCGCCACGACGCCGAAGAAGAGGACATAGGTCAGCAGGACGGCGACACCGCCGTAGAAGACCGGCGCGTACTCCGAGAGCGTCCGGTAGTCGATCAGGAGCATCACCGTCAGCGCTACCAGGCCGATCCCGACGGCGGACAACTGGGTATAGAACTCGCGGCCGACGTGCCCGCGGATCGGGTCGTACGTCGTGCTGTAGATCATCACCAGGCCGAAGGCGCACAGCAGGAGCACGGCCCCCAACAGGCTCCAGTCGAGGTGCTTGTAGAGGCGTTGTTCAAACATCGGTTCGACTCCGGGAGTCGGGAGTCGGGAGTCCGGAGTCGGACATCGGGCACAGGGTGCCGGGTGCCGGGCACCAGGTACCGAAGATCCGGGACGGTAGGGCCGGCTCTCCGAGCCCGGCCATCCGGCGGTCAGCGTCCGGTCGAACGGGCATCATGGCTCGACACCACCGGGGGTGGGTGTCACCGGCGTGGACGGCGCGCGGTGCTGCGCCGCGACGACCTCGGCCGGCAACGGCACGCCCGGCGGGACCGGTGTCCCAGGCAGCGGCGGCAGCGTCGGCAGGGGCCGCCCTTCCTGCTTGGCGAACCACGTCTCCATCATGTATTTCGCGATCGGCGCGGCAAAGTAACCGTGCTCGGCGTGCTCGGCGAACACGACGCCGGCAATGGTCGGATTCTTCGCCGGCGCGAAGAACACGAACCAGCCGTGATCGCGCAGATCGCGGTCGCCACGGGCGCGGGCCTTGCCCTGGTTGGAGATGACCTGGGCGGTGCCGGTCTTGCCGCCAACGTCGTAGCCGACGATCCTGCCGCGGCCGCCGGTGCCTGCACCGTTGACCACCATCCACAGCCCTTCACGGACGACGTCGACGTGTGACAACCCGAGGTCCTTCTGACCTTCCGGCGGCGGGAGTTGCTCCCAGCCCTTGCCGTTGTCGATCGCCCGCACCATGTGCGGCACGATCCGGGTGCCGCCGTTGGCCACCGACGCCATCATCACGGCGAGCGAGATGGGCGTCACCGACACCTGACCCTGGCCGATCGACACCGAGATCGTCTCGCCGGCGTACCACTTCTCGCCCGTCCGCTGCTTCTTCCACGCGGTGGACGGCATGATGCCCCGCGTTTCGTGCGGCAGGTCGACGCCACTCATCTCGCCGAGCCCGAGCGCGGTCGCCCACTTGTGGATGCGGTCGACGCCGAGCATGTTGCCGAGCGTGTAGAAGTAGACGTTGCACGACTTCTCCAGCGCCTCACGCATCGCGACCGACCCATGGCCGCCGGCCTTGTGACACTTGAAGTAGCGTCCGTAGAAGGTTGCGCCGCCACTGCAGAACACGCGAGTCTCCGGCGTGACCACGCCTTCTTCGAGACCTGCCACCGCCACGGCGATCTTGAACGTCGACCCGGGCGAATAGCGGCCCTGGATGGCGCGGTTGTTCAGCGGCCGAAGCGGGTCGGTCAGCAGGCCGTTCCATTCCTCGCGGCCGATGCCCGCCGCGAAGGCGTTGGGGTCGTAGGCGGGCAGCGACGACAGCGCCAGCACCTCGCCGCTCGACGGCGCGAGCGCGATCGCGGCACCGCGGAATCCGTAGTGCCTGAAGGCCTCCTCGGCGGCACGCTGGACGTCGCCGTCGATCGTCAACTGGAGGCGGCGCCCCTCGATCGGATCCTCTTCGCCGAGGACGTCGATCTCGCGGCCACGGCTGTTGACGATCACGTGGCGGGCGCCATCGGCGCCCATCAGCAGCGGGTTGTAGGTCTGCTCGACACCGGCCTGCCCCACGATCGCCCCGCCCTGGACGTCCTTGTATTCCGGCCGCGCCAGCTGGGCGTCGGTGACCTCGCCGACGTACCCGATCAGGTGCGCCGCCATCGAGTTGGTCGGGTAACGACGGGTGGGCACCTTCTCCACGATGACGCCCGGCAGTTCGAGCCGGTGCGCGGCGACCGACGCAATCTGCGCCTCGGTCGCATCACGCAGCACCACGATCGGCCGGTAAGCGGGCAACCGCTTGTTGCGATCGAGGGCCTCGAGGATGGCTTCGACCGACGCGCCCGTCAGTTGCGCGACGGCATGGGCGGTCCGCTCGAGGTCGTTGGTCTGCTCGCGAACGATGGAGATGTTGAAGGCGAAACGGTTTTCGACCAGCACCGTGCCGCCCCGATCGAACAGCACCCCGCGCGGCGCCGCCAGGGGCAACGCCCGCTGGTGGTTGTTCTCCGCCATCTCGAGGAACTGCTGGTGACGCGCAATCTGGAAGTACCAGAACGCTGTCGCCAGCACGAGGAAGGCCACGGCGAAGCTCCACTGGAGCACGCGCAGACGCAGCGGCAGGTTGAGGCGTTCCTCGTTGACGAGCATCGTGTCAGGGCCGCGCGCCTCAGCGCACCAGCCGTCGTCCTTCCGCGCGTCGCGTGTACTGGCGTCGCCGCCACCACTCCGGTCCGCGCTCGATCATGCGGGTGGCCACGACGCCGACGACAGCATTGAGCAGGCTCTGCACCAGCAGCTGCCGCCAGGGGCGGCCCATCCCGTGTCTCTCTATCATGGCGTACAGTCCGAGGAAACACACGCCGTGCAGCCATGTCATGGCAAAAAATACGACGCCCCGCGGGATGACGCTGCTGACGATGAACTGCGTCGCGATGACGCCGGCAACGAATCCGGCCAGCGTCTTGGCGAGGCCAGCGACGCCGAGCACGCCACCTGACAACGCGTCCTGGCAGAGCCCTGCCACGGTACCGCTCACCATGCCGGCCGTGGGTCCGAAGAACAGCGCCGTCGAGACCACCACGACCAACACCAGGTCGATGGCGATGAGCCGCCCGAAGAGCTGGTAGCCGACGACCGTCTGCAGCATCAGCGCGCCGACGATGGCCACACCCGCCAGGAACAGACGCGTCATGGCAACGGCGCCGCTGGCGGCGGTGGGGACGCCGGCCGCCTGGGTGCGGGCGCGGCAGGCAGAGACGGCCCCGGAGTTGACTTGGCGGGCACCCCGGGGGCCGGGTTCGACCTCGATGGCGGCGTTGCCGTCGCTGGCTGTGGCCCGCTGACCAGGAGCACCGTGTCGAGCGAGGAGAAGTCGACCCGCGGGCGGATGGCGATCAACTTGTAGAGCCCGGATCCGCGCTCGACTTTCTCGATGCGGCCGATCACGTAGCCACGCGGGTAGATGCCGTCCAGCCCGGATGTCATCACCAGGTCGCCGATTGCGACGTCGGACAGGTTCGACACGTACTCCATGCGCAGCGGCGCGTCGCTGTCGGCACCGACGACGACGCCACCCGCCCCGTTGCGATCGATGAAAGCGCCCGCCCCGGCGTTGCGATCGATGATCAGCTGCACCTTGGCGGCATGCGCCGCAGGCTCGTCGATGACCCGGCCGACGACGCCAAGCGGCGACAACACCGCCATGTCGCGGTGGACACCGTCGTTCGCGCCTTTGTCGATGGTGACCGTTCGGAACGCAGCCGCCGGATCAGCGGCAATCACCCGCGCCGCCATCGTCGCCGGCAGTTCCGTGCGCTGCAGCTGCAGCAGTTGTTCGAGCTGCTCAGCGCGGCGGGCTTGCGCGTTGGCGTGCTGAAGTTCGACGCCGAGGCGATCGAGCTGCAGTTGCAGTGCATCCGCGCGAGTACGGTGGCCCTTGAGCGCGACGTAGTTGCCCCAGGCGCCGGCCATTCCCTGCGTGACCCAGGCGGTGAGCGCCTGCACCCGCGACAGCGCCCCGAAGATCGTCGTCTCGAGCACGCTCGCGCCCTGCTGCGAGCTGACCTGCGCCGAAATCAGCAACAGATGGCCGAGCAGGGCCGCCACCAGCAGGTAGCCGGTGCGCTTCTGGAACTCGAGGACGGGACCGCGGTCGTTCGTCAGCACTCTCAGGTCACGGACGGCCTTCGGCCTTCGGCCTTGGGCCTTCGTTCTTGGTCAGCATTCAGCATTCGGGTTCGGCGTTCGGCGTTCGGCGTTCGGCGTTGGACAGCGTCAGTCGATTGAAATCTTCCTCAGCAGGTTGAAGTCGGACAGCATGCGGCCGGCACCGAGCACCACCGTCGAGAGCGGATCCTCCGCCATCGCCACCGGCAGGCCGGTCTCCTCTCGCAGCCGCTTGTCGAGGTTCTTGAGCAGCGACCCGCCGCCGGTGAGCACGATGCCGCGATCGACGATATCGGCCGAGAGTTCCGGCGGCGTGCGCTCGAGCGCGATGCGTACGGCATCGACGATCACGTTGACCGTCTCGGCCAGGGCACCGCGGATCTCGCTGTCGCTGATGGTGATGGTCTTGGGCACGCCTTCGACGAGGTGGCGCCCCTTGATCTCCATCTCCTTCGGATCCTCGAGCGGGAACGCGGAACCGAGTTCCATCTTGATCTGCTCGGCGGTGCGCTCGCCGATCAGCAGGTTGTAGGTCTTCTTGATGTACTGGATGATCGCCTCGTCCATCTCGTTGCCGGCGACGCGGACGGCCTTGCTGTAGACGATCCCGGCCAGCGAGATGACCGCGATGTCGGTCGTGCCACCACCGATGTCCACGATCATGTTGCCGGAGGGCTCGGTGATCGGCATACCGGCGCCGATCGCCGCGGCCATCGCCTCCTCGACCAGGTGCACCTCGCTCGCCTTGGCCCGGTAGGCGCTGTCCTTCACCGCCCGCTTCTCGACCTGGGTGATCTCGCTCGGCACGCCGATCACGATGCGCGGCCGCACCCACACGTTGCGGTTGTGCGCCTTCTTGATGAAGTACGTGAGCATCTTCTCGGTGACCTCGAAGTCGGCGATGACGCCGTCCTTCATCGGCTTGATGGCCACGATGTTGCCCGGGGTGCGCCCGAGCATGTCCTTGGCCTCCTTGCCGACGGCCTCGATGCGGCCGTTCACCTTGTTGATGGCGACGATGGAGGGCTCGTTGACGACAATGCCCTTGCCACGCGCGTACACGCACGTGTTGGCCGTGCCGAGGTCGATGGCAAGGTCACTCGAAAACAACGAGAACAGCGAACGCAGGCTCACTCGGTCGTACTCCCTTTCCGGGCGCCTCTGCCGAGCAGGACGGCCCTGATACCGTTGCGGCCGTGCCGCTTGACCCAGTACATCGCCTCGTCGGCGGTGCGGATCAGCTCGGCGGCCGAATAGGTCGGGCGGTTCAACGAGGCAACGCCGACCGACACGGTCAGGCGCACCTCGACTCCCCTTCCCGACAAGAACGTTTCAGCAGCAACCCGCTGCTGGATGCGGCGGGCCACACCTGTGGCATCGCGCCGGCTGGTCCCGGGCAGCACGACCACGAACTCGTCGCCGCCGAACCGCACCGGAGTGTCGGTCAGGCGGACGCAGGCCCGCAGCAGTTGCCCCACTTCGACGAGCGTCTGGCTCCCCAGCAGGTGGCCGTGACGGTCGTTGACACGCTTGAAGGCGTCGAGATCCAGGAACACGAGCGACAGCGGGCGGCCTGTCCGCGCCAGCTGCGAGAGCTCGCGTTCCACGGTGTGCTGCAAGTGCCTGGCGTTGAACAACCCCGTGAGGTCGTCAATCGTCGCCAACTCCTCCAGGCGATCCAGATGACGCACGCGAGCCAGCGCCAGGCCGATCGGCTCGAGGACGTCCCGCCACAACGCCTCGCCTGCCCTGACCACGTCGGGCGGCCGCGGCGCCGGCGTGTTGTCGATCCCGACCAGCACGCCCGCTACTTCTTCTCGGCCGCGGAGGGGCCACGCGACAGCGGCAGCGTCCGGTCCGGTTCGCAGCACCGCGCGCATCGAGCCGGCACTCCAGGGCGCCTGCGCGCGGAGCGCCGCGTCGGCGACGGCCAGGACCGCCGGTCCGAGCCGTCGTCCCCGGGGGGCGGGGCCCACACGTTCCGGGCCGTGCGGTCCGGGAATCACCAGCGCCCAGGCCTGGAGTGGCAGCCATTCCGACAGCCGGGGGACGAGAAACCGTGCAAGAGCGGCCCCGGTCGCGGGGCGCTGGAGATCGAGCAGCCAGGCATGCAGCGCCGTGCGGGACGCGAGCTGACGCCGCGCGGCGCGCGGCAGGCGGGGCAGACCAAGGGCCAGGTTCACGGGGTCGATACTCGGGTCAGGCTGTGGCGGGACGGGTGTGCCGGCGGGTCACGAAGCGCCCATCATCATAGCCTTGCACATCCAGTGCCGTATAATGGTGGGTCTTTGTGCCGACGTCGGCGGGCTTCCGTGCGAAGTCGCAGGACGAACGTCGGCCCCCGGAGAACGACCGTATGACCATGCTCGACCGGATGCGTCGCCACCAGGGGTGGCTCAAGTGGAGCCTCGGCCTCGTGGTGCTCACATTCGTGTTCTTCTACGTGCCCGACTTCCTGTCGCCGCCCACGGGAACCGGTGCGACCGCCGATGCCGTCGCCACCGTCCAGGGGCGCGCCATCACCGTGGGCGACTTCACGCGCGCCTACAACGCGCAGCTGGCGCAATTCCGCAACGCCTACGGCAACAACATGAGTCCCGCCATGCTGCGCCAGCTCGGGATGGATCGGCAGGTCCTGCAGCAGATGATCGATCAGGAGGCGGTGCTGGCCGAGGCAACGCGGCTCGGGATCTCGGCGACCGACGCGGAAGTCCGCGACCGGATCGTCAGCATCCCCGCCTTCCAGGAGAACGGTCAGTTCATCGGCGAGCAGCGCTATCGACAGCTGCTGCGGCTGCAGCGACCGCCGATCACCGCGGCGCAGTTCGAGGACGAGATCCGCAACAGCGTGATCCTGGACAAGATGCGCGCGACGCTGACCGAGTGGATCACCGTCTCCGATGCCGATGCCGACGCGGAGTACCGGCGCCGCAACGAAAAGGTCTCGCTCGAACTGGTGTCGTTCCCGACCGTGTCGTTCCTCGGCCAGGTGCAGGTGACCGATGCCGACGTGGCGACCTACTTCGAACAGAGCAAGGACACGTACCGGATCGGCGAGCGCCGCAAGGTGCGCTACCTGCTGCTCGACGCGCAGGCGATCCGCAACAACATCACCGTGCCCGAGCAGGACATCCAGCGCGCGTACCGGCAGAACATCGAGCAGTACTCGCAGTCCGAGCAGGTGCGCGCCAGCCACATCCTGCTGAACACCGAAGGCAAGGACGAAGCGGCCGTGCGGGCGAAAGCCGAAGACCTGCTGAAACAGATCAAGGGCGGCGCCGACTTCGAGGCCCTGGCCAGGGCGAACTCGCAGGACCCGGCCAGCGCCAGCAAGGGCGGCGACCTGGACTTCTTCGGCCGGGGACGCATGGTGCCGGAGTTCGAGGCCGTCGCCTTCACGCTGCCGGTCGGTCAACTCAGTGACGTCGTGCGCACCCAGTACGGCTTCCACATCATGAAGGTCACCGACAAGAAGGCCGCCGAAGTGCAGCCGCTGGACGCCGTGCGGCCCCAGATCGCGGAGCAACTGAAGGTCGAACGGGCTCAGACCCGCGTGCAGGATCTCGCGACCGCGATCACCACCGAACTGAAGACGCCGGCCGATCTCGACAAGGCCGCCGCCAAGCGCGGCTTGAAGGTGCAGGAGTCGCCGTTCTTCATGCGCAGCGAGCCGATCGCCGGCCTCGGCGCCTCTCCCGAGGTCTCCGAGCAGGCGTTCACGCTCGACGCCGGGAAGGTCAGCGGGCCCTTGCGAACCGGCACCGGTGTCGCGTTCCTGACCGTCACCGGCAGCGAGGCGGCACGCGTGCCCACCCTCACCGAGGTGAAGGAACGCGTGACGACCGACCTGAAGAGGAAGAAGGCGCAGGACGTGGCGCGGACCCGGGCGCAGGCCACCGCCACGACCCTGAAGGCGTCGGCCGACTTCACGGCCGCGGCCAAGGCGGCTGGACTGACCCTGCGCACGGCCGAGAACCTGGCGCGCGGCGCCGCCATCCCTGAAGTCGGGCCCAGCCCGGCTGTAGACCAGGCGGTCTTCTCGCTCCCGCTGGGCGCGGTGAGTGACCCGATCACGACGCCCAACGGCGCCGTGGTGGTCCGGGTGGCGAGCCGCACCGACGTGCCCGCGACCGACCTCGCCAAGAACCGCGATGCGATCCGCCGGGAATTGGCGTCGCAGAAGCGGTCGCAGTTCTTCGCCAGCTACATGACCAAGGCCAAGCAAGGCATGGGCATCAACATCGACCAGGCAGTGCTTCAGCGTCTTACGACGTAGCGCGAATCGGGAATCGGGTACGGGGTACCGGGTACCGGGTACCGGGTACGAATACACGAAGGGCGGGGCGGCCTCACGGCTTCCCCGCCCTTTTTGTCGATTTCCGGGAAGATCACTGACCGTCGACCTGAAGGTCGACGGCTACGGATTGGCGCGGAGCTCGAAGTTCCCTCGGCACTCGCCGGTGCAACGGCGTCACCGTGCAGCCACAAGCTGCTCTTGCCGTCGTCGACGGCTCCGCCGAGGGTTCGTAGCGGTCGACCTTTAGGTCGACCGTCAGTGATGTGCCGCGGGAGCCCCTACCTCGCAAACACCCACGGCAACAGGGCCAGCGACTCGCCGCGACGCAGCATCTGCATCGGGCGCCGCACCGCGGCCAGGGCCTCGCGATCCTGCTGCGAGAGCAACGCCTCGGCCAGCGACGCGCGCATGTTCTGGGTGCCGCCGCCGAACGTGGACGACAGGGCCTCGAACACGCTCGGCCGCGGCGGGTAGGTCACGACCTGGACGGTGGCGTCCTTCGCGATGCCGGCGCGCTGCTGTGCGATGGCGAGCGCCCGCGGCAGGCCACCCAGTTCGTCCACGAGGCCGCGCTCACGGGCCTGTCTTCCGGTCCACACGCGCCCCTGGGCGATGGCGTCGATCTTCTCTGGCGTCGAGGAGCGCGACTCGGCGACCTTCTCGACGAACTGGTCGTAGAAGGCCTGCATGTGCTCTTCGATCTTGGCGCGTTCGGCGGCATTGAAGGGACGCGACGGCGAGTACATCTCCGCGTAGGTGCCCTCGCTGACCGCCTCGATGTTCATCCCCACCTTGTTGTAGGTGCCGCCGGTGACGAACTTGCCCGAGAAGATCCCGATCGATCCCGTCAACGTCCCCGGCTGGGCCACGATCACGTGGCCCGGCATCGCGATGTAGTAGCCACCAGACGCAGCGAGGTCCGACATCGACACGACCAGCGGCTTGCGCGCGCGCAGGAGCATCAACTCGCGCCAGATCACGTCGGAGGCGACCGTCGACCCGCCAGGACTGTCGATGCGGAGCACAGCGGCCTTGATGCTGTCGTCGTTGCGCACGTCGCGGATGTACTCGGTCAGCTTGTCCGAGCCGACTTCGGTTCCCGTGGGGCCGGTGCCGCCGTTGCCCGAGACGATGGTGCCGACGGCGTAGATGACCGCGATACGAGGCGCGGTGAGGGCGGTCCGCGTGGCCGGCATCACCGTCAGGTATTGCTCGAGAGGTAGTTCCTTGAAGCGATCGCCGAGGCCGCTGGTCTTGCCGATCTCGTCGAAGTACGCGACATCGTCCACCAGCCCCTTCGCGAGGGCGGCAGCGGGCAGCATCGGCCCCTGGTCGATGAGCGCGCGCACGTCCTCGACGCTCTTCTTGCGAGCGCTCGCCACCGCCCCGAGCAGTTGCTCGAAGGCGTCGTGGTTGAGCGACTCGGTCATCTCCTTGTGCGCAGGCGTGAAGCCCTTCTCCGTGAAGGTGTTCACCGCCGTCTTGTAGTCACCGATGTGGAGCAGATCGGGCTGGGCGCCAATGAGGTCCAAGGTGCCGCGGAGGAACAACTGGTAGCTCGCGAGTCCGGTCAGGTTGAGCTGGCCTGGCGGCACGAGGACGACACGGGAGGCGGCCGAGGCGAGCACGTATTCGCGGTCGCCTGCAAACTCGACCAGCGCGACGAGGGGCTTGCCGGAGGAGCGGAAGTCGACGAGCGCTTCCCGCACTTCCTGCACCTTGCCCCACAGGGACGGCGCTTGGATGGGTCGCAGCAGGACACCCGTGATCCGCGGATCGGTCTTGGCAGCACGCAGGGCCTCGGTCAGGCTGCGCACCGTGACCGGTTCGTGAATCAGCGCGTCGAAGGGGTTGTTCGAGATTTCGTCGAGGCTGCCCTGGATCTTCAGGACCAGCACGCCCTTGGCGGGCACGCCCGGCGGCCGGCGGAACGCCACCCACGACAAGGTCACCAGCGTGGCCGACGCGAGCACGGCACAGACCAGCAAGAACACCACCACCCACACGCCTCGACGTACAGCCACGCTCGTTCCTTTGGAGGGCCGACTGCCTGCCAGTGGCGGGTGCCGGATGTTGCGTTGTTCAAATCAGGAGGATAGCACCCAGCCTTCGCTCGCTCAGGCGAGCTTCGGCTCGGCAAGCCCGTACCGGTGAGACGCGAAAAAACGAAGGCTGTCGCGCCGTAGCACCGGCGGCGCAAAGGCGGACCGAAGCCTCCGTCTTTCGCTCGTGTGGCAGGTGCGTTATACTTCGTTGTCTGTGACCGGCCCGGTCACGCGCCCCTTGCGGAAGTGGCGGAATTGGCAGACGCGCAGGTCTCAGGAACCTGTCGGGGCAACTCGGTGAGGGTTCAAATCCCTCCTTCCGCACCAACCGACTCGCCGGCCCCGCGCGAGTCGTGGGCATCCACACCTCCAACTCGACAGACGAGTGACCTCCGAGTAACTCGTCAATCAGAGGCGCCGCCGAGCACCTTTTTCCGCATCGTTTCCCGACAGCGACACACAATCGCGACATATCCAAAGCTGGGTCTTGTGCAAAAAGGCGGTCCGGCGCGGGCATGCCTCTTGCCTTGGTTAGCATCGACGGGGCGGCGTAGTGTCACCCTCGCCAGGAGACGACCGATGCGCATGCTCCCAAATCGTCGCCGGATACTGTGGAAACTCTTCCGTGCGGGCCAGCTGGTGCGCTGCGAGGTGTCGCCGCATCCGTTCGGCATGGAATTGAGATACCTGGTGAACGGCAAGCCGATCCTCAGCCGAGTCTTCGAGGAATGGGAAGCGCTGGAGGTCGCCGCGGCTACCTGGTGTGAAGGCCTACTGCATCGCGGTTGGCACGCGTCCAATCGGCCTGTGGCCTGACGCGTTCCACAGCCCCGTCGCTTCATCACTCATCCAGACCGCCTGCTACACTCGCCCCCATGAGCGTGGCAGGCGGTCCTTATGTTGCGCTGGCCGTCCTGTGCCAGCGCATCGATCTCCAGCCCGACGGCACGGCAAACCTCATCGGCATCGTCGACGGACTGGGCGTCGATGATCCGGCCGATCCCACCACACCACCACTGATCCTCAACCTGCGGGCGGTGATCGCCCTGCGAGGCGGAAGCGTGCGTGGGCGGCGGCGCATCACCTTCCGTGGCTGGTTCCCCTCGGGGAGTGAAGGACTGTCAGCCGACAAGATGGTCGTGTTCACGGATGAGCGTCCGGCGGTGACACTCAACCTGCCGCTGGAGCTCGAACTGCCGGAGATCGGCACCTACGTCTTCGACGTCCTGTGCGACGACGACTTGCTGACGGCGATCACGCTCGACGTCCAGCCACGGTAGGGTACCGGGTACCGGGTACCGGGTACCGGGGGCCGGGGGCCGGGGGCCGGGGGCCGGGGGCCGGGGGGTAGCCGTCGGACTCTGTCCGACGGTCAGTGGTTGTTCGCGAACCATAGCTGACTGCCGGACAAGAGGTCCATGGCGCACGCGCCACCGGCCGGCGCGAATCCGTGGGGTAGCCGCGGGACTTCCGCCTTCGCCAAGGCTAGGGCGACAGGTCGTCCCGCGGGCAGCGCGCCGGACAAGTCCGGCGCCTACGAGATTCGTTGAAGTCCGGCAGCTACGGAATGCGGGCGCCTACTCGATGCACGACACCGGGCCCGGCGTCGGTACTGTTACGGTGTCCAGCGACCGGACCGCGAGGTGCTGGACCTTCGGCGGCACGATCGGCGCGAGCGTGATATCGACGCGCAGCGCTCCCCGCTCGCACGGCATCACCCACGCGCCACGCAACGCGTTCTCGGCCACGAAGGGACCGTCCGCCCGGCAACTGCCGTGCTTTTCGCGAAGGGCCTCCAACTCACGCCGACGCCGATCCCTGGCGCTGTCGAGATAGAGGTTGTTGGCGGCAATGCGATCGGCCAAGGCCTCGTCCCACTGCTGGATCAGTCGCGTGACGTCGGCCCGCATCGCGATCAGCGCCGGTGAGGGCGCAGGCTGCCGAGGCACGAGCGCACCGGTCTTCGCGAGTGCATCGAGCGCGGCGTCGAATCGTGCTCCCCAGCTCGTGTACGTCAGCGAACCCATCGCCACGAGGCCGACGCCGTACTCGGGCAGCCAGCGCATCTGCGATCCGAATCCCGGCAGGCCGCCGGAATGCGCCACGACATGCCCGATGCTACAGGTCTGCGACACGCGAAGCCCGTAACCATAGCCACCAGCCAGCAACTGCAGTGCGCCCGCGGGGGTCTTGCGCGCCAGCGCCTGGCTGGTTCGCCACACCTGCTGCATCTCGCGCCGCGAAGCGCGGCGCAACGGACCCGTGTCCAGACCATCGCGCGCCGGCCAGGCGTCCATCATCCACGCCACGTACCGCGACAGGTCCTGCAACGACGTCAGCATGCCGCCCATCGAGCCGAAAGCGCCGTCAGGCAAGGGCGCCTCTTCCTTCCAGCGTTCGTCCTCCCAGCGATAGCCGTGCACCAGCCGGGACGCGGGCACGGCCGGCGCATCGAGCGTGGTCGCCGGAAGACCGAGCGGATCGAGAAGGCGACGGCGCACGTAATCGCGGTACGGCATGCCCGAGACCTTCGAGACAATTCGTCCGAGGATCGCGAAGCCGTAGTTCGAGTACTCGTACGCCAGGCCTGGCGGATTCGAGAAGGGGATCCCCTGCCGCATCAACGCCGACATCTGGTCGTCCGAGAGCGCGAGTTGCTGATCGCCCCACGGGTTGTCTTCCGGAAAGCCCGTGGCGTGCGAGAGCAGGTGGCGGATCGTGAGCCGCGGGGAGTCGCTGGTGGGATAGGTGAGTCCCTGGAGTTCCGGCACGTACGTCTCCGCAGCGTCGTCCAACGACAGCTTGCCGGCATCGCGCAGTGAGAGGATCGCCACAGCCGTGAAGCTCTTGGTCATCGAGGCGATCCGGAAGACGCTGTCGGGCGTCACCGGCGCGCGTGTCACCGTGTCCTGGACGCCGAACGTGCCTGTGTGCACCAGTCGTCCATCGACGATGACTCCCCACGCCATCCCCGGCACGTGGCCGTCGCGCGCGTAGTCGGTGAAGATGCGGTCGACATCGCCGAAAGCCGGCGCAAGCGCGCCTACGCGATCCTGCGCCTGGGCAAAGGCATTCGCCGGCACGGTGGCGCCGACCAATGCGGCGAGGGTGATGCGTCCAACGGTGCGCATGCGAATCAGTCTCCCTCTGGGGCGGATGGCAGCGGCGGCGCGGCGGCGGCCCCGGCGAGAATCCCGCCATCGACGTGCAGTTCGGTCCCTGTGACATAGGCCGAGGCCTCCGACGCGAGATACAGGACCGCCTGGGCCACGTCGTCGGGCCGGCCCATTCGCCCCAGTGGCACTTCGCGGGCGAATGCCGCGATCCGGATCTCGCGATCGGCGCCCTGGCCGAGGATCGGATCCCACATCGGCGTGAGGATCGAGCCTGGATGCACGGAGTTGCAGCGAATCCCGTAGCCGCGCGCCGCGCAGTAGAGGGCGACACTCTTGGTGTGGTTACGAACGGCAGCCTTGCTCGAGGCGTACGCCGCCGCACCGGGAATGCCGACAATCCCCGAGCGCGAGGAGATGTTGACGATGGCGCCGCCGTGATGGCGCATCAGGCGGATGGCGTACTTGCAACCGAGCGCCACGCCATCGAGGTTCACGGCGTGGACGCGCCGCCAGCTCGCGAGCTCGAAGTGCTCGGGATCCTGCGGGCCGGGCTCGAGAAGCCCGGTGATGGCCGCGTTGTTCACGACGATGTCCAGGCGCCCACGCGTGCGGCCGATCTCCTCGGCGACTCGCTGCCAGTCCTCCTCGCGGCTCACGTCGAGACGTTGATAGTCGACACGGTCACTGAGGCGGCTCGTTGCGGCCCGCCCCAGATCATCGTCGATATCGGAGAGCAGAACGATCGCGCCCTCGGCATGGAAGCACTCCACAATCGCGAGACCGATGCCTCGTGCGGCACCGGTCACGAGCGCGACGCGTCCCTCCAGTCGTCCTTTGGCCATCTCCGGCGGTCGGCGGTGGAGGTCAGACATCAGACCGTCAGGGATCCGGCCTTAGGCGTTCGGCCGTCGGCGTTCGGCGTTCGAGGCATTCGGCGTCAGGCGTTAGGCGTGAGGCGTCAGGCGTTACCAGGTCGGCTCGGGCCCGGGAATCAGCGACTCGGTCTTGCGCGTCTCCGGGCCGTTCTCGGTGCACACGGCGTAGTCGCTCTCGTACATCGAGACGCCGGCAAACTCGCCGGCCTTGTTGACGACGTAGAAGTTCAGCCCGAACTTCGGGTTGCCGGTGCCCTTCGGGTCGAGCAGGCGCTTCTCGATGGTGTTGGCCTTCACCCGGCGCAACGCTTCCATGCCGGCGTCCTTGGGGGACTTGCCCTGGCGCAGTTGCTCGACGATCAGGTACGAGCAGAGGCCGTACAGGTTGGCCTCACCTCGCCCCGTCGAACCGGCCGCCCCGACATCACCGTCCACGTACAACCCGGCCCCCAGGATCGGCGAGTCCCCGACGCGACCGGGAATCTTCCAGGCGAGCCCGCTGGTCGTGGTGACGCCGCAGATTTCGCCCTTCGCATTCACGCCATCGCAGTTGATGGTGCCGAAGTAGTGGGCCGGGTCGATGAGGCCATCGCGCACCATCGATCGGCCCGCTTCGAAGCCGGACTGCGCGCGCTTTTCCGGGTCGAGGAAGTGCTCCGGATCGAGGCGCCGCTTCCACTCCAGCCAGAGGCGCCGCGACGTCTCGGTGTTGAGGTCCTCTTCGACGGTGAATCCCATCTGCCTCGCGAACCGCTGTGCGCCAGCGCCGACCAGGAGGTGGTGATCGGTGTTCTGCAGGACCGCGTGCGCCACCCTGGACGGCGTCCGCACTCCCTCGAGGGCGGCCACTCCCCCGGCCCGCTTCTTC
Organism: Luteitalea pratensis; assembly: GCF_001618865.1. GTDB lineage: Bacteria > Acidobacteriota > Vicinamibacteria > Vicinamibacterales > Vicinamibacteraceae > Luteitalea > Luteitalea pratensis. The sequence continues at coordinate 5,685,799 of NZ_CP015136.1, forward strand.
GGGCCGTGCATGCAGCACGAGTCGAGCTGCACCACACCCTCCGCGTTGGGCAGCCCGCCGTAGCCGACGCTCGTGTCCCTGGGGTCGAGTTCGACGATGTTGACGCCGGCGATGAGGGCCTCGAGCACGTCGCTGCCGCCGGTCATCAGCCGGAAGGCGCGGGCTACGCAGGTCTCCTGGCCGTCGTGCGTGTACTTGTTGCCGTTGGCCGACGAGATGACGACCGGCCGGAACTTGTTCTGCAGGACCGCGGGCGCGCCCTCGGCACGCGGCGCGAGACCGAGAGCGGCCGCGGCCGCGCCGGTAAGGACGAAGTCACGTCGATTCAGTCGAGATGGCATGCGCCAGAGTGTACGATAGCTGGTCTACAAGGCCGGCGCTCTCGCAGCACGGCCCTCACCCCGCGCCCGCGGCGCGTCGCAATCGGCCCTGTCGGGTTCGTGGTGACGGCCCGGTAGCCGAGCGAATTACGACGCATGACGAGTGACGCGACCATGTCCGATTCTGCCCTCCTTCCCCACCGCATTGCCGGCCTGCACGATCTCGCCACGGACCTGTGGTGGGTCTGGCACCGCGAGGCGCGCGAGGTGTTCCGCCAGCTCGATTACAAGGTGTGGCGCCTCACGGCCCACAATCCGGTGCGGATGCTGCGCCTGGTGAGCCCCGAGCGGCTGGCGGAAGCCGCCGCGGATCCGGGTTTCCTGGCCTTGTACGACGAGGCACTGCGGCAACTGGAGGCGGCGCGTTCTGGTGACCAGACCTGGTGGAGGCAGCGAACAACCATTGGCCGCAAGCGTCCAATCGCCTACTTCTCCGCCGAATTCGCCATTCACCAGTCGCTTCCGATTTATGCCGGCGGGTTGGGTGTGCTCGCCGGCGACCACTGCAAGGAGGCGTCCGACCTCGGCTTGCCATTCGTGGGCGTCGGCTTCATGTACCCCCAGGGCTACTTCCACCAGAGCGTGACTGCCGATGGCTGGCAGGAGGAGAACTACGAGCGCATCGACTGGGAGGACGCCGCGACGCAGCGCGCTCGCGCCGCCGACGGCTCGGAACTGGTCATCGCCGTGCCGCTCGGCAACCGCACGGTGCTGGTCTCGGTGTGGCTCGTCAAGCTGGGTGGCATTTCGCTGTACCTGATGGACACGAACCTGCCCGAGAACGCGCCGTGGGATCGCGAGTTGTCGGCACGCCTCTACGGCGGCGATCGCGAAACGCGTGTGCAGCAGGAGATCATCCTCGGCATCGGCGGCGTGCGGGTCCTGCGCGCGCTCGGCTACGACCCGGCCGTGTGGCACCTCAACGAAGGCCACGCCGCGTTCGTGGTGCTGCAGCGCATCCGCGAATTGCTCGAACTGGGCTACTCGTTTGCCGACGCACACGCCGAAGTGCGCCGCAGCACCGTGTTCACGACACACACGCCGGTGCCCGCGGGCCACGACGCGTTCCCGTTCCACATGGTCGAGACGCACCTGGCCGGTTGCTGGGGCGGGCTCGGTGACCACCGCGAGGACTTCCTCGCGCTCGGTCGCTACGACAACGGCAGCGGCACGCTGTTCAACATGACCGCCCTCGCGATGCGCAGTGCCGCGGGCGTCAACGCTGTCAGCCAGCTGCATGGCGAGGTCACCCGCGAGATGTGGGCGCCGCTGATCCACGAGCTCCCGCCGCAGGACGAACCGGTCAAGGCGGTCACCAACGGCGTGCACCTGACCAACTGGCTGTCGCTCGAACTCAATCGCACGCTGGACAAGTACCTGCCGGCCGACTGGCGGGCCCGGCACGACGATCCGTCGGTGTGGGACGCGGTGCTGGACATCCCCGACGAGGTCCTCTGGGAGACGCGCGAGAAGATGCGCGGCTACATGTACCACTTCGTCCGCGAGCGGATTCGCGAACGCTGGGTGCACGAGAACGTGCCGCCTGCACGCGTGCTCGCCGGTGGAACCTTGCTCGGCCAGCAGGCGTTGACGATCGGCTTCGCGCGACGCATGACGGCCTACAAGCGGCCCGACCTGATCTTCCATGATCCGGATCGTCTCGCACGGCTGCTCAACGACCCGAAGCGCCCCGTGCAGGTGGTGTTTGCAGGCAAGGCGCACCCGGCCGACGAAGGCGGCAAGCATGCCCTCCAGGGTATCTACCGGCGCGCGCTCGACCCCCGCTTCGGTGGCCGTATCGCGTTTGTCGAGGACTACGACCTGCACGTCGCGCACTACCTGGTCCAGGGTTGCGACGTGTGGCTCAACAACCCCCGCAAGCCGCTCGAGGCCAGCGGCACGAGCGGCATGAAGGCCGCGGCCAACGGCGTGCTCAACATGAGCATCGGCGATGGCTGGTGGCCCGAAGGGTTCGTCGGCGGCAACGGCTGGCTGATCGACCCGGCCGTCGAGCACGCTGACAACGCCGCCCAGGACGCGGCTGACGCCGACGCGCTCTACCGCCTGCTCGAGAACGAGGTGGTGCCGGCCTTCTACGAACGGGACGCGCGCGAGGTGCCGCTCCGCTGGGTGCAGATGGTCAAGCAGTCCATCCGTACCGTCGCGCCACGGTTCTGCACACGCCGGATGTTGAAGGAATACGTCGAGCGGATGTACCTGCCGGCGTTCGAGGCCAGCCTCACGAACAAGTAGGCCAGCGCGGCCGATGGCCGTGCGACAATCAGAGGATGTCTCGTCGTTCCGTCTCCAGCGTGCGATGTGCCCTTTGCAATGCGAAGGACGTGTCCGAGCCGCGAGGCGAGGAGAAGTACTGCCGCGACTGCTGGGACAAGAAGATCGCCGTCGAGGAGATCGTCGCGCGCGAGTTCGCGCTCAAGCGCTACATCCGCGCCCACAGCGCGGAGAAGTACCTCATCTACCACTCGACGATGAAGCGGCCCTGCGGCCAGCTGATCGTCGTCGACGACGGGTACGACCTGTTCCTGACGCTGGTGCTCTATCCCACGTTCGGGTGGGAGGAGCCGGCCTACCATCTCGAGGGCGACCCGGAGACGCGCGCCTTCCACGAAGTGCTCGTGGACGTGGTCGTCGCCGAAGTCATCGAGCCGTGGGGCGGCGGCAAGTGGCACCTCGAGATCATCCGCGCCACGGGAGCCGAGCCCGAGGAGTGGAACGGCGAACTGTGAAGGGCGCCTGATTTGCCGCCACGGAGCGTGGGAGTCATAGTTGAGCTCCGTGCAAGCCCCACCTGACCCCTACGCCATCCAGCCCGCGGACGCCGAGTCCCCTCCCTCAGGACTCGGGGCCACGCTTCGGCGTATCGGTCCCGGCGTCGTGCTGGCCTCGTCCATTGTCGGGTCTGGCGAACTCATCGCCACGACGACGCTCGGCGCGAAAGTCGGCTACACGGCACTCTGGATCATCCTGTTGAGCTGTGCCATCAAGCCGGCCGTGCAGGCCGAGTTGGGCCGCTACACCATCGCGACCGGGGAAACCGGGCTCGCCGGCCTGAATCACGTGCCTGGCCCGCGGCTGGTCCACGTCAACTGGATCGTCTGGCTCTGGGCACTCATGACCCTCGTGTCCCTGATGCAGATCGGCGCGATGTACGGCGGGGTCACGCAAGTCATGCAGATCGTCGCGCCAGCCATCCCGAAAGAGCTCTATGTGACAGGGTTTGCCGGGCTGACCCTGCTCATCCTGCTCGGGGGCGGCTACGAGCGGGTCGAACGGTTCGCCGTCCTCAAGGTGAGCCTGTTCTCGTTCCTTACGGTGCTGGCTGCCGTGCTGCTGTTCCGGTCGCCGTCTTTTCGTGTCGGCGAGATGATGGAGGGACTGAGGCCGCAAATCCCGACGACCGGCCTGGGCACCGCGCTGGCGGTTTTCGGGATCACGGGGGTGGGAGCCAGCGAACTGTTCATGTATCCCTACTGGTGCGTGGAGAAGGGATACGCCCGTCGCAGCGGCATCAACGACGGGTCACCGGCATGGGAGGCGCGGGCACGCGGCTGGAGCCGGGTGATGATGGCCGACATCCTCACCAGCCTCGTGATCTACACATTGGCCACCGTGGCCTTCTACCTGCTCGGGGCGGGCATCCTCCATCCGGCCGGCACCGTGCCGCGGGGCAACGAGACGATCACCACGCTCTCGGCCATGTACACCGCGACGCTCGGGAACTGGAGCGCTCCGGTCTTCTATCTCGGGGCGGTGGTCACGCTGTACGGCACGATCTTCGCGGCAACCGCAGCCAACTCGCGCGTGTTCTCGGACATGACCCGGCTGATGGGCTACTTCGAGGCGCACGACTCGGCACGGCGGACGCGCATGCGCGACCGCTTCATCGTCTGGCTCACCGTCGTGCCGATCCTGATGTTCCTGCTCTTCGGCAATCCCGTGCAGATGGTGGTGATTGGCGGCACCGCCCAGGCCCTGATGCTTCCAGTAATTGGCGTCGGCGCGTTGTATCTGCGGCACAGGAAGCTGCCGGCATCGGTCGCGCCAGGTATCTTCGCGACCGTCGCGCTGTGGATCGCCACCGCGGTGATGAGCAGCGCCGCTCTCTACTACACGTACTTGTACCTGCGCGGACAGGCGAGCCTGTAAGCCTCAGGTCAGGGCCAGGTAGTCGTGGACGAACCGCACGACCATCGCGCCCTCGCCGACAGCTGACGCGACGCGATTCATGGCGCTGGCACGGAGATCGCCCGCCGCGAAGACACCGGGGACACTCGTCTCGAGTGGCAGCGGCTCGCGAGGTTCCTTCCACGTGCGCGAGTAGGCGGCATCGGCCATCAGGTCCCGGCCGGTCAGCACGAACCCCTTGGTGTCTCGCAGTACCTCGGCCGGCAGCCAGTCGCTGTGCGGCTTGGTGCCGATGAACACGAAGACGGCATCGACAGCCTGCTCATCGCTCGCTCCCCCATCGGACGAGACCAGGGCCGCGCGCTCGACATGCCCAGTCCCCTCGACGCTGGCGACCTCGGTGCGGGTGCGCACGCGGATGTTCTCGGCCTTCGCGATCTGCTCGATGAGGTACTGCGACATCGTGACGCGCAACGACTCGCCGCGGACCACGATCTGCACGTCCTTTGCGTAGCGGGACAGGTGCATCGCGGCCTGGCCCGCCGAGTTGCCGCCGCCGACCACCACCACACGCTTGCCTGCGAACACCGGCGCTTCGGTCGCGGCCGCGCCGTAGTACACGCCAGCGCCCGTGTGCTCGGCGATGCCGGTGGCCGGATGCTCGCGATAGACCATCCCGGTGCACGCGAGCAGCGTCCGCGTCACGAGCACCCGCCCGTCGCTGACCTGCACGTGCTTGTAGCCGGCCTCGATGGTGACGCCGGTGACCTCGACGGGCACGAGGCACTCCGCGCCGAGGCGCTTGGCCTGCTGCACCGCGCGGCGCGTCAGTTCACTGCCGCTGACACCGGTCGGGAATCCCAGGTAGTTCTCGATCTTCGAACTGGTGCCAGCCTGCCCGCCGGCGGCATGCCGGTCGAGCAGCAACGTCTGCAGGCCTTCCGAGGCGCCATACACGGCGGCAGCCAGGCCTGCCGGACCGCCACCGACAATCACCAGGTCGTAGACGTCGAACGCGGCGGCAAGCGGGCGGCCGAGGCGCGCGGCCACCTCCCGGGGCTCCGGACTCCGCAGGACGGCGCCATCCTCGAAGAACAGGACCGGCAGCGCGTCGTCATGCAGATTGGCGGCCTCGAGCAACACCCGCGCCGCCGGGTTTCGCTCGATGTCGAGCCAACGGTACGGCATCAGGTTGCTCGCGAGGAAGTCCTTGATGGCGTGCGAGCGAGGCGACCACTGGTGCCCGACGAGCCGCAGCCCCGACGTCTCGGGCCGGTACTCCTCCTTCCACGAATCGAGCAGGTCGTCGATGACCGGGAACAGCTTCTCCTCGGGCGGGGCCCACGGCTTCGCGAGGTAGTAATTGAGGTGAGCGTCGTTGATCGCCCTGATGGCCGCGTCGATGTCCGAGTAGGCCGTCAGCAGCACGCGGCGCGCCTCCGGGTAGATCTCGCGCGACCGCGTGAGGACCTCGGTGCCGTGCATGCCGGGCATCCGCTGATCGCTGACGACCAGCGCGACATCGTCACCGCGCGACTTCAGCTCCTTCAGGGTGTCGAGCGCCTCCTCTCCGGAGGCTGCGCCGACGATGGAGTACAAGTCGCGATAGCGGAGACGCAGATCGCGCCGAACCGCGGCGAGCACCTGCGGGTCGTCGTCGACGGCCAGGAGCACGGGCTTGTTCACGATCGACTTTCGATGGTGCCGGTCTCGGCAAGTGGCAGCGCGACGCAGAACTCGGTGCGCCCCGGGACCGACTCGACATCTATCTCGGCATCGTTGTGGGTCAGCAGCCGCCGGACGATGTCCAGTCCGAGACCGGTGCCCTTTCCCACGGGCTTGGTGGTGAAGAACGGGTCGAACATGCGGGCACGTATCTCGGGCGGGATGCCGGGACCGTTGTCGACGATGGAGACCGTGACGCGCTGACGCTGACGCCTCACGTTCACGTCCACACGACCACCCTCGCCCACGGCGTCGAGTGCGTTGTCGATCAGGTTTGCCCAGACCTGGTTCAGTTCGCCCACGAACCCGCGAACTGCCGGCAGGTCGGGCTCCACGTCGATGGCTACCGCAATCGACCTGGCGCGCGCCTTCGACCTGAGGATGGTGACGGTGTTGCCTAGAGAGGACGCCAGGTCCACGGGCTCGGCCACGGTGGCCTGATCCATGTGCGTGAAGCCCTTGATGGCCTGGACCAGGCCCGAGATGCGCATCGCGGCGTCCTGGATCTCCGAGGCGAGTTCGCGCACCGAGCAGCCCGCGGCCGCCCAGTGGAGGACCGCGTCGAGGGCAGGCCCGTCCACCGACGCGGCGATCCGGTCGAGTGCCTCGATCGTCACGCCGGTATCGGCCAGCGCCAGGCCGCTGCCGGCGTCGAGGCCGTGGTCATCGAGCCAGTCGGCAATCGCCTCCTCGCGCTCGACCCGCTGGATTGGCGACAACACGCCCATCGAGGCCAACATGCCGCACGAGGACCGGACCATGTCGATGGCCTCGATTTGAACGTCGGTGAGCCTGGACGCACCCAGCACGCGCGTGGCGCGTTCGGCCTCCTCCAGCCGGTTTTCGAGCAGCACGGCACTGCGCGCGATCGCCGCCGCCGGGTTGTTGAGCTCGTGGGCGAGGCCGGCCGAGAGCTTGCCGAGCGACGCCATCTTCTCGTCGTGCAGGTCGTTGGACGTGAAGTGCCGCGCGCGGTCGATCATCTTGTGCACGAGAATCGACGTCGCCTGGTGGCACTCGCGAATCATCTCGGTCAGCAGGTCGCGAGGCAGCGCCAGGACCTCGCAGGCCTCCTGCGCGACGGTGTCGCCGGGCGGGCTGGTCATCCGGGAGTACGGGAGTATGCCGGTGACGTCGCCAGCCCGCCACTCCATGACCTTGTGCCGGCCCGCGCCGCGGTCCACGAAGATGGCGATGTGCCCGGTCAGGACTGCGTAGAGGCCCTCGACCACGGCGCCCTTGTGGGTCAGGACTTCACCTTCGTCGAGATGACGCAACGTGCCGTGCGCGGCGAGCCACGCAAGTTCTTCGCGTGGCGCGGCCCCGAGGGTCTTGTGTTGGGCCAGTTGTTCGATCAGGTCGGCGTATGACACGGTGACTCCGCGCGAGAGGGCGCCCCATCATACGTCGGCGCTGGACGGTGAGAAGGTGAGGCGCGCCTACCAGCGCAAGGGCGGCAGGCCGAGGAGATCGATGATCGCGACGGCCTCTCGCGTGCGTCCGGTGTGGAACTGCACATAGCCGTCACCGCTCAGGGAAGGCTGCTGGAAACCGCCGACGTGTGGGCCAGGGATGGTGCCGATCTCTCTTTCCGTGAAGTCGACAATGTCGAGGGCGATGACGTCGGCGCCGCGCATCACGAATGCGCTGCAAGCGTTGGTGTGATCGGGCAGCAGGCCACGCAGGTTGTCACTCGGATCGGCGGTCAACTGTACGAGCCCGCCGGTCTCGACCTGTGCGCGGTAGAACTGACGTTGCCCCGTCCGAGTCGACGAGACCAGCACGTAGCGGTTGTCGGCCGTGAAGTTCGAGACGTGGAAGTAGAGGTTGTCGCTCGTTCCGACGGTAGCGAGTTCGGTGACCCGGACGCCCGTCACCGGATCGAGGTACGACTCACGCTCGACGCCCCAGTCCTTGCCGGCATGTCCGCCATCGGGCGCCACACCCAGCGGCCGCGACGATCGACAGGGCGACGAGGACGAGGCGACGCATGCCCTCCAGCAGTCCTGGAAACGCGTTACGAGGGAACGGCCAGGCGTTCGACGCGCGCGCCGATCAGCGGCCAGCGCGGCGTGCCACCGAGCGCGACCTGCACCATGGACCAGAGCCAGAGCAGCACGCCGATGAGCACGACGCCCTGGGCGGCCCAGAGGCCGGCGCGGAAGACCGTGAGCGATGAAAGGATCCCGAGCGCCGCGACCCCGAGACATGCGCAGCCCAGCACGGTCAGGGCCCCGAAGCCCAGCACCGACTGCGCCGCATGCCAACGTGTGTCGCGATCCTGGCCTTCGAGCCAGAGCACCAGCAACCCGGTCACCCACCCCGCAGAGTAGGCGAGGATCGCAGCCCGTTTCCGGCTCAGGCCAAGCGAAGTCTCGGCCACGGGCGGGCTGGCAGGGGGCGGCGGGGACCTGACGACGGACGTCGGCATGCGCGACCAGCGTAAACCAGGTGCCGGGCTCGGCGCCGTTGACCGGGCTCCGGGCCCCGGAGCGCCCTTTGGTGACCGCGGGAGAAGCGCTCCATGGCGTGAACGCCACCGGGCGGCGGGAATCCGTGAAGGTGTAGCCGTGGGACTTCGCCTTCGCCGAGGCTACGGCGGACAAGTCGTCCCGCTGGGAGCGCGCCGGACAAGTCCGGCGCCTACGAGATTCGTTGGAGTCCGGCGGCTACACGTGTCAGGGGCCGGGCACCGTTTGCCGGGCATCGGGCACCGTTCAGCGTCCGGCGATGCGTGTCGGCAGCCGTTCACCGAGCACCGAACACCGTTGGCGTCCAGGCTCGGCGTTCGGCGTTCGGCGTTCAACGTTCGGCGTTCCCCTAGCTGCCTGCCTTCTCGAACGTCACCGGTCCGTCGTGCCGCGGCAGGCCGGCGACGGCAAACGGCGTGGTGACCGTGGCGTTGACCGAGGACCCGGTGGCGGGCGGCACTTCACGCCACTGGATGACGAGCGTGTCACCCTCCTTGCGCGCGCCGGTGATCTCGACCGTGTAGCCCGTGGTTGGCCGGTTGCCGACGAATACGCCGACGACCATCATCTGGTCGAAGGCCACCTGCGGCGCGGCCTGCTTGGTCGGCAGCGAGGCCCAAAGTTTGTTCCAGTCCTCGGGATTGCGCACGACCGACTCGCGCGCGGTCGATCCGTTGCTCAGCGGACCGTGCGCAATCGGCACGATGCGGGTCGCCGAGGCGGTGGTGCCGACCGCCGGCGGACCGTAGACGGCAAACGTCAGTTCGCGCGAGACCGGCTGTTTGTCCAGCCGCGGCTTGGCCTCGACCCTGAGGACGTAGAGCCCCGGCGCGAATTCCTTCAGCGGCACCTCGAACTGGGCCCCGAAGCCGCCGCCCTTGAGGCCGCCGAACTCGGAGGACTTGCGCTCCTCGGTCGTGGTGAACACCTTGGTGCCATCGACCCGCGTGACGGTCGTAATGATGTCGGTGCTGTGGGCGGGCTGCAGCGAGTCGTACACGTCCACGTAGCCGAAGATCGACTCGACGGTCGCGAAACCGCGCGTTGTCGTCGGCGGCGCCGGCAACAGTTTCTTGAATTCTTCGACCATGCGCGGCGTCGGCGTCAGCTGGGCGGCCGACGACGAGAGCAGGATGCCGCTCATGCTGAGCGGATCGGAGGAGAAGTCCGGCACGATGAGATCGGTGAAGACCGATCCCAGCGAGCCGTTGTTGGCCTCGCGCGCCGCCACCCGCAACTGGTAGCGCCCGGGCGGCAGGTCCAGCGTCGCGACCGACCGGATGCCGGTCTGCGTCATCAGGTCGCGCGTCTGCTTGCGCAGCTTCAGGTCCAGGTTGGCGCGATCGCCATCGGGCACCTTGCCGACGATGTCCATCGCCATCATCGAGATTTCGAGCTGGTTCGTGTAGGTATCGCCCGCCTCCTTGAGCCCGAGACGCTGGCCTTCCACCTGCACCGTCACCGCAACCGAGGAGGTCTTGTTGGTGCCCTTGAACGGGGCCGCGTGCACCGACACGTTCAAACCGGGTGTCGGCAGCGCCGAGTTCAGCGCCTCGCGGACTTCGAGAGACGTGCCGGCCGCTGATTCGGTCAGCTTCTTCTCGTCCCTGTCCTTGGGCGCCTGGTACGCCTTGCGCGCGAAGACGTTGACGTCCTTGCGGTTGACCTTCACCTGGATGCGGCGGACGCTGCCGTTGCGGCGCTCGTCGGTCGGGTAGTACCCGAGCAGGTAGTACGAGCTGCTGTCGCGGACGATGCGGTCGTAGATCTTCGTGAAGTCGTTGCTGTTGACCGAATACGCGCCGCCCGTTTCCTCGGCGAGCGACATCAGGCTCATCTGCGCCAGGCGCTGCTCATCGCGGATGTTCCAGGGATTCAGTCCGAGCGTCACGTCCTGCGGCGGCGCTTCCATGTCCATCTCGTCGTCGCTGATGCCGACCAGGCCGCGTGGGTCGATGGTGTAAAACGCGACGTTGCTGCGCGTGGCCGCGCCGATCGCGTCGCGCATCGCGTAGAGGACGTCGCTGGCGTAACGCGAGCCGGTCATCGTGCCCATCACGTCGGTGATGTCGTAATCGATACCTTCGCTGAAGAACAGCACCGCCTTGCGGCTGCCGTTGACCGAGTTGAGCAGGCGCGACAGGTTGCGCAGGGTGTCCATCGCCGAACGCGCGTTGAAGGCCCGCTCCGGATCGAGCATGTCCTTGGCCCTTTCCTGCGCGTCAGTGGACCCCGCCGCATTCAGTTGCTCGACGCGGGTACGGTAGTCCTGCAGCCGCTCGACGGTGGCCGATCGGACCTTCATGCCCATCAGCCTGTCGACCGCCGCGAGCATCAGGTCCTTGTTGGTCGTGAACTCCTGCGACGCGTTGCTGCGGCCGCTGGCGTGGATCACCGCGACCTGGTCGTTGGTGGCGACATGCTTCTCGATGAATTCCCGGGCGGCGATCTTGACCCGTGCCGTGCGCAGCGACCCGATGTGGTAGTCGTCGAGCACGATCACGTAGACGCGTCCGTCACGTGCGCCCTCGTTGTTGGCCACGTCGAACTTCAGCGGCCGTCCCTCGATCAGCGTCCGCTGCGGTTGCTCGAACGGAATCTTGACCGGCGTGAACACGGCGACGGTCTGCGGCTTGCCGTTCTCCAGGATCTCGAAGTCGGATTTCTTCAGGTCGGTTACAAGGTTGCCATCGTCGTCGGTGACAATGGCCGAGACCTCGACGTAGTCGATCTGGGCGCGGAACGTCGGACGCTGGACGCCGTCGGGACCGACGGCCGCGGGCTGGGTGGGCTGGACAGGCTGGGCAGGTGGGGCCGGCGCGGGCGCCTGGGCGCTGCCTTGCTGGGCCACGAGGGCAACACCGGCCAGCAGCGCGAACAACGCCGTGGAGGACACGAATCTACGCATAGCAGTACCGCGGACAAACGCGTGGGGGCCCGGAATGGGGGACACAGCGTCTCCGAAAGCGCGCTGGCATCAGCGCGGGCCAACTCGGGATTATAAGACGCCTGCCGCCCCTGGACGGCCGAGCCCGCCGTATACTTTCCTGATGCCTCTCGACATCGCCGCCGTCCAGGCGAGTCTCGCGGCGGCCAGCCTGGACGGCTGGCTGCTCTACGACTTCCACGGGTCCAACCCGATTGCGCAATCGCTGGCAGGCCTGACGCACGCGGCGAAGATGACCACCCGGCGCTGGTACTACTACATCCCCGCCGCCGGCGAACCACGAGGGCTCGTTCACGCCATCGAGCGCCACAACCTGGACGGATTGCCCGGAACAATGCAGCCGTACGCGGGCCGGGCGTCGCTCGACGAGGGGCTCGACGCGATGCTCGCCGGTGCCTCCCGAATCGCGATGGAGTACTCGCCCGGCTGCGATATTCCCTACCTATCGCGAGTGGATGCCGGGACGTTCGAGTCGGTCCGCCAGCGCGGTGTCACCGTCGTCTCGTCCGGCGACCTGGTGCAGCAGTTCGAGGCCGTCTGGACGCCGGTCCAGATCGCCACCCACGAGGCCGCCTCCGCCGCCCTGTACCGGATCAAGGATCGGGCGTTCGAGGTGTTGCGGACGGTTGCCACGGGGGGCGAGACCATCACCGAGTACGCGCTCCAGCAGCAGATGGTCGACTGGTTCGCCAACGAAGGGCTCATCAGCTCCGACCCGCCGGTCGTGGCCGTGATGGCCAATGCCGGCAATCCGCATTACCTGCCGACCGCTTCGTCACATCAGCCCATCGGCCGCGACCAGCTCGTGCTCCTTGATCTGTGGGCCAAGCAAGCCGCTTTGGGTGCCGTGTACGCCGACATCACGTGGGTGGCCTACACGGGAGCGACCGTGCCGCCCGAGATGGCGCGCGCCTTCGACTCCATCGCTCGCGCGCGCGACACGGCAGTGAGTGCCGTCCAGGCCGCTCTCGACGCCGGCCGGTACGCGCGCGGATTCGAGGTCGATCGCGCCGCCCGCGAGGTGCTGGTGCACGATGGGTATGCGGACGTGATCTTGCATCGCACAGGCCATAGCCTGGGTGAGAGCGTCCATGGAAATGGCGCCCACCTCGACGATTACGAGACGCGCGATGAACGGCAGCTGCTGCCGGGTTCGGGATTCACGATCGAACCGGGCCTGTATTTTCCGACGTTCGGGGTCCGAACGGAGATCAACGTCGTCATTCTGGGAACCGAGGCTCGTGTGAGCGGTCCGCGACAGGCCGCCATCACGACGCTGGCACACTGACGGAGTCCACGCATGTCCACTCGCAAGACCACCCTCTTCTACGCCGTCCTGTTGGCGATCGCATCCGTGGCCATCGGCATGGTCCTGGCGTCGAGGCTCGACCTGTCGCCCACCTCGTCGGCGCAGCCGCTGACTGTCGCGCCGCCAGCCAACAGCGCGCCGATCTCCGGCGCGATCGACGCCACGACGTTCCGGACGATCGCCCGCGAAATGTCCCCGGCCGTGGTCAACATCCGGACCGAGTCCACGCCACGTACCGAAGAACTCACCGAGTTCTTCGGCGGCGAGGACTTCCTGCGGCGGTTCTTCCCGGACCAGGGGCAGCAGGGTCAGGGCCAGGGACAGGGGCAGGGTCAGGGCGCCCGTCCGAACCGCCGGCAGCGCCAGGCGCCGCAGTCACAGGGCGCCGGCACCGGCTTCATCATCGATGCCGCCGAGGGGCTGATCCTCACCAACAACCACGTCGTCGAAAACGCCAACAAGATCGAAGTCGCCTTCTTCGGTGACGAGAGCGACATCGAGTTCGAGGCCAAGATCATCGGTCGCGACCCGCTCACCGACAGCGCCCTGATCCAGCTGCTGAGGAAGCCCGGCACGCCGCTCCAGCAGGTCAAGTTCGGCGACTCGGATCAGATGCAGCCGGGCGACTTCGTGGTGGCGATCGGCAACCCGTTCAACTTCAACCACACCGTGACCGTCGGCGTCATCAGCGCCCTCGGCCGGCCGTTCCCGGTCGCGCCGCAGCGCAGCGTCAACATGCTCCAGACCGACGCGGCCATCAACCCGGGCAACTCCGGCGGCCCGTTGCTCAACGTGCGTGGCGAGGTGGTGGGCATCAACACGGCCATCCTGAGCGACCGCGCCCAGGCATCGAACATGGGCATCGGGTTCGCCGTGCCGATCAACCTGGTGCGTGAACTGGTGCCGCAGCTGCGCACCGGCAAGGTCACGCGCGGCATGATCGGCGTCACCATCGCCCCTGTCGGTGCCGAGGCATTCGAAGATCTCGGCCTGACCAGCCGGTCGGGCGCCTTCGTGTCCGCCGTCACCGCGGGCGGGCCCGCGGCCACGGCCGGCATCAAGGCCCTCGACGTGATCGTCGAGTTCAACGGCAAGGCCGTGAAGAACCGCGACCAGCTCGTGGACATGGTGACGCGGACGAAGCCCGGCTCGACGGTCCCCGTCAAGGTGATGCGTGAGGGCAAGAGCACCGGGGTGAACGTCACCATCGGCGAACTCGACCTGGACGCGGAGTCCGGTCCGGCCGAAGAGGAAAGCGCCGTCGAGGAGACGGCGGGCTTTGGCATCGGCCTCGAGGACATCACCCCTGACGTCGCGCGTCGGCTGGAACTGCCACGCAGCACCACGGGCGCGATCGTGAGCGAGGTGGATCCGGGCAGCCCGGCGGCCGAGGGTGGGTTGCGCCGCTTCGACGTGATCACGCAGGTCAACGGGCAGCCGGTCCAGAGCGCCGCCGATGCCAGCAAGAAGCTGCAGGCCATCGGCAGCGGTCGCCTCGCCCGCATCCTCGTGATGCGCGGTGGCCAGGAACTCGGCTTCGCCATTCGCAAGGACTAGTGATCGAGCGGGAGATCAAGCTCGAGTACCCATCCGTGGAGGCCGCGCGTGCCGCAGTCGGCGCGCTCGGCCTCCCGGCACTCCGTCGGCGTCGCCTCCAGGACGACGCGCTCTACGACACCCCGGACGGCAGCCTGCGCGCGCGCAGTTGCGCGCTGCGCCTGCGCCGCGACGGCCAGCAGGCGATCATGACCTTCAAGGGCAAGCCCCTGCCCGACGTCATGAAGGTGCGGCCGGAAATCGAGACTGCCACCGCTGACGCCACGAGGACAGGGGCGATCCTCGAGGCGCTCGGTTATCGCGTCGCCTTCCGCTACCAGAAATATCGGGAAGAGTTCGGTGACGCGTCCTGCGTGGTCGCGATCGACGAGACACCGGTGGGCGTCTTCGTCGAACTCGAAGGCGAGGCGGACCGCATCACGGCGCTGGCCGAGGCCCTCGGCTTCACGCCCGGCCAGTACCTGACGATGTCGTACGCCGGCCTGCACGGGGAGCGCGGCGCCGCCCTCGGCCTCGGCCCCCACATGCTTTTCCGCCCATGACCGCCTGGCCGCCTCCGGCACTGGTGCTCACGGCCGGCCTCGGCACGCGGCTCAGGCCGTTGAGCGACTACCGCGCCAAACCGGCGATGCCGGTCGGCCGCGATGCGCTCGCCTGCCATATCCTGCGCCGGCTGGCAGACGCCGGCATCCGCGAGGCGGTGCTCAACCTTCACCACCTTCCACACACCATCACCCGGGAGGTCGGTGATGGATCGCAGTGTGGCCTGCGCGTGCGCTACTCATGGGAACAGCCCCGCGTCCTCGGGTCGGCCGGAGGGCCGCGCCACGCGATGCCGCTCGTCGACGCCGACACGCTCCTGATCGTGAATGGCGACACCTTGTGCGACCTGCCGATCCGTGCGCTCTGGGATGCGCACGTGGCCAGCGGTGCACTCGTCACGCTCGGCCTGATGCCGCACCCGCAGCCTGGCCGCTACGGCGGTGTCGTCATCGACGCGCCCGATGCCGCCCCTGATACCCGGTATCGGGGACCCGATTCCCGACTCCCGACTCCCGACTCCCGACTCCTGTCGGCCGGCGCGGTCACCGCCTTCGTGCCGCGAACAAGTGCGGTGCCGAGCGTGCACTTCCCCGGCATCCAGATCGTGCACCGCTCGGTGCTCGCCGCCCTGCCGGACGGCGTGCTGTCCGAGAGCGTCCTCGAGGTGTACCCGCTGTTGATGAAGACAGAGCCAGGTGCCGTGCGCGGGGCGGTCTTCGACGCGCATTTCGACGACGTGGGGACCGTCGAGGACTACCGCCGTACGTGCCGCGCACTGGCCGGCGACGCCGATGGCAACGTCATCGATCCCCTCGCCACGGTCGCCGCCGATGCCCGCCTGCGCGGCTGCATCGTCTGGCCGGGCGCTCGTGTCCCTTCGGGCGCCGTCCTGGACGACGTCGTCGTCACGGGCCACGCGCCCCTCGCTGCCGGCACACGCCTCGAGAACGTCGTCGCCTGACGTCGACGCTACTCGACGACCTCGAACCTTGAACCGTGCGGCTTTGGCCTTCGGCCTTTGACCTCTGACCTTTGACCTTTTTCCTTCGGCGTTCAGCGTTGTGCGTTCGGCGTCCGTCGCTGGCGTCACCCGTCAGGCGTTAGGCATCAGGCATGAGGCATCAGGTGCGACCTGCTACCATGCTCGGCGCGTTCGTCGCGGCGAGCGTCGGTGCAGGTTGGCGAGGACGGCTCACGGAGCCGAGAATGACAGGACGAGCAGTGGCTGATTCGTTCCAGGAGCGTGTCGAGGAGTATCTCGGGAGGAGTGGGCAGCGCGCCCGCGGCGTGCGCGTCGTGCCGCTCACCGGCGACGCCTCGGATCGGCGCTATTTCCGCCTGATCTCGCCCGAAGGGCAGACGATGGTACTTGCTGCCTACCCGGCGGCATTCGACGACAGCCTGCCGTTCCTGAACGTGACGCGGTTGCTCGATCAGATGCCCGTGCCCGTCCCGGACATCCTCGACGAAGCGCCGGATCTCGGGTTGCTGCTGCTCGAGGATCTCGGAGACGTCACGCTGCAGGCCCATCTCGGGCTCGCCAGTTCCGAGGAACACGGCAAGCTCTATCGAGAAGCGGTGCGCCTCATCGCGGCGCTGCAGCATCGCGGCGCGCAACTCGCCTCGGACATCTACCTCCCGTACGGCATCGCCTTCGACGAGGCGAAGCTCGGATGGGAGATGGAGTTCTTCCTCAAGCACTACCTGCTCGGGTATCGCGGCGTCGAACTCGACGAGGCGACGCTGGCGGCGATTCGCATCGAACTGCGGCTCATGGTGGAGCGGCTCGCCGCCGAGCCCCGCGTCCTGTGCCATCGCGATTACCACAGCCGCAACCTGATGCTGCACAAGCAGCGCCTGTACCTGATCGACTACCAGGATGCGCGCCTCGGCCCCGACACGTACGACCTCGCGTCGCTGTTACGCGACTCCTACGTCGATCTGTCGGATTCGACGGTGAACTGGCTGCTGGCCTACTTCCTCGCGCTGAGCGGTCGGCCCGAGGCGGAGGCCGAGTTCCGCGAGCGTTTCGACCTCATGTCGCTGCAGCGCAACCTGAAGGCACTCGGCACGTTCGGCTACCAGACGACGGCGAAGCAGAATCCGGTGTACATCCAGTACATGCCGCGCACGTTGCGTTACGTTCGCAACAACCTGGCGCGCTACCGGGCCTTCGGTCGCCTGCACGACCTGCTGGCCGCCCACGTCGACGAGCTGCGCTAGGCAAGATCGCGCTTTTCCTCGTACCATTCGCCCCGTGGACTTCGGCCTCTCCACGCACCTGTTCCACGCGGAATCGCTCGGGCCTGCGCATCTCGAGGCCATGGCGGCACACGGCTTCACGGCCGTCGAGGTCTTCGCCACCCGGTCGCATCTCGACTACCACAACCTGCAGGCGGGCCGCGACCTGGCGTCGTGGTGTGCAGCCGCCGGCATCCGGTTGCACAGCATCCACGCGCCGATCACCGAGTTCCTGCACGGGACCACGTGGGGGCCGCCGTTCTCCACCGCGTCGGCGCAGGCCGCGCATCGCGCTCGCACCATCGACGAGTGCACGAAGGCGCTCGAACTGGCGACGGTGGCGCCATTCCGCTACCTGGTGCTGCACCTCGGCGTTCCCGACGAATACGCGCCGCCGTCCGGAGACAACCAGCGGGATGCGGTGCTGAAGACGCTCGACGCCCTCGTGCCGGTGGCCGAACGCGTTGGCGTGCGGCTCGCGGTGGAGGTGATTCCCAATGCCCTCTCGACCGCCCGCGAATTGGTTCGTCTCATCGAGGACGAAGACCTGCCGGGGCTCGGCATCTGCCTGGATGTCGGTCATGCGCGGCTGCAAGGCGACGTCGTCGAGGCCCTCGAGACCGTGGCCGGCTATCTCGTCACGACACACCTGCACGACAACGGCGGCCGGAAGGACGACCATCTCCTGCCGTTCGATGGCGTCATCGACTGGCCCGAACTGCTGATCGCCTTCCAGAAGGTCGGCTACGACGGCACCCTCATGTTCGAGCTGGCTGCAGCCGCCGACGGGCCGTCGGCGACGTTGCATCGCGCCGGCGGCGTGCGACGGCGCATCGAATCGCTGCTCGGGCAAGACGCGTTCTCGTTCAGCGAAGAGTAGGCAGGGCCGGATACCGGGTTTCGGGTACCGGGTACCGGGGGGAACGAGCGCACCGCTCACCACGGCTGGGGTACCGGACACGGTAGCCCGTAGCCGGTAGGCTGCAGGCCACCTGCTGCTGGTTTGGTAAATCCAACTTCCTAATTCATAATTAAAGGTTCTGATGCCGCCCGTTGCCTACATCCAGGACATCGCCCAGTTCGACGGTCAGGACGTCACCCTCCGCGGCTGGCTGCACAACCGCCGCTCGAGCGGCAAGATCCATTTCCTGATCGTTCGCGACGGCACCGGCTTCATCCAGGTCGTGATGTCGAAGGCCGACATCGGCGAGCAACTGTTTGCCCGGGCCGACCATCTCACCCAGGAGACCGCCATCGTCGTCACCGGCCGCGTCCGGGCCGATGCGAGGGCCAAGGGTGGATTCGAGCTGACGGGGTCCGGGTTCACGGTCGTCTCCGAATCGGTGGACTACCCGATCACGCCGAAGGAACACGGCGTCGACTACCTGATGGACCGCCGGCACCTGTGGATCCGATCGCAGCGCCAGCAGGCGGTGCTGCGAGTGCGGCACGAGGTCATCGACGCGGTTCGCGATTTCTTCAACAATCGCGGCTTCATCCTCGCCGACACGCCCATCTTCACGCCCTCGGCCTGCGAGGGCACGACGACGCTGTTCCCCGTCCAGTACTTCGAGGACACGACTGCATACCTGACGCAGAGCGGGCAGTTGTACAACGAGGCCAACGCGATGGCCCTCGGCAAGACGTACTGCTTCGGGCCGACGTTCCGCGCCGAAAAGAGCAAGACCCGGCGGCATCTCACCGAGTTCTGGATGGTCGAGCCAGAGGTCGCCTACGCGACCCTGGACGACGCCATGGATCTCGCCGAGCACCTGGTGGAATCGGTCGTCGCGCGTGTGCTCGACAAGCGTCGGCCCGAACTGGCGCAGCTCGAACGGGACACGTCGAAGCTGGAGACGGTGAGGACGCCGTTCCCGCGGATCTCCTACACGGAGGCCATCGAGCGGCTGAAGGGCGCGGGCCTGCCGGTGGAATGGGGCGGTGATTTCGGCGGCACGGACGAGACCGTCCTGTCCGGGCAGTTCGACCGTCCCGTGCTCGTGCATCGCTACCCGGCCGCGGTCAAGGCGTTCTACATGAAGCCCGATCCGCAGCAACTGGATCTGGCGCTGTGCGTGGACATGCTCGCGCCCGAGGGCTATGGCGAGATCATCGGCGGCGGCCAGCGTCTTGACGACTACGACCTGCTGCTGCAGCGGATCAAGGATCACCAACTGCCGCAGGAAGCGTTCGAGTGGTACCTCGACCTGCGCCGCTACGGATCGGTGCCCCATGCGGGCTTCGGCATGGGCATCGAACGCGTCGTCGGGTGGATCTGCGGTCTCGAGCACGTGCGCGAGACCATCCCCTACCCGCGCCTGTTGTACAGGCTGTATCCGTAATCCGGGTACCGGGAAATCGAGCACCGGGTACCGGGGACCGGGGACCGGGGACCGGGGACCGGGGACCGGGGACCGGCTGCACGAATTGATTCGTAGGCGTCGAGCTTGCTCGACGCTGACCGTCGACCTGAAGGTCGACGGCTACAGACTTCGGCGGCGCGGTCGGGGTTCAGAGCCTGGCGCGGCAGCAGGGTGACGCCCTGCAACGGCGAGGGCTGACCATGGTGGGAGCCCTCCGGGCACGACTGTGGGCGTCGAGCTTCAGCTCGACGCACCATCCATCGTCAATCGTTAGGCGTTAGGCATTCATGAAGATTGGTCTGATATCCCTCGGCTGCCCCAAGAACCTCGTCGACTCCGAGGTCATGCTGGGGCTCGCCGAACGTGCCGGGCACGAGATCACGGGCGAAGCCACCGAGGCCGACGTGCTGGTGGTGAACACGTGCGCATTCATCGACTCGGCCAAACAGGAGTCGATCAACACCATCCTCGAGATGGCCCAGCACAAGATTGACGGCCGGGCACGCCGGCTGGTGGTCACCGGCTGCCTCGCCGAGCGCTACCGCGAGGAGTTGCGCACGCAGATTCCCGAGATCGACGCGATCCTCGGCACCGGCGAGGTCGATCGCATCGTCGGTGCCATTGATGGACAGCCCGCCGCACCTGCGACGTTGAGCCTGTTCAGGCGTGGCGCGGATGGAAGCGCGGAGACCCTCGGCCAGCGGCCCGCGGCCAGCGCCCCCCCGGAAGGCGTCTCGAGTCCCGTTGCGAAGGCCGAAGGCCCGGGGCCGAAGGCCGATCGCACCTCGGCGAGACATCGTGACGCCGAGGTACTCCCCACCTACCTGTACGACGCGACCACGCCGCGCCGGCTCACCACGCCCGGCCACTATGCGTACGTGAAGATCGCGGAAGGCTGCGATTACAACTGCGCGTTCTGCATCATCCCGAAGCTGCGTGGCGCATACCGCAGCCGCGAGGAAGCGTCGGTCGTGGCCGAGGCACGCGCGCTGGCCGCGCGCGGGGTCAAGGAACTGCTGCTCGTCTCCCAGGACACGACCTTTTACGGCATCGATCGAGACCGCCAGGATCGCGGCGCGCTCGGCCGGCTGCTGCGGGCGTTGAACGCCATCGACGGCCTCGAGTGGATCCGGCTGCTGTACCTCTATCCCACCACCATCACCGCCGAGACGATCGACGCGATGGCGGCCTGCGACAAGGTCGTGCGCTACGTGGACCTGCCGCTGCAGCACGCCTCGGCGGCGATGCTCAAGCGCATGCGCCGGCCGGGCACGCGCCGCAGTTACGAGACGCTGCTTGCGAACCTCCGGCATGCGCTCCCGGGCGTCACGTTGCGCACCACGTTCGTGGTCGGCTTCCCGGGCGAGACCGAGGCCGACGTCGACGACCTCGTGGACTTCGTCAAGACCGTCGAGTTCGACCACGTCGGCGTCTTCACGTACTCGCACGAGGAGGGCACGGCGGCCGCCGCGTTGGTCGACGATGTGCCGGCCGCGGTGAAGCGCAGGCGGCAGCGGCGCGTCATGCAGATCCAGCAGCGGATCGTGGCGCGGCGACAGAAGGCGCGCGTGGGGCAGCAGGTGCGGGTGGTCGTGGACGGCCCGTCCAAGGAGCACGAGCTGGTGCTGCAGGGTCGGCTGCCGGGCCAGGCGCCCGACGTGGATCCGGTCGTGTTCTTCACCGACTGCGACCCGACCGAGTACCCGGCCGGCACATTCGTCGACGCCGAAATCGTGGACGCGTCGGGCTACGACCTCATCGTCCGACCAGTAGAAGCACCGACCTTGTAATGCTGGAAGGCTGGAATGCGGAAATGTCGAGATCGTCGGCTTTCGGCAGGCAGCTTCCAGCACTTGGGTTTCGACATTCCGGCATTTCAGCATTTCGGCATTTCGAGGCGGCGCCTTTGGCCCGGTCGGGCGTACTGGCGGGCCTACCAAGCGGCCACGCGATCGTGGTACAGTCCACGATTGGAGTTCAGGCTACCCTTCCGGAGTGGGCCGCTTTGCCCACTCTTTGTGTTTCAGGGTTGCCGTCTCGTCGACGTGACAACCGAAACGCGCCTGGAGCGCGTCCGGACGGTGGCCGAACGGGTCGCTGGATCCTGCGGGCTCGACATCTTCGACATCCAGCTACGGCGGGAGTCGAGTGGCTGGGTGCTGCGTGTCGTCATCGATCGACCGCAGCAGCGTGATGCCGATGGTGCCGTGGTCGTGGAAACGCCGGAACAGTCCATCGGCATCGAGGACTGTCAGCGGGTGAGCACGGACCTGAGCACGATTTTCGACGTCGAGGACGTGCTCGACCACGCCTATACCCTCGAGGTGTCGTCACCGGGCCTCGACCGTCCGCTGCGCCACGCCGACGACTATCGGCGGTTCAGCGGTCGGCTCGTGAAGCTGGTGGTGCCGGCAGGTGTAGAGGGTCAGACGCATTTCGAAGGCCGGATTGCCGGCGTGGAGGATGAGGCCGTCATCCTGCAGGTGGGCCGTCGCAAGGAGCGACGGATTCCGCTTGTGGCGATCAGTCGGGCCCGCCTCGAGGTGGAGTTCTAGACGCAGATGAGTACCAATCCGCTCGTGCAATCGATTGAGTCGCTCGCCAAGGAGCGTGGCATCGATCCGGCCATCGTGATCACGGCCATCGAGGAAGCCGTGCTCACGGCGTCGCGCAAGTCCTACGGCAAGGACGGCGAGAACCTGAAGGCGCGCCTGAACTACGAGACGGGTGACGTCGAACTGCTCGCCGTGAAGAAGGTGGTCGAGACGGTCGAGAACCCGGCGACCGAGATCTCGCTCGGCGACGCCCAGGACATCTACCGCGTGTACGGCGAGGAATACGCGGCCGGGATCGAGCTCGAGGACGAGATCGAGTTCCCGAAGAGCAAGGAAAAGCTCGGACGCATCGCGGC
Source organism: Luteitalea pratensis (assembly GCF_001618865.1). Lineage (GTDB taxonomy): Bacteria > Acidobacteriota > Vicinamibacteria > Vicinamibacterales > Vicinamibacteraceae > Luteitalea > Luteitalea pratensis. The sequence continues at coordinate 5,708,392 of NZ_CP015136.1, forward strand.
GCAGACGGCCAAGCAGGTGATCTTCCAGAAGGTCCGCGAGGCCGAGCGGCGCAACGTGTTCGACGAGTTCTCGTCGCGGGTCGGCGAGGTGGTCACCGGCACCGTCAAGCGTTTCGAGCAGGGCGACATCATCGTCGAGCTCGGACGCATCGAGGCGAGCCTGCCGCGCAAGGAGCAGTCGCGCGCGGAGAACTACGCCATCGGCGACCGCGTGCGGACGGTGATCAAGAACGTCAACGAGAACCTGAAGGGACCACAGGTCATCCTGTCGCGGACCGACCCGGCGCTGCTCGTGAAGATGTTCGAGCAGGAAGTGCCGGAGATTTATGACGGCACGGTGATGATCCGCGGCGCCGTCCGCGAGGCCGGCGATCGCGCGAAGGTGGCGGTGTACAGCCGCGAGCGCGACGTCGACCCGGTCGGCGCGTGCGTCGGCATCAAGGGCACGCGCGTGCAGGCCATCATTCGCGAGCTGCGCGGCGAGAAGATCGACATCGTCGAGTTCTCAGAGGACCCGGTGGAGTTCGTGATGAACGCCATCAGCCCGGCCCGCGTCCAGCGCGTGACGATCGTGGACGACCAGGATCGGGTGATGGAAGTGGTGGTCGAGGACAAGCAGCTCTCGCTGGCGATCGGCAAGAAGGGGCAGAACGTTCGCCTCGCCGCCAAGCTGACGGGCTGGAAGATCGACATCAAGAGCGAAGAAGAGAAGCGCAAGGAAGTGGAGGCCCAGCTGGCGGGGTTCGATTGGAACGCCGTCGCCGAGGGTCAGGCCGAGGTGCCCCTCACGGGAGCCGCGGCTATGGACGCCCTGTTCGATCCCAACATGGGCGTCGAGACGGCCACCGAGCAGGTCGAGGCGGAAACCGCCTCGGCCGGTCCGGACGAGCCGGTCGGGGATGCGTCGCCGCACGGGCTCGATGAAGGCCCGGACGCTGATGGCGTCGGCGAGGCAAAGCAGGACTAGGCCCTAGGAACGAAGGGGACACGTTGTCGACTGTCCGGATCTATAAAGTCGCGGAACTGCTGAACGCACCCAGCCAGGAGGTCATGGATCTCCTGAAGGTGGAGGCGGGCATCGAGGTGCGTTCTGCCTCGAGCACCATCGAAGAGGTGGTGGCCAGGCAGTTCGTGGAGCGACACGCGCGCAAGCGCAATATCTCGCTCCCACCGGCCGCGCAGATGTTCAACGAAGGACCGCCGCAGCGGCCCGGCATGGCCAAGAAGCAGCCTGGCAAGGGCCCGGCCGTTCCCGAAGCGCCCAAGGTCGCCCCGCTGCCACCGCCGCGGTTGGTGAAGGCGCTGAAGGTGCCCGGAGCGCCCGCCGCGTCGGGGACGTACGCCGAGGCTCCGGCCTCGGTCGCACACCCGCCGGCGTTCGAGGCTCACCCGGCCGCCGTGGCAACGGCGGCTGCCGTCGACACCCACGAGCCCGACGCCCGGGAGACGAGCGCGCCCGTGGAGACGCCTCCGCCCGCGGCGTTCAACGGCCCGGCCCCGGTCCTCGAGGCCGCGCCGGCCGTCGAACGCGCCCCGGAGCCCGAAACAGCTGTCGCTGCCCCACCGCCGCCCGCGCCGATCGTCGACGCTCCGGTTGCGGCCGAGGCCACCGACGCCAGTGCCTCGGCGTTGGGCGAGGACGACATCGACCCGACCGGTGCACGTCAGGTGCCCTCCTCCCTGCGCCTGCGCGTCGAGGATCCGAATCGCCAGGTCAGCGCGCCGCCGATGCGGCCCGCGCGTCCGGCACCGCCCGTACCGCCACCGCCCGTTCGTCGTGCGCCCATGCCGCCGACCGCCGGTCCGGCTGGTCCACCCCGCCCGGCGACCGCCGGGCCCCGTCCGCTGCCTCCGGGCGCGGCGCTTCCTGGAGGCCCTCGACCTTTGCCGTCGCAGCCGATCCGCTCGCCGCTGCCGCAGGTCGCACGGCCCAGTTATCAGCCCACCTACGCCAACATCGGCCGCGCTCCTGGCGTCGTCGGTCCTGGCGGTCGCCCGCTCGGTGGCCCTCCGGGTGCCCCCGGCATGGTGCAGCCCGGGCAGCGTCCCGGTGCCGCACAGTTCCCGCGGCCGCCGCAGCCCGGCGGCGGTTACCGGCCCGGTGGAGCGCCGGGTGGCCATCGGCCTCGCCCCGGTGGGCGCAGTAGCGGCGGTCGTCGCACGCGCATCGAGGCACCGGTGGTGCAGGGTCCGGCGGCTCCGCCGCCGATCACCCGCATCATCACCCTCGCCGAGGGCATGACCGTGAAGGACCTGGCCGACAAGCTCGAGGCCAAGGTCAAGGACGTCATGCGCGTGATCCTCGAACAGGGCATGCGGATGACGATCAACAGCACCCTCGATGCCGACACGGCGACGATGCTCGCGCGCCAGTTCGGCGCCGAGGTCGAGGTGCGGTCCTTCGAGGAAGAGATCGTCGAGTTCGAGGAAGGCGTCAGCCGTCCGGAGGATCGCGAGACCCGCGCACCGGTGGTCACGGTGATGGGCCACGTCGACCACGGCAAGACGACGCTGCTCGACAGCCTTCGCACGACCCGCGTCGCGGAGCGCGAAGCGGGCGGCATCACCCAGCACATCGGCGCGTACGCCGTGGAACTCAACGATCGCAAGATCGTGTTCCTCGACACGCCCGGTCACGCGGCCTTCACCACGATGCGTGCGCGCGGCGCGAAGGTCACCGATGTGGTGGTCCTCGTGGTCGCGGCCGACGACGGCGTCATGCCGCAGACGCGTGAGGCGATCGACCACGCCAAGGCGGCCAAGGTGCCAATCATCGTGGCGATCAACAAGATCGACAAGCCGGACTCCAACCCCGAGCGGGTCATGCGTGAGCTGTCCGAAATCGGGTTGCTCGCCGAATCCTGGGGTGGCGACACGGTGATGGTGCCGGTCTCGGCCAAGGCCAAGCAGAACCTCGATCAGCTGCTCGAAATGATCCTGCTGGTCACCGAAATCGGCGACCTCAAGGCCAACGCGGCCCGCAACGCCTCGGGCACCGTGCTCGAAGGCAAGCTCGATCGCGGCCGTGGTCCGGTGGCGACGGTCCTCGTCCAGGACGGCACGCTGCACGTCGGCGACACCGTCCTGGTCGGCACCATCGTCGGCAAGGTGCGGGCGCTGCAGGACGACCGCGGACGCAGTGTCCGCGAGGTCGGCCCGTCGACGCCGGTCGAAGTGCTCGGCCTGGGTGGCGTGCCGACGCCTGGCGATACGTTCCAGGCGGTCGAGGATGTCGCCAAGGCCCGCCAGATCGCGATGTTCCGCGAGGAGCAGGCCAAGGCGAAGTCGCTCGGGGCGCGCGGCGGGCGGATGACGCTCGAGACGCTCCAGAAGCACATCGCCGAAGGCGGCGTGAAGGAACTGGCGCTGATCATCAAGGCCGACGTGCAGGGCTCGGCCGAGGTGCTGGCCGACTCGCTGCAGAAGCTGGGCGACGAGCGCGTCAAGGTGCGCGTCATCAGCTCGGGCGTCGGCGCCATCAACGAGTCCGACGTGCTGCTGGCGACGGCGTCAGAAGCGATCATCATCGGCTTCAACGTCCGGCCCGACCGCAACGCCGAGGCCTTGGCCAACCGCGAAAAGGTCGACATCCGCCTCCACTCCATCATCTACAACGTCACCGACGAGATGAAGGCGGCGATGGCAGGGATGCTGGAACCGGTGTTCAAGGACGCCCGCATCGGCATGGCGGAGGTCCGCGAGGTGTTCAAGACGCCGAAGGCCGGCACCGTGGCCGGCTGCCTGGTCACCGAGGGCGTCATTCGCCGCTCGGGCGATGCGCAGGCCCGCCTGCTCCGCGACGGCGTCGTGGTGCACACCGGCAAGCTCAGTTCGCTGCGCCGCTTCAAGGACGACGTCTCCGAGGTCAAGAACGGCCTCGAGTGCGGCATGACCTTCGAGCGCTACAACGACGTCAAGGTCGGCGACATCATCGAGGTGTTCGTCTCCGAAGAGGTCGCGGTCACCATTCCGGGGTAGCCGTCAGGTAGGGACGGCTCTCCGAGCCGTCCATCTCCGCGATCTCGCTCTCCGCACACGCATTGGCAGCAGCCATGGACGGCCGGGACGGCCGTCCCTACCTCACCCATGGCGCCATGCGGGATGTCGACGCCCGCTCCCGCCATTCTTGCCATTCCGGCATTCCGGCATTCCCGGCATCGCGGCATTTCGTAGAATGGTGCAATGCAGGGTTCCGGTTCTCGCGCCGATCGCATCGCTGACCACATCAAGGACCATGTCAGCCAGTTGCTGTCATTCGAAGTCAAGGATCCCGCGGTGGGGCTCCTGACGGTCACGCACGTCAAGCTGACGGGCGACATGGGCCTGGCCCACGTGTACTACACCCTCGTCGGCGACGAGGTGGAGCGGGCCAAGACGGCCCGGGCGCTCGATCGCGCGACGGCGTTTGTCCGGCGCCGCCTCGCCGAAGACATGAACATGCGGCGTGCGCCCGACGTCCGCTTCCATTACGACGAGAACGTCGAGCGGCAGGAACGCGTCGCGACGCTGCTGCAGGAGATCGCCACCGAGCGCGCGGAGCGCGAGAAGCGCGAGCAGGCCGAGACCACCCCCGATGACAACACTCAGTGAGACCTCGGCGGCCGTGCCGCGCGCGTTGATCGACGCGCTGCGCGCGGACGGCCCGGTCATCCTCTGCGGGCACGCGCGTCCGGACGGCGATTCGATCGGCTCGGTGATGTCAATGGCGGCCGCGCTCCGCCTCCGGGGCCGTCAGGTGCGCACCGTCAGCAGCGACCCTGCCCCGGCGGCGTTCCTCGCCTTCCCGCGCATGGACACGCTCGAGATCGTGCCCGAGGTCGACGCCTCGGGTACCACGGTGATCGTCATGGAGTCCGGCGCGCTGACGCGGACCGGAATTACCGGACTCGAACGCGCCACGACGATCGTCAACATCGACCATCACCTGGGCAACACCGGCTACGGCACGGTGAACTGGTTCGACGAGGGTGCGGCGGCGTGCGTGGAACTGGTGGCCGATGCGATCGACGCGATCGGCATCGCGTGGACCAGCGAGATCGCGACCTACCTGTACCTCGGTCTCAGTACCGATACCGGCAGCTTCCGGCACTCGCACATCACCGCCCGCAGCTTCGAACTCGCCCGCCGCTGTGTGCTCGCCGGCGCAGATCCGGTGCACGTCGGCCAGACGGCCTACGACAGCTTCAGCCTCGGACGCGTGCGCCTGATCGGCCAACTGCTGCACGACATGCAACTCGACGCCGGGGGGCGCCTCGCCGTGCTTACGCTGACCCCGGACGTCCATGCCCGCGCTGGCTCGTCCCCGGACGAGACCGAAGGCCTCATCAACCTCCCGTTCACGGCGCTGGACGTCCGCGCCGTGTGCATGCTGCGCAGCGACGAAGCGGGCGTGACCCGAGTCAGCCTGCGCTCGAAGGGCGCCATCGACGTGCGCGCCGTGGCGCAGCGCTTTGGCGGCGGCGGACACGTGAATGCCAGCGGCTTCACGTCGACCGACCCGATCGAGACGGTCCGCACCGCACTGCTGCCGTTGCTGCGCGACGCTCTCAGGTGATCCCCGCCCTCGACCGCATCCTCATCGTCGACAAGCCCGAAGGCATGACGTCGCACGACGTCGTGGCGACGGTGCGGCGACGATTGCCGCGCAAGACCCGCGTCGGACACACCGGCACACTCGACCCGTTCGCAACGGGCGTGTTGCCGGTCGTGATCGGCAAGGCGACACGCTTGTCGCAGTTCCTCACGGCGGGCCGCAAGCGATACCGCGCGACGGTCGCCTTCGGCGCGGCGACCGACTCCGGCGATCGCATGGGCGCGGTCATCGAGACGGCCTCCCCCGACGTGCTGCGGATGCTGGACGAACCCCGGCTCGCCCATGCGCTCGCCACCTTCGTGGGCATGCAGGCGCAGGTGCCGCCGGCGTATTCGGCCAAGAAGGTCGACGGGGAGCGGGCCTATGTGCTGGCCCGGCGCGGCGACGTGGTCGACCTGCCCCCCGTGGAGGTGACCGCGCACGCGCTTTCGCTCGTGGGCTGGGACGCCGGTTCGCACGTGGCCCTCCTCGACCTCGACGTGTCGGCCGGATACTACGTCCGCAGCCTCGCCCGGGACCTCGGGGCCAGGTTGGGTGTCCCGGCGCACCTCGCGGCCTTGCAACGAACCGGAAGCGGTTCCTGGTCGATCGCCGACGCCCACTCGCTGGCCGAGGTCGTCCAGGCGTCGCCGGAGGCGTTTCTCAAACTGTGCGAGCCCATGTCCGCCGCGCTGGGCACCTGGCCCGCCCTGACGCTCGATGATGGGCAGGTCCAGTGGGTGCTCGCGGGCCGCGCCGTTGCCCTGACCCCTGGCCAGACGGCAACACTCGTCGACGTCCCGGCGGAGCGGGTCAGGCTGCTCGACGAGGCGGGCGCCCTCGTGGCCCTGGCTCCCCCCTCCCCACCCGGTTCCAGCCTCCACGCCGACATCGTCCTGCGGTAAGGGCATCATCGTCCGCCGACTGGCGAAAGGGCCACTGAATCAGCTATCATTCGTAGTTCGCTGACGCCCGTTCGACCGGCGTCATCCGACCATCCATCAAGACGACGACGGATCCGGTGCCCGAGAGGGACCTTCTGGGCCGATCGTGGAGGCAGCACCGTGGCATTGACGAAGGACCGCAAGACCAACCTGATCGAGGATTTCCGCCAGCACGAGAGCGATACCGGCTCCCCGGAAGTGCAGGTCGCCATCCTCAGCGAACGCATCACCTATCTGACCGAGCACTTCAAGACGCATGCGAAGGACCACCACTCGCGTCGCGGCCTGTTGAAGCTCGTCGGACAGCGCCGACGCCTGCTGGACTACGTGAAGGCGAAGAACACGGAACGCTACGCGCAGCTCATCAAGCGGCTCGGCATCCGGAAGTAGCGGCACCACGAAAGGGACGGGAGCAGGCTCCCGTCCCTTTCGCATTTGACCGGCCGCTCACACCGCGCGCGGCCGTGGCAGGCCCGGCAGCCGTCCCGCCGCGCGGCCCCACTCGCGCAATCGTCACACCGCACACCGCCAGGGCAAACAGGTCCCCTGGCCACTGACATGACAGGGAACCCCATGCACACACGTAGTCTCGAGCTCGGCAACCGAGCTCTTTCGTTCGAAACCGGCAAGCTCGCGAAGCAGGCCGACGGTTCAGTCCTCGTCCGGATGGGCGACACGGTCGTGCTCGTCACGGCGTGCCACGCCGCGTCCCCGCGCGTCGGCATCGACTTCCTGCCGCTGACGGTGGACTACCGCGAGTTCACCTACGCGTCGGGTCGCATCCCCGGCGGCTTCTTCAAGCGCGAAGGCAAGCCGACCGAGAAGGAAGTGCTCACGAGCCGCCTGATCGATCGGCCGGTCCGTCCGCTCTTCCCGGCCGGCTGGGCGTTCGAGACGCAGATCATCGCGATGGTCGTCTCGGCCGACACCGACTACGACTCGGACGTGCTCGCCGTGACCGGTGCCGGTTGCGCCCTCGCGCTGTCAGAGATGCCGTTCCAGAAGACGATTGCCGGCGTCCGCGTCGGCTTCGTGGACGGCGCGTACGTCATCAACCCGACGTTCGCCCAGCGCAAGGCCAGCAGCCTTGACCTGATCATCGCCGGCAGCGCCGACGCCGTGATGATGGTCGAGGCCGGGGCGCAGGAAGTGACCGAGGAGCAGATGGTGGGCGCGCTCGATGCCGGGCACACCGCCATCAAGCAGATCGTCGCCACCATCGACGACCTCGCCAAGGCCGCCGGCAAGAAGAAGATCGTCATGCCGGCCAAGGAGGCGAACCACGACTTCTACCGAGAGGTCGAGGAGAAGGTGTACGTGCCGCTCTCCGAGGCGATGCGGATCAAGGAGAAGCTGGAGAGCTACGGCCGCGTCGACCAGGTCCTGGCCGACCTGGTCGCCTCGGTGCCCGAGGCCGAAGTCGAGCGCCGGCTCGAGGCCAAGAAGATTTTCAAGGGCCTGAAGGAGAAGGTGCTGCGCGACGAGATCCTGCAGCGCCGTCACCGGCTCGACGGCCGCAAGTTCGACGAGATTCGCGCGATCTGGTCGGAAGTGACGGTGTTGCCGCGCGTCCACGGTTCGGCGGTCTTCACCCGCGGCGAGACGCAGGCGCTGGTCACGGCGACACTGGGCACCGCCGACGATCAGCAGAAGATCGAGACCATGGACGGCGAGACGTACAAGCGGTTCATGCTCCACTACAACTTCCCGCCGTTCTCGGTCGGCGAGACGGGCTTCATGCGCGGCCCGGGCCGTCGTGAAGTCGGCCACGGCGCGCTCGCCGAGCGGGCGCTTACGCCGGTGATGCCGACCGAGGAGCAGTTCCCCTACACGGTCCGCGTCGTTTCGGACATCCTCGAGAGTAACGGCTCCTCGTCGATGGCCAGCGTGTGCGGCGGCGCGATGGCGATGATGGACGCGGGCGTGCCCTTGCGCGCGCCGGTGGCCGGCGTGGCGATGGGCCTGATCCTCGACGAAGGCACCGGCAAGTTCGCGGTCCTGACCGACATCGCTGGCGCCGAGGATCACTACGGCGACATGGACTTCAAGGTCGCCGGTACCGCCGCGGGCATCACCGCGCTGCAGATGGACATCAAGGTCTCCGGCATCACGATGGAGATCATGCGGCAGGCGCTCGCGCAGGCGCGCGACGGACGCCTCTTCATTCTCGGCAAGATGGCCGAGACGCTGACCGGACCGCGTGCGCAGACCTCGCAGTACGCGCCGCGCATCGTGTCGATCAAGATCCCGGTCGACAAGATCCGTGACGTCATCGGACCCGGCGGCAAGATGATTCGCAGCATCATCGAACGCACCGGCGTGAAGATCGACGTCGAGGACGATGGCCGGGTCAACGTGGCGAGCAACGACGAGGCCTCCGCGGCTCGAGCGCTGGCGATCATCCAGGAGCTCACCGCGACGCCGGAAATCGGCAAGACCTACATGGGCAAGGTCCAGCGCATCGCCGACTTCGGCGCGTTCGTCGAGATCATGCCCGGTGTGGACGGGTTGCTGCACGTCTCCGAGATCGCCCTGCACCGCGTCAAGGACGTGCGTGACGAACTCAAGGAAGGCGAACAACTCCTCGTCAAGGTCCTCAACGTGGATCCTTCGGGCAAGATTCGCCTGAGCCGCAAGGCCCTGCTCCAGGAAGAGCAGCCGAAGGCGTAAGCGGCTTCCGCCTCCGCCAAGGCTACGGCGGACAAGTCGCCGTCGGCCGTCGGCATTCGACCGTCGGCCCTGGCATCACGACGTGAATGACCGTGTCTAGCCGCCGGACTTGTCCGGCGGTGAATCGCGGCAACGCAACACGAAAGAGCGCATCCCCTCCCGGATGCGCTTTTCTCGTTTTGGGGGCTTTCGTTGTATCTCTGGAAGTCCATGAGTACCGGAATGACGACCCGTCGCAGGTGGCTCGGACGCTTGCTTGCGTTGTGCGGCGTGGTGCCGCTGGCGCAGCCCGACGACGTCGCCGGCCGCCGGCAGTTCACGATGACGGCGCGCAAGTTCCAGTTCGATCCCGAAATCATCGACGTGCGACGCAACGACATCGTCCGCCTCACGATCACGTCAGCCGACATCGATCACAGCTTCACGATCGACGCCTACCGCATCCAGAAGCGCATCCCGGCCGGGGGCAGCGTGACGCTCGAGTTCCGTGCCGACGAAGTGGGCCGGTTTCCGTTCTACTGCAGCATGCGCATCGATCCCGGCTGCGAGGACATGAGCGGGGAACTCATCGTCAGGTAAACAATCAATTTCAGAATTTCAGAATTTCAAAGTTCATTGACACCGCCAACCTTCGAAGTGCCGAGGTGTAGTGGTGGTGGTGGTGGTGAAATTCTGCAATTCTGCAATTCTGCAATTACCTGAGTTCCCTGGTGACCGTCTCCAGGTACTGCTCCCAGTCGTAGCGCGTGATGTCGTGACCACCGGTGCGGATGTGGTAACGCACATGCGCGCCCACCGGCTTGTCCACGCGTGGCATCTCCGTGACGCCGAGGCCGTTGACGCCGTGCAATCGCCAGACCTCGTCGGCCGCCTGCGTCGCCAGGAACTCGCCGCGCGGATCCGCCCAGCGGTCGTCGATGGCACTGGCGACGTGCAGCACACGTGGCGCGACCAGCGCCAGCAACTGATGCTGGTCGACCGGCATCGCCGACTCGCGCCCGCCGTAGGTCGACAAGGTGCGGCAGAACCAGTGCGGGAACGACGACGTGATCCCGCCGATGGTCTCGCCGTAGATGCGTCGGCTGAGGGCCGCGCCGCCACAGCCGGAGTCATTGGAGACGACCATCGCGAAGCCCTCGTCCTGGACGCCTGCCCACAACGCCGCCTTCCCGAGCCGGCTGTGCCCGATCACGATCGAGCGGCCCGCGTCGAGACCGGGCATGCGCCCGGCGGCATGACGCATCTGCGACAAGCCCCAGGCCCACATGCCGATGGCGCCCCACCGTTCCGCCTCCGGAATGCGGTCCTGCCGCCCATCGGCGAGCGGCGCGATGCCTTGTCGCACCACGGCAGGATCGTCGGGCGCGAGATCGCCGTAGTAGGCCGTCATGACCGCGCAGTCCCGTGCGATGACGAGGTCGATCGGCCAGCGTCGGGCCACGGTGCCGCGTGACGCCTCCGTGGCGCGGTGATTGACGATGCCGTTGGCCTCGCTCGTGCGCATCCATCGCGTGGAGAGCCGGATCGCGGGATCGGGATCCACCGCGTGATTGCCGAAGTAGTTCAGGCCGATGAAGACCGGCACCTGCCGATCGTGGCGCGGGCGATAGACCAGTACGTCGACCGACGCCCGCCCTTCCCACTCGAGCCGCCACTGCTGCCGCCAGGCCCTCCCGTCCAGCACGGCTACCGGCGCATCGACCTCCGAGATGGTCGCCGTCGGCAAGCCAGGCGGCGTGCGCCCGTACATGTGCGCGCCAAAGAGGTCGAGCAACTCCGCCCGGCGCGACCGCCATGCTACCTTCGTTCGCACGGCTGCTCGGTCGGCACCGACGAGGATCGGCGGCAGGGTGTAGGCCGGCACCCGCGCCTCGTCGTAGTTGGCCTCCGGTTCCTGCGCGTGAATCCGTGACGAGGCGAACAGGGCAGCAAGCGTGGAGGTGGCGAAGGTGCGTCGGCTCAGCATGCGGTTCTACGACGGCGCGGACGGTGCGGGACCGGCAGCGCGCCGCGCCGCGGCGATGCGCGCCGGAATCGGCGGATGGGTAAGGAAGAAGGCACGTGTCAACCACGAGTCGTCGTCGCTCGACAGGTTGCGCGTGCCCAGGCGCATGAGCACGCGCTCCAGGATGTCCGGCCGGCCGGTGAGGGCGAGGGCGAACGCATCGGCCTCGGCTTCGTGTGCCCGGGACAGGGCCAGTTGCCAAGGCCGCGTCACGAGCCACACCGCGCCAGCCGCCAGCAGCATCCAGGGCAGCGAAGCGGGATCGGTGAGCCCGGCGGTGCCACCCAGCCAGCGCGCCGGCCCCGCCGCACTCGCCTGGGCGGCGAGGACGGCGATCACGAGGCTCGTCGCCTGCCTGCGGACCCGTTGCCAGGTGTGCCCATGCGCGTGATGTCCAAGCTCGTGCGCCACCACGGCATCCATCTCCTCGAGCGGACATCCGGCGATCAACGTGTCGGAAATCAGCAGGCGGCGCGGGCCGATCACCCCGACCAGCGCGGCGTTGGCGTGATCACCATGCGGCCCGAACACCCATTCGTGCAGGCCCGCCAGCCGCAGCTGGGCTCGCGAAGCCAGCGCATGCAGGCGCCCGGTCACGGCCTCGTCGCGCAGCGGACGCACCCGCGGCGACAACAGGATCAGCCAGGGTGCCAGCAGCATCACGATCGCAGCAACGACAAGCGCCGAGGCCGAGAATGCCAGGCCGGCGAGCCACGGCATCAGCGTAGCCAGGCGCGCGAAGACCCACCAGCCCAACGCACCGCCCGCTACGACGAGCAGGCCCCGCCGCAGGCTGTCGCCCACGTAGGCTCGTCCGGTCACCGCAGGCAGGTTGTACCGCCGGGCGAGACGCCCCTGCCGCCGCAGCGCCAGGGGCGACGCGGCCAGCGCGGGCAGGGCAAGGCTGACGGCCAGGATGGCCGCAGCGACGCCGGTGTCCTTCGCGAATGCGGCGACTGGCCCGGCCGCCGGGCCTACCGCGGCGTCGCCGATGGTCCGCAGAGTCTCCGGCAACGGGCTGACGGCGACCGCGCACAGGATCGCCGTCGCGACAGTGACCTCGAACGCACGGAGGGTGCGTTCGGCCCGACGGTAGCGAGTGCCCTTGTCTTCGTTCACAGTCGAGTCGCCTTCGGCGACCAGGCAGGCTGCAGCCTGTGGCCTGCAGGCTACCTGACCTAGTGGGTCAGATCGAGCCGCAGCACCTTCGACACACCGGGCTCCTCCATCGTCACGCCATACAGGCGGTCGGCGATCTCCATCGTCTTGCGATGGTGCGTGATGAGGACGAACTGCGTGTGGTCCTGCATGCTGCGCAGCATCTCCACGAACCGTCCGATGTTGGCATCGTCGAGCGGCGCGTCGATCTCGTCCAGCAGGCAGAACGGGCTCGGCCGGTACTTGAAGATGCCGAACATCAACGCCATCGCCGTGAGGGCCTTCTCACCGCCCGACAGCAGCTGCACGTTCTGCAACCGCTTGCCCGGCGGCTGCGCGACGATGTCGATGCCGCTCTCGAGGACATCGGCCTGGTCGAGCATGACGAGCCCGGCACGGCCACCGCCGAAGAGCGTGGTGAACATCTCCTCGAAGTTGGCGTTCACAGCCGCGAACGCCTCCGCGAACCGTTCACGCGTCGTCTTGTCGATGCGCGCAATCGCCTCGCCGGTCGATGCGATGGCATCGATGAGGTCCTTGCGCTGCACGGTGAGGAACGTGTGGCGCTGCTCGAGTTCGTCGAACTGCTCGATGGCCATCATGTTGACCGCGCCGAGCGAAGCAATCCGCGCCTTCAGCCGGATAATCGCCTGTTCGGCGCTGAGCACCGGTGGCGCGTCGAGCGCAGCGTCAGCGTCAACGACGGTCTCTGCCTCACCCGGCGTGCCGCCCTCGGCGCCTTCTTCGTCGGCGCCGGCACGTTCGGCCGCGGCGACCGACGCCGCGCTCGGCAATCCCTGCTCGTTGGCGAGCATTTCCGCCATCGCCGCTGCCACTTCCTCGAGGCTCTGGTCGAGGGCCTCGCGGCAGGATTCGGCCAGGTGGCCGAGGTCGGATTCGGCGGTGGCCCGCGCAATCTCGAGCGACGTCGCGAGCGAGCGCACCTCGTCCAGCCCGCGACGGGCATCTCGCGCGCCGTTCTCGTGTTCGCCGAACGCGCCCTGCACCTCGCCGACGCGTTGGTCGGCCTCGATGACGCGGCGCTTCAGTTCATCGAGGGCCGCGAGGTCATCGTCGATCGCCGCGCGCAGGGCCTCGATCGATGACTGGAGCGAGACACGGCGTGCCACCGAGCCATCGACTTCAGCCTGCCGCGCGTTGATGCGCTGAGTGAGATCGGCCGATGCGTCCTCGAGGCGGCGGGCATCCTGCGCGAGCGCGGATGCGCGCTCGACCAGCGCCGCATGCGTGGCGCGCGCTTCGGCGGCACGGCGCCCGACCGAGGCCTGGCGCTCGCGGCCGTCCAGCAGGCGACGCTGCGCGTCGGCGAGTTCGTCTGAGAGCGACTGCTGTTCGACTTCCAGGTCCTCGATGGACCGGCGTGCTTCGGCCTCGCGCGACTCGAGCGTCGCACGTTCTTCCTGCGCGCGCCGGCGTTCGTTGTCGATGAGCTCCATCCGACGAACGACGCGATCGCGCTCGTCGGATGCACGGTTCACCTGCAGTTCGAAGCTGACGATCGACTTCTCGTGCGCGACCTGGTCGGCCGTAAGCGCAGCGATTTCGGAGGTGATGCCGGCGATGACCGCGTCGGCTGCACTGAGGTCACCGGCATGGCGCTCGATGTCGTGGTGGGCCTGCTGGATCTGCTCGCGCAGGCTCTTGATCTCCGCCTTGGTGTGGAGAATCTGGCGGGCGTCGGCCTTGCCGCCCCCGGAGACCAGCTTGGCGCCGCGAAAAACATCGCCCTGCATGGTGACCACGGGTCCGGAGACCTGACGAGCGGCCTGACGTGCCTGCGCGGGCGACTCGGCCAGCCACGCGTCGCGCAGCACCGCCCGCACGTGCGGTCCCGCCTGCCCGTTCACGCGCACCACGTCGAGCAGCGGGCGCACGCCAGCCACCGGAGGCGCCGCGGCCTCGAGTGGCATGACGTCGTCAGCGACAAGGAACCCGACCCGGCCCGCATCGCGCTCACGGACGAACGCGAGACCCGCCTGCACGGTGCCCATGTCGGGCACCACGACGTGCTGCACCACCTCACCGAGGCACGCCGCAACGGCGGTCTCGTAGTCGCCATCCACCTCGAGGGCGTCGGCAACCGATCCGAAGTGCGCGATCCCGCTCTCGTTCGAGGCCAGCAGGAGCCGCGCCCCTTCGCCGTACTCGGCGCGCGCCGCATCGAGCTCCTCGAGGGACTTCAGGCGTGCCTGCAGTCCGGAGACCTCGCGTTCGCGCGTGCGCAGTTCGCGCTCACGCCACTCGCGCTCGATGCGCGCCGTACCCAGCGCTGCTTCGCTCGCCGCCCGCGCGCCTCGCACCTGCTCCAGCGCCGCCTGCGCCTCGCGCAGCGCGCCGCTCGCACGCTCGCGTTCGGTCAGTGCCGCCTCCTGCTCCACGCGCAGATCGTCGCTCTCGACCTCGAGCCGTCCGAGTTCCTGGGCGATCCGATCGCGTGCCTCGATCGCGCGCTCGATGGCGTTGCGCAGGGTGTTGACCTGCGTCATCCCGGCATAGAGCTCACCGCGCGCCTTTTCCACGGCCTGCTCGAGGGCCGCGATTTCCGCGGCCGCGCGCTGCACGGCCACGTCCTCGTCCTTGACGCGCGCGGCGGCTTCGTCACGCTCCGTGTCGGCCTGTCGGCTGCTCGCGCGCCGGCTCTCGAGTTCTTCCTGCGCGGGCCCGATGCGCTCCTGCAGGCGGGCGATCTCCTCCTGCATGCCGACAAGCGCGATGCCGATCGCCTGCACCTGCTGCAGATCGAATTCGAGCTGCTGCTGACGACGACCGCTCTCGAGTTCCTTGGCATGCGCGGCCTGGCGCGCGGCGTTGGCCGCAGCGTCCGCCTCGACGAGTTCGATGCGCAGGCGCTCGAGTGCGGCCTCGACTTCGGCGACGCGTCCGGCAAGTCCTGCCTCGTTGGTCCGCGCCTTCTCCAGGCGGTCCATCGCCGAGGCCATTGCCGATTGCAACGCCTGGTACTTCTGCCCGAACAGCAGCTTCTCCCACTGCCGCAGTTCCTCGCGGAGCGTGCGATAGCGGCGCGCCTTCGCGGCCTGGCGCTTCAACGAGCCGCGCTGCTTTTCGAGTTCGAAGATGATGTCGTCGACGCGGGTCAGGTTCTGCTGTGCGGCCTCGAGCTTCAGTTCGGCCTGGCGGCGGCGCGTCTTGTACTTGGTGACGCCGGCAGCCTCCTCGATCAACTGTCGCCGCTCGGTCGGCTTGGCCGCGAGGATCTGGCCGATCTTGCCCTGCTCGATGACCGCGTACCCCTTCACGCCCAGCCCGGCGTCCATCAGCAGGTCCTGGACGTCGCGCAGTCGCACCACGTGGCCGTCGATCAGGTATTCGCTCTCGCCGGATCGATAGAGGCGTCGCGAGACTTCCACGTCGCGCGCGATGACGATGTCTTCCGTGAGGGTCTCGACCGATTCCTCGAGTTCCTGCGCGACCGTCTTGCGCTGCGGATGGTCCTCGAGCCCGACGCGCGAGATCACCCCGCTCATCTTCAGCTTCACTTCAGCCGTGTGCGTGGGCTTGCGGGCGTCACTGCCGGCAAAGATCACGTCTTCCATGCGCTCACCGCGCAGGCTCTTGGCGCTCTGTTCGCCGAGCACCCAGGTGATCGCGTCGACGACGTTGCTCTTGCCGCACCCGTTGGGTCCGACAATCGCCGTGACCCCCAGATCGAAGGCCAGGTCGGCGCGATCCGGGAAGCTCTTGAAGCCGTTGATTTCAATACGATTGAGGCGCATTTCTGGGCACGCGACAGCGGTGATCGCCGCGGCAGCGGCGTCACGGTCGCTCAGGGGCGGAGTCTAGCAGGCAACAACTAATTGGGGCAAGCGACCAGAGGACCTACTAGATCGTGCGGGTCGGTCGACAAAGGGACATGGGGAAACGAACGAGGGACGAGGACTGACAAGACAAGAGGGTAGAGGTCCAATAACCCAAGGAAGGAGGTGACGTAGGGGCCCCTCCCTGTTCCCTGTTGTTTTGTGACTCTTGGGGTTGCTGTTCCCTTCTTCGTTGTCCCTTCTTGCTTTCGGTCAGGGTGCCTGACGAGAGGCCGTGGCGCCGGCCTTCATGTGCGGAAGGCGAGCCGCCTCGTCGAACTGCTGCAGCGCGAACTGGGCCTGCGGGTCGCGGGCGATCAGGTTGCGCCGCGCCTCCTCCACGCCGAACAGGGCCAGGTCGATGTCGTACTGGATCATCGCCCGGATGAACTGGTTGTCGGCAGTGAAGGCAGCCTCGTCCATGCGGACCTTCCGCGACTCAAGGTACGTGCGGAAGTCGGCCACCATCCCATCGTCCACGGCGAATCCGCGCGACACGGTGCGCGTCTGGCCGTGGCCCTTGATCCGGGTGTCGCCCTGGGCGGTATAGCGGGCGGCGTAGTCGGCAAAGATCTGGCGCGCCCAGAGGGCGCGGCCGAACCGGCTCGGGTTGAAGCCCTCGACGGGGCCGGCAATGTACTTGTCGGGCTGGATGCCACCGCCGCCGTACACTTTGCGTCCGGCATCGGTCAGCTTCAGGTTGGCCGGATCGTGCGGTTCGTCGGCCTTCTGCTCACGCAGGGAGTACGTGAGGTACTCGTCGAAGGTGCCGTCCCACGGACGCTGGATGAGCCGGCCGCTCGGCGTGAAGTAGCGCGCCGTGGTCAGGGCGAGGCCAGCACCCTCGCTGATGCGGTACACGGACTGGACGAGGGCCTTGCCGAAGGTCTTCTCGCCAACGATCAGGGCGCGGTCGTGATCCTGGAGCGCGCCGGAGACGATTTCCGAGGCGCTCGCGCTGTTCCGGTTCACGAGCACGACGATCGGCATGGCGCCGAAATCACCCGGTTCGGAGGCCCGGTAATCCTGATCCGAGTTGCGGGTCCGGCCGCGCGTGTAGACGACCATGTCGCCCTTGGGCAGGAACCGGTCCGACACCTTGATCGCCTGATCGAGCGGCCCGCCGGGATTGTCGCGGATGTCGAGCAGCAGCCGCTTCATGCCCTTGCCGGTCAGCGTCTCGAGCGCGTCGCCCAGATCGCGATCGGTCGTCTCGGAGAAGTCGTTCAGGCGGATATAGCCAGTTTCGTTGCCGATCATGAACACGCCCTTGAGCGTCGGGATGTTCACCTCGTCGCGCTCGACGGCCAGGTCGATCAGCTCGGCATAGCCCTCGCGGCGGAGGCCGACCTTGACCTGTGTGCCCTTGGGACCGCGCAACTGCTTGACGGCCTGGTCGCTCGTCCAGCCCTTGGTGTCCTGCCCTTCGATACGGGCGATCACGTCGCCGCGGCGGATGCCCTTCTTGTACGCAGGCGACCCTTCGAAGAGCGACATGACCGTGATGTCGCCGTCGATCGGGGAAATGCTGATGCCGAGGCCGTAGTACCGGCCCTCCTGGCGCTCGCGCATCTGTGCGTAGGCGCGGGGATCCAGGAAGCTCGAGTGCGGGTCCAGCGTCTGGAGCATGCCGGAGATTGCGCTGTAGACGAGGCGGTCGGATTCGACGTCTTCGACGTACTCCTGCTCCACCGCGGCCAGCGCAGCGGTGAAGACGCGATAGCGATCGGTCAGCGGATCGGAGGTGGCCTGTGCGCGACGGCCGAGCACGCCTCCGACCAGCGCGGAGACAGCGACGGCGAACAGGACCGCGGGCAGCGCGCGGTTTTTCTGCATGTTTGCAGCGTACCACGCGGGTCGGGCGCGACCAACCCGCCAGTGACCAACCGCGCTCCGTCATTGACCCCTCGTTGGCGCCGTTCCTATAATCAATGCTGGTCCAAGCACGACCCGGCTGGTCAAGGTCGCTTTCTGGACCCGTTCAGGAGCGCATGATGTTCGGTTCTCTCGGCATGCCGGAGTTGGTCATCATTTTCGTCATTGCCCTCATCGTGTTCGGACCGCGCAAGCTGCCCGAACTCGGCAAGTCCCTCGGCAAGAGCCTCGCGGAGTTCAAGCGGGCTTCCAACGAATTGCGCAACTCGCTCGAAGAGGAGATTCGGGTCGAAGAGGAGCGGGAACGCAAGCCCGCGCCGACGCCCGTCGCGGCCACGCCGGTGGCGGAGGCCAGCGTGGTGGCCGGCACCGCAGCGGCCGAACCCTGGGTCGACGAACCCTACGATCGCGCCCAGGACGAGGCGCGTCAGTCGGTCGCCGAAACCACGCCGCGCGGCGCCAACCTGTAAGTCGGCACGACCCGCTCACGCTTCCGCATGTCCCTGTCCCCCGTCCCCTCCGCCCCGCCGCCGCCGCGCCCGTTCGATGACGACGAGGAGGACGAAGGGGTCGGCGGGAAGATGTCGTTCCTCGAACACCTCGACGAACTCCGCCAGCGGCTGATCAAGGGCCTGCTGGCCGTGCTGGTGGGGTTCGTGATCGCGATGGTGTTCATCGGCCCCATCTTCGATTTCGTGATGGCGCCCTTGCAGGCCATCCTGCCCGCCGGCGGCAAGCTCATCTACACTGAGCCGACCGAGGCCTTCATGCTGTACATGAAGATGGGGGCACTGGTCGGCTTGATGCTGGCTCTGCCGGTGGTGCTCTGGCAGATCTGGGCGTTCATCGCGCCCGGCCTCTACGCGCACGAGAAGCGCTTCGCCATCCCGTTCGTGATGATGTCGACGGTCTTCTTCATCGGCGGCACCCTCTTTTCGCACTATGTGGTATTCCCCGCCATGTGGCGATTCTTCGCCAGCTTCTCCACCGACACGGTGGTGTTCGCGCCGAGGATCGAGCCGGTCTTCTCGCTCTACGTCCGGATGGCGCTGGGCCTGGGCGCGGTGTTCGAAATGCCGACGTTGATCATGTTTCTGGCCCGCGTCGGCCTCGTCACCCCGCGCTTCCTCATCAGGCACACCAAGTACGCCATCCTGATCATCTTCATCGTCGCGGCGATCGTGACCCCGAGCCCCGACGTGGTCTCACAGTTCCTGCTCGCGCTGCCGATGATCGTGTTGTACGCGTTCAGCATCCTGGTCGCATGGGTATTCCAGAAGCGTGTACCGAAGGTCGAAGCCTGACGAACGACGGGTCGAGTGTCGCGCACTGCATGAGTGGCGACAGTCTTGCAAGGTGATCCGCAGTTGGGACCGGTAAGCCATCGCATCGTCCGTATATACTTACGGATAGGTTTGACGGCAGGGTACGTGGCCGGTACTATGCCGGTAGCGTAATTCCTTCGTACGCGAGTTCGGCTCAGTTCACGATTTGAGGACACGCACATGACACGCCTCTTCAGGGTAGGTCTCGCCGCCACGATCGGTCTGGCGATGGCTGCGCCTGCAGGGTTCGCACAGCAGCCGGCGGCCACCAAGCCCGCCCCCGATGCTGCATCGAGCCCGGTGGTGACCGAGACACGGCCCGCCACCACCACGTTCCAGGGCGATACCGGTCTCTGGTTCGTGCCGCTCGGCGAGGTCCTGCCGGGAGGCCGCTGGTCGGGCAGCGTCTACTACACCAACTTCGATCGCCAGGAAGGCTTCACCGACATCAGCACGGTCCCGGTGACGTTCGGCGTCGGCGTCGGCAAGCGCGCCGAGTTGTTTGCCTCCATCGCCGCGGTGACCCGCATCGATCGCGACATCCGACCGCTTTTCATCGCCGGCAATGAAGCCGGTGGGCCGCTCAACGACTACCCGCGGGTCCGCCAGGGTTGGTCGGGCTCGACCTTTGGCGACATCCTTGTCGGCGGCAAGGTGAACTTCATGTCGCAAGCCGATCAGAAGGCGGTCGCCATGGCGCTGCGAGCGATGGCCAAACTGCCCACCGGCGACACGGACAAGGGGACTAGCTCGGGTCAGGCCGACTTCTTCGTCGACTACATCGTGAGCAAGGAAGTCAACCAGCGGGCCGACGTGTCCGGATACGTTGGCGCCGCGTTCCGTGCCGACGCGGAGCAGAGCGACCAGAGCAACGGCCTGCGGTGGGGCTTCGGAGTCGGGGTCCCGTCGCGCGGCGGCCTACGGTTTACCGCTGAGCTGTTCGGCGAGCGCTACTACGAGGACACGATCAGCTCCGGCGGGCTGACCGGATTCGACGGCAGCCTGAGCGACGGCGTGTTCTCGCTGAAGAGCCCGCTCGACGCTGCACTTGGACTGACCTACATCAGCTCCAAGGGCTTCTTCGTCGGCGGCGGACTCGTGTACAACTTCAACGTCAATTCTCGCGACGAATTCGGGCCGTACGAGTCGGAGTCATCCGATTACCTGAGCGGCCAGATCCGGATCGGCTTCCACCCGGGCGTGCGCGTCTACGTTGCCCCGGCGCCGCCACCCCCGCCGCCCCCGCCGCCAGCTTCGGTGGCCCAGAACCGTCCACCGACGGTCAAGGCTCGCTGCAACCCGTGCACGGTTGAGGTCGGCAAGAGCTCGACCATCACGGCCGACGCGGTCGATCCGGATGGCGATCAGCTCACCTACAAGTGGTCGTGCCCGGCCGGGACCGTTGCCCAGCCGAGCAACCGCGAGTCGCTCTGGACGGCCCCGATGCAGGAAGGCCCCGTGCCCTGCACCGTCACCGTCACGGACGGCAAGGGTGGGTCGGTGAGTGACACCGTCACGATCCAGGTGGTCAAGCCCGCCATCAAGGACTACACCTTCGAGGACGTGCACTTCGACTTCGACCGCTACACGCTGCGGCCTGAAGCGACCCGCATCCTCGACGAGGCCATCAAGGCGCTGCAGGACAACAAGGAGCTGAAGATCGAGGTCGAAGGCCACACCTGCAACATCGGTACGGCCGAATACAACCTCGCCCTCGGCGAACGTCGTGCCTACTCGGTTCGTGACTACCTGGGCTCGCGTGGTATCGGTGCCGACCGCATCCGTACCGTGAGCTACGGCGAGGAGCGGCCCAAGCACGACAACAGCCGCGAGGAGACGCGTCGCCTCAACCGTCGCGCTGCCCTCACGGTCCGCGTGACGCAGTAAGCGCCACCGCCCCGCAACCTCGAAGGCCCGACTGGCGAAAGCCGGCCGGGCCTTCGTCATTTCTGGGAGTCGGGAGTCGGGAGTCGGGAGTCGGGAGTCGGGAGTCGGGAGTCGGGAGTCGGGAGTCGGGAGTCGGGAGTCGGAGTCGGAGTCGGAGTCGGAGCCGGTGCGGCGCTGTCGGGGCAGGCGACAACGTCGCGGCGGCCCGGACCGCATCCGGCAGACAATCCGGCATCTCGGCACTTGATCCCGACGAGGCGGTACAATCGCCGCCGCGTGCCCTCCCGCCCCGGTCAGTCCACGACCCTGCTCGACGAACTACTGGCCGGTCACGACCCCGTGGCGGTCGAGGCGGCCATTGCACGGCTCGCCATCATCGGACGCCCTGCCTTGCGCCAGGTCCTCCAGCGGCTCGCCGAGACCGACGCCACCCACCAACCGCGCCTCCTGCGAGTGCTCGAGCGCATCGGCGATCCCGGGACGCTCGGAGTCATCCGCCCGCTGCTCACCCACGCGGAGCCCGATGTTGCAGTGGCTGCCGTGGACGCCATGGGCGCCCTGCTCGATGCGCGTGATACCGCTGTCGCGGCCGCGGCACTCGACGCATTGACAGGCACCTTGCTCGACACGACCCGGGACGACGCGGTCCGGCTGCGGGCGTTCGAGGCGATCGGCAACGCGGGTGACCGGTCGGAGACCTATGACGTCGACGTGCTCGAACCGTTGCGCGCACAACTGCGGCGTGACGAGTCCGCAGCGCTGCGGGGAGCAGTGAGCATGCCCGGCCCCCCCCCTGTTGCCGCTGACACGCCATCCGGTGAGCAGCTGCTCGAGGTGGCTGCCAACGGCGACCTGCCCGCACAACCGGAAGTGCTGCGACAGACGATCGCGGCGCACGGCGCAGACGCGCCGCTGACGGTCCTGCACAAGGTGATCGAACGGGTGAGAGCCCGCGAAGCCGCCGTTCCGGCCGACGAAGCCGACGCATGGCGCGTGGTGCGCGCCACCACGCACCTCGCGCTCGCCATGCGGGGCAGCCGGCTCGCGGTGTACGACCTCCGCGAGTCCGTCGAGGCACTGGGCTCGCAGACGCCGGTGGGCATGCTGTCAGCGCTGCAACAGATTGGCGACGCGTCGGTGCTGGACGCGGTCGCCGATGCGTGGGCGGGCTCGTCGAACGCGTGGTTCCGAGGCCAGCTGGTCACGATCTTCCGCGCAATCGTGGCGCGCGAGAAGATCACGAAGCGGCACGCCACCATGAAGAAACTGGCGACGCGCCAGCCCGACGCATTCGCCGCCCTGTGGGGATGACTCAGCCATCCTGACGGACTGTCGTCGGTCGGCCGTCGGCCTGCGAAAGATCCGCTCCCCGGGCCATCGATCGCGCCGCGGTCGGGGTGACGTCCGAAGGCCGAAGGCCGTCAGCGAC
This sequence comes from Luteitalea pratensis, assembly GCF_001618865.1. Lineage (GTDB taxonomy): Bacteria > Acidobacteriota > Vicinamibacteria > Vicinamibacterales > Vicinamibacteraceae > Luteitalea > Luteitalea pratensis. Next base: position 5,731,093 of record NZ_CP015136.1, read on the forward strand.
GCCGTCTGACGAAGGCCGACGCGATGGCGTCAGTACGCCTTGGCAAAACAGGCCATCACGGTGGCGGGGCGGCCGGTGACAAAGCAGGTCTTGCCTTCCGCGGACGGCGCGACAAACGGATAGTTGCGGATCGTCGCCTGCGTCTCCGTCTTCACCCGCGCCTCCACATCCGCATCGTCGCACCACGGCGCGTACACGAAACCTGGGCGTGCGCCCGCCATCAGCGTCTTGAACTCGTCGTAGCTCTCGGTGTAGTGCGTGCGCTCCTCGCGGACCTGCGTCGCCCGTGCCAGCAGCGTGGCCTGGATATCCGTGAGCCAGCCCTGCACGTAGACGGAGAGCCCGTCCATCGGTACGAACTGCTTCTCGCGGGTGTCGCGCCGCGCGAGCACGACCTGCTGTTTCTCGATGTCCTTGGGGCCGATCTCCAGCCGCACGGGAACACCGCGCATCTCCCATTCGGCGAACTTCCAGCCGGGCGTGTACGCGTCGCGGTCGTCGAGCATCACGCGGACACCGGCAGCGACCAACTGCTCCTTGATCGCTTGCGCATGCGGCAGCACGGTCTCGCGCCAGTCGCCACGGGGAATCGGCACGATGACGACCTGGTACGGTGCGATGTTGGGCGGCAGCACGAGCCCGCTGTCGTCGCCGTGGACCATGATCAACCCGCCGATGAGGCGCGTCGAGACGCCCCACGACGTGGTCCAGGCATGCTGCTCGACCTTGTCGCGGCCCTGGAACTTGATCTCGAACGCCTTGGCGAAATTCTGACCGAGGTTGTGCGACGTGCCCGCCTGCAGCGCGCGGCCATCGCCCATCAGCGCCTCGATCGAGTAGGTCTTCGCCGCACCCGCGAACTTCTCGGCGTCACTCTTCCTGCCCTCGATCACGGGCATCGCGAGCTCGGTCTCGACGAACTCCTTGTAGACGCCCAGGATCTTCAGCGTCTCCTCCTCGGCTTCGGGCTCGGTCTCGTGCACCGTGTGGCCTTCCTGCCACAGGAACTCCGTGGTTCGCAGGAACGGACGCGTGACCTTCTCCCAGCGGACGATGTTGGCCCACTGATTGATGAGGATGGGCAGATCTCGCCAGGACTGGAGCCACTTGGCGTACATCGTCCCGATGATGACCTCGGAGGTCGGACGGATGGCGAGTCTCTCCTCGAGCTTCTCCTTGCCCCCGTGCGTTACCCACGCCACTTCCGGGGCGAAGCCCTCGACGTGCTCGGCTTCCTTCATCAGCAGGCTCTCGGGGATGAAGAGCGGGAAGTAGGCGTTCACGTGGCCAGTTGCCTTCAGCCGCGCGTCGAGCAACTGCTGGATGCGCTCCCAGATGGCGTACCCATACGGACGGATCGTCATGCAGCCCTTGAGGCCCGGCGTGTAGTCGGCCAGTTCCGCGCGCAAGACGACGTCGAGGTACCAGCGTGAGTAGTCCTCGCCCTGCGACGTGATGGCGGTGACAAACGCGTCGCCCTTGCCGCCGCCCCTGGTGCCCTGCCCCTTGCCTTGCTGCTGTTCGTTCATTGTCGTTGTCAGTCCGCTGTGCGCTGCAGCACGTCGCTGCAGTGATGGCCCCACGTCTCGTCGTGGCGCTCTGGAAAATCGGTACGGTAGTGCCCGCCGCGGCTCTCTTCGCGTCTGAGGGCGGCGCGGCTCATCAAGTAGGCGACGGTGACCAGGCTGCGCAACTGGGCCGCAGCCAGGGTGTCGACCGGCCCGTGGACGCATGCCGCGCGGGCCCGCGAGAACCACGCATCGGCTTCATGCAAGCCCTCAGGCGTGCGGACGAGGCCGAGGTCGCGCCATGCGCGCGCCCGCACCGTCGGGACGTCGAGGTCTGCAGGTGCGGTCATGGGCGGACCCGGTACGACCGGGTCGCAGGCCACCAGCCGGCCGGGGCCCCAGGGTGAACGGCTTCGCGGCGCCTCACCCATCATGGCACCTGCCCGCGCGCCGAACACCAGGCCCTCGAGCAGAGAGTTGCTTGCGAGACGGTTGGCGCCGTGGACGCCAGTACACGCCACTTCGCCTGCGGCGTAGAGTCCGGGCACCGACGTCCGTCCATCGAGGTCGGTGACCACCCCACCCATGACGTAATGGACGGCCGGACTGACCGGCACCGGGTCACGGGCGAGATCGAGACCAGCCTCGCGGCAGGCCTCGGAGATCTGCGGAAAGCGGCCGTGTACGTCGAGATCGGGCAGATGTGCGAGCGACAGGTAGACGGGCGCGCCGGTCCGTTGACGCTCGCGCACGATCGCGCGGGCGACGCGATCGCGGGGGGCAAGTTCGGCCGCCGCTTCGTAGCCGGCCATGAACGCCTCCCCCGCCGCGTTCAGCAGGCGGGCACCCTCGCCGCGCAGCGCCTCGGACAACAGGAAGCGCGGCCGGCCCGGCACGTCGAGGACCGTCGGGTGGAACTGGACGAACTCGAGGTCGGCCACTTCTGCACCCACCTCGAAGGCCATGGCCATGCCGTCGCCGGTCGTGACGGTGGGATTGGTGGTCTGGGCAAACACCTGCCCGGCCCCGCCCGTGGCGAGCAATGTCGATCCGGCCCGAACGACGTGCCGCTCATCGTTTGCGTCACGAAAAGCGGCCCCGACGCAGCGCCCGCCCTCGCAGAGCAGTTCGGTCACGATCGCGTGGTCGATGATCGTGATCGCCGGCAACGCCGCGACCTGCCCATGCAGCACGCGGCTGATCTCGCGCCCGGTCGCGTCCTCGGCGTGCAGCACGCGGCGAACGCTGTGGGCCGCCTCGCGCGTCGGCGCCGGCCGGCCATCGGCGTGGCGATCGAAGCGCGCGCCCCAGTCCAGCAACTCCGAAACGTAGGTGGGACCTTCCTCGACGAGCGCGCGCACCGCGTTCGGTTCGCAGAGACCGTCACCGGCCGCGAGGGTGTCCTCGAAGTGCAGGCGAGGCGAATCGTCGTCGCCCATGGCCACGGCGATGCCACCCTGCGCCCACCCCGTGCTGCCCTGTTCCGGCTCACCCTTCGTGAGGATGCAGACCTGACCCCGGCCCGCGAGCGCCAACGCCGCGCGGAGCGCAGCGATGCCGCTGCCGAGTACCAGGAAATCGGAGTGCGAGGTCACCAGACCCTGCTATCCTACCACCCGCTTCGCGCCCGCCTTCGCCAAGGCTACGGCGGACAGGCCAGCGTTTTCCGGGCCTTTTCTCATGCTCCCTCACGTCATCGAGGTCCACACCCGATCCGCCCAGGTATCGCGCATCGCGATCGGCCCGGGTCTGCTCTCGTCGCTCGGCGCAGCCATCGCCGAGGCCTGCCCGGGCGCGTCGCGCCTGGTTGTCGTCTCGAGTCCGAGGGTCTGGTCGCTGCACGGCCCTGCCGTGCGCCACGGCCTGTCGCTCCTTGAGGGTGCGGACGAGGCGCCGGTGATCGTCAACGACGGCGAGAAGGCCAAGACGATGGCCACGCTGGGCAAGGTGCACGACGCTCTCGTCATGCGCGGCGTCGACCGGAAGGCGGTCCTCGTCGTCGTCGGCGGCGGGGTGATCGGTGATCTTGCCGGCTTTGCCGCGGCCAGCTACCTTCGTGGGATCCGCCTCGTGCACGTCCCCACCACGGTCGTGGCGCAGACCGACAGCGCGATTGGCGGCAAGGTCGGCGTCAACCACCGCCTGGGCAAGAACCTGCTGGGAGCCTTCCACCAGCCGGCACTGGTGGCGGTGGATCCTGCGGTACTCGCCACCCTCAGTCGGCGGGAATTGCGGGCGGGGCTCTACGAAGTGGTCAAGTACGGCGTGATTGCGTCGGCGCCGCTGTTTGCGCGGTGCGCCAATCACATGGACGCGCTGCTCGATGGATCGCCGGATGCGCTCCTGCCGGTGATCACGGAGTGCTGTGCGATCAAGGCCGATGTCGTGACCAAGGACGAGCGCGAGGACGGCCTGCGGCGGATCCTCAACTTCGGACACACGATCGGGCACGCGCTCGAGGCCGTCACCCAGTACAGGCTGCTCCGTCATGGGGAAGCCGTCGCTTACGGCATGAAGGCGGCGGCGGCGATCGCGGTCGCCCGCAGCACGTGGACGGCGGACGAGCACGCCACGCTCGTGCGCCTGCTCGATCACATGGGTCCCCTCCCGGCCATCGGCGGCCTCGATGCCGAGGCCGTCATCGCCGCGACGCGGCGTGACAAGAAGGTCGTCGCCGGCACCCTGCACTTCGTCCTGCCGACGCGCATCGGCGAGACGACGATTGCCACCGATGTCGACGAGGCGCAGGTGCGCCTGGGCCTGCGCGCAATCGGGATCGGCTAGCTCGGCTTGGGCGCGAGCTTGAAGTCGCGGATGCGGGCCAGCAGCAGCCGCGGCGGGATCTGCAGCGCCGACGCAGCCCTGGCGTGATCCCATCGCGTGTCGTCGAGAGCCTGCTGAATCTTTCGCCGCTCGACTTCCATCAAGACGCGCCGTGACACGTCCGGCAATGTGCCGGTCAGGTCGAGCTCGTCCCACGGGTCGCGCGTCGCGGCCGCCTGCGCCTCTCGCGACTGTTCGCCGGCCCCGAGGTTCAGGTGCTGCGCGTGAACGGTATCGCCCTCGGCGAGGATCACCGCCCGCTCGATGCAGTTCTGCAACTCGCGGACGTTGCCCGGCCATCCGTGGGCCTGGAGTGCGGCGGTGGCTGACGAGGACAGGTGGGGCGGACGCTTGTTCTGCTCGCGTGCGAACCGCTCGACGAAATGACTCGCCAGCAGCGGTACGTCCGAACCGCGCTGCCGCAGCGGCGGAATCGTGATCGGGAAGACCGACAGACGGAAGAACAGGTCCTCGCGGAAGGTGCGCGCCGCCACTGCCGCGCGCAGGTTGCGATTGGTGGCCGCCACGAGGCGCACGTCGACATGCAGGGTGGTGTTGCTACCGACACGCTCGAAGCTGCGATCCTCCAGCACGCGCAACACCTTGGCCTGGAGGCTGATGGGCATCTCGCCGATCTCGTCGAGAAACAGCGTGCCGCCGTGCGCGATCTCGAACCTGCCCGGCTTGCGCGCGTTTGCCCCGGTGAAGGCGCCCTTCTCGTGGCCGAACAACTCGGTCTCGAGGAGCGTCTCGGGAATGGCCGCACAGTTGATCGCGACAAACGGCCCGTCGGCTCGATCGCTGTGCGCGTGGAGCGCACGGGCAAAGAGTTCCTTACCCGTACCACTCTCACCGCCCAGCAACACGGTGGTGTCGGTCGGCGCCACCCGCCGCAGGCTGCGCAACACCTCGAGCAGCGCCGAATGCTCGCCGATGATCGTCGGCGCCCCGTGACGCGTGCCGAGCGCCTCCTTCAGCAGCAGATTCTCGGTGACGATGCGTCGCTGTTCGATGGCGCGGCTGACGGTAAGGACGAGGTGCTCATGATCGACGGGCTTGGGCAGGTAGTCGAGTGCGCCCTCTTTCATCGCCGCCACGGCCTCCTCGATCGCGCCGTAACCCGTCATCAGCAGGACAGGCAGCGCCGGGTCGAGTTCCTTGGCGGCACGCAACACGCCGAGACCATCGCCCTGCGGCAGGCGCAGGTCCGACAGGACCAGTGACGGCCGCTGGAGCCTGAGCGACTCGATCGCCGACGGCTCGTCGGCGGCCTCGACGACACGGTAGCCATGGCGTGACAGCACCGTGGCGAGCACGTACCGCAGGTCTTCGTTGTCGTCCACCAGGAGGACGTCGGGGGTCTCGCGCGAAGCGGCCATCGAAGTGGCGACAGATGGCTCCCCGGCGTTCACGAACACAGACGACTCCGAGCCCCCGGGAAGTCGGTGAGGCGGCGCCAGTCTACTGGATCCACGCCGGGGGCACGCCTGCGACGCGCGCTTCCTGGACGAAGGCGGCGCGATCGGACTGCGCGGCTGCCTGCTTCTCCTCGGCCTGCGTGATCTGAACACGCAGTTCGGTGCGCTCGGCCTGCGCACGGGCAGCGATCGCCGGATTGGACGCCTGTGACTCGAGCGAGAGGCGATCGGACAGCGCCTTCAGTTGCCGCACCTGGGCATGCGCCGCTGCCAGCGCCGTATTGATGCGATCGGCTCGCGCCCGCCACCCGGCTTCGTCGTCTGTCGGGGCCGCGGCCTTGGCAGGCGCTCCGTCCTTCGCTGCCGGCTTGGCCGCAGCCGCCTCATCCTTGGGGTCGGCCGTGTCGCTCGCCGCGGGCTCGGCGGCGCCGCCACCCGTATCGGTCGCAGCCGCCGAACCGGGCGCCCCCGGCGGCGCGACGACGGCTGACGCCGGCAGGTCGGCGTTGGTGAGCACCTTGCCTGTCTTCCCAACCTGCTGGCGACGGGCGGCTTCCTCCCGCGCCACGTCCGCCAGCGATTGCGCCATCGCGGGGCTCGCCATCACCCCCAGGAGAATACCGACCAGCACGCCGGCGATCCGTCCAGCCATCCACGCCTCCATGTCCATGCCCGCGGCGACCCGTGCCCGGGACAGTCGTCCTTCGCATGATCGGCCAAAAGCGCCGCAGGTTGAGCCTCAGCCCCCTGTCGTCCTCCAGGCGGCCAGCAAGATCGGCCGGCCGGCGCCAGTCCGCCACACCGTGGCACTGGCCTCGCCGCGCGCCTGGCCGCCAACATGCGCCACGGCGGCGAGCATCAGGCGCTGGTTGCCACTGCGCAGCGGCTGCCCGTCGCCCTCGGGGTCGTCGGCGACCCAGACCAGGACCGATGGATTCCGGCCACGAGCTGGCCACTGCCCCAGCACGCCAGCAGCATGGCAGGCCCAGAGCGGTTGCCAGACCGGCGTGTCAGGCCCCCATCGGCTCGAGGCATTCATCGCGTCCTGCAGCCAATTCCGTTCCGTCGGCTCATCAGCAGGCACGACCGCCACCGGAGACGATGGGCAAGGCAGCGTGAGGGGCAGCGCGACTGCCAAGGCATCGACTGCTGTCCAGTCGGGCTGTTGGCCCAGCGCCATCGCAACCGACTGCAAGGCCGACTCGGCGAGCCGGCTTCCCAGGAGAGCCTCCTCGTTGGCCGCTCGCATCTCGATGTCGGTCCGTACGTGGCCTACGAGCCAGCCGGTCACGCCCACCAGGAACGCGGCCAGCAACAGCACGCCCGGCAACGCTACCCCGCGCTCACTGTGTCCACGCAAGGTTCGGCGCCAGGACGAACGTGTCGAGTTCCACATCGCGCACCTCCTGTCCCGCCCAGCGCGCCTGCCCCGGACGGGCAAACCACTCCGAGGCCCTGCCCCGGACGGCCGGGGACGCGGCCTGCAGGCGCAGCCCGATGCGCACGGCCTTCACGCGCAGCAGGTCGGCATCGAAGCGCCACACGCCAGCACCGCACCAGGGCCCGTCCATCAGGGCAGCGACGGTCAGCTCGACGGGCGGCCCCGGGACGGGCCCCAGGAGGCCGAGCCTTGGCGTCCCGTCGGCCAGAACGGCGCACGTATCCGTCCCTGCGACGGCCGGCCAGCGCGGTGCTCCCGCCGTCCCGTAGTACCTCACCCGCATCCCCACCACGTCATCTGTAAGTGGTTGGCTGGCGGCCGCGTTCGCTGCCAGCCGGAGTTGCTGCCTGACCGCGTCGAAACTCAGCGTCCGAGTGACGACGGCGGCGGCGGTGGCGGGGAGTGCGAGGGCCTGGTCGGGAGGCGTGTCGAGGGTCAGGAGCAGGCCCTGCACACCCGCGAGGGTGCCGATCACCATCGCGCCATCGTGCGCATACACGATGACCAGGTCGCCACGGTGGAATCCACAGGACGGGTGGGTGCCGCACGCGGGGTGCCAGGTGAGCAGCACCACCGGGCTGCCCGCCGGCACCGCTGCCGCCAAAGGTGCCTGCGCGGCGCGGGCCTCGACGTGTACCAGCGACAGGCGATCGGCCCAGGCGGTGCCCGCTGGATCGGGCGAGCCCAGCACCCGACGCGGAATCAACGCGGGCACTGCATGGACCAGCGGCCCCTCGCCGATCAGGTCAGCACCGGCTCCGGCGCTGCTGACGATGTCGGCAAGGACGGACTCGGTGCCGCGTGTGCGCTGTTGCAGGTCGGTCGCCTCGGGCACGGCCCGGACCACATCGAGCACCGGCGGAAGCGCCGTGGAGACGATCGCGAGCGTCGCCAGGGCGACGCAGGTGGCGATCAGCAGTTCGAGGAGCGCCGCGCCTCGGCAGGCGGATACCGCTTTCACAAGACAGGGTGCGTGAGCGTTCGTCATGGCACCTCCGTCCCCCAGGGACACTGCAGGCCCACGGCACGGGAAACGCGATCGCCAATCGACGGAGCGAGCGGCGCGGCTTCGACCCAGAGTCGCAGGCACCCCTCAGCACCGGTCGCCACGATGCCCCAGCGGCGGCTGAAGCGGGCTCCGGGTGGTACTTGCGTGCCGGACGCCAACCACGCCCCGTGCTCATCCAGCCAGTCCACCCATGGTGCGGTCGGCGCCTGCAGTGGTGTCAGCCCCGTGGGTTGGAGTCCAGGTCCGCCAGGGGTGAACACCTCGGCCTCGTCGAGGCGGGAGCGATCGTCGGCGATCACGCCGGACGGGAGTGACGCGTGCGTGAGTGCCTGCAATTGGGCGAGGCGCTGGCGCGCGAGGTACGCGGCCACGAGATCCGCGCGCGCGGCGGTCGTGCCGGCGACCGCAGTCGTCACCAGGGGGAGGACGCCCGTGAGGACCGTGGCGAGCAGGGCTGCGGCAATCACGGCCTCGAGCAGGGACGACCCGCGTGCGCAACGCCAAGGCACCATGCCCTTCGTCGTGGCAAACGATGGGCCACTCGCGATCGGTGCATATTGGCGCGGATTGCTGCGACTCGTGTCGAGTCGATCGCGATTTCGGAGAGGTCGACGCGGGTCGCGGATCGCAGCTTCTGCGAGGTGCCCGCCGACGTCGGGAAGGGGATGCGACTAGGAGACGCGCTCGACGTGCACCAGGTACAACACGCCGTCGACGTCGCCGTCCGAGTCGCGCAGCGGCACGGCGATCACGGGCACGGCTGCGCCCGGCGCTCCGGGGCCAACCAGCGAGGCATCACGACGTGCGTCGGCACGCAGGCAGTCCTGCGCCACGGCCCGGAGCGACTCAGTGCCATCGAGGGTCCAGAGCACTTGCCCCTCCACCGATTCCCGCAGTCCGAGCCATCGCAGCGCCTCACCGTTGGCGACGCGCAGATTGCCGTCGCGGCCGAGGACGAAGAGCCCGTGCGGCAGGCTCTCGACCACCTGGTGCAGGAACCCGTCGAGGGCCTCGAAGCGCGCCTGTTGTGCGAGCTCCTGGCCACGCATGCGTGTGAGGGCGTCGGTCATGGCCGACGCCAGGCCCGCCTCGCTGGTGCGGCCGCGGAAGCGAGCCGCCTCGAGGTGCGCCTGACGACGGGAGGCGCGGCGCAGCGCGTACGCCAACAAGGCGCTGAAGAACACCAGCGGGGCGACGAGCCACAAGTAGGTCACGATCGGCATCAGCGGTAGAACCCAAGATACCAGTCCAGGACCGGTTGTCCCACGAGGGACGCCGCCAGCGCGGCCGGGGCCAGGAATGCGCCGAACGGGAGCGCGGTGGTCCTGGCGTCCGCCTTGAAGGCCAGCAGGATGGCACCGATGAGTCCGCCGGCGATGGAGGAGCCTACCAGCGTCAGCAGCATGAGCGGCCAGCCGAGCACGGCGCCAATCATGGCCAGCATCTTCACGTCGCCCATGCCCATGCCTTCGACGCCGCGAAGGCGCTCGTAGGCCTCGCCAGTGGCCCAGAGGACGCCGCCGCCGAGCAGCACGCCGATGAGCGCGGACTGGAAACCCGGCGGGAACACGAGCGCCGATGCGATCAGCCCGGCCACGGTGCCGCCGACGGTGACCTCGTTGGGCAGGATCCGGCAGTCGAGGTCGGTGAAGAAGAGCACGAGCAGTGCGGAGGCGAATGCCAGGCGCACGAACAGCAGCGGCTCCCAGGGGAACAGCAGGCCGTGCGCGGCCCACAACCCGGCGTTGAGCAGTTCGACGAGGGGATACCGCCAGTGGATGCGCTCGCGGCAGAAGCCGCAGCGGCCGCCGAGGGCGATCCAGCTCACCACCGGGACGTTGTGGTACCACCGCAGCGGGCGTTGGCAGGATGGGCAATGGGAGGCCGGGAATGCGACCGACAGGTCGCGCGGCAGCCGGTAGATGCAGACGTTGAGGAAGCTGCCCACCAGCAGCCCCAGTACGCCGAGCAGCACGGCCGCGGCCACTGGCGTCACTGGATGGCCTTTCGCGCGGCCGACAAGCCCCTCGGCTCCGCCGGGAGTGGCCACAGCGGCGACTGCCGACCCACGTCGACGCGTCCGGAGTTCATGTCAATCGCGTAAGGGACGCCTGTCGGATCGATGGGAATGGTCGTCAGGATGCCAGCCTGCAGCAATTGCACCCACGACCAGGGCGCCGTGAGACCGCCCAGGCGCGCGCGGGCGAGGAGCGCCTGCAGCTGATCGACCTGATCGAGCGCGTCGAGCTGGACCAGGCGGCGCTGCGCATCGCGGCGCAGGAAGTCGTTGTCGGGCGTCTGTGCGAGCGCGCGCCACAGCAGCCGCGACGTCTTCCGGTCACCGCCCTCGGCCAGCGTCACGGCCGCGAGCGACTGCATCCACCACGGCGAGCCCGGTACCGCGGCGCCCTTCGAGAAGGCGGCGGCGGCCTTCGTATAGTCGCCGGTCCACCAATAGTGCACGAAGCCGATGTCCTGGAAGTACTGCCATTGATCGGGAGTCGCGGCGACGCCCTTCTCGAGCAGGCGGACGGCGAGATCGGGTCGGCCCGGACCACCCGGTGGCGCTTCGGACAGGAAGATTGCGCCAAAACGGTACGCGACGACGAAACGCGGATCCAGCGCTGTCGCGAGATCGAGGAACGGGTACAGGTTCTCGAACGTGCGTGGCCCGGCGGTCCTGAGCCGGGTGGCGCCGAAATCCTGCAAGGCGCGCATCCAGTACAGGTCGGCGGCGAGCATGTCGAACGACAGCGCCACGCGCTTGGCCACGGCCGGGGTCTGCAGGTACAGGACGGCCGGCAGTTCACGCTCGGGACGCAGCCGGATCGTCATCGTCTGCAGCGGCATCGCCGAGGCCAGCAGGACCGAGGCGCCGATCAGCCAGGGAAGGCGTCGCGTCACTTGAAGTCCCGTCGCTGGAAGATCGCGACTGCGATCGACAACATGGCGGCGCTGTACACGATGCCGTAGCCGACCGATGCCAGGACCTGCGCTGCCGGGACCGGCATGCCATGCACCACTTCCGCCTTGATGTCGAACAGCGCGAGGTTCGGCAGCACCCACGAGACCAGCCATGCCCCCCATGCCGTCGCGCCTGACGCGCCGACCTGCTCGATCGCCCGAAGGTCCCCCACGAAGTGGCCAGCCACCCAGATGGCGGACGTGAACGTGGCCGACAGCAACGCCGACGAGTAGGTCGAGAACAACAACGCGATGGCCGTAACGACCGCGAGTTCGACGTAGATGAGCGCGAGGGCAGCGAGCAGCCGCGGATCGAGGGCCGGGGCGGTCCAGATCGCCTGCACGCCAGGCGGGGTCAGGGCGCCATAGACGGCCAGGACCGCGAACAGCGCGACGGCCATCACGACGATGTTCACGCCGAGCGTGAGCAACAACCCGACGTACTTCCCGAGGAGGAAGGTGGGCCGACTCACCGGCTTGGAGAGCGTCGCATGCACGCTGCGGCGCTCCACCTCGCGCGCCACGAGCTGGATGCCGATGAACACCGCGATGCCGACCCCGAACAGCAACGACGCGGCGAGCCCGAGGTCCTTGATGATCTTGACGTCCTGCCCGGCCGCCAGTTGCCCGATTACCAGCGAGGCGCCGACCAGCAGCACGGCAAACAGCAGCAGGTTGTAGAAGACGCGATCCCGCACGGCCTCGCGAAACGTGTTCAGCGCCACCGCGCGCACCAGGCCCATATCAGGCCACCTCCGCGCCGGGCACGTCGCGGCGCTTGCCCTCGACGTGCTTGAGGAAGACGTCCTCGAGGGTCTCGCGTACCGGCTGCAGCGACAGGACGCGGGCGCCGGCAGCGCTTGCCAGTTGCAGCAAGGGCTCGGGCGCCTGGGCTCCGGGGATATGCGCCTGGATTCTACCCGCCGCGAGCACTGTCAGGGTCGCGCCCGCCTCGCGGAGCCGCGCCTCGAGGGCAGGACTGGTGCCGTCGAGCAGCATCTCCCATGCCCGCACGGAGAACTCCACGAGTTCGGTCATGCTACCGAGGGCCTGCAGACGACCGGCGGCAAGAATCGCGACGCGGCTGCACAGGGTCTCGGCGTCCGACAGGATGTGGCTGCTGAAGACGACGGTCTTGCCCTCGTCGCGCAGCGACAGGATCAGCGCACGCACGTCGCGTCGACCGATCGGATCGAGGCCCGACATCGGCTCGTCCAGGATCACCAGGTCAGGGTCCTGGACGAGCGCCTGCGCCACGCCGAGGCGCTGCACCATCCCTTTCGAATAGCGGCGGACCGCCATCCGCCGTTCGGCGCCGAGCCCCACGCGGTCGAGCAGGATGGTGCCGCGGGCACGGGCGTCTGCCGGACGCAGTCCACAGAGTTGCCCGAAGTACGCCAGCAGTTCTTCACCGGTCAGGTAGTCGTACAAGACCGGATTCTCGGGAAGGAATCCGACACGGCGGCGGGACGCGACGTTGGCGACCGGCAGCCCGAACAGGTGTGCCGTGCCGGAGGTCGGCGCGACGAGCCCCATCAGGATCTTGAGTGTCGTGCTCTTGCCGGCGCCGTTCGGGCCGAGACAGCCGAAGACCTCGCCCGGCGAGACCGTGAGGCTCAGCCCGTCCAGGGCACGATACGGGCGCGGCCGCCAGAAACCGACCGGGTAGTCCTTCGTGAGGCGATCGACGGCGATGACCGGTTCAGGCATGTCGTGCGAGCAGGTGCCGACCACACGAGGGCAGGCGCCTGCTGTATCGGCCGCCGGTGCGCGTTACTTGACTGCGGGCGCGGCGGCCTTGCCGATTTCGTACTCGAGGATGTAGTCGAGGACCTTCGGATTGATGCCCCCGGGAATGCGCACCCCGTTGATGAAGAACGTCGGTGTCGACTGCACGCCCAGGCTGGCGCCGAGGGCCGTGTCGCTCTTGATGGCAGGCAGGACGGCCGCGTAGCGGGCGTCGAAATCCTTGATGCCCGCAACCTCCTCTAAGCCTTCCTTGACCTTGTCCGGCGACAACGAGGCCTGGTTGGCGAACAGCCAGTGCTCGAACTCATTCGACTTGCCGACGCTGCGTGCCATGCGGACACCGGCGGCGGCCTCGCAGGCAGCCCCGTGCTGGCCTGTTGGCGCGCTCGCGTTGCATTCACTCTCGAGCGGGAAATCACGCGTGAGGTGCTTGACCTTTCCGGGGGCCTGCCGCTCCCACTTCTGCCAGATCGGTTCGTACAGCTCGAAGGTCTGGCGGCACGGCGGGCACTGGTAGTCGTTGAACTTCACGACCACGACCGACGCGCCCTCGGCATCGGCCGGCACGATCATGCGTGGCTGCTGATCGAACGAGAGGCGCAACTGCGCCTTCTGGTCGTCGGTCAGGGGCGGCTCGGCAGCGGCCTGCGCGACCGCCGCGGCGGCGCGCGCGGCTGGCGTCTCGGCAGCGGCCTCGGGATCCTTCGGGAAGAACGCGGCGGACGCGGCCGTGGCCCCGATGACGACGGCGACGGCGGCAATGGCCAGCGGATTGGCCACGAGGCGACGCAGGTCGCGGGACAGGCGGTCGGGGACGTCGATCATGGGGGTGGAGGCTGCGGCTCCGGCGATGAAGAACAGGCCGACGACAGCCGCGTAGGTCGCCAGGCACAGCAGGCACAGGGTGCCGAGGACGAAGATGGTGGCCCACGCGAGATAGAGCACGAAACCGAGCCCACCGAGGGCCGCTACCAGCAGGTAACTCGCGAGCGCGTCGAGACGACGCCCGAGGGACAGCAGCGCGAGCAACGCGGCGAAGTAGCCGGCGCCGAGAACCGACACGGGCACGCCCAAGAGCCGCCCGTACTGGCTCTGATACGCCTGCGTGCAACTGAAGGTGGCGTTGACGTCACAGAAGCTTTCGTAGCCCGGCGTGGTGGCCAACTGGTAGTGCACGAAGGCCGCGGCACCGGAGGCCGCCAACCCGATCAGGACACAAACGAGAGCTGCAGTATAGGCGCGCGAAGACATGTGATCAGATGAATCCTAGCATGCCATCACACGAGCTTCGGGTCGCCACGACGGGCCGGACCGGGCCGTATCGCAGCATGCCCCTGGGGATCAATTGATGGGCGAGATCGTCGCGCCTGCGACAAACGGCTCGGGCGGCGCGACGCCGTTGGTGTCCTGCCAGATCGTGCCGACGTGATTGGTGGCAAACGCGCGGCGGCCTGTGTTGCCAGCGAGTGGTTGCGCGCGGAAGTAGAAGCCCGTACGTGTGGGCTGCCCGGTGCAGTCGGCGCCGGCAGCCTTGGATCCCAGTGCGCCCACCAGTTGAAAGGAGAACCCGCTCTTCGGTGTGATGTCCAGGTCCGGCGACGCAAACCGCTCGGTGACCAGCATCGTGAGCGACGTTGTGTAGGCGCCGTTGCCGCAGACGTTGGAGAACGTCGATTGCGCGCTGACCAACGTCCGGAGGGTCTGCACCGCCGAGGCCTCGTTGGCCGAGGATTTCGCGGCGATCAGCATGGGCGCCGCAATCGCCGAGAGGATGCCGATCAACGCGACGACGATCAGCAGTTCGATGAGGGTAAACCCCCGGACGGAGAGCATGGATGTGCGCGCACCAAGTGGCTTGGTCATGACGACCTGATCCATTGCAACATGCGGGCCATGGTTGAGCCAGTGCGCCGCGGCGCTTGCACCGTGATGTCGGGCCGCCAGGGGTGCCGCCGCGGGGCCGGTGCGCGTCGAGAGGCGTGGGTCACTTCGCCACCTGACGCACGAAGCCGTTGAACCAGGCGACTTTTCCGGTGCATACACGCCAAAAGGCCGGCGCAAGGCCGGCCTTTCGGTTCCATCGAGTTGGTCTGGCAGTCGGTGACTACTCGACCGGGGTGATGTTGGGCACTGCCACCGCGAGCGGCTCCGGCAGGATGCCGCCCGTGATGTCCTGGAACACCGTGCCGCGTTCGTCGGTTGCAAACGAGCGCGACCCAGTCGACCCGAGCTGCTGCGGCACTGCGAGGGCGTAGTAGCCGGACCGCGCAGCCGCGGCCGAGGCGTTGCACGTTGCGGCCGCCGCCGTCACGTCGACGGTGGCCGTGGCCGCCGCCTGCACGCCGACGTCGTAGCCACTCTTGCCCGCGCTGTTGGCGAGGGCGCCCACGCCGCCGGCCGACGGGTTGTTGATCGGGTCGAGGTCGGGGCTGATGAAGGCGGCCGTGCTGGTGCCCGCGGTTGCCGGCAGGAGCAGGTCGTTCAGGCTCTGGGCGAAGCCGCCCGCGGCGCAGCTGGCCGCGTAGGTGGCCTGGCCGCTGTTGATCGCGCGCATCGACCCGATGGCGGACGCCTCGTTGCCCGACATACGGGCGCGGAGCAGGCCCGGGATGGCGATGGCGGCGATGATCCCGATGATGGCGACGACGATGAGCAGTTCGATGAGCGTGAAGCCCTTGGCGTTGCGAATTTTCATGGTGTCCAGTCTCCTCTGAGCGTCCTGTTTGTGGCCCGTGCATGGAGGGCGCTCCCCAGCGTCCCCCGTAACCTTCATGCCCACTGATAAAGCAAGCACGGTGCCACCCGAACTCTGGGCGCCCGATCGGCCAGGACCGCCGGAAAAACCGAGATTTTGACGTCGCCGGCGGTCGGACGGCCGTCAGGCCTGCTCACAGGATCGAGAACGCGGTGACGATTCCTGTCACCAGCGACAACTGACGTTACCTCGAAGCGCCGGAAGTTGTCACAAGGACGGAGGAGGAGGAGCGAGGACGGAGGAAGGAGGACGGAGGAGGGAGGTAGGAGAGAGGACCGAGGTCGAGGAGCAAGCACGGAAGGGGGAGGCAGGAGAGAGAGGACCGAGGAGCGAGGAAGGAGGTAGGAGAGAGGAACGAGGTCGAGGAGGGAGGACAGAGGATAGGAAGAGGACGGAGCTCCGAGGGAGAACCGGCGGAAGGACCTCAGTCCTCGCCCCTCCGTCCTTCCTCCGTCCTCCGTCCTCTTCTCCTCTGTCCTTTCTAGAGGTTGTACTTCTTCGCGTAGTAGCGGAAGCTGCGGAAGCTCATGCCGAGGAGGTCGGCGGCGCGCATCTTCACGCCGTCGGTCCGGCGGAGGGCTTCGGCGAGGTACTCGCGCTCGATGTCCTGGACGTGGCGCTCGAGATCGAAGCCTTCGTCTGGAAAGAGCGGCGCCGGCAGGCTCGGGCTGGTGCTCCCGCAGGGTAGCGTCGACGCGGCGCTGCCGGCCGTTGGCGCGACCACCAGCAGGTGGTCCGGCAGGCTGGCGAGCTTGACGGCGGCCGTGGTCTCGAGGGCGACAGCGCGCTCGAGCACGTTCTCGAGCTCACGGATGTTGCCGGGCCACGCATGGCGCATGAGGGCGTCGAGCGCCTCGGCCGACAGATCCGCACCGGGCCGGCGCATCTCGCGCGCGAACCGCTGCACGAAATGCCGTGCCAGCAGCGGGATGTCGTCGCGTCGTTCGCGCAGCGCCGGCAGGGCCACAGGGATGACGTTGACCCGGTAGTACAGGTCCTCGCGGAAGGTGCCGTCGGCGACCATCCTCACGAGATCGCGATTGGTTGCGGCGATGATGCGGATGTCGGCCGCGAGTTCCTCGTTGCCGCCGACCCGCCGGTAACGACGCTCCTGCAGCACGCGCAGCAGCTTCACCTGCATGAGCGGGCTCATCTCGCCGAGTTCGTCGAGGAAGATCGTCCCCTTCTCGGCCTGCTCGATCAGCCCGCGCTTGGTGTGCAGCGCACCGGTGAAGGCGCCCCTCTCGTGGCCGAACAGCTCGGACTCGAGCAGCGTCTCGGTCAGCGCGCCGCAGTTGAGGGCAACAAACGGGCGCTCGGTCCGCGGCGACAACCGATGGATGGCGCGCGCCGCCATCTCCTTGCCGGTCCCCGACTCACCGGTGATGAGGACGGTGCTCGACGTGCCGGCGATGGCTTCGATCAGCGCGAACACGCGCTGCATTGCGGGACCGCGGCCGATCATCGAGTCGCTCGCATGCGGCCGCCCGTCATCGGCCGACGCCGGCGCCTCGTCGGCCGTGGCGCCCCGTTCCCGCAACTGGCGGCGCTCCAGGGCCTGCGCCACGACGCACTTCATCTCGTCGATGTCGAACGGCTTGCTGATGTAGTCGACCGCCCCCGTGCGCAAGGCCTCGATCGCGGTCTGCGTCGACGAGAACGCCGTCATGAGAATGCCCGGCAACTCGGGCTGCAGGGCCTTGGCCTCGCGCAGCACGTCGATGCCGCTGCAGTCCGGCATGCGGATGTCCGAGATGAGCAGGTCGAAGGCGCGCTGACGCAGGGAGGCCAGCGCCTGCGACCCGTTTTCGGCAGCGACCACCTCGTGGCCGTCGCGCGTCAGCATGATCGCGAGGAACTCGCGCATCGAGCGCTCGTCGTCCACGACAAGGATGCGTGACGGCGCGCCTGTCAGAACCTGCGGCACCGACATGGGTTCAGGCGCTCCGGAGGATCGAATGGACTTGCGCGCGAGCCGGCTGCGCCGGCAACGAGACGATGACCTCGGTGCCCGCCCCCGGCGTCGACTGCACCGAGACGCGGCCGCCGTGATCGGTCACGATCCGCCGGACGATCGCGAGGCCGAGGCCACTGCCCTGCCTGAACCCGCTCTGGAAGGGCTGGAACATGCGCTCGATGTCGGCCGCTGCCATCCCCACTCCCTCGTCGCGCACCGAGAACCGCACCGAGGCGCCAGCCGTTTCGACCACGGCCTGCACGCCGAGGTGCAGCACGCCGCCCTCCGGCATGGCCTTGAGGCCGTTGCTCGCCAGGTTCCAGAGCACCTGCCGCACCTGCGCCTCGTCGACGTCGTGGTGGACCGCTTCGGCCGCGTCGACGCGGACCGTGATCGACGGCGTGGTGTCCTCGGCCTGCTGCTGCAGCAACGCGCCGATTTCCCGGACGAGGCGCGCCACGTCCACGCGCGAGCGGCTCACGCGCTGCGGGCCGGCGTACGACAGGAAGTTCTTGATGATGTCGTTCAGGCGCTGCGACTCGCGTAGCACGATGTCGAGCAGCCTCGCCTGATCGTCGCGCAGGCTCAGTTCACGTCGCAGCAACTGGATGGATCCGCTCATCGACGCCAACGGGTTGCGGATCTCGTGGGCGATGCCCGCGGCCATCTCACCGACCGCGGCGAGACGCTCCTGCCGCTGCCGTTCCGACTCCCGCTGGTTGATCAGCGTCAGGTCCTGGAAGGTCACGAGCTGGCCAGCCCGGGCACCGCCACCAGCAAGCAGCGGCGCGACGGTCGCACCGAGTTCGATGACGTTGCCGTCGATGCGCGTGAAGGTGCATTCCTGGCGAACCGGCAGGCCGGTGTCCGCGATCGCCGTCGGCAGCGGCAGCACCCGATCCATCGGCTGCCCCAGCACATCGTCGGCACGACGGCCGGTGATGGTTTCGGCGGTGCGGTTGAAGAGGACGACGACGCCCTGCGCGTCGGTCACGATGAGACCGCCGGCCATGCTGTCGATGACGCGCTGGCTGAGGGTGGTCAGGTCCGCGAGGCTGGTGGTGGCGCGCTGCAGGTCCGCACCGGTGCGCGTCAGCGATTCAGAGAGATGCCCCACGAGCAACGCCGTCGCGATGCCGCCGCCGACGTTGGCGACGATGGTGTACGCCGCGAGCGGCACGGGCGGCAACAGGCCCTGCTGCAGCGGCACGCGCAGCGACGCGGGAGCCGGCAACCAGCCATACTGCACGGCCGCCAACAGGACCACGCCGGTGCCGACGGCAGAGGCCGCGCGCAATCCGCCGGCGCGGCCGCCAAGGACACTCGCGGCAAGCACTGGCAGGAGCATCAATGGGCTGTAGGCACTCAGCAGGCCGCCAGTGCTCCAGACGACCGCCAGCACGATCAGCGCATCCGCCCAGAACTGCGCGGCGAGACCGCGCGGCGAGATCCGCTCGCCGACGAGCAGGCCGACACCGCTGTTTGCCAGCGGCACGACGGGCAGCAGGCCGAGCCAGACGGCTTGCGACAGCCGACCCTGCCCGGCGGTGAACGCGGCCAGCGGCGCCAGCAGCGCGACCGCGACCAGTGCGCGCAGGCCTGCCAGCCACATCAGGGCCGTCCACCGTGGCCGCGACGGCCACGGTGCGGAACCCGACAGGGGGAAGATCGCCGACGTCGGCGTCGCCATCGCTAGGTGAGCTTCGAGATGAGGTCGAAGATCGGCAGGTACATCGAGATGACGATGCCGCCGACGATGACGCCGAGGAACGAGATCATGATCGGTTCGAGCAGCGTCAGCAGGCCGGCGACGGCGGTGTCGACTTCGTCCTCGTAGAAGTCCGCGATCTTGGCCAGCATCATGTCGAGGGCGCCGGTCGCCTCACCGACGCCGATCATCTGCGTGACCATCGGCGGGAACACCTTGGTGTCCTGCAGCGGCTTGGAGACCGTCTCGCCGCGCTCGATGCTGGAGCGCGTCTCCATGATCGCGTCCTCGATGATGGCGTTGCCGGCGGTGCGGGCGGTGATTTCGAGGCCGTCGAGCAGTGGCACGCCGGAACTGATCAGGGTCGAGAGCGTGCGGCAAAACCGGGCGACGGCGACCTTGCGCAGGATCATGCCGAGAATCGGGGACTTGAGAAGCAGGCTGTCGATGACGTGCCGGCCCTGGTTGGTGCGGTAGTACGTGCGGATGGCGAAGGCGATGGCGCCGAGGCCCATGATCAGCAGCGGTCCGTACGTGACCAGGCCGTTGCTCATGGCGATCACGATGCGCGTCGGCAGCGGCAACTGCGCGCCGAGGCCGGCAAACATCTGCGCGAACGTCGGGATCACCTTCCACAGGATGACCGCGACGACGATGGCAGCGATGACGATCACCGCGACCGGGTAGATCATCGCCGACTTGACCTGGCCGATGAGCTTGACGTTCTTCTCGATGTAGGTCGCGAGGCGCTTCAGGATGGTGTCGAGGATGCCGCCCGCCTCACCAGCCTGGACCATGTTCGTGAACAGCGCGTCGAACGTACGCGGATGCTTGCGCATCGCCTCGGCCAGCGACATGCCGCTTTCGACGTCCTCGCGCACCTTGAGGATGGTCGCCGCGAACTTCTTGTGCGGCTCCTGGCGCCCGAGGATGTCGAGACACTGGACCAGCGGCAGGCCGGCGTCGATCATGACGCTGAACTGTCGCGTGAAGATCGCCAGGCTCTTGGCCGGTACCTTGCCCCCGGCGGTAGCCACCCGGCGGCGTGCCTTCACGGGGTCGATCCGCGTGATCAGGATCTGCTCGCGCCGCAGCGAGGCGACGGCCGCCGCGAGCGAGTCCGCGTGCCGCTCGCCGTTGACGTTTTCGCCCGTGTGTGTCCGTCCCGAGAATGCGAATGCCTGCATCAGTTCACCCTTCACAAACGGCCGTCGGCATCGGGCCATCGGCCTTCCAATCCGCTGGTAGGGGGCGGTTCCCCGGCGTGTCCCACCGCAGGCCTGGCGGAGGTGGCGCCGCCCGCCCATGGCTTTTGCAGTCCTGCGGTCCTGCAGTCCATGTCTCTGCGTCCCTGCGTCCCTGCGTCCTGTGGCCCTGTGTTCCTGTGTTCCTGTGACTATCGCCTCGCCGGCACGCCCGTCATCACCGGGCGATTCAGGCCCGCACCCGGCACGACGCCGCTGCCGCGGTGGATCATCTCCTGCAGTTCGTCCTTCATCGACGATGCCGACATCGCCGTCTCGAGGGTGATCTGCCGCGACATGTACAGCGAGGCGAGCGACTGGTTCATCGTCTGCATGCCGAGCTTCTCCTGGCCGGCCTGCATCATCGAGTAAATCTGGTGCACCTTGTCGTCGCGAATCAGGTTGCGGATCGCCGGCGTCGGCACCAGCACCTCGAGCGACACGACACGCCCCGCGCCGTTGGACTTGCGCAGCAGTGACTGGCACACGATGCCTTCGAGCACGAGGCTCAACTGAGTGCGGATCTGCGACTGCTGGTGTGCCGGAAAGACGTCGATGATGCGGTTGATCGTCTGCGCCGCGGAGTTGGTGTGCAGCGTTGCGAACGTGAGGTGGCCGGTCTCGGCTATGCGCAGGGCCGACTCGATCGTCTCGAGGTCGCGCATTTCGCCGATCAGCACGACGTCGGGGTCCTCACGCAGCGCCGCGCGCAGGGCCAGCGCGAAGCCCTGCGTGTCGCTGTGCACCTCGCGCTGGTTGACGATGCAGCCCTTGTGCTGGTGGATGTACTCGATCGGATCCTCGATGGTGAGGATGTGCTCGTGCCGCTCGTTGTTGATCTTGTCGATCATCGCGGCCAGCGTCGTCGACTTGCCGCTGCCGGTCGGACCGGTGACGAGGACGAGGCCGCGCGGCCGCTCGGAGAGCTTGGCGAGAATCGGCGGCAGGTTCAGCTCCTGGAACCCGCGCACCTTCTCGGGAATCAGGCGGTAAACCGAGGCGACGGCGCCGCGCTGATTGAAGATGTTGCAGCGGAAGCGGCCGACGCCGCGGATGCCGAACGAGAAGTCGAGTTCCTGCGTTTCCTCGAACCGCTTCTTCTGGGCGTCCGTGCAGACGCTGTAGGCCAGCTGCTTGGTTTCGGGCGCGGTCAGCGGCGCCAGCTTGAGCGGCACCAGCTTGCCGTGCACGCGCACGGTCGGCGGCGCACTCGTGGTGAGGTGGAGGTCGGATCCATCGAGTTCCACCGTCGTCTTCAGCAGTTCGGGCAGTGTCGCCATGATGTCGGGTGCCGCCAGTCCATCGCCCCACGGCCCTGCCGCGGGATGAAATGCGCGGCCCCGGCACATCTGGCCGTGGACCGCTCACGACGCTGGCGCGCCGGCCAGCTAATCGGCAGCAGGGTTGGGCGCGTGAACGTCTGCAACCCGGCAGTGCAACCTGGACGCCAGATCGCCCCGAATCGGGCCGATTCGAATGCGTGTGGTCAACCCATTCAGGCACAATGACTTAGCGCTTGGTCACCGCACCGGCCTGCGATGCGTCTCGGATCAGGAGTGCGGGATTTGCGTACCGGGCCTGACGGCAGGGCGACAGTTCTGCAACTTACCGGGTACCGGGTGCCGGGTGCCGGGTGCCGGGGACCGGGGACCGCGAAGTGAGTGGTAGCGACCTGGTGTCCCAGCGGGTCGAGCCACATCGCAGGGATTGGACGCCGGGCTGGGACAGCCGGCGCTCCCTACGTAGAGCGCGCGACGTTCGGTGTTCGGTGTGCGCCGATACCCGATACCCGATACCCGATACCCGATACCCGGACGACCGCCGGGCGAAGCCCGACGGCTACTTGACCGTCTCCCGCGTGACTTCCTCGGTGGTGGTCACGCCGTCCTTCACCTTGAGGAGCCCGCTGTGGCGGAGCGTGATCATCCCCTCCTCGATGCCCTTCTTGCGGATGTCGAGGGCCGAGGCGCCGACGAGGATGAGCTCACGTATGGAATCCGTGATCTCGAGGACCTCGTACAGGCCGACGCGGCCCTTGTAGCCGGTCTGGTTGCAGGTGTCGCAGCCGGTGCCGCGCATGGGGACGACGGTGGCGGCGTCCTCGGGTGCGAAACCGATGTCGATCAGGGCCTGCGGCGGCAGCGGATGCGGCACCTTGCACTTGCTGCACACGCGGCGCACGAGGCGCTGGGCGCAAATGAGGTTTACCGAACTCGCTACCAGGAACGGCTCGATGCCCATGTTCATGAGGCGGCTGACCGTGCTCGGCGCGTCGTTGGTGTGCAGCGTCGACAAGACCAGGTGACCGGTGAGCGCCGCCTTGACGGCGATCTCGGCGGTCTCGAAGTCGCGGATTTCGCCGACCAGGATGGTGTTCGGATCCTGGCGCAGGAAGGACCGGAGGGCGGCGGCAAATGTCAGGCCGATGCTCTCGCGGACGTTGACCTGGTTGACGCCGGCGAGGTTGAACTCCACCGGATCCTCCGCGGTCATGATGTTGGTCTCGGGCGTGTTCAACGCCGAGATCGCCGAGTAGAGCGTGTTGGTCTTGCCGCTCCCGGTCGGCCCGGTCACCAGCACCATGCCCCACGGCTTCTCGATCTGGGTCTTGAACTTCGACAGCGAACTCGTCTCGAACCCGAGCTTGGTCATGTCGAGCATCAGCTTTTCCTTGTCGAGGAGGCGGAGCACCACCTTCTCGCCGAACAGCGTCGGCAGACAGGAGACGCGGAAGTCGATCTCCTTGCTGTGGCCCTGGTCGTTGATCCGGATCTTGATGCGGCCGTCCTGCGGCAGGCGCTTCTCGGCGATGTCCAGCTTGGCCATGATCTTCAGGCGCGAGATGATCGCGTCCCTGAACTTCATCGGCGGCTGCATGACGGTGTAGAGGATGCCGTCGATGCGGAAGCGGATGCGGAACTCGCGCTCGTACGGCTCGATGTGGATGTCGCTGGCGCCCTTCTGGATGCTCGAGGTGAGCACCATGTTCACCATGCGGATGACCGGCGCCTCGCCCGTCTGCTTTTCGAGCGCGGCGACGTCGATTTCCTCGAGGTCCTCGAGCACCTCGACGGTTTCGCCGGCGGCATCGGCCTGCTGCTGGGCCACCTCGAGCGCCCGGTTGGCCAGCTCGAGCGTGTTGGGCCCCGTCGACGCCCGGGTCTGCGCGGTGTAGTACTTCTGCAGCGCGTCGGCGATCGCCTGCTCCGACGCCACGACCGGTTCGACGTTGTAGCCCGTCATGAACTTGATGTCGTCCATGGCGAACACGTTGGTCGGATCGGTCATCGCCAGCGTCAGCGTGGCGCCGGCCCGGCTCAGGGGGACGACCTGGTACTTCTGCGCCGTTTCCGGCGGGATCAGCTTGACCACCGCGGCATCGATCTCGAACTTGCCGAG
This sequence comes from Luteitalea pratensis, assembly GCF_001618865.1. GTDB lineage: Bacteria > Acidobacteriota > Vicinamibacteria > Vicinamibacterales > Vicinamibacteraceae > Luteitalea > Luteitalea pratensis. The sequence continues at coordinate 5,755,068 of NZ_CP015136.1, forward strand.
ATCGATGGACGGCACCCCGTACTGGCGGCTCAGCAGCGCGGTGATTTCCTCATCGCGGACGAAGCCCAGTTTCACGAGGTTCATCGCCAACTTGCCGCCGTTGGACTTCTGGTAACCCAGAGCCTCCTGCAGCTGCGTCGGCGTGATCTTCTTCTCCTTCAGGAGGAGTTCACCGATTCTGACCGCCATGTGCCCCTGACGAGATGTTGCGCCTTGAATGCCAGACGGTGGGACGCCGCTGGCCCGCCGGAACTTGGGCGTCCCGGACGCAGGGTGCAATCTCCGCAGAGGACAATCGGCACGCGAGTGGCAGAAACTTAGAAGACCACCCGCACGCCGACACCGAAGCCGTCCGACGACGCCTCGTCGAGCCCGACGGCGAGGTACCCGTCGGCGAAAATGCCGCTCTTCAGGCTGATGCTGCCGCCGGTCGTCACGACGGGGCGGGTGTCGCCTGCCGTGCTGATGCGCACGCCGCCCCGTAGGGCCGCACGGTCCCGCCAGAAGCGCTGCTCGGCTCCCGCTGCCAGCGACCGCCGGTCGCCGGTGATGTCGGGGCTCCGGGTCATGTCGGCGTCCACGGACACGATCAGCGTTTCGGCCGCACGAAAGGCCACGCCGGCCCGCACCTGCCGGGAGAGCCGCAGGCGGATGGCGTCCTGGTCCGTCTCGAACTCCGGCTCGAACAGGTTGCGGCCGGTGAGCCCCAGCTTGACTCTGCGCAGGTCGACCATCACGCCGGCATCGACGTCGAACTGGCTGCTGCCGTGGGTGTCGAGGTCGCGGGCGGCGTCCAGGGGGTCGCCTGGCGCCGGCAGACGCGCGGCCTGCCCGGCACTGCCGTGGACGTACTTCACCGTCGCCCCGATGTGCAGCCCCGACACGACCGAGTGAAGGAGGTTGACGCCCACATGCGTGGTGGTGAGGCGCTGCAAGGCCGCCGCCGAGACGACGTTCTGAGCCTCGGTTCCCGGGCCGACCACCGTGGCGCTCGCGTCGGACAGCCGGTAGAAGGTTGCCCCGACGGGCCAGGTGCCGAGCGCCACGAGGGTGCTGCCCTGCCCGGCGAAGCCGGTCACGGGCGGCGTGGCGCCGCCGATGGGCGTCCCTTCGAACTGCCCGCGTGCCACCTCGGCGACCGCCGAGACGACCGACCCGGTTACCAGTCCCGCGGGATTCCAGTACGTCGCCGAGGCGTCGTCTGCGACCGCGACGAATGCGCCGCCCATCCCGAGCGCGCGCATTCCGACTGCCTCGACACCCTGACCGGCGGCAAGCGCGGGGATCAGCGCGAAGGCGCCTCCCAGCAGGAGTCTCCGGAGCAGGGTCATCACGCCAGTGTAGCCGTTCGGCCCGGAGGCCCCGGCAGGTGTCCGTTTCCGAACATCCGCCACATGGGTTGCGTACTATACGCGTGACGCGGAAGACCTTGGACGAGGCGCGACCTCCTCGGGTGCATCCGGTTCGTCACATCGTTCTTCCATGACCCAGGACACTTCCCTTGATGCGGCGCGGCCGCTCCCTTTCGTTCAGCGCGTGATTGGCGTGGTCGTCTCCCCGGGAGAGACCATGGCCCGGATTGCCGCGGCGCCCCGCTGGCTCGACGTGCTGGCGCTGACAACAGTCCTTCTGGCGGTCGGATACGCGGTGTTCCTCGCGTCCGACGTCGGCAAGGCGGCCTACGTGGACCAGGCCGTCGCCAGCATCGAGTCGTTCGGCGGGGCCGTCAACCCGGAGATGTACGCCGGGCTGCAGCGCCAGGCCGGCTTCATGTCGTGGATTCAGGGTGCCTCGATCCTGGTCATCGGCCCACTCATGGCGGCGGCGATTGCCGGCATCCTGTTCGGCGTGTTCACGGTGCTGGGCGGAGAGGCGCAGTACCGGCAGGTGCTCGCGGTGGTGTCGCACGCGGGGGTCATCAACCTCCTGCAGGCCGCGTTCACGCTGCCTGTCAACTACCAGCGCCAGTCGATGAGCAGCGCGACCAACCTGGCCGTGTTCTTCCCGAACATGGCCGAGGGGTCGTTCCTCGCGTCAATGCTGGGCTTCGTCGACCTGTTCTGGATCTGGTATCTCGTGGTGCTCGCAATTGGCCTCGCAGCGGTCTATCGCCGAAAATGGACGTCGGTGGCTGGCGGGTTATTCGTGGTGTACGTCCTCATCGGCCTGGCCATCGCGGCCATCAAAGCGGTTTTGGGGGGAAGATGAAACGTTCGACCAAGCGGTGGCTGGGGGCCATCGTGGTGCTGGCGGTCGTGGCCGGCCTGGCCTACGCCAACTTCGCGTATCGCAAGAAGACCGGCAAGGAAGTCACGGTGGAAGCCGTGCAGGCCAGGGATCTGACCGCGATCGTGTCGGCCTCGGGGAAGATCCAGGCCAAGCGCACCGTGAACATCAGTGCCGACAACATGGGGCGCGTGACCCAGTTGTCCGTGGAGGAAGGCGACCGCGTCAAGCGTGGGCAGTTCCTCATGCAAATCGACCCGCGCAACCTCGCCTCGGCCGTGCAATCGGGTGAAGCCGGCCAACTGGCCGCTCGATCGATGCTCGAGCAGCAGCGGCTCGCGATCGTCTCGGCGCGCGAGAACCTCGCGCTCGCGCGCGCCGAGCTCAAGCGCCAGCAGGAACTGTGGGCGCAGCAACTGACCACGCGGCAGGAGCTCGACCGCGCGGAGAACGCCGTGAACGTCGGCGAGGCGGAACTGCGCCAGCGCGAAATCGACATCAAGACGCAGGATCAGCGCATCCGCCAGGAAGGCGCGACGCTGAACCAGGCACAGTACAACCTGAGTCGGGCCCGCATCGAATCACCGATCGACGGCATCGTCTCCCGTCGTAACATCGAGGAGGGTGAGACGGTCGTCATCGGTACGATGAACAACGCCGGCACGGTGTTGCTGACCATCGCCGACATGTCGGTCATCGAGGCCGAGGTCGAGGTCGACGAGACCGACATCCCGACCGTGCGGCTCGGCCAGGTGGCCAAGGTCACCATCGACGCACTGCCTGGCAAGGAGTACACGGGCAAGGTGACCGAGATCGGCAACAGCCCGATCCAGGCGGCGACGGGGCAGGCGGCCGCGAGCGCTGGCCAGGCGGCGACGAACTTCAAGGTGACGGTCCAGCTCGATCACACGATCGAGGAGGTGCGTCCGGGGTTCACGTGCTCGGCCGAGATCGAAACCGCGAAGCGCGCCAAGGCGGTGGCCGTGCCGATCCAGGCGATGGCCGTCCGCGACCTGGTCTACGACAAGGCCGGCACCGTCGTCCGGCCGCCGAAGCAGGACGCCAAGAAGAAGGCCCCGACACCGGCGACGCCGGCCGAACTGCCCGAGGGACAGACCCGGAAGGAAACCGAGGGCGTCTTCGTGATGCGCGACAAGAACGCCGAGTTCGTGCCGGTACACACGGGCATCGCTGGCGAGCGCTACTTCGAGGTCATGTCGGGTGTGAAGGTCGGTGACAAGGTCATCACCGGACCGTTCAACTCGGTGCGTGACCTGCAGGATGGCGATGAAGTCCGTCTGTCCGACACGGCCGCCGAAGCGGCCAAGAAGAAGTCGTAAGTCGCAGGCGTCATGAACAAGTTCCTCGACGCGGTCGGCCTCGCCCTCTCCTCGATCTGGGCCAACAAGCTCCGGTCGTTCATGATGGTGCTCGGCAACGTGGTGGCGGTGACGTCGATCATCGCCGTCGTGGCCCTGATCCAGGGCATGAATGGCTACGTCGCCGACTCCATCGTGTCGGAGGTTGGGGTCGGCACGTTCCAGGTCGCCCGTGTCGGCGTGATCACGAACGAGGAAGAGGAGGAGGAGGCACGCCGGAAAAACCCGGACGTCTCCCTCGTGGACCTGCGGGCAGTCAAGGGCATCGGCGGCAACATCGACGCCGTGATGGCCCAGTCCAACAGCCAGGCCAACGTCACCTTCCGCAACGAGACCATCGAGAACGTCGGCATCCGGGGTGTGTCGGCCGACTACGACCAGTTCGGCGGCTACGAGGCCGAGCGCGGCCGCACCATCAGCCGCATCGAGATCCAGCGCTCGCGCCCGCTCGCCTACCTCGGCGTCGAGACGAGCGACAAGCTCTTCAAGGGACGCAACCCCGTCGATCAGACCATCATGGTCAACGGCGTGCACTTCCGGGTCGCCGGGGTCAACGAGAAGAAGGGCAGCATGTTCGGCAACTCGCAGGACGACTTCGTGCTGATCCCGCTCGGCGCATTCCAGAAGATGTTCGGCTCGCGCCGCAGCTTCGAGATCACGGTCAAGCCAATCAACCCCTCGCTGGTCCCGGAGGCCATGGAGGAAGCGCGGGTGGCCCTGCGCACCTCGCGCAAGCTGCGTCCACGCGACAAGGACAACTTCGGCATCGTCACCTCGGACACGTTCATGGAGCTCTGGAAGAATTTCAGCCAGGGCGCGTTCGCGGTGCTGATCGGACTGGTCTCGCTGTCACTGGTCGTGGGTGGCATCGTCATCATGAACATCATGCTGATGGTCGTCAGCGAGCGCACGCGGGAGATCGGCTTGCGCAAGGCCCTTGGCGCGCGCCGGCGCGACATCGTGTGGCAGGTGCTGACCGAGTCCACGACCCTGTCGGTCGTCGGCGGGATGGTCGGCACGCTGCTCGGGTTCATCGTCGCCTGGCTGGTCGCCTACTTCTCGCCCATCCCGGCCAAGATCGAACTCTGGGCCGTGATCATGGGCATCAGCATCACGGCCATCGTCGGGCTGTTCTTCGGCCTGTACCCGGCGATCCGCGCATCGAAGCTGGACCCCATCGAAGCCCTGAGGCGGGAGTAGCCGTGGCGATCCGCGTCGGCATGCTCTGGGAAATCCTGGTCATCGCGTTCGACACGCTGCGCGCCAACAAGCTGCGCTCGGCGCTGACGATCCTGGGCGTGGTCATCGGCGTCATGTCGATTGTGGCGATGACGGCCCTGATCACCGGGTTCAGCGACTCGCTCGAGGGCCAGATCCGGGCCTTCGGCAGCAACACGGTCTTCGTGCAGAAGCTCGGCTTCCAGAGCTTCTCGAGCGGGCGCAGCTTCCTCGAGCTCATCAAGCGCCCGAACCTGACCAACGACGACGCGAAGGCGCTCGGCGAGTCGCCCCTGGTGGGCGAAGTCGGCCTGCAGATCGGTGGGGGTGGCCCGTTCGCGGCGATCGAGCGCATGTCGTTCGCTGGCCAGGCGACCAAGCGGTTCGCAGTCATCGGGGCCACGTCCAACTGGGGCGACATGAACTTCATCCCGTTCATGTCCGGGCGCTTCTTCGGCGACTTCGAAGTCCTGAACCGCCGCAACGTGATCGTGCTCGGCTATTCGCCCGCCGAGGCGATGTTCCTGACGCGTGGCATCGACCCGCTCGGCAAGGTGATCCGCGTCGGGCGCGATTCCTACACGGTCGTCGGCGTGATGGACAAGCGACCCGCAGCGCTCGGCGACGCCAACGGCTTCGCGGTCATCCCCTATACGACGTACGAGAAGCGCTACCCGACGCCCAGGTTCCGCGGCATCGTCTTCCGGCCGCTCACCATCGTCGTCTCGTCGGCCGAGGGCGTGAACGTCGACGAACTGCGCACCGAGATCGAGTCGATCATGCGGGCCCGCCACCGGCTCAAGCTCGGTGAGGAGAACGACTTCGACACGGTGACCGCCGACTTCATCGTCGCGTTCCTGCGGCAGTTCACGAAAGCCGTCGTGCTGGCGCTGTTCGTCATTTCCTCGATCGCCCTGATGGTGGGCGGCATCGGCGTGATGGCCATCATGACCATCTCGGTCACCGAGCGGACGCGTGAAATCGGCGTTCGCAAGGCACTCGGCGCGCGTCGTCGCGAGATCCTGGTGCAGTTCCTCATCGAGGCGGTCTTCCTGACGATGCTCGGCGGGCTGCTCGGCATCGCGCTGGGCGCCGGGATCGGCTATGCCGTGAACGTCTTCGCGGGCTTCCCCGTCTCACTGCCCCTCTGGTCGTTCGCGCTGGGCGTCGGCTTCTCGGCGACGGTCGGCATCCTGTTCGGGATGCTGCCGGCGGTGAAGGCCTCCAAGCTGGATCCCATCGAAGCCTTGCGGTACGAATAGGCGGCGGCCGTCGTCATTCGGCCGTCGGCCTTCGAAGGCCGAAGGCCGGTCTCGTGGGACGAGGGTGCCGAAGGCCGAGCCGTGGCTGCCCTTGTTCCCCCGGCGGCTCTGTCATAGCATCGCGGCGTGTAGCTCGTTACTCCGTCGAGGGTGCTCATGCCCACCTATGCAGCGGCGTCCATTCGCAACGTGGCAGTCGTCGGCCACAACGGCTCCGGCAAGACCCAGCTCATCTCCGCGGTGCTGTTCACGGCTGGAGCCACGACCCGCCTGGGCCGCGTCGACGACGGGACGGCACCCACCGACTTCGACGAAGAGGCCATCGTCCGCAAGCACACGCTGGCCGCGACGCCGGCCTGGCTCGACTGGCACGGCACGAAGGTCAACCTCGTCGACACACCCGGTTTCGGCAACTTCCTGAGCGAAACGGGCGCCACACTGCGAGTGACCGACGCCGCCCTCGTGGTCGTCGACGCGGTGGCAGGTGTGGAAGTGCAGACCGAACGCGTCTGGGCCCTGGCCAACGATGAGCGGCTGGCGAAGTTCGTCGTCGTCAATCGCCTGGATCGCGAGCGTGCCAGCTTTGTGACCGCCCTCGAGGATCTGCATGCCGCCTTCGGACGATCCCTCGTGCCGGTGCAGTTGCCGTACGGCGAGGAGAAGGGCTTCCGCGGCGTCATCGACCTGGTGGCCCAACGGGCCTACACCTACGAGGGCGGCACCGGGCGTGGCAAGCCGGTCGCCATCCCGGAAAGCATCGCGGCCGAGGCCAAGAACGCCCGGGAAGCGCTGGTGGAGCTCGTGGCGGAAGCCGACGACGACCTGATGTCGCGGTTCTTCGACGAGGGGACGCTCAGCGACGACGAACTGGTGGCGGGGCTGCGGACGGCCGTGCGTACGGGTGCGGTCGTACCGGTGTTCTGCGCCTCCGGGGCCGAGAACATCGGTACCGATCGCCTCCTCGAGGCGTTGGTGCACTACACGCCTTCACCAGTGGATCGGCCGCTGCCGGCCATCGAGAAGTCGAGCGGGGACGCGATCACGACGTTGGCCGACGAGAGCGGCCCGACGCGTGTGTTCGTGTGGAAGACGGTGGCCGATCCATTCGCTGGCCGCATCTCGCTGTTCCGGGTCGTCACCGGCATCGTGCGCAACGACAGCACGCTGACCAACCTCACGCGCGGCACCCAGGAGCGTATCGCCCACCTGATGGCCCTGCAGGGCAAGACGCAGGCCCAGGTGACCGAACTGCACGCGGGTGACCTTGGCGCGATCGCCAAGCTGAAGGATGCCCAGACCGGCGACACGCTCTCGGACAGGGCCGCCGACCTGACGTTGCCGCCGATTGCGTTTGCGGCGCCACTGATGTCGTATGCCCTCGAGCCCAAGTCACGCGGGGACGAGGACAAGATCAGCACGGCGCTGCATCGGCTCCAGGAGGAAGACCCGACGATTCGGACCGATCGGGATCCCCGCACCCACGAGCAGCTGATCTCGGGGCAGGGCCAGATGCACCTCGAGGTGACGGTCGCGAAGTTGAAGCGGCGCTTTGGCGTCGACGTGACGCTGAAGCTGCCACGCATCCCGTACCTCGAGACGATCACGGCCAGTACGGAGGCGCATGGCCGCCACAAGAAACAGACCGGCGGCCACGGCCAGTTCGGCGATTGCAAGATCCGCGTCGAGCCGCTGCCGCGCGGCGCCGACTTCCAGTTCGAGGACGACATCTTCGGCGGATCGATCCCGCGACAATACGTGCCGGCCGTGGAGAAGGGCATCCAGGAGGCCCGCACGCGCGGCTTCCTCGCCGGGTTCCCGATGGTCGACTTCAAGGCCACCGTGTTCGACGGCTCGTTCCATCCCGTGGACAGCAATGAACTCGCCTTCAAGATGGCGGGATCGATCGCCTTCCGGGACGCGATGACACGCGCCAGGCCAGTGCTGCTCGAGCCGATCATGCAGGTGGAGGTACACGCCCCGAACGAGTTCGCCGGCGACCTGATGGGCGACCTCAACGGCCGCCGCGGCCGGATCAGCGGCATGGAGGCGCGTGGCCACGCGACGGTCATCAAGGCACAGGTCCCGATGTCGGAGATGCTCACGTACGAGCAGCACCTGACCTCGGCGACGGGTGGGCGCGGGTCGTACCACATGGCGCACTCGCACTACGAGGAGGTGCCGGCTCACCTGCAGGCCAAGATCGTGGCGGCGCACAAGACCGAGCACGGCGTCGAACACAGCGAGGCGTAGGAAGGGTCACCGATCGGGTACCGGGTACCGGGTACCGGGTACGGCCCTACGGAACCGGGCCGGAACACGACGACCGCGGCCCGAACCCATTCCATGCGGGCACGTGAGCGGAACGTCACACCGCCTGAGGTACGCTGTGTGGCGATGAAGTCGCGCCGTCTGCTCCTTTCGTCGTCGCTGCTGTGTGCCGGACTGTACGTGGTCGTGGCCGGTCAGCCGTCCTCACCGGCACCAGCCGCGAGCGCCCTGCGCTGGTTCAAGGGCAACACCCACACCCACACGCTGAACAGCGACGGCGACAGCTCGCCTGACGACGTCGTGCGCTGGTACCGGGACCACAAGTACAACTTCCTTGTCCTGACCGACCACAACTACCTGACGTCGGTCGATGGCCTCAATGCCCTGCACGGAGCCGACGACAAGTTCCTGGTGGTCAAGGGCGAGGAAGTGTCGTCCGGCTTCCAGAGCAGGCCGTTGCACATCAACGCCCTCAACCCCGATCGGCTCGTCCCGCCGAGCCGCGAGGGCTCGACCGTCGCCGCGGTGCTGCAGAACAACGTCGATGCCATCCGCATGGCGGGCGGCGTGCCACACATCAACCATCCGAATTTCGGGTGGGCGATCACAGCTGACGACCTCGCAGGACTCCGCAACAACAAGCTGTTCGAGGTCTACAACGGCCATCCCATGGTCAACAACGCCGGGGGCTCCGGGCACCCGAGCCTCGAGCAGACCTGGGACACGCTGTTGTCCCGGGGCATCCTCCTGTTCGGCCTCGCCACCGACGATGCCCACGAGTTCAAGAAGCTCGACGACCTCTCGTCGTCGCGGCCGGGCATGGGCTGGGTGATGGTGCGGGCCGAGAAGCTCGAGGCGAAGGCGATCGTCGCCGCGATCGAGCGCGGCGACTTCTATGCGTCGACGGGCGTCGAACTGGCCGCCTACGAGGCCACCGCCACCGCGATCACGCTGAAGGTGAAGCCGCGGCTGTGGGGCTCGCAACCCAGCGAGAACATGTGGGCGGGCTACCGCATCACGTTCATCGGGAAGGGTGGCGCGGTGCTCCAGGAGGTCGAGGGCACTGACGCGACCTACACCGTGAAGGGCTCGGAAGGCTACGTCCGCGCGCGGATCACGCAGTCGGATGGCAAGGCCGCGTGGACGCAACCGGTCGTGGTGGGCAGGTAACAGGATGCCGGACAGAAACAGGAAGGAGGCGGTCATGTCGCGTCGTTTCCTCCTCTTGTTCTCGCTGCTGTGTGCCGGTCTGTATGCGGTCGTGGCCGGTCAGCCCGCACCGTCGGCGCCAGCGGCCGGGTCTCTCCGCTGGTTCAAGGGCAACACGCACACGCATACCCTCAACAGCGACGGCGACAGCACGCCCGACGAAGTGGTTCGTTGGTACCGGGAGAATCGCTACAACTTCGTGGTCCTGACCGACCACAACTTCCTCACCGACGTCACCGCGCTCAACGCGGTGCACGGCGCCGACGAGAAGTTCCTGGTCATCAAGGGCGAGGAAGTGTCGTCGCGATTCGATTCGAAACCGCTGCACATCAACGGGCTCGATGTCTCGCGCCGCATCGAGCCGCTTTCGGGGAGCAGCGTCGCCGACGCGCTGCAGAAGAACGTCGACGCCATCCGCGCGGCCGACGGCGTGCCGCACATCAACCACCCGAACTTCGGGTGGGCCATCACCGCCGACGAACTCGCCACGGTTCGCAACAACCGCCTGTTCGAGATCTACAACGGGCATCCGAGAGTGAACAACCTCGGGGGCAACGGTCATCCCGGCCTCGAGGAGATCTGGGACACCCTGCTCTCACGTGGTGTCGAGCTGTATGGGATTGCCGTCGACGATGCGCACCACTTCAAGCGGCTCGGCGACCTGTCATCCTCGCGCCCGGGCATGGGCTGGGTCGTCGTCCGCGCTCCCCGGCTCGAGGCGCGTGCGATTCTCGCGGCGATGGAGCGTGGGGATTTCTACGCCTCGACCGGCGTGGAGTTGAGCGACTATCGCGTGGCCGACGGCACGATGACCGTGTCGATCGACCCGGTCCCGACGTCGGGTTATCGCATCCGGTTCATCGGCAAGGGCGGCACGGTGCTCGAGGACGTGCAAGGCCCGACGGCAACCTACCGCATCAAGGGCACCGAAGGTTACGTGCGCGCGAAGGTCATCGAGTCCAACGGCAAACAGGCGTGGATGCAGCCGGTCATGGTGGGTAGGTAAACACGAGCCGGCCTTGGGCCTTGGACCTTGGGTTACCCGAGTCCCGAGAGTCCCGAGTCCCGAGTCCCGGCGTTAGGCGTTAGGCGTTAGGCGTTGCTGGAGATATGCGTCACCAAACATGGTGGTGCGGATGCGCTCTCGTTCGCCGGGCCTGAGGCTGCCGAAGTCACTGAGCAGCCGCAGCGCGAAGAACACCCAGAAGAATGACTGCGTGGTGCCCGTGAAGAGCATTGCCGGCCATCCGAGCAGGACGCACAGCATCAGCACCGCGGTGCGGCTGCCCTGCCACGCGACCCCGGTTTCGAGCCAGGTCACCGAACGTACCGGGGCGATCGCCGAGTCCAGCACCGCGCTACCGAGCAGGGCCACGGCCATCCATGTCACCCGGTCGATGTGCATGGCCGCATCGAAGGTGGCGCGTCCCTTGTCGACCTCGATGAAGGTGACCGCGCCAAGCAGCACCGCGCAGCCCACACTGAATGGGAACACGAAGATCAGCAGGACCTTGAGCACTTCGAGCAGACGCCGCGCCGCGTCCGCGTCGGCACGCATCGCCCGGCGGCTGACGCCGACCCGCGCGGCAATCAGCGCCGAGGCCAGGAGCGTCTCCAGCAGGAAGAGCAGCATCGCCAGGGATACGCTCTCGTCCTTCACGAGCGCGAGCGCCGGGAAGAAGAAGGACACGACCGACCACAGGCCGTGGCCAGCGCCGAAACGCGGGCCGAGCGCCTGCCAGGCATGGGACGCCATCACAGGGTCAACGCCACAGCCTGGTGCGGGCGAACGGTCCACGGGCCTGAAACGACAAAGGCCGCGTCGTGTGACGCGGCCCTTTGAACCCGGTACCCGATACCCGGGACCCGTCGAATGGCGGCGGCCGGGCTCGGAGAGCCGGCCCTACCTACTCGTCCTTCTTGGCGCTCTTGCGGGCGCGCTTGGGCTTCTCGTCGCCTTCCGCGGCGCCTTCGTCCTGGAGCTTCTTGACGGCTGCCCGGGCGCGGCCACGGAGGCCCTTGGGCTGTTCGGCGGCGCCCTCGGCGTCGGCGGTGCCGGCGTTCGGGTCGTACTCGCTGCCAACCAGTTCGATCTGGGCGACCTCGGCTGCATCGCCACGACGGTGGCCCAGCTTCAGCAGCCGCGTGTAGCCACCCGGACGCTCCACGAACCGTGGCGCGAGGGTGTCGAACAGCTTGGTGACGACCTTCTTGTCGGCCACGTCACGGGCGACGAGGCGCTCGGCCGTCATCCGGCGCAGGCGCTTCTCTTCGTCGGTCCCCTGGGCGACGAGGCTGCGCTTGGCCACCGAAATCAGCCGCTCGACGTACGGGCGGAGTTCCTTGGCCTTGGGCAGCGTGGTCTCAATCCGCTCGTGGCGGAGCAACGCCTGGGCCTGGTTGCGCAGGAGGGCGATGCGGTGCTCGGTCACGCGTCCGAGCTTGCGATGGGCAACACCGTGTCTCATGGTCTGTTCTCGGCCTACGGCCTACGGCCTGCAGGCTACGCCTTGTAGCCAGCAGGCTGTAGCCTGCAGCCTGTCCGATTTTACTGAGCTGGCTGCTCCACGCTCATGCCGAGGCTGAGACCCATGGTCTGGAGGATCTCCTTGATCTCGTTGAGCGACTTGCGGCCAAAGTTCTTGGTCTTGAGCAGGTCGTTCTCCGTCTTGGCCACCAGCTCCCGGATGGTCCGGATGTTGGCGTTCTTCAGACAGTTGTACGAACGGACCGACAGCTCGAGCTCTTCGATGCTCTTGTCGAGGTGCTCGTTGCTCTCCTCGGTGAGCGTCGCGGGGGTGGCATCGCCGCCCTCGCCGACCACGACGTCGTCGTCGTCGTCGCCGCCGAAGATGAAGAGGTGGTCGCGGAGCAGCTGCGCCGCCAGTTCGATGGCCTCGGTCGGCGTGATGGCGCCGCTGGTCGAGACCTCGAGGGTCAGCTTGTCGTAGTCCGTGTTCTGGCCCACGCGCGCCGACTCGACCAGGTAGTTCACCTTGCGGACCGGCGAGTGCACCGAGTCCACGGGGATCCAGCCGATGCCGAGATCCTCGTCGAAGTTGCGGTCGGCCGACACGTAGCCGCGCCCGTTCTTCAGGCGCAGTTCCATGTACAGCTTGCCGCCCTCGGACACGGTTGCGATGTGCGCGTCGGGATCGAGGACCTCGACCGACTGGTCGACCTCGATGTCACGCGCGTGCACCGGCCCGGGCTTGTCGATGCGCACGTACAGCATCTTGACCTCGTCCCCATGCAGCTTGAACGGCACCTGCTTGAGGTTGAGGATGATGTCGGTGGCGTCTTCCACGACGCCCTCGACGGGCGAGAACTCGTGCTGGACACCCTCGATCTTCACCGCGGTGATCGCCGCGCCCTCGATGGACGACAGCAACACCCGGCGCATCGCATTGCCGATGGTGGTACCCCACCCGCGCTCGAACGGCTGCGCGGTGAACCGTCCGAATCGGCCGGTCTGGCCCTCGCGGTCGACGTCGAGACGCTTCGGGCGCTGGAACCCCTTCCACAGCATCGATGTAGTCCTTTCCAGTCAGAATAAAGGCCAGGGACTCTGCGCGTCTGCGCTCGAGACCCGCCTGGCCGCCGCCGGTCACCCCGGCAGGCTGACGGACATCCGGCAAATCTGCCGGACACAGTCCGGCAGCTACTTCGAGTAGAGCTCGACGATCAGCTGCTCCTGCACGGGCAGGTTGATCTGCTCGCGCGTCGGCAGCGACACCACGCGACCCGAGGACGCCGCCGCGTCGAGGGAGAGCCACTCCGGAATGCCGCGGCCCTTCACTTCCTCGATGGCGTGGAGAATCGCCGGGTTCTTCTCGCTCGACTGCCGCAGCGCGACGACATCGCCCTGGCGCAGCTGGTAGGACGGGATGTCCACCTTCTTGCCGTTGACGAGGAAGTGGCCGTGCTTGACGAGCTGACGCGCCTGCGGTCGCGAGGTGGCGAACCCGAGGCGGTAGATCGCGTTGTCGAGGCGCCGCTCGAGCAGCTGCAGGAGCGTCTCGCCGGTGATCCCACGCTGGCGATCGGCGGCCTCGAAGTAGCGACGGAACTGGTTCTCCAGCACGCCGTAGGTGCGCTTGACCTTCTGCTTCTCGCGCAGCTGCAGGCCGTAGCCGAGCATCTTCGCCTTGCGTGCCTTGCCGTGCTGCCCCGGCGGGAGGTTGCGCTTCTCGATCGCGCACTTCTCCGTGTAGCAGCGTTCACCCTTGAGGAACAGCTTCATCCCCTCACGCCGGCAGAGGCGGCAGACGGGTCCGATATATCGAGCCATGTACTTCGTGTCCTTCTCACGACGCGCGCCGGAGCGCGCGGAACAGCACGCCGCTGGCGTGCCCTCCCTTTTGGACGACCGTGACCGTCAAGAGGCGCGCTAGACGCGACGCTTCTTGGGCGGCCGGCAGCCGTTGTGCGGAATCGGCGTGACGTCGCGGATGGTCTTCACGTCCAACCCGACGTTTGAAAGAGCGCGGACGGCCGATTCGCGACCCGCACCCGGTCCCTTGACACGCACCTCGATCGAGCGCATTCCCACGCCCTTCGCGGCGGTGCCGGCATTCATGGCCGCCTGCGTGGCGGCAAACGGTGTGCCCTTGCGCGATCCCTTGAAGCCGATCGCCCCGGCACTCGACCACGACACCACGTTGCCCTCGGCATCGGTGATCGTCACCAGCGTGTTGTTGAACGAGGCCTGGATGTGGGCCACGCCGCTGTGGACGACCTTCTTCTCGCCGCGCTTCTTGAACACCTTCTTGCGGCCTGCCGCGCCTGACTTCTTCTCGTCTGCCATGGTCCTACACCGTCTTCTTCTTCGCGATGGCGCCCTTGCGCGGGCCCTTTCGCGTACGCGCGTTGGTCTTCGTGCGCTGGCCACGCACCGGCAGGCTGCGGCGGTGCCGCAGGCCGCGGTAGCAGCCGATCTCCATCAAGCGCTTGATGTTGAGCGAGACTTCCTTGCGGAGGTCGCCCTCGACGCCGCCCACTTCCTCGATCACCTTCGAAATGGCGCGCACATCCTCTTCCGTGAGGTCCTTGACCCGCACGTCCGGGCTCACGCCCGATGCCTTGAGGATGTCGCCCGAGCGCTTGCGCCCGATGCCGAAGATGTAGGTCAGTCCGATCTCGACGCGCTTGGTACGCGGAAGATCCACGCCTGCGATACGTGCCATGCCCTATCCCTGCCGCTGCTTGTGCTTCTGGTTATCGCAAATCACCCGCACGACACCGCGTCGCCGGACAATCTTGCACTTCACGCAAATGCGCTTCACCGATGCTCTGACCTTCATAGCTCCCTCTCGCCAGGCCGTCGGTAGGGACGCCTCTCCGAGGCGTCCATCGCCGTCGCCGCGGCGTCCTCACGGCCGGCTCGGAGAGCCGGCCCTACCTAAGCCTTTCTACGATCCGGCCGCGCGTGACGTCCAACGGCGACACCCGCACAACCACCCGATCCCCCACCAGGATCCGCACGAAGTTCCTGCGGATGTCCCCGGTGCCGTGCGCAGTGATCACGTGCCCCGAATCGAGGCTGACGCGATAGAGCGCCTGCGGCAACTGCTCGATGACCGTGCCGCGCAGCCCGTCATCCTCGCGGGCCATGGCGACTTGAAATCATGAAATTCTGAGATTCTGAAATTTCAGACTTGCAGAAGTTCAGAATTTCACCTCTCTCCCACCGCCGCCGGCGCCGTCCTGAGCGTCAGGATCTCCGCGCCCTCGGCCGTGACCGCCACCGTGTGCTCGAAGTGCGCCGACAGCAGGCCGTCCGCCGTCACCGCCGTCCAGCCGTCCGACAACACCCGCACCGCCGCGCGTCCCGCGTTCACCATGGGCTCGATCGCGAGCACCATGCCCTCGGACAACCGCGGCCCGCGTCCCGCCGGTCCGTAGTTGGGAATCTGCGGCTCCTCGTGCAGCTTCGTGCCGATGCCGTGACCCACGAACTCCCGGACCACCGTGAACCCCTGGGCCTCCACGTAAGCCTGGACCGCATGCCCGATGTCGGACACTCGCGCGCCCGGCCGGACCGCGTCGATACCCCGGTAGAGCGAGGCGTCGGTCACGTCCAGTAACCGCTGCGCCTCGGCGCTGATCGCGCCCACGCCCACGGTCACCGCCGAGTCCCCGTAGTACCCGTCGAGCTTCACCCCCATGTCGATCGAGAGGATGTCGCCCTCCACCAGCGCCTGCCCCGACGGGATGCCGTGCACCACCTCGTGGTTGCGCGACGCGCAGATGGTTGCGGGAAACCCGCGATACCCCTTGAACGCCGGCAGTGCGCCCGCCTCACGTACCAGCCGTTCGGCCTCGGCGTCGATGCCGGCCGTCGTGGCCCCCGGCACCACCAGCCCTCGCAGCTCCTCGAGGATCCGGGCCACCAACTGGTTGGCCGCCCGAAGCTTCACGAGCTCCTCAGCCGACCGGCACGTGATCACCGTGCGCCTCCCTGGGCTACACCCATCGCCGATGCCAGCGCATCCTTCATCGCAGCAGCCACGGCGTCGGGCGACAGGTTGCCGTCAATCGTGAAGAGCGTCGGCCGGCCCTGGTAGTAGTTCACCAGCGGCGCCGTCCGGTTCTCGTAGATCTGCAGGCGATTGCGGACCACCTGCTCATCGTCATCGGCCCGCGTCACCAGCGCGCCGCCGCAGTTGGCGCAGACCCCGACGTCCGGCTTGGTCGGGTCCGCGTTGGTGCCGCACACACCGCAGATGCGTCGCGCGTGCAGCCGCCCGACCAGCACGTCGACCGGCACCACGATGTGCAACACGGTCAGCGGGGACCGTCCCCACATCATCTCGTCCAGCGCTTCGGCCTGTGCGACCGTCCGCGGGAAACCATCAAGGATAAACCCAAAAGCGACGTCTTGTCGAGAGAGACGTTCCCGGACGATGGCAATGGCCACCTCGTCGCTCACCAGATTGCCCTGATCGATGCGCGCGCGCGCCTCGAGTCCCAGCGCCGTACCGGCCGCCGCCGATTCCCGCAGGATGTCCCCGGTGGACACCTTCGGGACGTTGTAATGCCGCGCCAGCCGGGTGGCTTGCGTGCCCTTGCCCGCGCCTGGCGGGCCGAGCATCACCACATTGAGGCCAGGTCGAGCCAACGGACGGCCTACCCTCTCCGTCCACGGATGCGGGTCTTCTTCATGAACCCGTCGTAGTGCCGCATGATCAGCTGCGACTCGATCTGCTGCACGGTGTCCATGGCGACACCGACGACAATCAGCAGCGACGTCCCGCCGAAGAAGAACGTCACGCCGAGGCCGTTGGTGAACCAGCCTGGCAGTGCCGCGTCGAGCGATTCGCCGATGAACGGGATCGGCGCGACCTTGAAGCCGCTGATCAGGAACTCGGGCAACAGCGCCACCGCCGCCAGGTACAGCGCCCCGACCAGCGTGATCCTGGTCAGGATCAGGTCGATGTATTCGGCCGTCCGCTTGCCCGGGCGGATGCCCGGGACAAAGCCGCCGTACTTGCGCATGTTCTCGGCCACGTCATCGGGATTGAACACGATCGCGGTGTAGAAGTACGCAAAGAAGATGATCAGCGTCACGGTCAGCAGGTTGTAGAGCGGCATGCCCCACGTCAACTGCTGCGCGGCCCGCTGCACCCAGCTCTCGGGCGGGAACATCCCGGCGATCGTCGCCGGAAACGCCAGCAACGAGGACGCGAAGATCACCGGCATCACGCCGCCCGTGTTCACCTTCAACGGGATGTGCGTGCTCGATCCGCCGTACATGCGCCGACCGACAACGCGCTTGGCGTAGTGGACGGTGACGCGCCGGTGGGCACGCTCCACGTACACGATCGCCGCCACCACCACCACCATCACCAGGATCAGGAGCGCAAGCCGCAACAGCCCGATCTCGCCCGTCTTCAGCTGGTCCAGCGTCGTCATCACCGCGCGCGGCAGGCCGACGACGATGCCCGAGTAGATGATGAGCGACATGCCGTTGCCGACACCGCGCTCGGTGATCTGCTCGCCGAGCCACATCACGAACACCGACCCGGTGGTCAGGGTCAGGATGGTGAGCAGCCGGAAACCCCAGCCCGGGTCGTACACGAGCGGCAGCCCGCCCGCGACGTTGGTCTGGCGCTCGAGGAAGATCGCGATGCTGAGGGCCTGGATGACCGACAGCAGGATCGTCCCGTAGCGGGTGTACTGGGTGATCTTGCGGCGTCCGAGCTCGCCTTCCTTCGAGATCCGCTCGAGGGTCGGCCACACCACCGTCAACAGCTGCAGGATGATCGACGCGCTGATGTAGGGCATCACCCCGAGGGCGAAGATCGTCACCCGCGACAGGTTGCCGCCGGAGAACAGGTCGTAGAGGCCGAACATCGTGTTGCGGGCCTGCTCGGCCAGCAATGCCAACGCCGCGGTGTTCACCCCGGGTGTCGGGATGTGATGGCCGATACGGAACACGCCGAGCAGCCCCAGCGTGAACAGTACCCGGATGCGGAGCTCCGGGACGGCGAAGATGTTCCTCAAACTATCCATAGATTCGACTCACTCGCAGTCGGGATCCGGGAACCGGGCACCGGGCACCGCGTGGACGGCCGTTGCCGGCCGTCTGCAACCTCGGCAGCCTCGCGGCCGCCGATTCATTTCTGCGTTCGGCGTTCTGCCCGCCTCCGCCCTCGGGCTTCGGCGTGGCAGGCGTTCGAGAGCTACAGGCTCTCGGCGGTGCCGCCGGCGGCCTGGATCTTCTGGGCCGCGGCGCCGCTGAACTTGTGAGCCTTGACGTTGAGCGCCTTGGTCAGGTCGCCGCGCCCGAGCACCTTGATCTTCTGGTTGCCCTGGGCGAGACCCTGGCCATGGAGCACTTCCGGGTTGACGTCGGTGCCGGCGTCGAACAGCGCCTCGAGCTGGTCGAGGTTGATCACCGCGTAGTCGCTCCGGAAGATGTTCGTGAAGCCACGCTTGGGCAGGCGACGGTGCAACGGCATCTGGCCGCCCTCGAAGCCGCGCTTGCGCTTGAAGCCCGAACGCGACTTGGCGCCCTTGTGGCCACGACCGGCCGTCTTGCCATTGCCCGATCCCTGGCCGCGGCCCACGCGCTTGGTGGCGTGCGTCGCGCCTTTGGCAGGCTTGAGATCGCTCAGATCCATGATGATGTCTTTCCTGTCGGCCGTCGGCATTCGGCCATCGGCCATCGAGCTTCGGCGTTCGGCGTTCGGCGTTCGGCGTTTCGATCGTACTTATTCGACCGTCACCATGTGCCGGACCTTCTGGATCATGCCGCGCATGGCGGGATGATCGAGGACCTCCACGGTGTGCCCAATCTTGCGCAGCCCGAGACCCTTGACGATCTCGCCCTGCTTCTTGTCGTACCCGATCACGCTGCGCACCAGGGTCACCTTGAGGGTCTTGCCCTTGGGGGCCGCTGGCGTGGCGGGCTTCTGTCGACGGGGGGTGGTTTCCGACATCACGTCCTCAGGCGTTCAGCAGTTCTTCGACCGACTTGCCACGCAGACGGGCGATGGCCGACGGGTCCTTGAGGCCCTTGAGCCCCGCGATCGTCGCCCGCACCACGTTGTGCGGGTTGGCCGAGCCGAGCGACTTGGTCAGCACGTTCTGGATGCCGGCCGCCTCGACCACGGCGCGCACCGCACCGCCGGCGATGATCCCGGTGCCATCGGGCGCCGGCTTGAGCAGCACGCGGCCCGCGCCAAAGCGCCCGGTCACCTCGTGCGGCACCGACGTGCCCTTGAGCGGCACCTTGATCAGCGACTTCTTCGCTGCCTCGATACCCTTCTTGATGGCCGAGGGCACTTCCTTGGCCTTGCCGACGCCGAAGCCGACGTGGCCGGCGTTGTCGCCGACGAT
This sequence comes from Luteitalea pratensis, assembly GCF_001618865.1. Taxonomy (GTDB): domain Bacteria; phylum Acidobacteriota; class Vicinamibacteria; order Vicinamibacterales; family Vicinamibacteraceae; genus Luteitalea; species Luteitalea pratensis. Next base: position 5,774,473 of record NZ_CP015136.1, read on the forward strand.
GACCAGGGCGCTGAAGGACAGGTTCTTGCCGCCCTTGACCACCTTGGTGACGCGGTTGATGGACACGACGGTGTCCTTCAGTTCGAGCTGGCTCGCGTCGATGCGATCGCGGAATTCAAACATGTCAGTTCCTCAGAACTCGAGGCCGGCTTCGCGCGCGGCGTCGGCGACGGCGCGCACGCGCCCGTGGTACAGGAACCCGCCGCGGTCGAACACGACACGGGTGATGCCCTTGTCCTTCAGGCGCTCTGCGAGGATCCGGCCCACTGCGGCCGCCCCCTTGACGTTGCTGCCCCGCCCGCCGTCTCCGAGCTGGCCCTTGATGGCCGGCTCGGTCGTGCTCGCCGACGCCACGGTCGTGCCGGTGGCGTCGTCGATGGCCTGGACGTAAATGTGTGCCACGCTGCGGAACACGGCGAGCCGCGGCCGGGAGGCGTCACCGGCCAGCTTCTTCCGCAACCGCAGGCGGATGCGCTCGCGACGGTCCTTCTTCGTTTCAATCTTCACGGCAGCTTCTCCGCTTCAGCGCGTTACTTCGCGCCGGCCTTGCCGGCCTTCTTCTTGAGCACTTCGCCGGTGTACCGGACGCCCTTCTGCTTGTACGGGTCCGGCTTGCGCAGCGATCGCATGTTGGCCGCCACCTGGCCCACCAACTGCTTGTCGATGCCGGTCACCGTCACATGCGTCTGCTTCTCGATGGCCACGTCGATGCCCTGCGGCAACGGGAAAACCACCGGGTGCGAGTAGCCGAGCGCGAAGTGCACGTCGCGGCCCTTCACCTCGGCGCGGTAGCCGACGCCGACGATGTCCAACTCGCGCTTGAACCCCTCGGACACGCCCTGGACGGCATTGGCCACCAGTGTCCGGCCGAGGCCGTGGAACTTGCGCTGCTCGCGCGCCTCGCCGACGCTCGTGACGATCTGGCCGTCCTCGAGCGCCATCGTGACGCCCGGGGGCAGCAACTGCGACAGCTGGCCCTTGGGCCCCTTCACCTCGACCAGGCCGTCCCTGAGGTTGATCTGCACACCCTTGGGGACGGGGATCGGCTTCTTGCCAATTCGAGACATGTTCCTCAGTCCTTACCAGACGTTGCAGAGCACTTCGCCGCCGACGCCGGCCTGGCTGGCCTGGCGTCCCGTCATCACGCCCTGCGACGTGGTCAGGATCGCGGTGCCGAGCCCGCCGAGCACTGTGGGCACCGACTCGCGCCCGAAGTAGACGCGGCGGCCGGGGCGGCTCACCCGCTCGAGTCCGGAGATCACGCGTTCACCGCGCGGACCGTACTTGAGGGCGATCCGCACCACCTTCTGCGGGGACTCCGGCGTCGTCGGGTTGTCAATCAGCTTGAAGCTGCCGATGTACCCCTCGGATTCCAGAATGCGGGCGATTTCGAGCTTCATCTTCGACGCGGGCACGTCCACGCGCGTGTGGCGCGACTGGACGGCATTGCGAATCCGCGTGAGCATGTCGGCAATCGGGTCAGTCATACTTGTCCTCGTGGGCCGGGCGCCGCGCGGGCCTCTTGGCTCCGGCGCGCGCTCCACGGCAGCGCGGTTCCCGCGGCCTCTCGACCGTCGGGCCTGCGCTCCCGGCCCTGCTGTGGCTTACCAGCTGCTCTTGGTCACACCCGCGACCTCGCCCTTGAGGGCGAGCTCACGGAAACAGAGACGGCACAGGGCGAACTTCCGCAGGTAGGCCCGCGGCCGGCCGCATCGCCCGCACCGGTTACGGGCGCGGACCTGGAATTTCTGTGGCTTGTGTTCCTTGGCAATCTTTGCAGTTGTGGCCATGTCAGCTCTGCCTGAACGGGAAACCGAGGAGCTGCAGCAGGCGGCGCGACTCCTCGTCGGTCTTGGCCGTGGTGACCACGGTGATGTTCATGCCGCGCGGCTTGTCCACGCGCATGTAGTCGATTTCCGGGAAGAGCAACTGGTCCTTCAGCCCGAGCGTGTAATTGCCACGCCCGTCGAAGCCCTTCGTCGGGATGCCCCGGAAGTCGCGCACGCGCGGCAGCGACATCGAGATCAGTCGATCGAGGAAGTCGAACATCCGCTCGCCACGCAGCGTGACCATCGTGCCGATGGGCATGCCCTGGCGGACACGGAACTGGGCAATCGACTTCTTGGCGCGCGTGACCACGGGCTTCTGGCCCGCGATGCGCATCAGTTCGTCGGCCGCGACGTCCACGATCTTCGCGTTCTGGGTGGCCTCGCCGAGCCCGAGGTTGATCACCACCTTGGTGATCTTCGGGGTCGCCATCACGTTGGCGTACCCGAACTCCTTCTGCAGCGCCGGCGCCACCTCCCCGGTGTAGCGCTCCTTCAGCCGGCTCATTTGTCGATCACTCCGCCGTCCTTGCGCCGGCTGACACGGACCTTGCGGCCGTCGCTCTCGGTGCGCATCCCCACGCGGGTGCGCTTGCCCGAGACCGGGTCCACCAGCATCACGTTGGAGGCATGGATGGCCGCCTCCTGCTCCACGATGCCGCCCTGCACCTGCTTCTGGGGGTTCGGCTTCGTGTGCCGCTTGACGAGGTTCACGCCCTCGATCACCACCCGGTTGCGCTCGGCATCCACCAGGGTCACCCGCCCGCGCTTGCCGCGATCACGGCCGGCGATGACGATGACCTCGTCGTTCTTGCGAATCCGCTTCAAGCCAGCCATCGCCTACAGCACCTCTGGGGCGAGCGAGATGATCTTCATGAACTTCCGCTCGCGCAGTTCGCGCGCCACCGGGCCGAAGACACGGGTCCCGATCGGCTCGCCATCGTCTTTCACCAGCACCGCGGCGTTGCGGTCGAAGCGGATGTAGCTGCCATCCTTACGGCGCTGTTCCTTGCGCGTCCGCACGATGACCGCCTTGACCACCTGCCCCTTCTTCACGTTGCCGTCCGGCGCCGCTTCCTTCACCGACGCGGTGACGATGTCACCGAGCCGCGCGTAGCGCCCGGTCGACCCGCCAATCGGGTTGATGACCGAGATCTTGCGCGCGCCGGAGTTGTCGGCCACGTCCAGGATCGATCGCATCTGAATCATCGCGTGTCTCCTAGATGACCTTCGCCCGCTCGACGATGCGCGACACCGCGAACCGCTTGCGGCGGCTCAGCGGACGGCTCTCGACGATCGCGACCGTGTCGCCGACCTTCGCGGTGTTGGCCTCGTCGTGCGCCATGAACCGCGATGTCTTGCGCTGGCCCTTGCCGTACACGTCGTGGCGCACCTGGCGCGTCACGGCGACGACAACTCCCTTGTCCATCTTGTCGCTGACGACGCGACCGACGATTTCTGCCTTGGCTGCCATAGCTCGCTTCCTGCTCTCTCCGCGGCGCGCCCTAGCGGGCGTCGGCCTTCTGCCGCAGCACGGTCTTGACCCGCGCCAGATCCCGGCGCAGGTCCCGGATCTGCAGCGGCCTGTCCAGCTGTCCCATCGCCTTGCGGATCCGCAGCGTGAACAGTTCCTTGTCGATCTCCGTCGCGCGCTGCTCCAGCTGCTCGACGCCGAGGTCCTTGAATTCCGCTACCTTGGCCATCACGCCCGCTCCTGCTGCGCTGCGAACCGCACCGCGAACTTCGTGTGGATCGGCAGCTTGGCCGCCGCCAGTTCCATCGCACGCTTGGCCGTCACCTCGTCCACCCCCTCCATCTCGAAGAGGATGCGACCGGGCTTGATCACGCACACCCAGGCCTCCGGGGCGCCCTTGCCCTTACCCATACGGGTTTCCTGCGGCTTCTTGGTGATCGGCTTGTCCGGGAACACCCGGATCCAGATCTTGCCGCCGCGCTTGATGAAGCGGGTCATCGCGATACGCGCCGCTTCGATCTGGCGCGCCGTCAGCCAGCAGGGCTCGAGCGCCTTCAGCCCGTAGTCACCGAAGGCGACATCGGACCCGCGCCAGGCCTTGCCTGTCATGCGTCCCCGCTGCTGCTTGCGGTACTTGACCTTCTTGGGCATCAACATGGCGAATCGTTCCTATCCCCGACCACCCGCGGCACGCCGCGGCGACCGGTACTGCTCCTCCTCGCGACCCAGCTTGGGCACGAGGCGCTCTCCCTGGAAGAGCCACACCTTCACACCGATGGCGCCGTAGGTGGTGCGCGCCTCGGAGAAGCCGTAGTCGATGTCGGCCCGCAGCGTCTGCAGCGGCAGCTGGCCGTGCAGGTACCACTCGGACCGCGCGATCTCGGCGCCGTTCAGGCGACCCGACACGCGCACCTTGATGCCGCGCGCGCCGAACCGCAGGGCCGACTCCACTGCCTTGCGCATGGCGCGACGGAAGGCGATGCGCTTCTCGAGCTGCATGGCCACCGATTCCGCGATCAGCTGGGCGTCCAGTTCCGGCTTCTGGATCTCCTGGATGTTGATGAACACCTCGCGGTTGGTGCGCTTCTGCACCTGCGCCTTGAGCTTGTCCACCTCCGCACCCTTGCGGCCGATGATGATGCCCGGCCGGCTGGTGTGGATGTCGATCTTCAGCTTGTTGGCTGCCCGCTCGATCTCCACCTTGGACACACCGGCGTGCGCGAACCGCTTCTTCAGGTCGTCACGCAGCTTGAGGTCCTCGTGGAGCAGCTTCGCGTAGTCCTTGTCGGCGAACCATCGCGAGCGCCAGGTCTTGTTGAACCCGAGCCGGAACCCGTAGGGATGAACCTTCTGGCCCATGCGTCTCTCGTCCTATTCCTGAGTACTGGCAACGCCCGCGGTCTTGCGCGTGCGCGGCTTGGTGGGGGCCTGCGGGGCCCGACGACGCACCGGCCGCTCGGCCACCTGCACCGTGAGGTGCGCCGTGCGCTTCACGACGCGAAAGGCGCGGCCCATCGGAGCCGGGCGGACGCGCTTGAACGACGTGCCCTGGTCGGCATACGCCGCCGACACGTACAGCCGCTCGACGTCGCCGCCGAAACCCTCGGCCTGCTGCGCGTTGGCGATCGCCGACTTGAGCAGCCTGTGAATGTTCTTGGCCACACCCTTGGTCGAGAACTTGAGCGTCGCCAGCGCGCCGGTCACGTCCTTGCCACGAATGAGGTCCAGCACGAGCCCGGCCTTCTGCGCCGACGTGCGGACACTGCGGGAGGTCGCTGTCGCTTGCACCATCGTCGTCTCCCTACTTCCCGGCCTTCTCGGCCTTCAGGGGATGCCCCTTGAAGGACCGCGTCGCGGCGAACTCGCCCAGCTTGTGGCCGACCATGTTCTCGGTCACGTACACCGGCACGAACTTCTTGCCGTTGTGCACCGCGAGCGTGTGCCCGATCATCTCGGGAATCACCGTCGACCGTCGTGACCAGGTCTTGATGACCTTCTTCTCGTTGGCGGCATTCATCGCCTCGATCTTCTCGAGGAGTGGCGTGTCGATGAACGGGCCCTTCTTCAGCGATCTGCTCATGGTTCCGGCCTACTTCTGCCTGCGCGTGACGATGAACGCGTCGGTCGACTTGCGGTTGCGCGTCTTGTAGCCCTTGGTGGGCACCCCCCACGGGGTCACGGGGTGACGGCCGCCCGAGGTCTTGCCCTCGCCGCCGCCGAGCGGGTGATCCACCGGGTTCATGGCCACGCCGCGGACGTGCGGACGCTTGCCCAGCCAGCGGCTGCGGCCGGCCTTGCCGATCGACACGTTCTCGTGATCGACATTGCCCACCTGGCCCACCGTGGCGTAGCACTCCATGTTCACCAGGCGCACCTCGCTCGAGGGCATCCGCAACGTGGCGTACTCGCCTTCCTTGGCCACCACCTGCACCGCGGCCCCGGCGCTGCGCGCCATCTGGCCGCCCTTGCCGGGGCGGAGTTCCACGTTGTGCACGACCGTGCCCAGCGGGATGTTCTTGAGCGGCAGGGCGTTGCCCGGCAGGATGTCGGCCGTCGCGCCCGCCACGATCGAGTCGCCCACCTTCAGCCCGAGCGGGTGCAGGATGTAGCGCTTCTCGCCATCGGCGTACGTCACCAGCGCGATCCGCGCCGAACGGTTCGGGTCGTACTCGACCGTCGACACCTTCGCCGGGATGTCCCGCTTGTCACGGCGGAAGTCGATGATGCGATAGGTCCGCTTGTGTCCACCGCCGCGCCACCAGATGGTCAACTCACCCTGGTTGTTGCGGCCGCCCGACTTCTTCAGCGGCTCGGTGAGCGGCTTGTAGGGTTCGGTGGACGTGATTTCGTCGAAGGTCTGCACCGTCTGGAAACGGCGCCCCGCCGACGTCGGCTTGTACGTTCGTACTGGCATGATCGTCCTCGCTTACGCGATCTCCAGGATCTCGGGGACCTTCTGGTCGGCCTGCAGGCGAACGTAGGCCTTCTTCCAGTCGCTGCGGCGGCCGACGAAGCGGCCCTGGCGCTTCAGCTTGCCGCGCTGGCTCGCCGTGCGGACGGCCGCCACCTTGGCGCCGAACAACTGCTCGACGGCCTGCTTGATCTCCACCTTGGTGGCGTCCACGTGCACCTCGAAGGCGAGCACGTTCTGCAGCTCGCGCTGCAGGGTGCTCTTCTCGGTGACGAGCGGCCGGCGGATGACGTCGGTGAGTTTCATGATTCTTCGTCCCTGGTCTGCGGCTCGCGCCTCAGCCCAGCGTCTCCTGCAAGCGCGTCAGCGCCGCCTGGCTGGCAATGACCCTGGCGCAGTCCATCACGTCACGCGCCGTCACCCGGTTGGCCGGCACGAGCTTCACGCCCGGGAGGTTGCGCGTCGACAGCACCAGCGCATCGGCCGGCGCGACGTCGATCACGAGCGTCTTGCGCGTGTGGCCAAGGTCCTTGAGCAATTGCGCGGCCGCGCGCGTCTTCGCCTCGGTCACCGCCAGCGCGTCCACCACGACCACCTGGCCGTCGCGAATCTTCGCGGCCAGCGCATCACGCAGCGCGCCGAGCGCCATCTTCTTCGGGAAGGCGTAGCCGTAGTCGCGCGGCTGCGGGCCGAGCGTCGTCCCGCCCTTGCGCCAGATCGGGTTGCGCACGTCGCTGACACGCGCCCGGCCGGTACCCTTCTGCTTCCACAGCTTGCGGCCCGAACCGGCCACCTCGCCGCGCGTCTTGGTCGCGTGCGTGCCCCGACGGGCCTCGGCCTGCTCGTGGCGGACCGCTTCCCAGATCAGGTCGGTGCGCACGCGATTGCCGAACACCTCGTCGCGGAGGTCGAGCGCGCCCACCTTCTGGTTGCTGGTGTTGACGACGTCGAGCTGCATTACTTCTTCCCCTTCTTCGTCTCGACCTGCGCCACGCGCACCGGCTTGGCCTTGCGCGCCTTGCGGATCAGGACGATGCCGTTGCGCGGCCCGGGCACGGCGCCCTTGATCAGGAGCAGGTGGTTGTCGCCATCCACGCGCACGATCTTGAGGTTGTGCACCGTGACACGGTCGTAGCCCATGTGGCCCGCGGCCCGCATGCCCTTGACCACGCGCGAGGGGTAGGACGACGCGCCAATCGAGCCAGGCGCCCGGTGGAACATGGAGCCGTGCGAGGCCGCGCCGCCCGCGAACCCGTGGCGCTTCATCACGCCCTGGAAGCCCATGCCGCGGGAAGTGCCGATGACATCCACTACTTCGCCGTCGGTGAACACCGCGGAAGCAAGCACTTCGCTGCCGGCAGTCACGCCGTCACCCGAGATGCCGACCTCGCGACGCACGCGCGTCGGGGGGACGTTGGCCTTCGCGTAGTGGCCCTGCAGGCCGCGGCTCACCCTGGCCGGCTTGTCCTCGACCAGGCCGATCTGCGCCGATTCGTAGCCGTCGGTCTGCGCGGTCTTGGTCTGCACCACCACGCAGGGGCCGGCCTTGATCACGGTGACCGGCGTCACGACGCCATCCGCGCCGAACACCTGCGTCATCCCGATCTTCTTGCCGATGATTCCCGTCACCATCGTTGTGTCTCTCGCCTTCGGGGTCCGTCTACCGATGCCAAGCGCGGCAGCGATGCGCCAACCCATCTCTGGCCGGTCTCGGAGAGCCGGCCCTACCGAAAGTCCGTCGGATGAAATCCGACGGCTACTTGCCGTGTTCCTTGCCGAACGCCTTGATCTCGACGTCGACGCCCGCGGGCAGATCGAGCTTCATCAGCGCGTCCACCGTCTGCGGCGTCGGCTCGAAGATGTCGACGAGCCGCTTGTGCGTCCGGATCTCGAACTGCTCGCGCGACTTCTTGTCCACGTGCGGCGAGCGCAGCACCGTCCACTTGTTCTTCTCGGTGGGCAGCGGCACCGGCCCCGCCAGGCGGGCTCCCGTGCGACGCGCCGTGTCCACGATTTCCGTGGTGGACTGATCGAGTACGCGGGCGTCGTAGGCCTTCAAGCGGATACGGATCTTTTCGCCAAATCCAGACATAGTCGTTTTCCTATCGCGTTGGTAGGGACGCCTGTCCCAGGCGTCCATCACTGCCATCGCCCCGCGACTGCTGCGCGGTGATGGCCGGCTCGGAGAGCCGGCCCTACCACCGAAGTCGTCGGCGCTGCCGACGACTTACTGCAGAATCTCGGTGATCGTACCGGCGCCCACCGTGCGGCCACCCTCGCGGATGGCAAACCGCAGGCCCTTCTCCAGCGCCACCGGCCCGATGAGCTCGATCTCCATCGTCACGTTGTCGCCCGGCATCACCATTTCCACGCCCTCGGGCAGGTGGGCCACCCCGGTCACATCCGTCGTCCGGATGTAGAACTGCGGCCGGTAGCCGTTGAAGAACGGCGTGTGCCGCCCGCCCTCTTCCTTGGTCAGGACGTAGACCTCGCCCTTGAACTTGGTGTGCGGCGTGATCGACCCCGGCTTGGCCAGCACCTGCCCGCGCTCGACCGCTTCCTTGTCGATGCCCCGCAGCAGCGCGCCGATGTTGTCGCCCGCCTGGCCCTCGTCGAGCAACTTCTTGAACATCTCGACGCCGGTCACCACCGTCTTGCGCGTCGGCCCGAAACCCACAATCTCGATTTCCTCGCCGACCTTCACCTTGCCCCGCTCGACCCGCCCCGTCACCACCGTCCCGCGCCCCGAGATCGAGAACACGTCCTCGACCGGCATCAGGAACGGCTTGTCGATCTCGCGCAGCGGCATCGGAATGTACGCGTCGACAGCCTCCATCAGGTTGTCGATCGTCTTTTCCCACTCCGGGTCGCCTTCGAGCGCCTTGAGCGCCGAGCCGCGCACAATCGGGATCTCGTCCCCGGGGAACCCGTAGCTCGAGAGCAGCTCGCGCACCTCCAGCTCGACCAGGTCCAGCAACTCGGCGTCGTCGACCGCGTCCACCTTGTTCAGGAACACCACCAGATACGGCACCCCCACCTGCCGCGCCAGCAGAATGTGCTCGCGCGTCTGCGGCATCGGCCCGTCGGTCGCCGCCACCACCAGAATGCCGCCGTCCATCTGCGCCGCACCCGTGATCATGTTCTTCACGTAGTCGGCGTGCCCCGGGCAATCCACGTGCGCGTAATGCCGGTTGGCCGTCTCGTACTCCACGTGCGCCGTCGCAATCGTGATCCCGCGCTCCCGCTCTTCCGGCGCGTTGTCGATCGAGTCGAACGACCGGAACGACACCTTCGGGTTGTGCTTGTGCAACACCTTGGTGATCGCCGCGGTCGTCGTCGTCTTGCCGTGGTCGATGTGACCGATCGTGCCGATGTTGACGTGCGGTTTCGAGCGGTCGAACTTCTCTTTACCCATTGCGCCTGATCTCCGGTTCTACGGGTCCGTGACGGAACTGTGACTACTGCTTGGTGCCCTGCATGCGGGCGATCACTTCGTCGGCGACATGGCCTGGCGCCTGCTCGTATCGATCGAAATGCATCGAATACGTGGCGCGGCCCTGGGTACGCGACCGCAGCTCGGTCGCGTAGCCGAACATCTCCGACAGCGGCACGCGCGAGCTGACGATCTGCGTACCACCGAGGTCTTCCTGCGACTGGATGTGCCCGCGGCGGCTGGCGATGTCGCCCATGATGTCGCCCATGAACTCCTTGGGCACCACCACCTCGACACGCATCACCGGCTCGAGGAGCACGGGACGAGCCTTCTTCGCGGCATCCTTGAACGCCATCGAACCGGCGATCTTGAACGCCATCTCGTTCGAGTCGACGTCGTGGTACGAGCCGTCGTAGAGCTCGATGCCGACGTCGTCCACCGGGAAGCCGGCCAGGACACCCGTCGTGAGAGCTTCCTTGATGCCTTCGTCGATCGGCTTGATGAATTCCTTCGGAATCGTGCCGCCGACGATCTTGTTCTCGAACAGGTAGCCTTCGCCGGGCTGCCGCGGAATCAGGCGGATCTTCGCGTGGCCGTACTGGCCGCGCCCACCCGTCTGCCGCACGTACCGGCCTTCGCCCTCGGCCTTCATGGTGAGGGTTTCCTTGTAGGCCACCTGCGGCCGGCCGACGTTGGCCTCGACGTTGAACTCGCGCTTGAGGCGGTCGACGATGATGTCGAGGTGCAACTCGCCCATGCCCGCGATGATGACCTGACCTGTCTGCTGGTCGGTCCGCACGCGGAAGGTCGGGTCTTCGGCCATCAGCTTCGCGAGACCGTGGCCCAGCTTCTCCTGGTCGCTCTTGGTCTTGGGCTCGATGGCCAGCGAAATCACCGGCTCGGGGAAGTCCATCGACTCGAGCACGACGGCGTGCTTTTCGTCGCAGATCGTGTCGCCGGTCATCACGCTCTTCAGGCCGACGCAGGCCGCGATGTCGCCGGCGTAGACTTCCTTGATTTCCTCACGCTTGTTGGCGTGCATCTTCAGGAGTCGGCCGATGCGCTCGGTCTTGCCCTTGGTCGAGTTGAGCACCGAGGCACCCGACGCCAGCACGCCGGAGTACACGCGGATGAAGGTGAGCTGACCGACGAACGGGTCGGTCATGATCTTGAACGCGAGCGCCGCGAACGGCTTGGTGTCGTCGGCCGGCCGCTCGATGACCGTTTCGTCGGCCTTGTCCATCGACACGCCCTGGATCGCCGGAATGTCGATCGGCGAGGGCAGGAAGTCGACGACCGCGTCGAGCAGCGGCTGTACGCCCTTGTTCTTGAAGGCCGACCCGCAGATCACCGGAACGAAGGGCGCCTCGACGCGACCGTGCACGGACTTGTTCACGCGCAGGCGCAGGGCCGCCTTGATCTCCGCTTCGGTGATCTCCTCGCCGCTGAGGTACTTCTCGAGCAGCGCGTCGTCGGCTTCGCTGACCTTCTCGAGCAACTGCTCGCGATAGGCCTTGGCCTGGTCGAGCAGATCGGCCGGGATGTCCTCGGTCACGTACTCGGCGCCCATCGTCTCGTCCTTGTACGTGATCGCCTTCATGGTGACCACGTCGACGACGCCGCGGAACTTGTCTTCGGTGCCGATCGGGAACTGCAGGACGCAGGGGTTGCCCTGCAGGCGCGTCTTGATCTGATCCACCGTGCGATCGAAGTTCGCGCCGATGCGATCCATCTTGTTCACGAAGCAGATGCGCGGGACGCGGTACTTGTCGGCCTGGCGCCACACCGTCTCGGATTGCGGCTCGACGCCGGCCACCGAGTCGAACACCGCCACTGCGCCGTCGAGCACGCGCAGCGAGCGCTCCACCTCGGCCGTGAAATCCACGTGGCCCGGGGTGTCGATGATGTTGATGCGATGATCCCGCCAGAAGCACGTCGTCGCCGCGGACGTGATGGTGATCCCGCGCTCCTGTTCCTGCTCCATCCAGTCCATCGTCGCGGTGCCATCGTGCACCTCGCCGATCTTGTAGGTGATGCCGGTATAGAACAGGATGCGCTCGGTCGTGGTCGTCTTGCCGGCATCAATGTGGGCCATGATGCCGATGTTGCGCGTACGACTGAGGGGTACCTGACGAGCCATTGATCGAGTACTCGAGTAAGAAAACGAAATTCTGACCTTATGAAATTGTGAAATTGCGGGATTTCACAATTTCAGAATCTCACCACCAGGATCGGCGCTACCAGCGGTAGTGAGCGAAGGCCTTGTTGGCCTCGGCCATGCGATGCGTGTCCTCACGCTTCTTCACGGCCCCACCGCGCATGTTGCTCGCGTCGAGCAGCTCGTTGGCGAGCTTCTCTTCCATCGTCTTGCCATCGCCACGCGACCGGGAGTAGCTGACCAGCCAACGAATCGCCAGCGACAGGCGGCGGTTGACGTTGACCTCGATCGGCACCTGGTAGTTCGATCCACCGACGCGCCGCGACTTCACTTCAAGGCTCGGCTTCGTGTTGTCGATGGCCTTCTTGAAGACCTTGAGGGGCTCCTCGCCGGTCTTCTCCTGGATCATCTCGAAGCTCTTGTACAGAATCCGCTCCGCGGTGCTCCGCTTCCCGTCGCTCATCACCGACCCGATGAACTTGGTCACCAGGGCGCTGTTGTAGAGCGGGTCCGGCGTGACCTCGCGCTTGGCAATTACTCGTCTGCGTGGCATCTCAGCTCAGCTCCTACGACTTCGGCCGCTTGGCGCCGTACTTGGACCGACCCTGCCGGCGGTTCGCGACGCCCGTGGCGTCCAGCGTGCCCCGCACGACGTGGTAACGGACACCCGGGAGGTCCTTCACGCGGCCCCCGCGGATGAGCACCAGCGAGTGCTCCTGCAGGTTGTGGCCGACGCCCGGGATGTAGGTCGTCACCTCGATCTTGTTGGTCAACCGCACACGCGCCACCTTGCGGAGCGCCGAGTTCGGCTTCTTGGGCGTCTGGGTGAACACCCGGACACAGACCCCCCGCTTCTGCGGGCTCTCCTGCAGTGCAGGGCTCTTGGTCTTGTCGATGACCGCTTCGCGGCCCTTGCGGACAAGCTGACTGATGGTCGGCACAGTGACTCCACCTGCACGCGCGTGTCGCTCGAGTCGACAGACACGCATCCAGGCACGCCTCGTCAGGCGTGCCCGTTCGGACTTGCCTCCGTGCCGCCCCAACAGCGGCGACACGGCGTCCCGGGCCTGAAAGTCGACCAAGGCCGACCTGGCACCCGAGACTGGGTACCCTACGTCTTCGAAGTTGTCGCGCGGTCGGCCATCTGGGGCGTTCCGCTCGGATGTGCCCGCCAATCCCCGCTGCCGGTCCGGCGCAGCGCCCAGGATCCGGGCCTCACTTCGCGTGGCTCGGGGTCAGATAGGGTGTCCTGACCCCGACAAAACCTTGCGAGCCTATCACGGTGCAGGGTGCCTGTGCAACCCGCGCCATTTCCCCGGCGATCTGGTGCTCACTTGATCGCGACCTCGACTATGGTCTCGCCCGGGGGCTCGCGGCGAACGGACATCATAGCACACGGGACACGGGACACGGGAACACGGGATAGCGGGAAGCTGGAAGCGGTCTGGTAACGCCGGGCTGTCCCAGCTCGGCGTTCGGAGGCCATCGGCCCCTACGACTTCCGGGCGACAACCCGCATGTTCGACGTCCGGCCACGCGTCCAGCGCTGCACCGTGTCGAGCACGCCGTAGGCCAAGAGGGCCGGCACCGAGCGCTCCGACAGGACACCCGACGCCCAGCGCCACGCGGGACGATCGCGGACGACGTTCTGGAGCGTGTGCGCCCAGATGAACGGGCTCAGGAGGTACTCGGTGCGCTCGACCCGTAACCCCTGCTGCTCCAGCAACCCGCTGAGGGAGTCGCGCGTGTAGAGCGACCAGTGCCGTGGGCAGTGCCATCCACCCCACCTGTCGGCGGCCACCCAGTCGCGGTCCCACGATCCCACCGACGGCGTCTCGATCAGCAGCCGCCCGCCGGGCCGGAGCAGCGCCGCCGCCCTGGCCACGCACGCACGGGGATCGGCCAGGTGTTCGATCACCTGGTTCATGATCACGAGGTCCACCGTCGACGCGGGCCAGTCCAGATCCTCGAACTGCGCACACCGCATCTCCAGCCCGGTGCGCCGTAGTGCCTCGCACGCGTCCTCCGAGATGTCGACGCCGACGACCCGCCACGACGGGTCGCCGTCGGCCTTGATGGCCTGCAGCAACTGCCCCTCGCCGCAGCCCACCTCCATCACGGTCGCTCCTGGCGAGAGCCATCGCCGCAACATCCGCACGCGGCCGCCCTGCACCACCGCACGCAGGCGCGTGGTGACCGGCCCGAGAAAGGCCGCGTAGCGGTAGTACGAGGGCGGATAGATGGTGCCGAGCGTGTGCGGCGCCGGCCGGTTGCGCAGGTAGGTCAGGCCGCAGGCACGACAGCGAACGAACACGAACTCGTTGTCGCAGGTCGCGAACTCGTGATCACGGGAGCGCCCGACTTCGTCCGCGTCACGACTGCCGCACGTGCTGCACGCGACCTCGACGGTCTCGATCTGCATCAGGCGGTGACTCGACGACGCGCGCGTGCGTGGCCGAGGACGCCGGCGATCGTGCCGAGGATGAACCGTGACGTCATCGCCGGTTGCAGGTACCCGATGTCCTGCAGGTGCTGCCGCACGGCCGGCAGATGACAGGCGGGCACCTGCGGAAACAGGTGGTGCTCGACGTGCAGGTTCATGTTCAGCGTGTAGAAGAACAGGCGATCGACCGGGTTGGGCAGGTGCGACCGCACCGAACACTCGCCGACGTGCCGATCCAGGCGCACGTGCTCGCAGAACGCACGCACGCGGCTGAAGAACAACCCGAAGGTCGCAGCCGTCACGGGGTAGGCGATCACCAGCCAGGGATGCCGTCCGAAACCGCTCGCCAGCACCGCGATGATCAACTGACAGCCCCCGATCGCCGCCAGTTGCGCCACCGGACTGACGATCGGCACGTGCGTGCGCACCTGCGACGCCGGCTGGTCCCCCGCGTGCACGGAGCCGCTACCACCGAACCGATGCGCCAGCGCGGCGAGCGCCGCCAGCGCCAGGCGTCCGGCCTGGACGCCTAGCAGTGGCTTGACCAGGTGCACCAGCAACTGCATCGCCGAGGCGTCCTGCAGCTTCATGTAATCGGATTCTTCCCCGTCCTCCTCGGTGCCACAGTGGCGGTGATGCTGCCAGTGAGCGCGGCAGAACCCGTCGTAGCCCGTCACGAGGAAGCCGCCGCACACCAACCCGACCCGGTCGTTGGTCGCGCGGGCCCGGAACAGGGTGCGATGACAGCACTCGTGCATGAGGATCGTGATCTTGTAGACGTAGGCGCCGATCACCGGCAGCACCGGCAGCATCGCGACGACACCCCACCGGTCGACGAGCCAGGGCAACGCCGCGACGCAGCCGATCAGGACGCCGAACAGCACCACCACGGCCCGCCACCCGAAGGACTCGTTCGGCACGTACCATTCCCGCGGCACACGAACGCCGATCGGGCGCACGAGCCCGTGCACGTACGTCACGGCGGGCGGGGGGGCGGCAGCGGGCATGGGTTACTTCGCGGCGCCGAACGCGTCGGCAGGCAGGGGTGGATTCACCTGCACGCTCTTCACGGTCACCGTCTGCGACGTCGTGCCGCCGATGCTCGAGCGCCGCGCATGCGGGACGGTGATACCGCCGGCAGCACGATAGTCGCCGTACTCGGTGAGCACGTCGGCGGGAGCGCCGGTCGGGCCGGTGCCTCGCGCCAGCAGGCTGCGCAGTTGCCCGGTCGCGGGGTCGATGCCAAGCGTCATCGAATCGCCCTCGACATCCACGCGCACGAGCGCAACCGGCGTCTCGCCCACCTTGCCATCCCCGGCCGCGACCGCCTTGAATCCGGCCTGGGCCCGACGCTGGAGCAGGAAGATCGGCGACCGCTGGATCTGCTTCAGCATCTGCGTCCGCTGCGCTTCCGGCAACGGCATCGACCCCTGCGGCCCGCCCTGCACGGTGCCAGTGGCGCCGGCGATCGTCATCGTCATCGCACCCATCGGGGTGACTAGTTCCTGCCGCACCCGGTCCGGCGGCGCCACGAGCACGGTCGACTGCAGTTCGATGTCGCCCTGCGGCGTCGTCGCCGAGACGGTCGTTTCCTCGCGGTAGGCCTTGACCCCGTCGATGACCGCCGCTCCTCCCATGGCGTCGACGGCCTTGCTGATGAGGGCACGACCGGTGTCCTCGGCACCGGGCGCGGCCGACGGCGCAGCTGCCGGGGCCGCGGACGGCGGTTCCGGGATCGAGATGTCGAGCGTCTTCACCGTCCCGAACGTGCTCAACGCCTTGTCTCGGCCTTCGGTGGGACCGACGACGAGGATCGCGAACTGATCAGGCTTGATGTACTGCCTGGCCACGCGTGCGGTGTCGGCCGGCGTCACCTTCTCGATGCCGGCCCGGTACCGCTCGAGCCAGTCGGTCGGCATGCCGTAGTACTCGTAGGTCACCTGCTGCCCGAGCACCTGCTCGGTCGTGGCGGAGTTGAAGATGAACGAGTTGAGGATCGACTGCTTGGCGAGGTCGATTTCCATGGCAGTCGGCGGCTCGGCGATGATCCGCTTCGCTTCGGTGACCAGCGTCTCGATCGTTTCTGCCGTCGTCGATGTTTTCGTGCTCGTGCTCATCGAGAACGGCGCCACGCGCGTGTAATTGCTGCCAACACCGCCGCCGACCGAATAGGCGAGCCCTTTGGCGGTGCGCACGCTCGAGAACAGGCGCGACGTGAAGCTACCGCTCAGGACCTCGTTGAGCACCTGCACCGGATAGTAATCGGGATGGGTGCTCTTCAGCGTCCCCATGTGGCCGATCCGGATCGAGGACTGCGCGACGTCACTCTTGACCGCTTCGAATACACCGGGCGCCGACTGCGGCCGCGGCTCCGGGAACGTGATCATCTGCTTCGGACCCCGGGCCCACGAGCCGAACACCTTCGTGACCGCCGCCACCGCTTCGGCCGAAGTGATGTCGCCATGCACCGCGAGGATGGTCTGGTCCGGGTGCAGGTACTTCGCGTGCCAGGCGACGAGATCGTCGCGCGTGAGGCCCTGCACGGTCGCGTAGGTCACCTGCCGCGCGAACGGCGTGTCACCGCCGTAGATCAACTCCCGGAACTCGCGGCTCGCGATCGAGTTGGGATCGTCGTTCTGGCGGGCGATGCCGGCCTCGATGCCACGCCTGGCCACCTCGAGGCGGGCCGGGTCGAACCGCGGCTGCCGCAGGACGTCCGAGAACACCTGCAGCACCTCGCCGAAGTCCTGCTTGAGCACGCTCATGCTCGCCGAGCCGGAGTCGTCGCCGATGCTCGACTCGATGGAGGCGGCGCGCCCCTCGAGATAGCGGTCAAGGGCCTCGGGCGCGAGTGCGACCGTGCCGCCCGATCGCATCTGGGAGCCGGTCAGGCTCGCCACGCCGATCTTGTCGGCCGGCTCGAGGAGCGACCCGGTCCGGAAGCGCGCGGACACGCTCACCAGCGGCAGTTCGTGATCCTCCATGACCAGCACCACGAGGCCGTTGGGCAGCACGGTGCGCGTTGGCCGCGGCAACGAAAAGGCCGGCAGGGCCGGGTACTTCAACTGGTCCACCGTCGCGACCTGGGCGTCGGCGACCGCCGCCGCCAGTCCGCCGAGGACGAACGTCGCGAGGGCCACTCCTGTACGCAAGCGGCTCATCGCGTGCCTCCGGCGGCCGGTGCCGCGTCGTTCTCGAGCCGGGCCACCGTACGGTTGGTCACCTTGAACACGTCCGCCGCGACGCGGCGGATATCGGCCTTGCTCACGGCATCGGTCCGCTCGATGTACTTGAAGATGTCGCGCCAGTCGCCCGTCAGTGTGTGGTAGGTCACCAGTTGTTCGGCCAGGCCGCTGTTGCTGTCGAGCGACCGGATGAGGTCGGCCTTGGCCCGCGTCTTGAACCGCGCGAGTTCTTCGTCGGTCACATCCTCGGTCGCCATTCGCGAGAGTTCGACGTGCAGCGCCTCGGCGACCTTGTCGTTGCTGATGCCGCGGGCCGGGACTGCCAGCGCCACGAACAGGTGCGGATACTTCACGCCTGGCAAGCCACCGCCGACCTGCGCCTGCACCGCGAGTTTCTGCTTCTCGACCAGCGAGGTGTAGAGGCGCGACGTCCGGCCGCGGCCGAGGATCTCGGCGATGGCGTCGTAGACGGCATCATCGGGATGCAGCGCCGACGGCTTGTGATAGCCCTCGATGTAGATCGGCTGCGATTTCTCGCGCAGGGTGATGGTCAGTTCTGCCGACTGGGGCGGCTCCAGGGTGCGCAGGGGCGCCGGCTTCTCGCCCTTCGGCAGCCTGCCGAAGTACTTGTCGAGAATCGGGATGATCTCGGCAGCCTTCACGTTGCCGACGATGGCCGTCACCATGTTGGCCGGTACGTAGTACTTCTTGAAGAAGGCCTCGGCGTCAGTGAGCGTGAAGCGCTGCAGGTCGCTCATGTAGCCGACAGTCGGCTGCTTGTAGGGATGCGCGAGGAAGGCCGTGGCAAGCATCCGCTCGATCAGCTTGCCGATGGGCTGGCTCTCGGTTCGCTGGCGCCTTTCCTCCATGACCACGTCGCGCTCCTTGTAGAACTCACGGAACACGGGGTGGATGAAGCGCTCGGACTCGAGGTAGGCAAACAGCTCGAACTTGTTGGTCGGCAACGAGTAGTAGTAGGTCGTCGCCTCCGCGCTGGTGCTCGCGTTCAGGCCCACGCCACCCTCGCGCGACAGCGCCTCGTCAAAGGCGTTGGCGATCACGAATTCCTGCGCGGCCGCCTCCTTGTCCTTGAAGGCCTTCAGCAGCCGGTCCACCTCGGCCTGGTCGGGCTTCACGGCCGCACGGGCCCGTTCGTAGGCCTGATAGGCGGCTTCGAGTTCGTCGAGCGCGACCTTCTCCCTGGCAAAGTCCTTCGTGCCAAGGCGCGGCGTGCCCTTGAACGCCATGTGCTCGAACATGTGCGCCAGGCCCGTGATGCCTGGCACCTCCTGCGCCGACCCGACGTCGACCCGTGTGGCGAACGAAAAGACGGGCGCCCCCGGGCGCTCGAGGATCAGGAACGTGTACCCGTTGGGCAGGGTGTGCACCGTGAGGCGTTTTTCGAACGAGGCGAGATCCTGGGCCGACACGGACCCGACCCCCGCGATCGCGAGCACCACCACGGCCGCGCAGACTGCACGCCAACCACGCAGGCTGAACTGCATCTCGGACTCTCCCATTTGGCAGGACCGGCAGGGTCCCTGCCCTATTATGACGGGCCGCGAGGAGGGAGGACGGAGGAAGGAGGAAGGAGGAAGGAGGAAGGAGGACGGAGGAGGTCGCGGACGGGCGAGGGCGAGAGGCGGCAGGAAGTGGCACCGAACCGACACAAGAAAAAGGCGGGGTCCCCAATCGGGCACCCCGCCAATTCGTCGTGACCCGCGGATGCGGAGACAGCCGGCTCGGAGAGCCGGCCCTACCAACTACTCGACCACTTCGCCGCGCTCGCGATCGAGGAGATCGTCGGCGTCGGACAGGTAATCGAGGTCGCGCTCGAGTTCCGCGTCCTCCGGGGACGGCGGCGGCGGGGGCGGCGGCGCATCCGACGGGATGTGCACGTTGCTGTAGGCGTAGAAGCCCGTACCCGCCGGGATGAGCCGGCCCATCGTGACGTTCTCCTTCAGGCCGCGCAGCGTGTCGATGCGCCCGCTGATGGACGCCTCGGTGAGCACGCGCGTGGTCTCCTGGAAGGAGGCCGCCGAGATGAACGAGTCGGTCGAGAGCGACGCCTTGGTGATGCCGAGCAGCATCGGGCGGCCCTTCGCGGGCACGCCACCGGACGTGACCACGCGCTCGTTCTCCTCGATGAACCGGAACCGGTCCACCACGTCGTCGATCAGGAACTCGGTGTCGCCGACATCCTCGATCTTCACCCACCGCATCATCTGCCGGACGATGGTCTCGATGTGCTTGTCGTTGATGTTGACGCCCTGCAGGCGGTACACCTCCTGGATCTCGTTGACCAGGTACCGCTGCAGTTCCTTCTCGCCGAGCACCGCGAGGATGTCGTGCGGGTTGCTCGGGCCGTCCATGAGCTGCTCGCCGGCCCGCACGCGATCGCCGTCCTGGACGTTCACGTGCACGCCGCGCGGCAGGCTGTACTCCCGCGGCTCCCCGCCCTCTTCCTCGGGCACGATCATGATCTTGCGCTGGCCCTTGACGATGCCGCCGATCTTGACGATGCCGTCGATCTCGCTGATGACGGCCGCCGCCTCGCGGGGCTTGCGGGCCTCGAACAGTTCGACCACGCGCGGCAGACCGCCCGTGATGTCCTTGGTCTTGGTCGTCTCGCGCGGAATCTTCGCGAGCACGGCACCCGGGGTCACCGCATCGCCGTCCTCCACCATCAGGTGGGCGTGCGACGGGATGTGGTACTTCCGGAGCACCTTGCCATCGAGGTTGCGGATCTCGACGAGCGGCTGCTTCTTCTCGTCGATGCCCTCGATGATGATCCGCCGGGACATGCCCGTGACCTCGTCGACCTCCTCGTGGACGGTGACGTCCGCGATGATGTCCTTGAACTTCACCGTGCCCGCCTCCTCCGTGAGGATGGAGAACGTGAACGGATCCCATTCGAGGAGGACCTGGCCCGGCTCGACCCTCTGGCCGTCGGTCACGCGCAGGCGCGCACCGTAGATCACCTGGTAGTGCTCGACGTCGCGGCCCTTGCCGTCTCGGACGATCAGGCTGCCGTTGCGGTTCATCACGACCATGTCGCGAATGCCGCCCTCGACACCCGTCTCGACCGACGAGATGTTCTCGAAGCGCACCGTGCCGGCGTGCCGCGATTCCTGCGTCGACTGCTCCGAGATGCGCGACGCCGTGCCACCGATGTGGAACGTGCGCATCGTCAGCTGCGTGCCGGGCTCGCCAATGGACTGCGCGGCGACGACACCGACGGCCAGGCCCATCTCCACCATGCGCCCGGTCGCGAGATCGCGGCCGTAGCACTTGGCGCACACCCCACGCCGGCTGGCGCAGGTGAGCACGGAGCGGATCTTGACCATCTCGATGCCCGCCTCCTGGACGACCGTCGCGAGATCCTCATCGATGTTCTCGTTGGCCGCCACGAGCACTTCGCGGGTGATCGGATCGATCACGTCCTCGAGCGTGACGCGGCCGATGATCCGGTCGCGCAGCGGCTCGATGGTCTCGCCCGCTTCCACGATCGGACGTGCCTCGATGCCGTCCATCGTGCCGCAGTCGGGCTCGTGGATGATGACGTCCTGCGCCACGTCCACCAGTCGACGCGTGAGGTAGCCGGAGTCGGCGGTCTTGAGCGCCGTGTCCGCCAGGCCCTTGCGCGCGCCGTGCGTCGAGATGAAGTATTGCAGCACCGTCAGGCCTTCACGGAAGTTCGACTTGATCGGCGTCTCGATGATCTCGCCTGACGGCTTGGCCATCAAACCGCGCATGCCGGCCAGCTGGCGGATCTGCTGCTTGGAACCGCGGGCTCCCGAGTCCGCCATGATGTAGACCGGGTTGAACGACTGGCCCGAGCGGTCGCGCTCTTCCATCTCGCCGAACATCTTGTCGGCGATCTTCTCGGTCGCATCCGACCAGAGGGCGATGACCTTGTTGTAGCGCTCGCCGTTGGTGATCGCGCCTTCCTGGTACTGCTGTTCGACCTTGATGACTTCGGCCTCGGCGTGATTGACCAGCTCGGCCTTCACCGACGGGATGATCAGGTCGTTGATGCCGATCGACAGACCCGACTGCGTCGCATAGGTGAAGCCCAGCGTCTTCAGGCTGTCGAGCATCTGCACGGTCTTCTCGAGGCCGAAGTGCAGGTAGCAGTACTGCACCGCCTGCTGCAGCCCCTTCTTCTTGAGCAGACCGTTGATGAACGGCATCTCGGATGGCAGCGAGCTGTTCCAGATCACGCGACCGACCGTGGTGTTGATGATCCGGCGCTCCACCGCGTGCAGCGGCGTGTGCAGCACCGCCTGGTCGTCGCGGGCGACGGTCAGGTCGATCAGGTTGCCGGTGAGCCGCAGCCGGATCGGCGTCAGTGTTTCGAGCTCGCCGTTCTCGAGCGCCAGCACCACGTCGTCCAGGTTGGCAAACAGCCGGCCTTCGCCGATCGCCCCCGCCTTGGACTTGGTGAGGTAGTAGCACCCGAGCACGATGTCCTGCGACGGCACGGCAATCGGAGCGCCGTTGGCCGGCGACAGGATGTTGTTGCTCGAGAGCATCAGCACCGAGGCCTCGATCTGCGCCTCGGGCGACAGCGGGATGTGCACCGCCATCTGGTCGCCGTCGAAGTCGGCGTTGAACGCCGTGCAGACGAGCGGGTGGATGCGGATCGCCTTGCCTTCGACCAGCACCGGCTCGAAGGCCTGGATGCCGAGGCGGTGCAGCGTCGGGGCGCGGTTGAGGAGCACCGGATGCTCCTTGATGCATTCCTCGAGCACGTCCCACACTTCGGACCGCTGCTCCTCCACCATCTCCTTGGCCTGCTTGATGGTGGCGACCAGCCCGCGCTCCTCGAGCTTGTTGTAGATGAACGGCTTGAACAGCTCGAGGGCCATCTTCTTGGGCAGGCCGCACTGGTGGAGCTTCAGCTCCGGCCCGACCACGATGACCGAACGGCCCGAGTAGTCCACGCGCTTGCCGAGCAGGTTCTGGCGGAACCGGCCCTGCTTGCCCTTGAGCGTGTCCGACAGCGACTTGAGCGGACGGTTGTTCGCCCCGCGCAGCACGCGGCCACGGCGGCCGTTGTCAAACAGCGCATCGACCGCTTCCTGAAGCATGCGCTTCTCGTTGCGGATGATGACGTCGGGCGCCTTGAGCTCCATCAGCTTCTTCAACCGGTTGTTGCGGTTGATGACGCGGCGATAGAGATCGTTGAGGTCCGAGGTGGCGAAGCGGCCACCGTCGAGCGGCACGAGCGGGCGCAGCTCGGGCGGGATCACCGGGATCACGTCCAGGATCATCCACTCCGGCCGGTTGCTGCTCTTGCGGAAGGCATCGACCACCTTCAGGCGCTTGGCGTACTTCTGGCGCTTCTGGATCGACTGCTCGACCTTCATCTTCTCGCGCAGCTCGACCGCGAGCGTGGCGATGTCGACGTTGCGGAGCAGGCTCTTGATCGCCTCGGCGCCCATCTGCGCCGTGAACGCCGTGAACCCGTACTCTTCGCGGGCCTTGCGGTACTGATCCTCGTTGAGCAGCTCGTTCTGCTTCATGTCCGTGTCGCCGGGCTCGATGACGACATAGGCCTCGAAGTACAGCACGCGCTCGAGGTCACGAAGCGAGATGTCGAGCAGGTGCCCGATCCGGCTCGGCAGCCCCTTGAAGAACCACACGTGGCTCACCGGCGTGGCGAGCTCGATGTGGCCCATGCGCTCGCGGCGCACCCGGGCCTGCGTCACCTCGACGCCGCACTTGTCGCAGATCACGCCGCGGTGCTTCATGCGCTTGTACTTGCCGCAGAGGCACTCCCAGTCGGTGACCGGCCCGAAGATGCGGGCACAGAACAGGCCATCACGTTCCGGCTTGAACGTCCGGTAGTTGATGGTCTCGGGCTTGGTGACCTCCCCGTACGACCACTGCCGGATCTTGTCTGGCGACGCCAGGCTGATCCGGATCGAGTCGAAGTCCGCGGTGAGCGTCCCCTTGGTCGAGAAGTCTGGTCTCATGTTGCGTTAAACCCCCTGCCCCACGGGTTCGGCCGGCACCGGTTCGTCGGTGACCAGCGGTGCGGGCCGCGCCCGCAGCTTCACGAGTTCCACGTCGAGGCACAGTGCCTGGAGTTCGCGGATCAGCACGTTGAACGATTCGGGCAGGCCAGGTGTGAAGCTGGCATCGCCCTTGACGATCGCCTCGTAGATCTTGGCGCGCCCCGTCACGTCGTCGGACTTGGCCGTCAGCAGTTCCTGCAGGATGTGCGCGGCGCCATACGCCTCGAGCGCCCACACCTCCATCTCGCCGAACCGCTGGCCGCCGAACTGCGCCTTGCCACCCAGCGGCTGCTGGGTGATGAGCGAGTACGGTCCGATCGATCGCGCGTGAATCTTGTCATCCACCAGGTGGGACAGCTTGAGCATGTAGATGTACCCGACGGTCACCTTCTGCTCGAACTTCTGCCCCGTCATGCCGTCGTACAGGTCGGTCTTGCCCTGGTCGGGCAGGCCGGCCAGGTTCAGGTACTGGCGGATCTCGTCTTCCTTGGCGCCGTCGAACACCGGCGTCGCAAAGTGCACGCCGTCCTTCAACGTCGCCGTGAACGCGGCCACTTCGGCCGGGGTGTCGAGGGCCTTGACGCGCTCTGACGTCGGGAAGACGACGGCGAGGCGCGCCTTGACGTCCGCGTTGCTGCGCTGGTCCTTGACCATCTGGTCGAGCTGCTCGCCGATGCCGTGCGCGGCCCAGCCGAGGTGCGTCTCGAGGATCTGCCCGACGTTCATGCGCGAAGGCACGCCCAACGGGTTGAGCACGATCTCCACCGGACGTCCGTCCGGCAGGTACGGCATGTCCTCTTCCGGCAAGATCCGCGCGATCACGCCCTTGTTGCCGTGACGGCCGGCCATCTTGTCGCCCACCGACAGCTTGCGCTTCATGGCGACGTAGACCTTGACCAGCTTGATCACGCCCGGCGGCAGTTCGTCGCCGCGGCGGATCTTCTCCTTCTTCTCCTCGAAGACCTCGCGCGTCACCTCGACCTGACGGTCGGTGCGCTCCTCGATCTCGCGCAGCGCGTCCTCGAGACGCGGGTCGTTGGCCTCGATCCGCGACCGGACCAGTGAGAGGAACGGCACGTCGTTCATCAGCTCACGCGTCAGGGCGGTGCCCTTCTTCACGAGCCGCTGCTGACCGTGCTGATCGAACAGGTCGGTGCGGAGCGTCTGGCCGTCCAGGAGCGCAATCACGCGCTTCTTCACTTCGTCGTGAAGAATGCGGATCTCGTCCTGGAGGTTCTTCTCCATCATCTCGAGCTCTTCGGCCTCGATGGCCTTGGCCCGATCGTCCTTCTCGATGCCCTTGCGCGAGAAGATCTTGACGCCGACGATGATCCCCTCGATACCCGGCGGGCAGGTCAGCGACGCGTCCTTCACGTCGCCCGCCTTCTCGCCGAAGATCGCCCGCAGCAGCTTCTCTTCCGGGGTCAGCTGGGTCTCGCCCTTCGGCGTGACCTTGCCCACCAGGATGTCGCCCGGCTTGACGTAGGCGCCGATGCGGATGATGCCGCTCTCATCGAGGTCGCGCAGGTAGTTCTCGCCGACGTTGGGGATGTCGCGGGTGATTTCCTCGGGCCCGAGCTTGGTGTCGCGGGCCTCGATCTCGAACTCCTCGATGTGGATGGAGGTGTAGTAGTCCTCCTTGACCAGCTTCTCGGAGACGAGGATCGCGTCCTCGAAGTTGTAGCCGCGCCAGGGCATGAACGCGACCAGCACGTTGCGGCCGAGCGCGAGCTCGCCCATCTCCGTGCACGGTCCGTCGGCCAGCACCTGCCCCTTCAGTACCTTTTCGCCGACACGGATGATCGGGCGCTGGTTGATGCAGGTGTTCTGGTTGGACCGCTTGAACTTGATCAGGTTGTAGATGTCGGCGCCCATCTCGCTCGACACCTGGTCGCCGTCGACGCGCACGACGATGCGCTGGCTGTCGACGTAGTCGACGATGCCGGCACGGCGCGCGAGCGTCACGGCGCCCGAGTCGCGGGCGGTGATGTACTCCATGCCGGTGCCCACGTACGGGGCCTTGGCGCGGAGCAGCGGCACCGCCTGGCGCTGCATGTTGCTGCCCATCAACGCGCGGTTCGCGTCGTCGTTCTCGAGGAACGGGATCAGCGAGGCCGCCACCGACACCAACTGCTTCGGCGAGACGTCGATGAACTGGATGTTCTCGCGTGGCGCGAGGATGAAGTTGCCCGCCTGGCGCGCGTTGACACGCTCGTCGACGAACTGGCCGTCCTCACCGACCTCCGCGTTGGCCTGCGCGATGATGTACTGGTCCTCCTCCCACGCGGAGAGGTAGAACGGGTAGGGCTCGAACTCGAGCTCCTTGCTCGCCTTGCGTGCCGCCGTGGCCTCGGACACCCGCACGACCGCGCCGGCCTCGAGCTTGCCCGCGCCCTGCGTGATCTTCACGTAGTCGACGACGAAGCCGTTCTCGACCTTGCGGTACGGCGACTCGATGAAGCCGAACTCGTTGATCCGCGCGTACGACGAGAGCGACGAGATCAGGCCGATGTTCGGGCCTTCCGGCGTCTCGATCGGGCAGATGCGCCCGTAATGGGTCGGGTGCACGTCGCGCACCTCGAACCCGGCGCGCTCACGCGACAGGCCGCCCGGCCCGAGCGCCGAGAGACGCCGCTTGTGCGTGATCTCGGAGAGCGGGTTGGTCTGGTCCATGAACTGCGACAGCTGCGAGCTGCCGAAGAACTCGCGGATCGCGGCCATCACCGGCTTGGCGTTGATCAGGTCGTGCGGCATGGCGGTGGCCATTTCCTGGTACACCGACATCTTTTCCTTGATCGCACGCTCCATCCGCACCAGGCCGATGCGGAACTGGTTCTCGAGCAGCTCGCCGACCGAGCGCACGCGCCGGTTGCCGAGGTGATCGATGTCGTCCACGTTGGCCGGGTTGCGGCGCAGCTTCAGCAGATACTTGATGACCTCGTAGAAGTCCTGCGGGTGCAGCACCTTCTCGTCGAGCGGCGTCTGCAGCTTCAGCTTCGTGTTCAGCTTCAGCCGGCCGACACGCGAGAAGTCGTACTTCTGCGGGTTGAAGAACATGCTCTCGAAGAGCGACCGCGAGCTCTCGAGCGTCGGGGGATCCCCCGGCCGGAGGCGGCGGTAGATCTCGATCAGCGCTTCCTCGTGGGTGCGGATCGGATCCTTGCGCAGCGTCGCCGAGAGCACCGGACCGACTTCGTCCTTCTCGGGGAAGAAGATGTCGATACGCTCGATGCCCTTCTCCTGGGCCATCGCCAGCACACGCGCCGACAGCTCCTCGTTGGCCTCGAGCAACACCTCGCCCGACGCCGGATCGACCACGTCGGCGGCCGAATACGGCTGCTCGCCCTCGAGGTGGCTGTACTCGACCGGCACCTCGGTGATGCCGGCGTGGCGCAGCGCCTTGATCAGGGCCTTGGTGATGCGCTTGCCGCGCGTCAGCGCGAGCTCGCTGCCCGGGATGGTCATGTCCTCGCCGGCACGCCAGTCCACGGGACTCTCGTTGACGGTCCACAGGACACGCTCGCCCTTGAGGTGCAGGGAATCGATCGTGTAGAACGCCCGCAGCATCTCGTCGGCGTTGCGCAGGCCGAGGGCCCGCAGGAACACCGTGCCGAGGAACTTGCGCTTGCGGTCGATGCGCACGTACAGCAGGTTCTTGCTGTCGTACTCGAACTCGACCCACGAGCCGCGATACGGGATCAGCTGCCCCATGAAGAGCGTCTTGTCTTCCGTGTGGAAGAAGGCGCCCGGGGACCGGTGCAGCTGCGACACGATGACGCGCTCGGTGCCGTTGATGATGAACGTCCCGTGATCGGTCATCAGCGGGATGTCGCCGAAGTAGACCTCCTGCTCCTTGATGTCGCGGATGGTCTTGGCGCCCGTCTCGGGGTCCTTGTTCCAGACCACCAGGCGGATCGTCACCTTGAGCGGGATCGCATACGTCATCCCGCGCTCGAGGCACTCGTTGATGTCGTACTTGAGGTTGAGCGCCATGCGGCGCCCGCCGATCTCGTGGACCAGGCCACGAGCCTCGTCACCCCATCCGCACTCGTCCCAGTTGCCGATCGAGTACTCGATGAACTCCAGCGAGGAGTTCTCGCGGAAGTCCGAGATCGGGAAGACCGACTTGAAGACGGCCTGCAGGCCGACGTCCTCGCGCTCGGCCGGCAGGGTGTACATCTGCAGGAAGCGGTCGTAGGACTTCTTCTGGATCTCGATCAGGTTGGGAATCGGGACGGTCGTCCGGATCTTGGAAAAATCGATGCGCTCGCGGTAGACGTTCTTGGCCAGGCTGCTGCTCATACTTCACGATTCCCCCGGGTCAGGTTCCGCCACGAACCACCCGTCGCACGAGGTCTTCGGAGCCGAATCATACAAACGGCGAAAGCCGCGCGGCCCCGACGGGCCCGACCTGGCGGGGTCGGGCACGTCCACTGGGCACACGCGGCTCGCGAACAAGCCGGATCGTGTTACTTGATCTCGACCTTCGCGCCGGCTTCTTCGAACTTCTTCTTGATGGCCGCGGCCTCGTCCTTGGTCGCGCCTTCCTTGATCGCCTTGGGCGCGCCCTCGACGAGATCCTTGGCTTCCTTCAGGCCGAGCGACGTGACCTCGCGAACTGCCTTGATCACGTTGATCTTGTTCGCGCCCGCCTCGAGGAGGATGACGTTGAACTCGGTCTGCTCCTCGACCGGGGCTGCCGCCGCGGCGCCACCGCCGGCGGCCACGACCACCGGGGCTGCCGCCGCGGCTGACACGCCCAGCTCGGACTCGAGAGTCTTGACGAGCTTGGACAACTCCATCACCGAGATGTTCTTGATGTACTCGACTACCTGATCCTGCGTCACGTCTGCCATTCCCAATCTCCTTACTGTCGACTATCAGCGCTCTGCGTCCGGCTTTCAGCTACCACGGGGTCCATCGCTGACGTTCCCCACCGGGACACAGCAGACGGCCTGATAGCTGACAGCGACTTCGTCCATGGCCACCCGGAGGCGGCCGGTTTCCTTACTCGCCCTCGCCCTTCTTCTTCTCCACCTGCGACAGGACGTTCATCAGGTCCCGCGGCGCCGCACTCAGCACGCTCACGATCTGGACCATCGGGGCCTGCAGCAGGTACAGCAGCTTGGCGTACAGCTCCGGCTTGCCGGGCATGTTCGCCAGCTCGTTCACGGCGGGGCCCTCGACCACGTCGCCCTGCACGACCGCTGCCTTCAACACCAGGGCAGGAGCCGTCTTGGCAAACGTCGTCAGCACCTTCGCGAGCGCGACCGGGTCGTCGCCGCTGAAGGCGACTGCCGTCGAACCCGTGAAGTGGGGCGCCAGCGCCTCGAAGGGCGTGCCGGCCATCGCGCGTCGCGCGAGGGTGTTCTTGACCACCTTGTAGGAGCCCTGCACCGCGCGCACCTGGCGACGCAGTTCGGTGACCTCGGGTACCTTGAGGCCCTTGTACTCCAGCAGGATCAGACTCTCGGCCTTCCCGAACGATTCCGTGAGCTGCCCGAGTTCCAGTTGCTTGTCAGCACGAGATACAGCCATGGTCTCTCCCCTTACTTGACGAGCGCCTCGACATGCGAGGTGTCGATCGCCACGCCCGGGCCCATGGTCGAGCTGACCGTCAGGCTCTTGAGGTACTTGCCCTTGGCCGCCGCGGGCTTCGCCTTCATCACACTGTCGAAGAGGGCGTGCGCGTTGGCCAGGAGGTTCTCGGCCGGGAATGACACCTTGCCGATCGGGGCATGCACGATCCCGGTCTTGTCGACCCGGAACTCGACCTTGCCCGCCTTGATTTCCTGCACGGCTTTCGTGATGTCGGTCGTGACCGTTCCCGTCTTCGGATTCGGCATGAGCCCGCGCGGACCGAGCACCTTGCCCAGCTTGCCCACGGCACGCATCATGTCGGGCGTCGCCACGACGGCATCGAAGTCCGTCCAGCCCCCCGCGATCTTCTCGACGAGTTCCTCGCCACCGATCGCGTCGGCGCCGGCCGCTTCGGCCTCGCGCTGCTTCTCGGGGTTGGCGATCACCAGCACGCGCTTGGTCTTGCCCAGGCCGTGCGGCAAGACCACCGTGCCACGCACCATCTGGTCGGCGTGCTTGGGATCGACGCCGAGTCGCATCGCGACTTCGACAGTCTCGTCGAATTTCGTGTACTTGAGCTTCTGGACGAGGGGAATGGCCTCGTCCAAGACGTACGGGCGCTCTTCTACTTGTGCGCGCGCCGCCGCGAACTTCTTCCCGGGAGTGGGCATGTCTACCTCCGTGGTGCAGTCGGCCGTCGTGCGGCCTCCCACGTTGACCGCATTCCAGCAATGCCGGAATGCTGAGTGCCGGAATGTCGAAACCACGCCCCAGCGGTTTCCATCTTCCAGCGGGCGAAGGCCGACGGCCGTATGACGATGGCCGTCTGCGTCCTATCTAGCCGACGACGTCGAGGCCCATCGAGCGCGCCGTCCCGGCTACGCTGCGCATGGCCGCCTCGAGCGACTCGCAGTTCAGGTCCGGCAACTTGATGCGCGCGATCTCCTCGACCTGTGCCTTGGTCACCGTCCCGACCTTGTTCTTGTTCGGCTCGGCCGAGCCCTTGGGCACGTTGGCCGCCCGCTTGAGCAGGATCGGCGCCGGCGGCGTCTTCAACACGAACGTGTACGACCGGTCGGCAAACACCGTCACCACCACGGGGATGATGAGGCCGTCCTGCCCGGCGGTCTTCGCGTTGAAGTTCTTGCAGAAGTCCATGATGTTGACGCCCTGCGGACCGAGTGCGGTACCGACAGGCGGCGCCGGCGTTGCCTTGCCGGCGGCGATCTGGAGCTTCACGAGTGCTTGAACTTTCTTGGCCATGTCTCTTCGAACCGTCCCTGCTGCGATCTGGGCCTAAAGCTTCTCGACCTGGAGGAAATCGAGTTCCACCGGCGTCGACCGCCCGAAGATCGTGACCATGACCTTCAGCGTGCTGCGCTCGGTATTGACCTCGTCCACCGTCCCGTTGAAGTTGGTGAACGGGCCTTCGTTGATCCGGACCTGATCGCCCTTCTCGAAGCTGTACTTCGGCTTGGGCTTTTCCGCGCTCTCGCGCACCTGGAGGAGGATGTTCTCCACCTCTTCGCGGGTCAGCGGCGTGGGCTTGGCGCCCGCCCCGACAAATCCCGTGACCTTCGGCGTGTTCTTCACCACGTGCCACGCGTCGTCGGTCATCAGCATCTCGACAAACAGGTAGCCCGGGAAGATGCGCTTGGGGGCCTCGTACTTGCGCCCGCCGCGCATCTCGACCACGACTTCCTGCGGCACGAGGACCTCGCCGAACTTGTCCTCGAGACCGTAGGCCTGCACACGCTGCTCGAGCGACTCCTTGACCTTCTTCTCGAAGCCCGAGTACGTGTGCACGATGTACCAGCTGAGTACCGGCGCCTGTATGGCGCCTTCCTGCTCCTGCGTCTCGCTCATGCCGCCCCCCCGAGCCGTCGGAAGATCCACTCGACGAGCTTGTTGAAGGCCGCATCCACCGCAAACAGGTAGATGCCCATGATCAGCGAGAAGATGATCACGACGATGGTCGTGGCCTGTACCTCGCGCTGGGTCGGCCAGGACACCCGCCCGACCTCCTCGCGCACCTTCACCAGGAAGTCCTTCGCGCGTGCCCACCAGCCGAGCGGGCCGGACGTCGCCACGACGGGCGTCTCGGCCTCGCGACGGCCTACCTGTGCGTCCTTGACGTTGTCCACCATCGCGGTCTTCACGGTGCGGTTCCTTCAGTGCAGACGCCCTGGCGCGTCTCGCGGTTGTCGCGATGCGCCCGGGCGACCACCAGCGGGTGTCTTGGCAGGCCAGGAGGGACTCGAACCCCCAACCCCCGGTTTTGGAGACCGGTGCTCTGCCAATTGAGCTACTGGCCTGTACAGCGACACGCCGGGCTGAGCCAGCCCGGCGCTACCCAGTGACGCTGGTTACTTGCTCTCTTTGTGATCCGTGTGCGACTTGCAGAAGCGGCAGAACTTCTTCATGTTCAGGCGCTCGGTCGTCTTCTTCTTGTTGCGCGTCGTGCTGTAGTTGCGACGCTTGCACTCGCCGCACGCGAGCTGAACGATGTCTCTCATGGTCTTCTACCTATCGCGTTGGTAGGGACGCCTCTTCCAGGCGTCCATCACTACTACTGCCCCGCGACTGCTGCGCGGTGATGGCCGGCTCGGAGAGCCGGCCCTACCACCGAAGTCGTCGGCGCTGCCGACGACTTACTGCAGAATCTCGGTGATCGTACCGGCGCCCACCGTGCGGCCACCCTCGCGGATGGCAAACCGCAGGCCCTTCTCCAGCGCCACCGGCCCGATGAGTTCGATCTCCATCGTCACGTTGTCGCCCGGCATCACCATTTCCACGCCCTCGGGCAGGTGGGCCACCCCGGTCACATCCGTCGTCCGGATGTAGAACTGCGGCCGGTACCCGTTGAAGAACGGCGTGTGCCGCCCGCCCTCTTCCTTGGTCAGGACGTAGACCTCGCCCTTGAACTTGGTGTGCGGCGTGATCGACCCCGGCTTGGCCAGCACCTGCCCGCGCTCGACCGCTTCCTTGTCGATGCCCCGCAGCAGCGCGCCGATGTTGTCGCCCGCCTGGCCCTCGTCGAGCAGCTTCTTGAACATCTCGACGCCGGTCACCACCGTCTTGCGCGTCGGCCCGAAACCCACAATCTCGATTTCCTCGCCGACCTTCACCTTGCCCCGCTCGACCCGCCCCGTCACCACCGTCCCGCGCCCCGAGATCGAGAACACGTCCTCGACCGGCATCAGGAACGGCTTGTCGATCTCGCGCAGCGGCATCGGAATGTACGCGTCGACAGCCTCCATCAGGTTGTCGATCGTCTTTTCCCACTCCGGGTCGCCTTCGAGCGCCTTGAGCGCCGAGCCGCGCACAATCGGGATCTCGTCCCCGGGGAACCCGTAGCTCGAGAGCAGCTCGCGCACCTCCAGCTCGACCAGGTCCAGCAGCTCGGCGTCGTCGACCGCGTCCACCTTGTTCAGGAACACCACCAGATACGGCACCCCCACCTGCCGCGCCAGCAGAATGTGCTCGCGCGTCTGCGGCATCGGCCCGTCGGTCGCCGCCACCACCAGAATGCCGCCGTCCATCTGCGCCGCACCCGTGATCATGTTCTTCACGTAGTCGGCGTGCCCCGGGCAATCCACGTGCGCGTAATGCCGGTTGGCCGTCTCGTACTCCACGTGCGCCGTCGCAATCGTGATCCCGCGCTCCCGCTCTTCCGGCGCGTTGTCGATCGAGTCGAACGACCGGAACGACACCTTCGGGTTGTGCTTGTGCAACACCTTGGTGATCGCCGCGGTCGTCGTCGTCTTGCCGTGGTCGATGTGACCGATCGTGCCGATGTTGACGTGCGGTTTCGAGCGGTCGAACTTCTCTTTACCCATGACCCTTAAGCTCTCCCTGCGACTACGCCTTGCCCCTGCCTACGCACAAACGAGGTCCACCGACGCCCTGTGGGCTATGGCGGACAACCAATCGTCTGGCTTGCCAGCCGAAGCTCACACGCTAGGCGCGTGTGAGCGAAGGTTGGAGCCGATGACCGGGATTGAACCGGTGACCTCGTCCTTACCAAGGACGCGCTCTGCCAACTGAGCTACATCGGCTTTCGCCCGCACACTTCGCAGCGGCTTCAGCCCGACGGGTCGGCCTTCGCCGTGCATTGTCCCAATCGAACTCGACCGGTGCGTCTCGCCGCTTGCCCTCGCATGGCGACTGCCACGTCGATCTCACTCGGGACCAACTATCCGCGGCGCCGCCGCCGCTCAACTTCAACCCAGGGCCACGTGGCTTGCCGAGCCGAAACTCAAGCGCCGAAGGCGCGAGAGCGAAGGCTGGAGCGGGAGACGGGGATCGAACCCGCGACCAACAGCTTGGAAGGCTGTGACTCTACCACTGAGTTACTCCCGCCTACGCTCGACGAGCCTGAGCCCACCACCTCCCCGAGCAGCCGTAGCCAGTCTGTGTGTCCCACTGGACACGGCCTTGGGCGCCGAAGCCAGTCTGCCCGTCCTGCTGACAAAGGCGGCACGATGCCTGCCCCTGCCATTCTCCCGGGTCGCCCCGGGCCATCACGCCCACCACAATCGTTCGCCGCCCACCCGGTGGCTGGGCTGGTCTCGCCAGCCGTCGCCGAGTCGTCAGGACCTCGAGGCGTGCCAACCGAAGTCACGGCTTCGGTACTTGCCAACCGAGCGCCCAAATCGGGGCGCCGGGCTTGCCAACCGAAGTCCGACGTCGCGAGAAGCGCTACGACGCACGAAGGTTGGTGGCGAGGGAAGGATTCGAACCTTCGAAGGCGCTTGGCCGACAGATTTACAGTCTGCTGCGTTTGACCGCTCCGCAACCTCGCCGAACGACTGATCGGGTTGAACCCGCTGGAACTCGGAATCAGGCGCGGTCACGCGCCCGCGGACTCACCAGGTTCCCTGCACAACTTCTGGAGCTGGCGAAGGGATTCGAACCCCCGACCGGCTGATTACAAATCAGCTGCTCTACCGGACTGAGCTACGCCAGCCGGACAAAGGAGGAGAGTGTAGCACACGCCCCGGATCTGCCACAAGGCCGCGCGCCGCACCACGACGCCCGACCGAAGCAAGGTATCGCCGCTCCCGGCAACCTGTGAGTCTATCGTGGATCGACACGTCGGCACAACCCACCGGGCTGGTCTCAGGCCTCAGGTCTCAAGTCGCAGGTCGCAGGTCTCAAGCAAGGGCTGACCTGAGACTTGAGCCCTGAGACTTGAGACTCAGCCCAAGCCGTCGCGCTGTCGCAGCGCCTCGTACAGGACCACCCCCGTCGCCACCGAGACATTGAGACTGCTGACGTGACCACGCATCGGCAGCGCGGCGATGAAGTCGCAGTGCTCACGGACGAGCCGGCGCAGGCCCTCGCCCTCGGCTCCCACCACCAGCGCCGTCGGTGGACGCAAGTCGATGCGGTCGTAGGGCTGCGCTCCTTCGGCATCGAGGCCCACGACCCAGATGCCCAGCGACTTCAACGTCTCGATGGCGCGCGCGACGTTGACCACATCGACGATCCGCACGTGCGCGAGGGCCCCGGCGGAGGCCCGCGCCGCGGCCGGCCCGAGCGCGGCCGCATGGCGCTCCTGCCGGACCAGTGCCGTCGCCCCGACGGCGTCGGCGGTCCTCAGGATGGCGCCGACGTTGTGTGGATCCTCGACGCCATCCAGTACGACGATCAGCGGTCTGGACTCGAGGGCGACGACCTGCTCCAGGGTCCAGCGTCGCGGCGCATCGCCCAGCGTCGCCAGCACGCCCTGATGCCGCTCGCCGGCCGCCAACCGGTCCAGCTCAGCTATCTCGACACGCCTGACCGGCACCCCCGTCTGTTCCGCCAGGCGCACGATTTCTCCCACGCGGGCGTCGGACCTCGTTCCGACCCGTACCTCGCGGACTCCGCCCGCACGCAGCGCCTCCCGCACCGGATGGACGCCAACAATGACGATGGGTGCCATGCGTCAGGATCCGAGGATGGCGGCCGCGCAGATGGCGGCCCGTTCACGGCAGCCGACGATGGGCGCCAGTCCGGCGTCGCGGGGGACATCGGCGCCCGCATCGATGGCTGGCACGAGCAGGTCGAGTTCCGGGCCGCTGTCGGCTCCCGTGAGGGCCAGCCGTATCGGATGGAACAGGGCCCGCCCCTTCTGGCCGGTACGCTGCCGAACCTGCTGCGCCGCGTCGCGGAAGGTCTCCCGCGTGAGCCGCGGCCGCGCGCTCAGTTCCTGCGCGAATGCGACCACGACGGCCCGACCAGCGTCGGCCGCTGCCGCCTCCTCGGCCCCGAAATGTTCGAGAACCGCACCCGCGCGGGGCATCTCGAACACGGGCCGCAGCCGTTCAGGCGCATCCGCCAACCTGTCCACCGTGCCGGCGATGAGTGGCACGCAGGCCGTCAGGAAGGACAGCAAGCGATCGTCGCCCGGCATGCTCGCCGACAACACGCCCGCGTCCTGCAGGTGCGGCACCAGCAACGCCGCGATCCGCGTCGGTTCCGCTTCCTTGAGGTAATGGCGGTTCATCCACGCGAGCTTGTCGGGGTCGAACACGCCGGCGCTCCTGGTAACGTCTTCCACGCGGAAGCGCCGCGCGAGTTCCTCGATTGGCAGGATCTCCTCGTCGTTGCCTGGTGACCACCCGAGCAGCACGAGATAGTTGCGCAAGGCTTCCGGAAGGATGCCGCGGGCCCGGAACTCGGCAACGCTCGATGCCCCGTGCCGCTTGGACAGTGGCGCGTGATCCGGGCCCAGCACCAGCGAGAGATGCGCAAACTGCGGCGGCGTCTCGCCGAGGGCACGGTAGATCAGGCACTGGCGCGGCGTGTTCGGCACGTGGTCCTCGCCACGCACCACCAATGAAATGCGCATCGCCACATCGTCGACGACCACGGCGAAGTTGTACGCGGGCAGCCCGTTCTGCCGCAGCAACACGAAGTCGCCGATCATGGCGATATCGGTCGTGATGGGCCCGCGCACGACATCGGTGAACGTGACCGCGATCTCGGCGGGAACGCGGAAACGCAGCGCCGCCGGTTCACCCGCGTCGACGCGGGCCCGGGAGGCAACGGGATCCAGATGGCGACAGATGCCGGCGTACTGCGGCGTGCGCCCCTCGCGCACCGCCACGTCGCGCGCCGCCTCGAGGTCGGCCGGGGAACAGAAGCAGTAGTACGCGTGACCGGCGTCTCGCAGGCGATCCGCGTAGGCGCGATAGACGGCAAGGCGCTGCGTCTGCCGGTAGGGCCCGAACTCGCCACCGACATCGGGGCCCTCATGCCAGTCGATGCCCAGCCAGTGCAGGTCCTCGAGAATGCCCTCGGCCGAGGCGACAGTGGAGCGTGCCTCATCGGTGTCCTCGAGCCGCAGCACGAGTGTCCCGCCCTGGCCGCGCGCCAGGAGCCAGTTGAACAGCGCGGTCCTGGCGTTACCGACGTGAAGGTGCCCCGTGGGACTCGGGGCGAAACGAACGCGCATCAGGGCATTATCGGGGATCGGCCGGGGCGAGCGCTTAGGCCTTAGGTCACAGGTCTCAGGGCTCAGGTCTCAGGGCTCAGGGCTCAGGGCTCAGGTCACAGGGCTCACGGCTCAGGCCAGACAGGAGTTGTCGAGTCCTGAGCCTTGAGTCCTGAGACGTGCCCCGCGAATCTACCCCCGATCGAGCAACGCGACGGCGTGGACGATCATCGCGTCCTCGATCGCGCTCGTCCCCTCGGGCGTCTTGCCCTTGACGCTGATGCGGTCCGGCGTGGAGCCGAGGGCCTCGGCGAGCGAAGCGCGCATCGGCCCGGCGATGGGACCGATCTTCGGGCGGTGACAGATCACCACGACGTCGAGGTTGCCGAGGTGCCAGCCCGCCGCCGCCACGCGGCTGAACGCGTCGCGGAGGAGCACGAGGCTGTCGGCATCCTTCCAGGCCGGATCGGTGTCCGGGAACAGGCCGCCTACGTCCCCGAGCCCCGCGGCACCGAGCACGGCGTCGGTGACCGCGTGACAGACCGCATCACCATCGGAGTGCCCCGCGAGACCACGCGCGTCGGGCACCTGCACGCCACCGACAACGAGGCGACGATCATCCGCGAAGCGGTGCGAATCGTAGCCGAGACCGATGCGGATGGCGCCCACGGCCTGTTCGGCGGAATCACCACCAAGCAGCCTGCGCGCGCGTGCCAGATCGTCCTCGGTCGTGATCTTCACGTTGTCGGCGTGTCCTTCCACGACATGCACGCGATAGCCGGCTCGTTCGGCAAGCGCGGCTTCATCGGTGACGTCGGTCGGAGACATCATGAGCGGCAGCAGCACCCCGAGCACGTCACGCCGGAATCCTTGCGGGGTCTGGGCGAGCGCCAGGTCGTCGCGTGCGATCGTGCCGTCGATCCAGCACTGTGATCCGTCGCGGGCCACGTGCTTCACCGTGTCGTGGACGCGGGCGCCAGCGATGGCCGCCCCGTCACGCGCGGCAGCATCGATCACCCGGCCGATGATCGCGCCGGTCACGAATGGACGCGCTGCATCGTGCACGAGCACGACGTCCGCGTCTCCAGGGAGGGCGGCCACGCCCGCGGCCACCGAGTCCTGCCGTCGCGCGCCGCCCGCCACCACGCGCAGCAACTTCACCCCGGCCGCGCCAACCGCCAGGGCGCGTGCATGCTCGACGTCACCGTCTGGCACGACCACCACGATGCCGCGAACGCGCGGCGACGCGGCGCACGCCGCAACACTGCGCTCGAAGATGGTGCGATCGCCAATCGACAGCCACTGCTTGGGCACCGCGCCACCGAGTCGCCGCCCCTTGCCGCCGGCGGCGACAACCACGTCCACGATCACGATCGGTGCTCCATGCGAGTGGTAAGGTACACCGCCATGCGCAACGCGGCACGTCCGATCCTGGCCGTCGTGCTGACGATGCTGCTGTCGGGCGCGGCGCTGGTCACTGCGGGACGTCTGGCAGGCGTGGATCCCCGCGGGCGGGCCTCCTGGAACGCGGCGGCCCCGACGTTCGACCCGACGCCGCATGCCTGACGCTGTTCGTGCCGGCCTGCGACATCAGCGCCGTGGTGCTCCATCCGGCGGCCTCGACCGGGCTGCTCGCGTGCACGCCGAGTTCTTCGTCGCCATGCCCGACGGCTCCGCGCGAAAGGCAGGCAGCGTCGCGGTCAGCAGATCACCCGACGGCGTGGTGACATTGGCACTGGGCGACGTGCGCCCGCCGCGGCGCGCACCCCTGGTCGTACGCATCAGCGTCCCTTGCTCACCGCCAGTGTGCAGCGGCTTCCGTGCCGCCGGCGTACGCGGCCAGCCGCTCGCGGGTCAGTGCCAGCGCGCGTTCGCCGTTCCCGCGCGGCATCGCCGCGGGCACGTACAGCACGACCAGCGCATCGGTCGTCTCCGGCGTCGTCATCGTCCGCGCCGAGTCCGAGGTCGGGTTGCCGAAGGGACCCTGGGCGTCGGCGAGTGTCAATCGGCCCTCGACGTTGACGCGGTCCTTGCGGATGCCGTCGTAGCCCTCGCCCGGGGCGCCGAGCCGCAGCATGACCGGCGGGTGCACGCGCCCGAGGTCGTAGAGGCCGAATGCGATCTGGGTCTCGGCCGAGCACCAGTTGATAATGTCGACAAGGCCATTCACGCGAGGCAGGGGATCGCCCTTGCGCACGCGCCGAAGCAGGGCCTCGCTCGACGGCCGCGTCTTGGTCGGATCGATGCCGCAGCGCTTGTACATCGCGCGCGTCGCCGCCGTGGCTTCCTCGAGCCCGGCCGCCGTGCGCAACGATTCGGCCGCGACCGCAAGGGGCACGTCGAGGCGGGCGTCGTGCGCATGCACGGTGACGCCCTGGCGCACGATCACTCCGGGCACGACGATGTCGGCGACGTCGGGCGAGACGACCAGGATCACGTCGACGCCACCTGCAGGTCCTCCACACCGGCACGGACTTGCCGCTCGATCACGCCGGCGAGTTCACGCGCCTTCCGCGCCTCGTAGGCAACCGTGGAGATCGGTGGCAGCACCCGCACGCGGACGTGGCCGGGACACGTCATGAGGCGCCCCTTCAGCATCACGTGTCGCGTCCCTTCCACCGACACCGGCACGATCGGCAGGCCCGCCTCGATGGCCAGCATCACGATGCCGCCCCGGAACCTGGCGACGCTGCCGTCGGCGCTGCGCGTGCCTTCCGGGAACACCAGGATCGACGCCTTCTGTCGCATCAATTCCTTGATCTGCACCATCGTCGAGTTGCCCGGATTGCTGCGGTCGACGAGGACATGGCCGCTGCGGCGCAGGTGCCAGCCGAGGAACGGCACCTTGCCGAGCGAGGCCTTGGCGAGGATGCGGACCTGGTACGGCAGGTGCCAGAACAGCACCGGGATGTCGTAGATGCTCTGGTGATTCGCGAGGAACAGGTACGGCTGGTCACGCGGCAGGTCGTCGAGGCCCTCGACGTCGACCGACACTCGTGTCGTCTTCAGGATCAGCCAGGCCCACGCGCGCGCACAGCGGTGTGCGAGGTGACCCTGTCGGTCGACCAGCACGGACAGCAGCGATAACGTCCCGAGGACGATGGTGTACAGGGCGATGGCGGGGATGAGAAAGAAGACCGTCCGCCACCAGTGAAACGGGGGTACTGCCATCAGGGGACGTCAGGTCTGCTGGACGGCGCGCGGGCGCCGAAACGAGGCCGTCTGGCTGGTCGGCGCGGTCGGCGTCTCGGCGGTGACCTCGCCCTCGAGCGGAGTGCGCTGGGCCTCGCCTGCCGGTTCGATGTAGCGGCCGAAGATCATCTTGCCGGCGGTGGTCTGCAGCACGCTCGTGACCACGACATCGATGTTCTTGCTGATCATCTTGCGGCCGTTGTCCACCACCACCATGGTGCCGTCGTCCAGGTACGCGACGCCCTGGTTGTACTCGCGGCCTTCCTTGAGGATGAACACCTTCATGTACTCGCCGGGCAGCACCACGGGCTTGAGCGAGTTGGCGAGCTCGTTGATGTTGAGCACGTGCACGCCGCGCAGTTCGGCGACCTTGTTCAGGTTGAAGTCGTTGGTGACGATCTTGCCCTCGAGCGAGCGGGCAAGTTCGATCAGCTTGAGGTCGACTTCCTTGACGTCGGGGAAGTCGACATCGGAGATGACCACGTCCAGGTTGGTCATCTTCTGGACCTTCTGGAGGATGTCGAGGCCGCGGCGGCCGCGATTGCGCTTCATCGGATCCGACGAGTCGGCGACAAATTGCAATTCCTTCAGCACGAACTGTGGAATCACCAGCGTGCCATCCAGAAAACCGGTCTCGCAGATGTCGGCGATGCGGCCGTCGATGATGACGCTCGTGTCCAGGATCTTGAAATGCTTCTTCGGTGCCGTGGCGCGGAACAGGCCGATCAGGCGCGCGGGCTCCAGCCATTCGCCCTTGCGGCCACCAAGGACGAGCCCGAGGTACGTGAGCGCGAGCAGCGTGACCGTATGCAGGAAGGCGACACGACCGTCGGTGCTGTCGGCCCAGAAGAGGGTCGTGGTGATCGTCTTGGCGATGGTGAGGCCGACGGTCCCGCCGATGACGGCGCCGAGGATCGACGAGACGGCGGTATCACGCAGCTGCGTCTCGAAGACGACGACGAGGCCCGCCAGTCCCGCCCCGAACAGGACGTTGATCAGCGCCAGATCGTGGACCGGCCTGACCAGCGAGGCCGAATACGCGACCGCTGCCACGAAGAGCACGCGGGCAAAGACGAACCAGGTCATGAACGACCCCGAATATGAATGCTCAACGAGCTCGAAGGACGCGCGCCCGGGATCATGGAGGGGTGTGACGGCCGCGCGACGCCAGCCGACATCATACGCCCATCAATCCCAACCGATCACCTCGTCCAGTGTCTCTTCCACGGTCCGGACCCCCACCACCTCACAGCCGCTCGCCCCGTCGCCTGGGGTGACGTTGCCGGCAGGCACGACGCAGCGCGTGAACCCCATCTGGGCGGCTTCGCGGACGCGGAGGAGCGCCTGTCCCGTGGCGCGGACCTCCCCGGCGAGGCCGACCTCCCCGAAAACGGCCGTCCCGGCGCGAACCGGCCGGTTCCGGACGCTCGAGACGACCGCCGCCACGATGCCGAGGTCGGCCGCACGCTCGTCCACCGTGAACCCGCCGGCGACGTTGACGAAGACGTCCTCGCCGGCCAGGTTCAGGCCCGCCCGCTTCTCGAGGACGGCAAGCAGCAACGCCAACCGCTGCTGATCGACGCCGTTGGTCATGCGCCGGGCGCTGCCGTAGACACTGCTCGACACCAGGGCCTGCATCTCTAGAAGAATCGGTCGCGAGCCCTCCATGCAACAGAGGACGGCGGATCCGGGAGCGCCGAGCTGACGCTCGGCGAGGAACAGGGCCGACGGATTGGGCACGGCCTGCAGGCCGCTGCCGGTCATCTCGAAGACGCCGAGTTCGCTCACCGCGCCGAAGCGGTTCTTGACCGCCCGGATCACGCGGTGCGTGTGGTGGCGCTCTCCCTCGAAGTACAACACCGTATCGACCACATGCTCGAGCACCTTGGGACCGGCCAGGCCGCCGTCCTTGGTGACGTGACCGACCAGCACCGTCGGCAGGTTCTGTCCCTTGGCGGCGAAGAGCAGTTGCGTGGCCGCCTCGCGGATCTGCCCGACCGTGCCCGGGGCCGACGTCAGCTTCGTGGAGTACACGGTCTGGATCGAATCGACGATCAGCAACGCCGGTTTGAGCCTCTGCACTTCGTCGAGGATGCGCTCGGTGCACGTCTCTGCCAAAAGATAGAGCGGCGCGTCGCCGACGCCGAGGCGCTCGCCGCGGCCCTTCACCTGGTGCTCGGATTCCTCGCCCGAGCAGTACAGCACCGGCCCGGTCCGCTGCGCGAACTCCGCCGCCGCCTGCAGCAACAGCGTGCTCTTGCCGATGCCAGGCTCGCCACCGAGGAGCACGAGGCTGCCGGGGACGAGACCGCCGCCGAGCACGCGGTCGAACTCGCCGATGCCCGTGGAGATGCGCTCGGCCTGCTGCATGTCGACATCGGCATAGAGCCGCGCCTTCGAGCCCGGACCACCGAGACTCGGCCGCGCCCCACCGGCGGGCAGCGGCGGCGTCGCCGCTTCCTCGGCAAACGTGTTCCATGCGCCGCAATCGGGGCAGCGTCCGAGCCACTTGGGCGATTGCGCACCACAGTTGGTGCAGGCGAAGACGGTCTTGGGAACGCGCATCGGAATTTCAGAATTTCACAGTTTCAGAATTTCACCTGCATCGCCAAGTCGCTCCACATCTCATCGGACGCCGTACAACCCGTCGTCGCATCGGCCAAGGCAATCGCCATTTGCCGGACCGAGTCGACCAGGACGGCGGTCTCAACGATTGGCGCCACGCAGGTCGCGGATGGGGACCGACGGATTCATTCGGGCGCGACGAGCGATTGTGGAGATCACGACAGACACCTCACGGGCCTCTGGCATCAAGCGCATACTTTCGTCAGGGGTCAGCACTCCTGCCTCCGTTCCGAGGCGGAGCCAGAAATTCATCTCGCGCCCCTCTTTGGCAGAGATCGCCACCTTGGCTGCGAAATCAGCTTTGGAGTGGGCCGCAAGTGACTCCTCAAGATTGGAGGCCACCGAGAACGCTGCGCGGGCCAACTGCCTGAGGATGACGTCCTTCACGATCGACTTGAGAGCCGGGTCCGACCTGAGCGTGGCCACCGACCGCGCGAGTTGGAACGTTCGCTCGTGAATCTCTCGACGCATACCAGCGGCCCGTGCAGAACCGGGGCCAAGACAAAGGCCCAGCAAGTGCCATGGCAACGCGATGAAATTCTGAAATTCCTGCAATCCTGAAATTACGGACGGTGGCAGTATTCGCGCTGGATTCTGGCGCCCAATCGGCACAGCAACTCCCACGGAATCGTGCCGATCGTTGCGGCGACTTCGCGGACGTCGATGCGCTGGTCACCCTGGCGGCCGAGGAGCACGACCTCGTCGCCCGGCGAGACGTCGAGGCCGGTGACGTCGATCGAGAGCATGTCCATCGAGACGCGGCCGACGATCGGCACGCGCCGTCCACGCACGAGCACCACGCCGCGGTTACCGAGCCGCCAGTCGACGCCATCGGCATATCCCGCCGGCACCACCGCGAGTGTCCGCGGACCGGCGGCGCGGAACACCTGCCCGTAACCTGCGCCTTCCCCATCACGGACACCCTTCACCGCGACGATGCGGCTGTGCAGCGAGAGCGCCGGCTCGAGTTGCAGCGTCGTCATGAGCGGAGGCGGCACGATGCCGTAGAGCAGCAGGCCGGGGCGCACGGCATCGAACCAGACGCGCTCGTCGCGCAGCAGCGCTGCGCTGTTGGCCGCATGCACATGCGTCGTCCGCAGGCCGAGGTCGGCGGCGACCTCGCGTGCCGCGACGAACTGCTGCTGCTGCAGGCCGAAGAGCTCGCTCTCGGGCTCGTCCGCCGTGGCAAAATGCGTGTAGAGGGCGTCGACGCGCAGCGACGGCGCCGCGAGGATCGCAGGAAGCGTGCGACGCAGGTTGTCGTGGCGCAGCCCGAGTCGATTCATACCCGTGTCGATCTTGACGTGGCAGCCGAGCACCGTGCCGCGCGCGGCCGCGGCGTCGGCGAGGGCGCGACCCGCCCACGGCGAAGAGATGGTCGGCGTCAGCCGATGCGAGAAGATGCCGTCGAGATCGGAGATGCCCAGGGCGCCGAACACCAGGATCGGTGCGGCGATGCCGGCCTCGCGCAGGACGACGCCCTCATCCACGTCGGCGCAGGCGAGCATCGCGACGCCGGACGCCTCGAGCGCCGACCCCACCGACGCCGCGCCATGTCCGTAGGCGTTGGCCTTGACGACCGCGATGATCGCGGGCACCGGGCGACCGGACGCCAGCGCGCCCTCCTCGAGGAGGCTGCGTAATGCCCGCACGTTGCCGCGCAGCGCGTCGAGATCGACGCGCGCCACCGTGTGCCGCACGTCAGTAGTCGCCGCCGCCACCGCGTTCGAGGTTCTCGAAGCGCGTGTAGTCGCTGATGAACGCGAGTTTCACCGTGCCCACCGGGCCGTTGCGCTGCTTCGAGATGATGATTTCTGCCTCGCCTGTGTCCTGATCCTCGGGCCCCTTATAGCGATCCTCGCGGTAGATGAACATCACGACGTCCGCGTCCTGCTCGAGGGCGCCCGATTCACGCAGGTCCGAGAGCTGGGGCCGGTGATCGGCGCGCGCATCGGGCGCACGACTGAGCTGCGACAGGATCAGCACCGGCACGTGCAGTTCCTTGGCCA
Source organism: Luteitalea pratensis (assembly GCF_001618865.1). GTDB lineage: Bacteria > Acidobacteriota > Vicinamibacteria > Vicinamibacterales > Vicinamibacteraceae > Luteitalea > Luteitalea pratensis. The sequence goes on from NZ_CP015136.1 coordinate 5,818,755, forward strand.
GCCCCTTGAGCGACCGCGAGATGCTGGTCAGCTCCTGCTGCCGGTTCTCGAAGCGGCCGCGTCCCTGCATCAGCTGGACGTAGTCGATCACGAGCATGTCGAGCCCGTGCTCGGCCTTGAGGCGCCGAGCCTTGGCGCGCATCTCGAGGACGCCGATCGAGGCGCTGTCGTCGATGAAGATCTTCGCCATCGAGAGCTTCTCGGCGGCCTGCGCGATCGCGGGCAGATCGCGCTCGAGCAGCATGCCCTGCCGCAGGCGCTGCGAGTCGACCCGCGCCTCCGACGTGAGCATGCGCATGAACAGCTGCTCCTTCGACATCTCGAGGCTGAAGACGCCAACGGTCTTGCCGTGTTCGAGCGCGGCGTTCTGCGCCAGGTTGATCACGAACGACGTCTTGCCCATCGACGGCCGCGCCGCGATGATCACGAGATCGCTCGGCTGCATGCCCGACGTCTTGTGATCGAGGTCGTAGAACCCGGTCGGTACGCCGGTCACCAGGCTCTTGAACTGCTGCAGCTTCTCGACGGTGTCGAGCGCCGAGTCGACCAGCTCGGACAGCGGCGTGAAGCCCTCGCCGATGCGCGCGTCGGCGATGCTGAAGATGCTCCGTTCGGCCTCGTCGAGGATCTCGCTGGCGTCGCGGTCCGCGTCGTAGGCGTCCGACGCGATCTTGCTGGCCTCGGTGATGAGGCGGCGCAGCGTCGCCTTCTCCTTGACGATCTGCGCGTAGTGCTCGATGTTGGTCGTGCGGGGCACGCCATCGACCAGCCGCGTGATGTAGGCCGGTCCCCCGACCTTCTCCAGCGCGTCGGCACGCGTCAGCGACTCGGCCAGCGTGACCAGATCGATCGCCGCGCCCCGCTCGCTCAACTGGATCATGTGCTCGAGCAGCAGCTGGTGCGCGTCCCGATAGAAGTCCTCGGGCTGCAACACCTCGACGGCCGCGTTGATGGCGTCGTTGCGCAGCAGGATCGCACCGAGCACGGATCGCTCCGCGTCGAGATTGTGGGGCAGGGTACGTTCGTTCATGAAGGAAGACGGCCTACAGCCTACTGCCTGCGGGCTGCGGTCGTCACGTTTGGTCGGATACACGAAAAAAAGCCCGTCACCGTTGACGGGTGACGGGCTCTCGAACCCTCGGTAGGGCCCGTTCTCCGAACGGGCCGTCACGGCCGGCTCGGAGAGCCGGCCCTACCATCGCAGGCTACTGTGCCGGTGCCGGTGCCGAGGGCGCGCGCTCGGCGCCGACGTGCACCTTGACCTGGGCGGTCACCTCGCGGTGCAGCCGCACCGGCACGGCGTACTCGCCGACGGCCTTGATCGGATCGGCCAGCTGGATCTTGCGGCGATCGACCTCGAACCCCTGAGCCGCCAGCGCCTCGGCGATATCGGCCGACGTGACCGACCCGAACAGCTGGCTGTTGTCGCCGGCACGACGCGTGAACGAGACCTCGGTCTGCGCGAAGCGCGTCGCGAGGGCCTGGGCCACCGCGCGCTCCTCGGCCGCCTTGGCCGCCGCCGCCTTCTTCTCGTGCTCGATCTGCTTCTTGTTCCCGGCAGTGACTGCCAGGGCGAGCTTGCGCGGCAACAGGTAGTTGCGCGCGTAGCCCGGGGCCACCTTCACGACGTCGCCACGCTCACCGAGGTGCTCGACGTGTTCCTTCAGGATCACTTCGATCATGTCTCGTCCTTCCTAGTCCGTGGCGTACGGGAGCAACGCCAGGAAGCGCGCCCGCTTGATGGCGACCTGCAGCTTGCGCTGGTACTTCGCGCTGGTGCCGGTCAGGCGGCGCGGCTGGATCTTGCCGCGCTCGGGGACGAACTGCGACAGCATCCGCACGTCCTTGTAGTCGACGTAGTCGATCTTCTCCGTGCGGAACTTGCAGACGCGCTTGCGACGGAACCCGCCGCGACGTCCACCGCCACCACCGCCGCTGCGTTCGCCGCGCGCCCCGCCACCGCCGCCGCGGCCGCCGCGGCCGCCGCGATCATCGCCCTGATTCGGGTTGTCCATGCTCATCGCTCCATCTCCCCATCGTCCTGGTTGTCGAGAGCCGCCTGCTTGGCCATCAATTCCTCTGGCGTGGGCTCGGGCGGCAGACCGCGCGCCACACGGCGGCGACGGGTCTCGTCGTCACGACGCTGCTTCGCGCGAGCCGCCTTCTGGAGCTCCTCGTCGACGCGGACGATGAGGTGGCGGATGATCGTGTCGTTGACCTTCAGGCGGCGATCGAGTTCCTTGACGAGCTCGCCCGCGCAGCTGAACAGGAGGACGACGTAGTGCCCTTCCTTGTGGCGGCCAATCTGGTACGCGAGCCGCCGGCGGCCCCACACGTCCGCCTTGTCGATGGTGCCGCTCGCCTTGGTGACAATGCCCTCGATCAGGGACTGCAGCTCGGTCAGCTGGTCCTCTGTCGCGTCGGGCGAGGCGATGTAAACGAGTTCGTACTGCTTCTGTGCTGTCATTCGGCCTCCTTCTGGCCTGAACGGCCACTGCGGGTTCCCGTCAATCGGCCCGACACCAGGTGTCGTGCCTCGCTCAGGGCTCCCCCCGCGGTGGCAAGGAGGTGGAGTCGCGCCCGCCCGGAGGCGGCGCGTTGAAGACCTGCATGGTCTTCTCGATGCCGTCGCGTGCGAAGCACTCGACGGCGTCTGCGGCCTTGACGACCGCTTCGTCCACGACCGGCCGGAGATCCGGTGGTATCGCGGACAGGACGTGATCGGCGAGGTCACGACGCGGGTCACCGCGTCCGACCCCGATCCGGAGCCGTGCGAACTGCTCCGTGCCGAGCACGCCGATGATCGACTTGAGGCCGTTGTGGCCCCCGGCCGACCCGAATGACCGTGCCCGCAGTTGACCCGCGGGCAGGGCCGCCTCGTCGAGCACCACGAGCAGGTCCTCGACGGGGATCTTGTAGAAGCGCAGCAGGTCGCCGACGGCGCCGCCACTGCGATTCATGAACGTGAGCGGCTTGACCAGCAGCAGCCCGCCCTCGACTCCGCGGACACGGGCGACATACGCATCGGACGGGGCGCTCTCGAAGGCCACCCCGTGCCGCGCTGCCAGGACGTCCATCGCCTTGAAGCCGACGTTGTGCAGGGTGTCCCGGTACTTCGGGCCGGGATTGCCGAGCCCCACGATCAACTTCACGTCAGCGCCTCACTACCAGCTCAATTTCACAATTTCAGACGTTCAGAATCACAGGACCATCGCCAACCGTCGCGGCCGTTCGACCTGTGTGAAATTCTGAAATTCTGAAATTCTTGAAATTCTGAGAGTCGCGCTACTTCTCCTTCGCGTCCGGCTTGCCCTTCTTGGCGACTTCCGGCTCGGCGACCGCCACCGGCGCAGCCTCTTCGGCACCAACGCGGGCCGTGACCACGTGGACCAGCAGCATGTCAGCAGGGCTGAGTGCGGTCCACTTCTGATCCTTGGCCACGTCGCGGACGTGCACGCCGTCGCCGATCATCATCCCGGATACATCGATGTCGATGTGCTCGGGAATCTCGGCCGGAAGGGTCTCGACCTCGATCTCGCGATGCACGAAGTCGAGCACACCGCCCTGGACCTTCACGCCGCGCGGCTCGCCGTGCAGGCGGACCGCCACCTTCACGTGGACCTTCCTGGTCAGGTCGACGCGGTAGAAGTCGGCGTGCAGCAACTGGTGGGTGACCGGCTGCAGCAAGTAGGCCTTGACGATCACCTTCGTGCTCGCGCCGGCCACCTGGAGATCGATGAGGGTGTTGAGCCCAGACTCCGAGTGCAGGAGCCGCGAGAGCTCCTTCGGGCTGACGGCCACGGCCTGCGGATCCTGGCCGCCACCGTATACCACCGCGGGAATCTGGCCGGCCACGCGCAGGCGGCGGGCCTCATTCTTGCCGCGGGACTCGCGGGCGACTGCTTCGAGGGTCGTATCCATTTCTGCTCCTACTCTCAGAACGGCGGCGCCGCTCCTACCATTGGTGAACCAGCACAATTTCAGAATTGCAGGAAGTTCAGAATTTCAGTCACGTCGTTGCACGCGAGGTGGTCGAAGCGCTGGGTGGAATTGTGTAATCCTGAACTTCTGACATTTCCTTCTACACAAACAATGAGGACACCGAGGTCTCCTCGTGGATGCTGCGAATCGCCTGCCCGAGCAGCCGCGCCACCGACAGGCAGATGATCTTCGAGGACGAGGCACAGGCCTCGCTCTGCGGGATCGTGTTGGTGACGATCAACTTCTCGATCGGCGACAGCTCGATGCGCTCGATCGCCGGTCCCGAGAGCACGCCGTGCACCGCGCAGGCGATGATCCGCTCGGCGCCGTTCACCTTCAGTGCCTGCGCCGCCTTCACGATCGTGCCGGCGGTGTCGATGATGTCGTCCTGCAGCACGCACGTGCGGCCGCGGACGTCACCAATCACATTCATCACCTCGGCCGCGCCCGTCTCCGAACTCCGGCGCTTGTCGATAATCGCCAGGTCCGCGCCGACGCGCTTGGCGTAGGCCCTTGCCCGTTCCGCACCACCGGCATCCGGGGAGACCACCGTGACGTTCGGGAAGTTCTGTCGCGCCAGGTAGTCGATGATGACCGGCGCGGCGAACAGGTGGTCCACCGGGATGTCGAAAAACCCCTGAATCTGGGCCTTGTGCAGGTCCATCGTCAGAATGCGGTTGGCGCCCGCCGCACTCAGCAGGTTGGCCACCAGCTTGGCCGAAATCGGCACGCGCGGCTTGTCCTTGCGATCCTGCCTCGCGTAGCCGTAGTACGGAATCACCGCGGTGATGCGCGAGGCCGACGAGCGGCGAAACGCATCGATCATCACGCAGAGTTCCATGATGTTCGCGTCCACGTGCCGCGACGTCGGCTGCACGATGAACACGTCGGTCCCACGGATGTTCTCGTCGATCTGGAACGAGACCTCCGTGTCCGGGAATCGTTGAAGGCGCGCTTGCCCCGGCGCGACACACAGGAATTCCGAGATTTCCTGGGCCAGCTGGGGATGGGCACTTCCCGAGAACACCTTCAGATTCGATCGCGCCATCGCCGTCCGTCGAAGCCGTTACGCACCATCAACTGCTTCCGCGCGGCCCCCTGGAACGCGCCGCGCGCGGACAGGTTGGCTGGGGCGGAAGGATTCGAACCTTCGAATGCGGGATTCAAAGTCCCGTGCCTTACCGCTTGGCGACGCCCCAGTGTCGGCCAAAGACGCACCGGTGTTGTTCAACTCCGATGTCTGCGCACCTCCCGACCGCTGGCGATCTGCTCGTCGCCGCATCGACACCGGGTGAAGGCTCCTCGGGGACACGTCCCCCGAGGTGCGCAAACCGATAGCCTACACGAGCGCGCTCAGCTCGACAAGCTCGGTCCGTCAGATAGCGCCGGGCTGTCCCCAGCCCGGCGTCCCGCGAGGTGCCGGTTCGGCCGGCTGGAACAGCCGGCCGCTACCTTACAGCTGTGGCGGACTGGTACTCGGACCGGGACAGAAGGCGCGTGTGCCACACCCGGGTGCCGTCAGGCCAGCCGGATGCCAGGGCCGCGAGGTTGGCCGCTGGCTCGAACAGTCCGAAGCACGCCGAACCACTGCCGGACATGCCGGCATGGGCGGCGCCCGCGCCGCGTAGCCGATCGACGATGGCGCTGATCTCTGGATGCCGTGCCGACACCGGTCCTTCCAGGTCATTCCCGAAGCTCGACGTTCGGCCTTCGGCGTTCGGCCTTCGGCCTTCAACCTTCAGCGTTCGGCGTTCGGCGTTCAGCGTTCGGCGTTCGGCGTTCAGCGTTTCATCAAACCAGCCGTACGCCTGCGAAGTCGACACGCCGAACGGCGGGCGCACGAGCAGCACGGAGGCCCCTGGGACATCAGGCAACGGCGTCAGCAGATCACCCACACCCTCGCCCCGCATCGTCCCGCCCCACGCGAAGAAGGCGACGTCGGCGCCGAGCGGACCGATGACTTCGGCAAGTTCCGCGGCGTCGAGCGACCGACCTGCCGCGCTGGCGATCAGCCGCGCCGCGGCGGCCGCGTCGGCGCTTCCGCCACCCAGCCCCGCCGCGGCAGGCACGTGTTTTTCGAGCGCCAGTTCCCAGCCGTCGAGGGGAACGCCGAGGTGAGCCGCCATCGCCGCCGCGCCCTGCCATGCGAGATTGCGCGCGTCGGCCGGCACTCCGGCGGTGTCGCATGCCATGCCGAACGGACCGGGGCGCGCCCGCAGCGTCAGGGTGTCGGCAAGCGCGATGGACTGCAGCACCGTCGTGAGCAGGTGGTAACCGTCGGGACGCAGGCCACGCATGCGCAGGTCGAGGTTGACCTTGGCAGGTGCGTGCGTGACCCACAACGGTTGGGCCGGCTCGCCCTTGCGTGCCGAAGCCCTGGCGGAAGCGGCGAGCCCGGACGATTCTTGCCAATGGGCCACGTCAGCGCTCCGTCAGCGTGCGACTGCGGCGCAAGTCGGCGACGGTCAGTTCGCGGGCCCCCGCGGGAACGTCCACGTCCAGCGCCCCCTCGGGCAGCGCCGCCATCGCCTCCGGCGCTTCCAGCGCCAGGACCGCATCCGTTCGGCTCGCGGTGGCGTCGGACCCGGACGGCCGCAGGCGGATGGCGGTCGGCCAGCCGGCGCTCGTCCGCGTGTACTCGATTCGCCATCGACTGTCCTGCGCGGCAACGAGCAGGAGCGTCCCGTCCGCCCCGCTGCGGAGCCACAACGCGCGGGCCTGATCGAGATCGAGCCGAGTCCACCCGCCGCTGAAGGTTGCGCCGCCCGACACGTTCCAGTCGGCGACACCGCAGCCCGACACGATGGCGAGAAGGTCCTGCGGCGTCAGGGCGACGCCCACGGCGGCGTCCAGCAATTCGAGCGCGGAGTCGCCGCGCGCGACTGCCGTCTCGCGGGGCAGGAGCAACACCGCGCCTCCCGGACGGGCCGCGAGCACGAAGACGGGCGCGCCGAAAGGCGCAAGCCCCTCGAGCCGCATCGCCTCGCGCGTCACGCCCACCTGCAAGGTGCCGCGCACGCGCTCGCCGTCGATACGTCCCGACAACCTCAGATCGGCACTGATCGCCGGATGCGTGCGGCAGGAGGCACGTGCGGCCTGTTCGGCGACGGCGACATCGGCCAGCGGCGTACCCGCGCCAGTCGGCAAGGCAAGGTTCACTTTCGGCGCACACGCGGCCGTCGCCAACAGCACAGCCGCCGAAATCGCGACCATGACCCGCTGGATCACCGAGGGTCTAGTGTCCACGCGCACGCGCAATCTTCGACTTGATTGCCGCTGCGTCGATGGACTCGCCGTCTCCCGCTAGGGCACGTTCCCACGCGGCGATCGCGCCGTTGCCGTCTTTCAACGCAAGCAGTACGTCGCCGAGGTGATCCTGAATCACCGAGTTGGACTTCGACAGGTCCGCCGCCCGCTCCAGGTGCTTGCGCGCCTCGGCCGTCCGGCCCTGCTTGAAATACGCCCAGCCCAGGCTGTCGAGGTACGACCCGTTGTCGGGGTCCTCGGTCAGCGCCTTTTCGATGAGCGACACGGCCTCGTCCATCGGGCCGCCATCCTCGACCAGCATGTAGCCAAGGTAATTGAGCGTCGGCGCGTGGGCCGGCTCGACTTCAAGCGCCTTGCGGAACGCCGCCTTGGCCTCGGGACGACGATGGAACCGCTCGAGGATCGCCCCGCGCTGGAACCAGTAGATCACCTGGTCGCCAAACGCCGGTTCCGCTTCGGCCAGCAGGGCCATGGCCTGCGGCTCGCGTCCGGCATCAGCGAGCGTGGTGGCGAGCGACAGGGTCACGGCCGGATCTTCGGGGCGACGCTTGCGCTCCTCCTCGAGGATGGCCACCGCCTCGTCGGGTTTCTTGGCGCCAAGGTAGGCCTGGGCGAGCAGTCGGCCAACCTGCACGTCGCCGGGCCTGGCGGCGCGGATCTCCTGGCCGAGGCCGATGGCGCGGTCGTAGCGACGCGCCATGATCAACGACTGCATCAGGTAGGCGTCCATCATCGGGTCGGGGCGCGCGGCGCGTGCCTTCTCGAGGATGCCGATGGCCGTGTCCTGATGACCGAGCGCCATGTGCGCGCTGGCGAGGCGCATCGTGACGCCCATCGCGGACTGCGGGCTGCTGATGCTGCCCTTCTCGACGATCGGCGTGAGAACCTCGATCACCTTGGCATGGTCGCGGCGGTCCGCATACACCTGCGAGAGCACGACCGGCCCGCGGACATCGGCAGGCGCTATGGTCATCAGCGCCCGGGCCGTCTGCTCCGCACCCTCGCCGTCACCGAGTTCGCGCTGCGTCTGCGCCAACAGATAGCGCGACTGCAGGTCGGTCGGCCGCGCCTCGATCACCTGCTCGAGCACCTTGCGGGCCTCCTCGGGCTTGTCGGCGCTCAGCAGGGCCGTCGCCTGCCGGACACGCAATTCGACGGCGTTGGGGTTCTCCTGCGCGGCCAGCCCGTAGGCCTCGGCGGCCTGCGTCCACCGGCGCGACTTCTCGAACAGTTCGGCCTGCTGCAGCCGGGCGCGGAAGAAGCGGGGCTCGGCGGCGAGGACCTGTTCGAGGACCTGCAAGCCCTCGGCGGTCCGGCCCGCCCGATCGAGCGCCTGCGCGAGCAGCACACCGGCCTCGAGCGCGGCGTTCTCGCCGTCGTAGACCGTCCGCAGCACCTTCACCGCATCGTCGGGGCGGTCGACCTGCAGATAGAGGCGTCCGAGCACGACGGGGATGTTCAGGTCGTAGGGCCGTCCGGCCGCGGCTTTCTCGAGGTGGCCGATGGCCTCGGCAATCGCCGCGCGATCCCGGGCTGGCGCGCTGTCGCCCTGCATCACCGAAGCAGGCACGCCGAGCACGCCGAGCATCCAGTGCGCCTCGGCGTTGTCGGGGTCGAGCGAGAGGGCCTTCGCAGCGGTCTTCTGGGCGTCCTCTGACCGGTCCTGCCGGGCATAGAGCTGGGCGAGTTCCGTGAGGATGCCAGGCGAGACGTCCAGCCTGGCCGCCTTCTCGAGGGCCGCGATCGCGCCGGGGGCATCACCAGCGGACTCGAGTCGGCGCGCCTCGAGAAAGGCCTGGTAGGCCTCGGCGCGCGCGGCGGGACGCGGGGCAGGTGCCTGCGAGGGTCCGGGTTGGACCGCCAGCGTCACGGCCAGCAGGGCAAGAGAGAGCATGGGCAATTATCGTGTGCGTTTTCGATTGTGGTCTATAGTCGCCGCCGTGCGCGTCTTGCTCGTGCGGCTGCGCCTGATCGGCGACGTGGTCTTCACCACGCCGATCATCGGGGCGCTCCGGCGGGCCTGGCCGGATGCGCACCTTGCCTACCTCATCGAGCCGGCCGCGGCTCCCGTCGTCGGTCACCATCCGGCCCTGAACGACGTCATCCTCGCACCGCGGACGCGTGGCTGGCGCCGCATCCGCGACGATTTCCGGCTCGGCCGTCGCCTGCGGCGCGACCGATACGACCTCGTGCTCGACCTGCACAGTGGCCCGAGGGCCTCATGGCTGACCTGGCTGAGCGGCGCGCCGCGCCGGGTCGGGTTCGAGGTCCAGGGCCGGCACTGGGCCTACACCGACGTGGTGGCTCGTCCCCGCGAAATCCGGCCACGTCACTCGGTCGAGAACCAATGGGACATCCTGGCACCCGTGCTGCCGGGCCTCGAGGGCCCCTCGCCCATGCGGGACCCGGTGACGATGGTGCACGCCCCTGAGGCGGATGCCAGCGTCGATGCCTGGATGCGTCGCGAAGGCCTGTCGGCGGCCGACAGCCTGATCGTCATCCATGTCAGCGCCGGCAACGCATTCCGGCGGTGGCCGCTGCTCTCTTTCGTTGCGCTGGCCGATAGACTGTCCGTGGGCGAGCCCAATCGTCGTATCATCCTGACGTCCGGACCATCGGAGGCGGCCGCGGCTGCCGAGGTGGTCCGTCTGGTGCGTGAGCGCCGGCCCTCTGCCCCGCAGGCGGTTCGAACCTGCGGAGACATGTCGTTGGACGAGTTGCACGCCCTGGTTGGTCGGGCACGGCTCTACATCGGCGGAGACAGCGGGCCGTTGCACGTCGCCGCCACTACCAGGACGCCCATCGTGGGTCTGTACGGGCCCACGTTGCCGGTGCGATCGGCACCTTGGCGTGACCCGCAGCTCTCGAGCGCGGCCGTTGATGTCGGGGCGCTGCCCTGCCGGCCGTGCCAACAACGCGTCTGCGTACCCGGAGACTTCCGGTGCCTGACGCACATCACCGTCGACGCGGTCGTCGCGGCTGCCGAGCGGGCCCTGTCGCTCCCGGCATCCCGGACCGGCGCCAACTGAGAAGGATGTCGAGCACGACGTGACCGCGCCGGCACTGCGAACTGCACGGATGGATCGCCTCGAGACGCTCTCGCTCTCAGTGCTCCTGTGCTTTGTCGCCGCGCTGCAGCTGTCGGTGGCGGCCTCGGGCGTCCTGCTCGCCCTGACACTCCTCTGCTGGACCGCGCTCCTCGTGATGCGGGAGGAGCAGCTCGAGGTGCCCACGTTTTTCTGGCCCCTCGTCGCGTATGCCGCCGTCACCCTGATTTCCACGACCGCCTCGGTGGACCCCGCCGTCAGCCTGGTCGACTCCAAGCAGCTGGTGCTGTTCCTGATCGTGCCGCTGGTGTATCGCCTCGCGCGCGGTCATCGGGCGCACCTGTTCGCGTCGGTGATCATCGCCGTCGGCGCCGCCAGTGCCCTCGTCGGGCTGTTCCAGTACGGGTTCCTGCATTTCGACAACCTCGGTCGTCGTCCGCAGGGCGCGCTCACCCACTACATGACGTATTCGGGCGCGCTCATGATCGTGGCCTGCGTCGCGGCCGCGCGCCTGCTGTTCGGCGGCAGGGATCGCGTCTGGCCACTGCTGGTGCTGCCGGCCGTGCTCGTCGCCCTCGGACTCACGTTCACGCGCAGCGCGTGGGTCGGCGTCTGCATCGGCATGGCGGTACTGTTGGCGCTGCGTGACCGCCGCCTCGTGGCCGCTGTCCCCCTCGTGCTTGCCATGGCCGTGGTCCTCGCGCCGAGCAGCATCACCGACCGCGTCTACTCGATCTTCGATCTCAAGGACCCGACCAACCGCGATCGCTTCGCCATGCTGAAGTCGGGCGCGGCGATGGTCGAGGACCACCCGCTGACGGGCGTCGGCCCCGACCAGGTCAAGGCCGTCTACCAGCAGTACCGCGTGCCGGAGTCGGTACAGCCATTGAACGTGCACCTGCACAACGTGCCGATGCAGATCGCCGCCGAGCGCGGGCTACCGGCACTGCTGGTGTGGCTCTGGTTCATCGCCGCGGTCGCGCGCGACCTGTACCGCCGCGTCCAGCACCGGACTGGCGTCACCCGGGCACTCGCGGCGGGCGCCCTCGCCTCGCTGTTCGCCATGCTCGGGGCCGGCCTGTTCGAGTACAACTTCGGCGACTCCGAGTTCCTGATGCTCCTGCTCGTGGTGCTCACGCTGCCCTTTGCGGCCGAGCGCCCGGAGTCGGTCCCCCGGCATCTGTGAGCCGCCTTCGCCAAGGCTACGGCGCCCGCTCATTCCTTACCAGCCGGTCGTGACTCACGCCATCGGTCAGGCCCGCGCACGATCGCTGATCCACGATTTCTCCGGGCGCCGCGTGGTCGTCGTCGGCGACGTGATGCTCGACCACTTCCTGTTCGGGCGTGTGCAGCGGCTGTCGCCGGAGGCTCCCGTCCCGATCGTCGAGTACGACCATGACGACTACCGTCCCGGCGGGGCCGCCAATGTGGCCATGAACCTCGCGGCACTAGGCGCGTCGGTGTCGCTGATTGGTGTCGTCGGGGCCGACGACTCGGCCGGAGGCTTGCAACAACTCCTGGCCGACGGCAGCGTCGACGTCACCGACCTGGTCACCGACGACACCCGTCGCACGACACGCAAGTTGCGAATCGTGACGCAACGCCAGCAGCAGGTCGCGCGGGTGGATTTCGAGAACGACGCGGATATCAATGGCGCTGTTGCCGACCAGGTGAAAGCCGCCATCGACGCCAGGTGCGCCGACGCCGACATCGTGCTCGTGTCCGACTACCTCAAGGGCGTCGTCACGAGCGTCACGATGGCTGCCGTCGTTCAGGCCGCGGCGCCCCGACGGATCGCGGTGCTCGTGGACCCGAAGATTCCACACCTGGATCTGTATCGGGGCGTCACGCTCGTGACCCCGAACCAGGTGGAGGCCGAGACCGCCACGCACGCGCGTATTCGTACCGATAGCGAGGCCCGCGACGCTGCGAGGCGCCTCCGCGAACGACTGGAGTGCGCGTCGGTGGTCATCACGCGCGGCGAGCAGGGCATGTGGGTGCTCGATGGGAGCACCACGCCGGCGACCGAGGCCAACTTCGCCGCGACCGCGCTGGAAGTGTCGGACGTGACCGGCGCGGGCGACACCGTGATCGGCACACTCGCTCTCGCTCTCGCGGCGAAAGCGTCGCTGGTCGAAGCCGCCCAGCTCGCCACTCTCGCCGCTGGCGTCGCCGTCAGCCGGTTCGGTCCGGTAGCAGTCACCCGAGACGAGCTCCTGGCTCGGCTCGCGTAATTTCAAAATTTCAGAATTTCCGAATTTTCACCACTGCGAAAGTGATGCCCCGGAGGTTGACAGTCGTGAGGCGGTCCTGCAATTCCTGCAATTCCTGCAATTCTGAAATTTCAGGTTCTTAGTGCCTGAAGTGCCGCCGCCCGGTGAATACCATGGTGATCCCGTGCTCGTCGGCTGCCTCGATCACTTCCTGATCGCGCACTGACCCGCCCGGCTGCACCACCGCCGTGGCGCCGGCCGCCGCGACGGCGTCCAGCCCGTCACGGAACGGGAAGAACGCATCCGAGGCCACCACCGATCCGCCCAGGTTCCCGTCGCCCGCCTTCATGATCGCCACCTTCACCGAGTCGACGCGGCTCATCTGGCCCGCGCCGACACCCAGGGTGCGGTCCGCCGAGGCAAACAGGATCGTGTTGGACTTGACGTGCGCGCAGACACGCCAGGCGAAGCGGAGCGCCTGCCACTCGTCGGCGGTGGGCTGCCGTTTCGTGACCACCGTGAGCTCACCCTCAGGCCCCCACGCCGCGCGGGCCTCGATGACGCGGTCGCGCTGCTGCACCAGTGACGCACCGAGGATCGACCGCCACTCGAGCGATGCCGCCGACGCCAGCGCCGCAAAGTCCGCGGTGACGACTCGCAGGTTGGCCTTCCTGGCGAGAATGGCCCTCGCGGCGTCGTCGACGTCCGGTGCCACCACCGCCTCGATGAAGGTCGACACGATCGCCTCCGCAGTCGCGGCATCGAGCGTGCGATTGAGGCCGATGATGCCGCCGAAGGCCGACAGCGGATCCGCCTCACGGGCGCGAACGTAGGCGTCTGCCGCATCGGCACCCGTCGCCACGCCGCACGGGTTCGTGTGCTTGATCACGCTGGCGGCAGGTTCTGTGAACTCGAGGACGATGCGCGCGGCGGCGTCGAGGTCGAGGAGATTGGTGAAGCTGAGCTCCTTGCCCTGGTGGATGGTCACGTTGCCGAAGCCGGTCGGACCATCCGCGTACCACGCCGCGGGCTGGTGCGGGTTCTCCCCGTACCGCAAGACGCGGATGCGGGAAAGGGTCCGGGTGACCTGCTCCGGGAACGTCTCGCGTTCGTCGGCCGGGATGCGCGTGCCGCCATCGTCGGCCATCGCCACGTGCGCGAGTTCGGCGGCGATCATCTGGTCGTACGCCCCGGTATGCGCGAAGGCCTTGCGGGCCAGTTCGAAGCGGAGGGACTGGGGCACGGCCGTGGCGCCGCCGGCAAGGGCCTCGAGCACGCGCGGGTAGTCGACCGGGTCGACGAGAACCAGTACGTCGCGGAAGTTCTTGGCTCCCGCGCGCACCATGCCGGGACCGCCGATGTCGATCTGCTCGATCAGCCCCGGGACCGTCGTCGCCGGGTCGGCTGCCGCCTTCGCGAACGGATAGAGATTGACGACCACCAGATCGATCAACGGGATGCCGTGTTCGGCCAGCGATGCGAGATGACCGGGCTTGTCGCGCCGCGCCAGGATGCCGCCGTGTACCCGCGGGTGCAGTGTCTTGACGCGGCCGTCGAGCATTTCGGGAAAGCCCGTGACCTCGGATACCTGCGTCACGGCGAGGCCGTCGGCCTCGAGCGACTTCGCGGTACCGCCGGTGGACAGCAGTTGGTAACCGAGGTCCGCCAGGCCGCGCGCGAAGGGCGCCAGGCCGGTCTTGTCGGACACACTGATCAGGGCGTAGGAAGGCATATCGTTCGAAAGTAGACGTTTACGTGGCTTGACACGGCTGAGCCGGCGTGTCTATTCTTGCCGCCGCCGGACTCCAGATGAGCAAAAGTTGCAGGTTTCCGGTGCAACCGTACGCCTGGGCCTTGGCGGCCGAGCGTACCTTCTGCCGGTCCGCACCGGCGGCGAAGCAAGGCAGGTCAGCACCATGGAACGCATCACGGGCAAGGTCAAGTGGTTCAACAACGCCAAGGGTTACGGTTTCATCGAGCGCGAATCGGGTAGTGACGTGTTCGTGCACTTCTCCGCCATTCAGGGCGCCGGCTTCCGGACACTGGAGGAGGGGCAGCCGGTGGAGTTCGAGATCGTCGACGGTCCGAAGGGACCGCAAGCCGGCAACGTGACGAAAGCCGGCTAGCCGCTGACCGACACCGTGGGCGGCCGGCACGGCGCCCACGAACCCCGCCCACCGTCGCTGCCAACCCGCGGAGCTTGCCTACCCGCCGTGGTCATCGTCGGCCGGCGGCCTGACGGCCCTCGCCGAGAGGTTCACCTTTCCTGCCTGCCGAGTCACCCGGAACCAGACCTGGTCCCCCGGATGCCTGTCCTGGAGCGCCTTCACCTGCTCGCGCACCAGCGTTGCGAATCTGTGGAAGGGCACCACCTCGTGGCCCTCGTCGCGCCTCGCGTCCATGAGCGCGTCGTACAGGTCACGCAGCTTGTCCATCTCCTGCACCGGGTCGCGGAACGCCGTCGCGTGGACGACCTCGTCTGACGCCGGCGCCGGGACCGCCGGCGGCTGGCGCATGAACGGACCGCCACGCCCCTCTTCGCGTGCCCGTACGCCGCGGTCCCACAGATCCGAGAACGAGGAGTAACGGGCCTGCAGGGTCGTGAACTGGAAGCGGGTGACCGGGCTGTCGAACGGCGTACGGCCGAAGCGCTTGAACGCACGCTCGAGGGCGGCGCGGCTCTCGATGGGCGGACGGCCGGTCCGTCCCGAGAAGTACATCGTGTACTCGGCCTCCACCTTCTTCAAATGGACGGCCAGGGCCTGCAGTTCGCGTTCGAGAGCGCTGGGTGGGGGCACGGGAGCGGGGCTCCAGGAATCGACGCCTCGGCAGGCCGCCTCAACGCGGCAGAAGGAACCAGCTGAGCGGGAGCCACAACTCGCGCGCGAAGGGCACGGGGCGATCGTCCACCAGCACCTCGCAGCCCGGGTGCTGGGCAGCGATCACGAACAGGTCACGCATGCGTGCGACGTCGGATGGATAGAACCGGGCGCGGATGCGGAACTGATCGCCGGTCCCCACCTCGCGATACTCGGCCGACTGCCGGGCCAGTTCGATGGCACGCTCGTAATCGGGTCCGTCGAAGCGCGGGAACACCAGCGTGAACGAGAACGGGATGTCCGCAGCGCCGTACAGCGCCGTCCGCAGATCGGGGTCGAGTGCCGCGAGTTCTTCCGGCGTCGGTTGCTCGGTGAGCTCGACGTACGGCCAGAAATGCTCCTGCGGCTGGTAGTCCGGGAGGGCCGCGGGGCGCTCGGCGGGGACGGTCGTCTTGGCAGTGTCGGTCATGCGCAGCGGCGGCCATCGAACCCGGCCATACGGGCACGAGCGGTCGGCATCGCGGGAAGGGACCCGCGGGTCGCAATGGTAGCATCGCGGCGTGTCCCGGGCGCGCGTCATCCCTGCGGTCGATCACCTGCTGGGGCTGTCCGAGGTACAGGCGCTGGCAACCATGCATGGCACGCGGCGGGTGCGCCAGGCCCTCGACGCGGAGGTGTCCCGCCTGCGCACGGAACTTGTCGCGGGGCAGGCCGAGGCCGGCACGCGCGAGTTCGCCGCCACATTGCTGGTCGAGAGGCTGGCCGCCACACTGGCCGCGACTCGCGACCCGTCGCTCAAGGCCGTCATCAACGCCACCGGGGTCGTGATCCACACGAACCTCGGACGAGCGCCGCTCTCGCGCGACGCGCTCGCGGCGATGCACCGGGTGGGCGCCGGTTACAGCAACCTCGAGGTCGACCTGCAGACCGGGCAACGCGGCTCGCGGCATGTCCACCTCGACGCGGCGTTGCGTGACGCCACCGGCGCGGACGCGGGTGTCGCCACCAACAACACGGCGGCGGGGCTGACGCTGGCACTCGCTGCGATCGCGAGCGGCCGCGAGGTCATCATCAGCCGCGGCGAGCTCGTGGAGATCGGCGGCGGCTTCCGTGTGCCCGAGATCCTCAGGGGTTCGGGTGCGCACTTGCGCGAAGTCGGCACCACCAATCGCACGAGGGTCGCCGACTACGCCGCCGCGATCTCGGATCGCACCGCGGCAATCCTGCGCGTCCACCCGTCGAATTTCCGCATGGACGGCTTCACCGAGAGACCCGCCCTCGCCGACCTCGCGGCCGTGGCGACGCGATTCGGTGTCCCACTCGTCGAGGACCAGGGCTCGGGATGGCTCGGGTTCGATCTGTTCGCCGCCGACGCCTTCCCGCCGCAGGCACGCGCAGTGCTATCGCGCGAGCCGGCGGTGCGCGACAGCGTGCGCGATGGCGCTGCCCTGGTCGCATTCAGTGGCGACAAGCTGCTTGGAGGACCGCAAGCAGGCCTGCTGGTCGGACGCGCCGACCTCGTCGCCACCATCCGGCAGCATCCGCTGATGCGCGCCGTGCGCGTCGACAAGGTGACCTATGCGGGACTCGAGGCGACACTGCGTGCGTTCACGAGCGGCCGGGCCGCCGACGACGTGCCGGTGATGCGGATGCTGGCACTCCCGTTCGACGTCATTGCCGCGCGCGCGGACGCCATGGTCACCCGGCTGCGATCGGCTGGCGTCGCGTGCGAGGCGGCAGACGGCGCGTCGACGGTGGGCGGTGGCAGCCTGCCCGGCGAAACCCTCCCGACGCGCCTGGTGCGGGTCGAGTCGACATCTCCGGACCGGCTCCTCGCCGCCCTGCGTCAGGGCCGGACCGTCGTGGTCGCCCGCATCGCCGACGATCGTGTCTGTCTCGACCCGCGAACCGTTGCCGAAGATGATGACGACGCGCTTGCCGCCACCGTCGGCATCGCGATGCAGGCCTGATCCTGAGAACGTCGGACGCCGAACGCCGAACGCCGAACGCCGAACAGCAAGGGCCACTAGGCTGACGACCCAAGGCCCAAGCCGATGGCCCAAGGTGTAGGCGTCGAGCTTGCTCGACGCGGGCGGCGTGTGGCTGACCGTCGACCTGAAGGTCGACGGCTACGTGAAAACGCGGAACGTCGAACGCTCAACGCCGAACAGCAACGTGAGAGGCTGAAGAGCCAGGGCCAAGCTCAAATTGTAGGCGTCGAGCTTGCTCTGCGCGGGCCACGGGCCGGCGAAGGCCGAAGGCCGATTGACGAAGGCCGTCATGCCGTTTCGAACCGGAGCAGGCTGCGCAGCGCGGTGACCAGGAAGGTGCTCGTGCGCTCCGGCGCGCTGGCATAGAAGGCGGTCCAGGCGTCGGCCTTGTAGTCGTTGTAGCTCGCTTCGTGATCGGCGCGCTGATCGAGATACGCAAGGCGCACGGCGTGGCCGATCAGCGCGTCGAGCACACAGTCGTCTTCGATCTGCAGGCTGGGGTTCTGGCGAAAGAAGCTGGCCAGCACGCTGAGCGATTCGATGTTGAGCTGACGATACTCGGCCGCTCCAATCTTGTTGAGCAGATGCTCGAGCAAGAGCGCAAACGCCTTCTCGCCCGGCGTCATGTCACTGAGCACGACGCTGCTGCTCATGCGGTTCCGGCGCTCGAGCTTCTCGCCGATGATCAGCGCCGGCGCATGCCGGAAGATGTTCCACACGTCCGCGTAGAAGTGTGCCGGACGACGGTCGATGATGCCGCGAAGCTGCCGCCAGGCGAGCCAGCCCTCGCGCGGTGTTCGCAGCTTCTCCAGGCCCAGATCCTGCTTCCAATCGAGGGCGCCGCGAGCCGCCTGCGCCTGCAGCTGTTCGAGCTGCTGCGGCAGGTCCTCGATGGCCTGGTACTGCTCCAGCACGCCCTCGAGCCGCTGCTGGACCACTGACGGCGCCAGCGCCATCAACGCGTCGTACGCCTCACCCGTGCTGACGTCCTGCTCGCGAGCCAGTTGACTGGTGAGCAGCAGGATGAAGTGACTCACGCGTAATGTCAGCAACTCGCCAAGGAGCTCGGGCCGCTCCCTGATCAGGACCCCGAGGTACAGCAGGATCTCCTGCGTGAGCACACGGTCGCGCACATCGTCGCGACAGTAGGTGTTGATCTTCGCCAGCAGTTGGTGGTCCGGAAGCGGATGCGATATCAGCGAGTCGTCGCTATAGGCACGCCCGACCTGGATGTTCTTCTGCCGCACGAGGATCGCACCCACCGCGAGGTTCAGGTCGCCGTCCACCTTGCCGAGCAGGCCTGCCGCCCTGCGCAGGATGGCCCAGAGCCGCCGGCGCCCTGCCTGCTCGTACACTTCGTCGATCAGCTCCCGCACGGGTCCGGTGTCGCCGCGCATGCTGATCACGGCATCCAGGGACTGGATGCGGGCCAGTGCCGCGAGCAACTCGATCTGCTCGTAGAGGTTATCGGTATCGGCGAGACGCGCGATCAGGGACGCTGCGTCGGCCGTGGTGTCGATGGCGATCTCCGCCGTGGGGTCCAGCGGCCGCTGCGTCCCCGGCTCCGAGAGCACCGTCGTGCGGCCCATGCGCATGGCCAACGGCGCATCGGAAATCTCCAGCGCATGCAGATCGTCGATGCGTTCGACGTTTGCCGTGGGCATCAACTCGGCGAGGCGCCCGCGTCTCACAGGCACATCACCGACGCGGCCGAGGGCGACCTGCCGCATCAAGCCATAGAACGAGGTGCGGTCGGCATCCAGCAGTTGGTGCGTGAGCAGTACCGTCACCGTCGGTCGACCCGAGAGCGTCCAGTTGCGATGCAGGTAGGCGAGCTCGCTCTCGAATCGGCGCAACAGGAAGTCCAGGTCGTAGGCGAGGAAGAACTCCTGCTGCAGGAAGAACGACGCCAGGCACACGCCTGTCCGGCCCCGCAGCCTGTAGAGCCGGCTGGTCGTCAGGCTCTTCAACGCACGCGCCGAACGTCCGGTCAGGCCCAGCGGCACATTGCTGCCCACTTCACCGTATGCAAGCGCGATGTCGTGTGGCAGATAGACGGCCACCGGCTCGATGTCCTCGGGCGTCTCGGTGAGCACGCCGTGCTCGGCGAGGTCACTCTGCAACGCGGCATCCTCCGCCAGGAACACCAACTGCACCACGGGCGGAGGTGGCGCACGATGCCGGCGCCTTCCCAGCGGGTCGATGTCGTTGGCCAGGAGCACGTGGTCCTTCAACATGCGGCCGAGCAGGTACAGGCTCTGGGCCCAGACCAGCGGGACGTTGTCGTTGGCCCGGCGGGCCTGCGAGCCAGGGCTGGTCCTTTCGGCGGCGATGGCCTCGGCCGGCACGAAGTACAACTCCGGCAGGAGCCCGATGCCGTTGCGCTCGATCACGACCCCTCGCAGGCGCTCCTCGTACTGCACGGCCGACTGCGTGTCGCCGCACATCAGGCTGTCGACCAGCAGGTACGTGAAGAACAGCGGCCACTCGGACTCGATGTGTGCAAACCGCTGCAGTTCCTCCTCCTCGTAGTGCAGGCGCCCCTCGGCCTCGAGCACGGTCTGATGTCCATCCCGGAGAAAGCGCTTGAGCCCGTAGCGGCCTGACAGCAGGCCGACGACTTCCGTTCTCACCCGATCGACGAGCGCAGCGTCGTGCACGGCGAACGCGGGATAGCCGATGACCGACAGCAGCGCCGCGTCGGTCTCCTTGGTGTTGGACTCGCGAGGGAGGATCGACAGGAGCGTCAGGTTCGCTTGCGCGATGTTGTCGGGCACGACGTGCAACACCGACTCCTGTGAACCGCGCGAGCCGAACAGGTTGAAGCCGGCCAGGGCCTCGAGCGCAGCCTTGGCCATGCCGACCGAGCTGGCGTTGATCTCGACGCTGCCGCGATTGAGCTTGTCGCCACGCTCCCAGATTCCATAGTCGGGAGTGCGGTAGGCACGTTCGATGTAGTAGACGAGGTTCTGGACGAAATTGACCTCGTCCAGCGTCCAGATCACCGAGAGCCCCGACGTGATCATCTGCGCGAGCATCAGCAGGTACAGCGACGTCGCGTCGATCTGCAGGTGGCCCCAGGCCGAGTCGCCGACGACGTGCGCACCGGTCTCGGTGTCGTACTTGGCGTGAAGGGCGTCCCTGGGGTCGCGACTGTACTTGAAGGCCTCGACCTTGCCGGCCTGGGCCATCATCGAGCGCAGGAGGCCGCGCATCAGATGGACAGTGCGATGCTCGAGCTCGTAGCCGCGGCCACCGCCGTCCTCGAGCGACCGGTACGCGATCGCGAGCCCCCAGACGGCAAGGATGCTGTACACATTGTCACGCACCCAGGCGTCGCGGTAGTTGCCGTGAGTGGTGACCGCAGTGCTGGCGGGCAACAGACCCGTGACAGGGTGTTGCTTGTCGAGAATCAGCGACTTCACTTCCCGGTAGTAGCCGTCCAGCGTGGTCCGTAACTGGATCCTGTCCATTGCGGTTGCTCGAATACCGCGGCACTGGTTGGCAGGGGCACATAGCCCAAAAGCTGAGCTTACCGCAGAACGCGCCGATTCACGGCATGGCGGCCAGGGCCCGTGACAGACACCGCTGACCTTCGCCGGACTGGCGCTCTCTCGCAGAAAGGCCAGGATGATGCATTCATCGTGTGACCTCGATGAGCTTCAGCGGCTTGAAGTAGCGGCGATAGTACCCGCGATCGCGCGTCAGCAGGGCATCGGCCTTGTGAAGCGCGTGGGCCCCAACCATGAAATCGGCGATGACACGTTCACGTCGAGACCCGCCGGCCTCGCGGAACATCCGCCATAGCAGTCCCGCGCTGGCAGCCGCAGCCTCGTCGAGCGGATCGAAATCGATCCCCAACGTGGACATCGCCGCCGCCGCCGCTGGCGCCGACCCGAAGCGTCCGGCCACCTCGGCCCAGACGACATCGCAGGCGACGACACGCCCGGCGCGGCTTGCCGCGTGCAGCGCGTTGGCCGACTGCTGTGCCCACGCCGGCTCGTCCTGGAACACGTCGATCAACACCGCCGAATCAACCGCGGTCGTCATGCCCTAGTCCCGGCGTCGCGGACGTGCACCGCGCATCTGGTCGATCAGTTCGTCGGTGGAGTGGCGGCGCTCCAGCACACCCCGGACTCGATCAACAGGGCGCTGGCCCTTGTGCCCCTTCCGCATCAGCACGCCGCCGTCGGTGAGCTCGAACTCGACGGTCGTGCCAGCCTTCAGTCCAAGACGGTCTCGCAGGGCCTTGGGGACGGTGACCTGACCCTTGGAGGAAATGCTGGAATTCACCCTTGGATGGTAAAGCCGTTTTACCATGCGAGTAAAGAATGCGCTCCGGCCTGGCTCGCCGCATGAAGGTGTCGACCCGCTCGGAAGGGGTGGCGCAGGGGCCCTTCGGGGTTCTACCGTTGGACCCCTTAGCTCTGTCTCTCCTGCCCTACCCCTGACCGTCGACCTGACTTGTCCGCCGTAGCCTTGGCGAAGGTGGAAGGTCGACGGCTACGTCCGACAGGCGTGCGGCCGACTCTCGACGTTCACCGGGCACCGGGCACCGATCCGCATTCGGCGTTCGACGTGTGACCTCAGCATTCGGCGTTCGTCAGTGCCCGTAGTGGGTGGTGACCCACTCGCGGTAGGCGCCGCTCGTCACGCGCTGCACCCAGTCCTGGTGATCGAGGTACCACCGGACGGTCTGGCGCATCCCCGCCTCGAACGTGAACGAGGGTTCCCATGCGAGGTCGGTACGGATCTTCGTCGGGTCGATTGCGTAACGGCGGTCATGCCCCGGCCGATCGCGCACGAAGGTGATCAGCTCCTTGTAGGAGCCCGCGCCGCGAGGGGCGAGTTCGTCGAGGATGTCGCACAGGGTGTGGACGACGGCGATGTTCTGGCGTTCGCTGTTGCCACCGACGTTGTAGGTTTCGCCGGCCTTCCCCTTGTCGAGCACGCGGGCGATCGCCGAGCAGTGGTCTTCCACGTACAACCAGTCGCGCACGTTCAAGCCGTCGCCGTAGATCGGCAGTGGCTTGCCCGCGAGCGCGTTGTGGATGATCAGCGGAATCAACTTCTCGGGGAACTGGAACGGCCCGTAGTTGTTCGAGCAGTTGGTGGTCAGCACGGGCAGGCCGTACGTGTGGTGATACGCCCGTACGAGATGATCCGACCCCGCCTTGGAGGCCGAGTACGGGCTGTTGGGCGCGTACGGGGTCGTCTCCGAGAACGCCGCATCCTCCGCACCGAGGGAGCCGTACACCTCGTCGGTGGACACGTGCAGGAAGCGGAATGCGTCGCGGCCGTCGCCTTCGAGCCCGCTCCAGTAGGCCTTGACCTCGTCGAGCAGGGCGAAGGTGCCGAGGAGATTGGTCTCGACGAAGGCCGCCGGTCCCGTGATCGAGCGATCGACGTGACTCTCGGCGGCGAAGTTGATCACCGCCACCGGCTGATGGGCACGAAGCAGGCTGCTGACCAGTGCGCGATCGCCGATGTCACCGCGCACCAGTTCATGGCGTGCGCCGCCCTCGAACTTCGCGAGGTTCTCCGGGTTGCCCGCGTACGTCAGCTTGTCGAGGTTGACGACGCGACCCTCGCGAAGCCCGAGCCAGTAGTGGATGAAGTTGGCGCCGATGAAGCCGGCGCCGCCGGTCACGAGGATGGTCGACATCAGGGCATCTGTCGGCCGTCGGCACACGGCCTTCGGCCTTCGAAATAACGCACGTCATGACCGGCCGTTGTGAAGCCTGACGCGCGATGGCCGATGGCCGAGTGACGAAGGCCGGCCAACGTCAGAACAGCCCCTGCACGCTCTGCACCGCGAGGTTGATGACGCGGGTCGGCACGACGCCGAGGTAGAAGATCGCTCCGGTGGCGAGGGCGAGCCCAGCCATCGCACTGCGTGGCACGGCCGGCGCCGGGTCCACCGCCACGTCCTCGGACATGTACATCATCACCACGATGCGCAGGTAGAAGTACACCGACACCACGCTGGTGAGCACGCCGATGATGGCCAGCCCGTAATAGCCTTCCTGGACTGCCGCGGCAAACACGTACCACTTGGCGACGAAGCCGGCCGTCGGTGGCAGCCCGCCGAGCGACAGCAGGAAGATCGTCATCGCCGCGGCCATGGTCGGGCGGCGATACCACAGGCCCGCGAAGTCGCGCACGTTGTCGTGTGGATGATCCTCGGTGGACAGCAACGCCATCAGGCCGAACGCGGCGACGTTGGTCACGCCATACGAGGCCAGGTAGAACAGCATGCCGGCCTTGCCCACCGAGTTGGCGGCGACCAGGCCGACCAGCAGGTAGCCACCGTGGGCGATGCTCGAGTATGCGAGCATCCGCTTGACGTTGCCCTGCGCGACACCGACGGTCGTGCCCAGCACCATCGTCGCCACGGCGAGCGCGGAGACGATCGGCGCCCACTCGCCGTGCATCGGCTCGAAGGCGGACAGGAAGACGCGGATGAAGGCCGCGAAGGCCGCCGCCTTGACGCCGGTGGACATGAATCCGGTGACCAGCGTCGGTGCACCTTCGTAGGCATCCGGTGTCCACATGTGGAACGGCACCGCCGACACCTTGAAGGCAAAGCCCACGAGCAGGAAGGCCAGGGCCAGAATCACCATCACGCTCGGGCCACTGACCTGGCTCGCGAGCGTCGCCGCCACCTGGTCGAGACGCGTACTGCCGACGACGCCGTACGTGAAGGCGACGCCGTAGAGGAAGAACGCGCTCGAGAACGCGCCGAGCAGGAAGTACTTGAACGCGGCTTCCGCACCCGCTTCGCTGCTGCGGCGGATCCCGGTGAGGACGTACACCGACAGCGACATCACCTCGAGCGCCAGGAAGATGACGAGGAGATCGCTGGCGCCGGCCATCAGCATCATCCCGGAGATGCCGAACAGGGTCAGCGCGAAGTACTCGCCCGACGGGATCCGCTCGCGGTCGACGACGACGCCAGAGAACAGGATCGTGAGGATACCGATGACGCACAGCGTCACGTAGATGAAGAGCGCGAAGTTGTCGGCGCGCATGACACCGAAGCCGGTGAGGTCACGTCCCCACAGCAGCACGGACGCAATCGCGGCGCCGGTGAGCCCAATCAGTCCCAGCCCGCCGAGCGGCACCCGCTCGCCCTTGGGCTGGAACGACTCGGCCACCATCGTCACGATCGCGGTGAGCGTGACGATGAGGATCGGCATGATGGCTTGCAGGTCGGTCATCATCGGGCTGCCTGCTCCGAAGTCGTGGTCGCGGTCGCCGGCAAGGGCTTCGGCGTAGTGAGGGGCACGGCCCTGGCCTGTGCGGGCGTGCCCGCCGAAGCCTTGGCGTAGGCGGGGCGCTGTGCGTGGAGGCGCTGGACCAGCCGATCCACCGACGGCGCCATCGGCGTCAGGAAGATGTTCGGCGCCACGCCCATCACGACGGCCATGACCAGCGTCGGCCCGAGGGCGGCCCATTCACGCGGCTCGAGATCGTGCAGGTCCTTGTTCTTCGGGTTGTTCAGCGGCCCGTAGTTCACGCGCTGGAACATCCACAGCATGTACACCGCCGACAGGATGACGCCTGTCGCAGCCACCGCCGCCAGTTCGGGGCGCCAGCGATATGCACCCATCAGCGTCAGGAACTCGCCGATGAACCCGTTCAGGCCGGGCATCGCAATCGACGACAGCGTGATGATCAGGAACGCGGCCACGAGCTTCGGCATGACATGCTTCAGGCCGCCGTATTCGGCGATCTGGCGGGTGTGCCGGCGATCCGACAGCATGCCGACGATCATGAACAGGGCGCCGGTGCTGATGCCGTGATTCAGCATCTGGTAGATGGCGCCCTGCATGCCCTGCACGTTGGCCGCGCAGATGCCCAGGACGATGAAGCCCATGTGGCTCACCGAGGAGTAGGCCACGAGTTTCTTCATGTCCGGCTGCACCATCGCGACGAGGGCGCCGTAGACGATGCCGATGACCGCGAGGGTGCCGAGGTAGGGAGCCACCTGCAACGCGGCATCCGGGAACAGCGGGAATGCGAACCGGATGAGCCCGTAGGTCCCCATCTTCAGCAGGACGCCGGCCAGGATCACCGAGCCTGCCGTCGGCGCCTGCACGTGCGCATCCGGCAGCCACGTGTGGAACGGGAACAGCGGCACCTTGATCGCGAACGCGAGCGCGAAGGCCAGGAAGAACCAGAACTGCGTCTTCGGGTCCAGCGTGAGCTGGTACAGCTGCAACAGGTTGAAGCTGTACTGGCCGGTGGCCTGGGCATGGATGACCGCGAGTCCGATGATGGCAATCAGCATCAGGACGCTGCCCGCCATCGTGTACAGGATGAACTTGACCGCGGCGTAGACGCGCTGGTCGTAACCCCAGATCCCGATGAGGAAGTACATCGGGATGAGCATCGCGTCCCAGAAGATGTAGAACAGGAACAGGTCGAGCGAGACGAACACGCCCAGCATGCCGGTCTCGAGTGCGAGGATGAAGAAGCTGAACTCCTTCACCTTCTTCTCGATGCCGTGCCACGAGGAGAGCAACGCGAGCGGCGTGAGGAAGCCGGTGAGCACCACGAGCCAGAGGCTGATGCCGTCCACGCCCACGTGGTAGTCGATACCGAAGGCGGGAATCCATGGTACGCGCTCGACCAGCTGGAAGTCGGCTGACGAGCCGTCGAAGGCACGCCAGACGGCCAGCGTCAGCGCAAACACCACCAGCGAGATGCCGAGCGCGATGCCGCGCACGAGGCCGTTCCGCTCGCCGTTCTGGTTGGGCAGCACGAGCAGCAGGAGCGCGCCGAGGAGTGGCGCAAACACGGTCAGGGTAAGGAGCGGGAAGGTCATCGCGCGAGGAAGTAGCCCAGGACCAGGAGGACGCCCGTGAAGAGCGATGCCGCGTAGACGCGCAACGAGCCGGTCTGCAGCAGGCGCAACGCGCCGGCCGACTCTCGTACCAGGAGACCCGTGCCATTGACGGCGCCGTCGATGATGCGGGCGTCCACCGTCTTCCACAGCACCGACGAGGAACCATCACGCAGCGGATGCACGATCGCGGCGTCGTAGATCTCGTCCACGTAGTACTTGTTCAGCAGCAGCCGGTACACCGGCGCCAGGCTGCTCGCCACCGCATCGGCCGCTGCCGGACGCTGCAGGAAGAAGAACGCGGCCAGGCCGATGCCTACGAACGCCAGCACCGTGGAGACCCCCATCAGCGTCAACTCGGTGTGGGTCTTGGCTGGGTCGTCATGGCTGGCCGGGGCGTGGTCGGCAGGTGACGGACGGCTCGGAGAGCCGTCCCTACCTGACCCATGGGTGCCAGCGACGGCGGGGCCGTGCACCGAGGCCGGGTGGAAGCTCGGGTGCAGGAACGTCTCGATGGCGTTGCTGCCGCCAAGCGCATGCGGCACGCCGACGTAGCCAGCTCCCACCGATCCGACCGCGAGCAGGACCAGCGGCAGCGCCATCGCCCAGGGGGACTCGTGCGGCGTGCCGTGATGGCCGTGGCCATGTGCGTCATGGGCGTGCCCGTGTCCATGATCGTCGTGCGCAGCGTGGGCAGCGGCCGGGCTCGGAGAGCCGGCCCTACCGGCGTCAAACCGTTCCTTGCCGTGGAAGGTCATGAAGATCAGGCGGAACATGTAGCAGGCCGTCAACAGCCCCGTCAGCGCCCCGATGACCCACAGGCCGGTGTGGCCGGTGTAGTAGGCCTGGAACAGGATCTCGTCCTTGCTGAAGAAGCCGGCCAGGCCGGGCACGCCGGCAATCGCCGCGGCCCCGATCACGAAGGTCCAGTAGGTGATCGGCATGTACTTCTTCAGGCCGCCCATCTTCCGCATGTCCTGCTCGCCCGCCATCGCGTGAATGACGGACCCGGAGCCGAGGAACATCAGCGCCTTGAAGAACGCGTGCGTGTAGAGATGGAACACGCCGGCCGAGAAGGCGCCGACGCCCATCGCCAGGAACATGTACCCGAGTTGCGACACCGTCGAGTACGCGAGCACGCGCTTGATGTCGTTCTGCACGAGGCCGATCGTGCCGGCCATCAGCGCCGTCAGCGCGCCGATCACCGCCACGACCTGCATCGTGTGCGGCGCATGCGCGAACAGTTCCGCGTTGCGTCCGATCATGTACACGCCGGCGGTCACCATGGTCGCGGCGTGGATCAGCGCCGACACCGGCGTCGGGCCTTCCATCGCGTCGGGCAGCCAGATGAAGAGCGGAATCTGTGCCGACTTGCCCGTGGCGCCGATGAAGAACAGCAGCGTGGTCACCGACAGCACGCCCCAGGTGAGTTCGACCGGCATCGACGCGACCTGCTCGGCGATCGCCTTGAAGTCGAGGGTGCCGAAGGTCACAAACGCGCCGAACATCCCGAGGATGAACGCGAAGTCGCCGATGCGGTTGACGACGAACGCCTTCTTGCCGGCATCACTGGCCGACTTCTTGGTGAACCAGAAGCCGATCAGCAGGTACGAGCAGAGACCCACGCCCTCCCAGCCCACGAACATGATCGGGAAGTTGGCGCCGAGCACCAGCGTCAGCATGAACGCCGCAAACAGGTTCAGGTACGAGAAGTAGCGCGCGTACTCCGGGTCGCTTTCCTCGTGCATGTAGCTGGTCGAATAGATGTGGATCAGCGAGCCGATGCCGGTGACCACGAGGATCATTACCGTCGCGAGCGGATCGAGACGCAGCGTGAAGGGCACCGAGAAGTCGCCCGACGTGAACCAGGTGCACACCGCCTGCTCGATCACCCGGCCATCAGCCGGGGCGCCGAAGATCTGCGCCGCGGAGGCCAGCGAGAGGCCGAAGGCGACGAGCATCGCGGCCACCGCCACACCGCCCGAGACGGTCTTGGGCAGCCGGCGACCGAGTGTCGCGTTGATCAGGAACCCGATGAACGGGGCAAGGATGATGAACAGCAGCATCGTCGTCGTTCGCCCTACCACTTGAGGGAGGTGAAGGCATCGGGTGACAGCGTCTCCCGGTGCCGGAACAGGGCGATGATGATCGCCAGGCCGACGGCCGCTTCGGCCGCCGCGACGGTCATCACGAAGAACGTGATGATCTGGCCCTCGACCGAGCCGTTGAACCGGCCCATCGCCACGAACGAGAGGTTCACGGCGTTGAGCATGATCTCTACCGACAGCAGCAGCGTGATCAGGTTACGCCGCAGGAAGACGCCCGCGGTCCCGATGCTGAAGAGCAGGGCGGAGAGGAACAGGTAGTGGTTGAGCGTGATCATCGGCGGATGTCGATCCTCAGACGGTCTTCTTGGCCAGCACCACGGCGCCGACCATGGCGACGAGGATGAGGATCGAGGTGACCTCGAACGAGAACGCGTGGTCGCGGAAGAGCATGAGGCCGATGTCGCGCACCGAGGCGACACGCGCGGCGGCCTGTGGGTCCTCGACGAACGGAATCGCGCCGAGCCGGCTGAGCGCCCAGACGAGCATCGTGCCCATGCTGAGCGCGAGCAACGAGCCGTACACCTTCACGCCGCCAGGCACCGGCAGCTGTGCGCCGGGGGCGACGTCTTCTCGCGGCGCGTTGAGCAGCATCACCACGAAGAGGAACAGCACCATGATCGCGCCGGCGTAGACGACGATCTGGGTCACCGCGACGAACGGCGAATCGAGCCCGATATACAGGCCCGCCAGCGAGATGAACGACCCGATCAGCAGCAGGACGCTGTACATCGGGTTCCGCTGGCCGATCACGCCCAGCGAACTGACGATGGAGATGGTGGCAAACAGGTAGAAGAGCCAGGGGGCCACGGTCTCAGCTCCAGTAGAGAACGCCGGCCGCAGTCACCAGCAGGTTGACGATCGAGAGCGGCAGCAGCCGCTTCCAGCCGAAGTCCATCAGCTGGTCGTACCGGTAGCGCGGCAGCGTCCACCGCATCCAGATGTAGAAGAACAGCAGGGCCGCGATCTTGCCGAGGAACCACAACGGCCCAAGCCAATCGGGCAGACCCGGCACGTAGAAGCCACCGAGGAAGAGGCTCACCGCCACGCCGGAGACGACCACCATGTTGACGTACTCAGCCAGGAAGAACAGCGCGAACGACATCGAGCTGTACTCGGTGTGGTACCCGGCCACCAGTTCCTGCTCCGCCTCGGGAAAGTCGAACGGTGCCCGGTTGGTCTCGGCGATGCCGGCCACGAAGAAGATGAAGAAGCCGACGGGCGCGAGGAACACGTACCACTTCGGCACCGGCAGGACGTGGAAGAGCCACCAGGCACCGGCCTGCGCGTCGACGATGTCGCGCAGTGACAGCGAATTCGCGATCACCAGCACCGAAGCGAGCGACATCCCGTACGCCAGCTCGTAACTCACCATCTGCGCCGAGCTGCGCAGACCGCCGAGCAAAGAGTACTTGCTGTTGGATGCCCAGCCGGCGAGAACGATGCCGTAGATGCCCATCGAGGTGATGGCAAACACCACCAGCACCGCGACGTTGAGGTCGGCCACCTGCAGCGGGACCGGCTTCTCCAGCAGCCCGAAGAACGTCGTCGGCGGACCGAACGGGATCACCGCGAACGCCGCGAACGCGGTGGTCGCCGAGAGTATCGGTGCGAGGTAGAAGAGCAACTTGTCGGCTGCCTTCGGCCGCAGCTCCTCCTTGAAGATCAGCTTGACGATGTCGGCGACGGGCTGGAGGAGACCGAGTGGCCCTACACGGTTTGGACCCACGCGCTGCTGGGCCCAGCCGGAGATCTTCCTCTCGAAGTAGACGAGCACCGCCGCGGACATCAGCAGCGCGAAGAAGACGACGCCAATGAGCGTCAGCTGGAAGACGAGACTGAAACTGATCGTCGGCACGGGCTCTTCTCGTTAGTGCGCGCTGACGGGCTCGGCCGCGCGGAAGTCGCTCTGCACGGGCGACTCGCCCGTCCGGATGTAGGTCTCGTACTCGCCGCGGAAATGCTGGATGGTGCTCAGCACCGGGGCGATCTCGGCGTCACCGAAGGGACACAGGGTCTTGCCGCCGATGTTGTCGCACACGCTGAGCAGCAGCTCCACGTCCCGCGGCTCGCCGTCACCCCGCTCGATCTTGTCGAGGATCTTGTACAGCCAGTCCACCCCTTCACGGCACGGCGTGCACTTGCCGCAGGACTCGTGCTTGTAGAAGTGGGTCAGGTTCTTGGCCACCCAGACCATGCTGGTGGTCTCGTCCATGACGATGATCGCCGCGGAGCCGAGCATCGAGCCCGCCGCCACCATGCCGTCGAAGCTCAGGTGGGTGTCGAGCTTGTCGGGCATCAGGACGGGCGTCGAGGAAC
This sequence comes from Luteitalea pratensis, assembly GCF_001618865.1. GTDB lineage: Bacteria > Acidobacteriota > Vicinamibacteria > Vicinamibacterales > Vicinamibacteraceae > Luteitalea > Luteitalea pratensis. The sequence goes on from NZ_CP015136.1 coordinate 5,849,345, forward strand.
CACCGGGGATGACCGCCTTGAGCTGACGATCGCCGCGGATGCCGCCGGCGTAGTCGTAAATCAGCTGCCGCAGCGTGGTGTCCATCGGCGCCTCGTAGACGCCGGGCTTCTTCACGTGGCCGCTGACGCAGAACAGCTTCGGGCCGGTGTTCTTGTCGGGGCCGATGCCAGCGAACCACTCGTGGCCCTTCTCGATGATCAGGGGCACGTTGCAGATCGTCTCGACGTTGTTGACCACGGTCGGGCAGCCGTAGAGGCCGACGACGGCCGGGAAGGGCGGCTTGAGGCGCGGCTGCGCGCGCTTGCCTTCGAGCGACTCGATGAGCGCGGTTTCCTCACCGGCCTCGTAGGCGCCGGCGCCGCGATGGATCCAGATGTCGCAGTCCTCGCCAGAGCCGAGGATGTTCTTGCCGACGTAGCCGGCCTGGCGCGCCTTGGCGAGTTCGGCCTCCATCTGCTTCTGCAGGTGGTAGAACTCGCCCCGGATGTAGATGTAGCAGGTCCTCGCGCCGATGGCGCGGCACGCGATCACGCAACCCTCGAACAGCAGGTGCGGATTGCGCTCGAGCAGCACGTGATCCTTGAAGGTGCCCGGCTCACTCTCGTCGGCGTTGACGCACAGGTACTTCGGCTTCGGGTTGTCCTTGGGGACGAAGGACCACTTCAGGCCGGTCGGGAAGCCGGCGCCGCCGCGGCCACGCAGTCCCGACTTCTTGACCGTGTCGACGATCGCCTCGGGCGTCATCCCGAGCGCGGTCTTCAGCGCCTGGTAGCCGCCGTGCTGGACGTAGAAATCCAGCGTGTGCCCCCCGGGCTCGTTGACGTATTTCGTGAGGACCGGTTCGAACATGATCAGGCGCGCTCCTTCACGAGATGGCAGCCATTCAGCGAAGCAAGACCCTTCGCGCGCAGCCCGTCGACCAGGGTCGCGACGTCGCCCGGTCCCTGGCACTCGGCCCAGTGCTCGTTGTTCACCATGATCACGGGCGCCCGGTCACAGGCCCCGAGGCACTCGAACTCCATCACCGTGAACATGCCGTCGGCGGTGGTCTCGTTCGGCTTCACGTGCAGGTGCTTGCACAACTCGGCGGTGACCTTCTCCGCGCCGTTGAGCGCACACGACAACGTGCGGCACACCTGCAGCACGTAGGTGCCGACCGGCTTCGTGAAGAACATCACGTAGTAGGTGACCACGTCCTCGACGTCAGCCGGCGTGCAGCCGATCACCTCGGCGACGTGCCGCATCGCATTGCCGGTGATGTGGCCCTGCTGCGCCTGCACCATGTAGAGCGCGGAGATCACAGCGGACTTGCGGCGCTCAGGCGGGTAGTGCGTACACAGCTCCTCGAGCTGGGCGCGATGTTCCGGCGTGAACGCGAAGTCCGCCCCTGCTTCCGGGATGAAGCGTTCACTCTTGTGCCAGCCCTCACCGTAGGGCATCTGCGGGTGGAAACTCATCGATCCGAATCTCCCATCACGACGTCGACCGACCCGATTATCGCGATCACGTCGGCAATCAGGCCGCCGGCAATCAGCTTGGGCAAGGCCTGCAGCGCCAGAAACGTCGGCGGGCGCGACTTGACGCGTACGGGACGGTTGGCGCCGTCCGACACCACGTAGAAGCCCTGCTCGCCGCGCGGGCCCTCGATGGGCACGTACGCCTCGCCTGCGGGCACGGTGAAACCCTGCGAGTAGATCAGGAAGTGCTGGATGAGCGCTTCCATCTCCGAATAGACCTTGTCCTTGGGCGGCGGCACGATGCGCGGGTCGTCCACGCCCCAGGCGCCTGTCGGGGTGATCCTCGCGATGGCCTGCTTGCAGATCCGCCAGCTCTCGCGCATCTCGGCGACGCGGGTCAGGTAGCGCGCGTAGACGTCGCCGACCTGCTGCGTCGGCACCTCGAAGTCGTAGGTCGCGTAGGTGAGATACGGAAACGCCCTGCGCACGTCGTACTTCACGCCGGAACCGCGCGCAATCGGGCCGAGCAGGCCCCAGTCGAGCACGTCCTGCCTGGTCAGGATGCCGACGCCCTTCGTCCGGCCGAGCCAGATCGAGTTCTTCGTCAGCATGCCCTCGTACTCGTCCATCTTCCCGGGGAAGCGGTCGAGGAAGGCGTTGACGGCGTCGTGGAAGCCGCTCGGCAGGTCCTCGCGGAGTCCGCCGACGCGGAGGTAGCTCGGAAACAGGCGGAAGCCTGCCAGCATCTCGTTGATGTTGAGCAGCAACTCCCGCTCGCGGAAGCAGTACATCATCATCGTGATGGCGCCGATTTCCATCCCGTGGGTGCCGAGCCACACCAGGTGACTCGAGATGCGCTGCAGTTCCGCGATGAGCACGCGGATCTCCTGCACGCGCTCGGGTACCTCGATGCCCAGCAGCTTCTCCACCGACAGCACGTAGGCCAGGGCATTGGACTGTGGCCCGAGGTAGTCCATGCGCTCGACGAGCGGCACTATCTGCTGCCACTTCTTCTGTTCGGCCGTCTTCTCGATGCCCGTATGCAGGTAGCCGATCGTGGGCTGGGCGCTCACGATCTGTTCGCCATCGAGTTCGATGACGAGGCGCAGCACGCCATGCGTGGCGGGGTGCTGCGGCCCCATGTTCACCGTCATCGTTTCAGTGCGGATTTCAGCCATATCTGGACTACAGGCGACGGCCTTGCGGACAACGAGACAGGACTCAGGCTCCACCACTGACGTGCAGCCTGCAGCCTGAGGTCTGCAGCCTGCCCGCACGCCTGCGGTCAGGCCGCGAGCGCGCGTTCGATGTCGTCACACGGCGCGTTCCGCCATCTCGTCGACGGCGTGAAGGCACGTGTGCTGACGGTGTCGTTCATTGCACGTCGAAGCCCGCGCTCACCCCGGCGGCGCGCTTCTGCCGCTCGATGTTGCGCACGAACTCCTCTTCGGTCACCTGCAACGCCTGTCCGATGTCGACCGCCTTGTGGATCTGCACCGGATAGTCCTTGCGCGCGGGGTAGCCCTCCCAGTCCTCGGGCATCAGGATGCGCCGCAGGTCTGGATGGCCGTCGAAAGCCACGCCGAAGAGGTCGAACACTTCGCGCTCGTACCAGTTGGCATTCGGATAGATGCGGACGATCGTCGGCATCATCGGCGCTTCGCCGCCGATGCGGACCTTGACGCGTAGGCGCTGCGGCGGCGGCGCGCCGGAGCCGAGCGCCTCGGCGCCCATCGAGACGAAGTGGTAGACCACCTCGAATCGAGGCTCCCGCGGCCAGTAATCCGCCGCCGTCAATTCGGCCAGTACCTGGAACTGCAGCGACGGATGCTCACGCAACTGGCGCGCCACACGCTCGATCGCCTCGGCCGGTACGGCGATGGCGGGCTGATCGACCGATGGCACCTCTTCGATCACCACGTCCGGCAGGACCTGCCGCAGCGCCTCCAATCGGGTCGCGATGTCCATGGCGATCAGCCCCAGTTCATCAGCGGCTGTGGCGTGCGCGCCATCTTCCGCTGCAGTTGGACGATCCCGTAGATCAGCGACTCGGGCCGTGGCGGGCACCCGGGCACGAACACGTCCACCGGGACGACCTGGTCGACGCCCTGGACGATCGCGTAGTTGTCGAAGATGCCGCCGACCGACGCGCACGCGCCCATGGAGATCACCCACTTGGGCTCGGGCATCTGGTCGTACACGCGGCGCAGGGCCGGCGCCATCTTTCGCGACAGGCGGCCGGCGACGATCATCAGGTCGGCCTGGCGCGGCGACCCTCGAAAGACCTCCGCGCCGAAGCGCGCGACGTCGTAGCGGTTGGCCGCCATCGCCATCATCTCGATGGCGCAGCAGGCCAAGCCGAACGAGACCGGCCAGATCGCCGAGCGGCGGGCCCAGCCCACCAGCTTGTCGACCGTCGTGGTCAGTACCGGAATCTCTATGTCAGCCATGACTTTGCGGTCCGTTCAGGTCAGGTCGGCAGCAGCGAGGCGCGATCAATCCTGGGTATTCCAGTCCAGGGCACCCTTCCGCCAGACGTAGGCGTACCCGGAGAGGAGGATCAGGAAGAACACGAGGATCTGCACGAACCCGGTCCAGCGCAGCTCGCGCAGCGCCACGGCCCAGGGGTACAGGAAGGCCACCTCGATGTCGAACAACAGGAAAATCATCGCCACCAGGTAGAAACGGACCGACATGCGCTCGCGCGCATCGCCCACCGGCGGCATACCGCATTCGTAGGGCGCCAGTTTCTCGGCCGTCGGATTGCGCGGCCCCAGGAACTGCGACAGGAACACGTTGCCCGCGGCGAAGGAGAAGCCGAAGGCCATCAGCAGCAGAATGGGAAGCCAGCCGTCCATGCGAGTTGGTCGCCGCGTGCGCGGCGGAGGTGGCGCTTGTGAAAGTTTGCGCAAGCGTGGCCGCGCGTGCCCATCACACGCGCCCCGCTCGACCCGTCCGTCGGCATGTCCGCCGACCAGACTTGAACCCGTAGATGCTAGCCCGCAACGCACTCATCTGCAAACGACGGCGCACGAATCGCGACGCGGCGAGCCGCGCGGCGGTCCGCAATCGCGCCCGGGATCGGGCAGAATCCTGCAGATGCGTGTCGCCTGGTTCTCGCCGTTGCCGCCCGTCCATTCGGGCATCGCGGCCTACAGCGTGGATGTGCTCGCCGGCTTACGCGAGCGACACCAGCTGGACCTGTACGTGGATGACCCGGTCTGGCACGCCGCCGGCGGACGCCTGCACGCGGGCGCCGGGCCCGGCATCGCCCCGCAGGCCGGACCCTTCGACCTGCCTCTCTACCGGGCCTTCGACTTCCCCGTCCAGCAGGATCGCGCGCCGTACGACCTCATCGTCTATCAGCTCGGCAACGCCGCGTGCCACCGCTTCATGTGGCCGTACCTGCTGCGCTGGCCCGGACTCGTCGTGCTGCACGATGCGGCCCTCCATCACGCCCGGGCACAAGCGCTGCTCGCCGATCGCCGCGCCGACGACTATCGCGCCGAGTTCCGTTTCAACCACCCGGGCATCGACCCGCGCGTCGCCGATTTCGTCGTCGCAGGCCTGCAGGGGTCGCCTTACTACCTGTGGCCGATGCTGCGCCTCGTCCTGGAGCGGGCCCGCGCCGTGGTGGTGCACAGCGACCCAGTGCGCCAGGCCCTCGCCGAGGAATTCCCGGAAGCGCCTCTCACGACGGTATCGATGGGGGTGCCGGACCCTTGGGAGAACGCCGACCGCCGAACGCCGAACGCTGAAGTACCGGGTACCGGGTACCGGGTACCGGGTACCGGGGAAATCGCCGACCGTCAAACGCCGGACGCTGACGGCACGCGCGATCTGCCGGGAAGATCACCGACCGTCGAGCAAGCTCGACGGCTACAGCAGGGGAACGCCGAACGCCGAACGCCGAACGCTGACGCACCGGGTACCGGGTACCGGGTACCGGGTACCGGGGATATCGCCGACCGTCAAACGCCGGACGCTGACGGCACGCGCGATCTGCCGGGAAGATCACTGACCGTCGAGCAAGCTCGACGGCTACAGCAAGGGAACGCCGAACGCCGAACGCCGAACGCTGAAGCACCGGGCACCGGGTTCCGGGCACCGGGCACCGGGGAGAACGTCGAACGTGGAACGCTGAACGCTGAAGGGCCGGGAACCGGGAATCGGGCACCGGGAGCCGGGCGTACGTCGTACGCCGAGGAGCAGGCGGCGACTCCCCACTTCCGACTCCCGCCCCCCGACGTTGAAGCGAAGGCCGAAGGCCGACTGCCGAAGGCCGACCTGGTTCTGGCGGCGTTTGGCGTGATCACGCCTGAAAAGCGCATCCTGCCGATTCTTCGGGCACTGGCTGTCATCCGGGACGAGGCGCCGCACGTGCGGCTGAGGCTGGTCGGCGAGATTGGCGAGCACTATGCCCTGTGGCAGGACGTGGCACGCACCGGGACACGCGACCTGATCGAGGTGACCGGCTACGTGGACGACGAGCAGCTCGCGGCAGAACTCCGGGGCGCGGATGTGTGCCTCTGCCTGCGCTGGCCCACGGCACGGGAGACGTCGGCCTCCTGGCTGCGCTGCCTGGCGGCCGGCAAGCCGACCGTCGTGCCCGACCAGCTCAGCATTGTCGATGTCCCGACGATCGACCCGCGCCACTGGCAGTTGAAACACGACCGTTCGGACGCCGCGTCCGTGTTCCAACCGCCGGACGCGTCCCGCGCCGTCGCGGTATCGGTCGAATTGGCCGACGAAGAAGCGATGATCCGCCAGGCCCTGCGCCGCCTCGTCGCCGACAGCGATCTGCGCCGTTCGCTCGGCGAGCGTGCCCGAGCGTGGTGGGAGGCCCACCACACGCTCGCCCGGATGCAGCGGGACTACACGCGTGTGATGGAGTGGGCCGCGGGTCTCCCGCTCCCCGAGTGGCCGGCCGACGCGCCCCCGCATCTGCACCCGGATCCGGCGGAGAGGGCCCGGCGCATGGCGGCGCCGTTCGGCGTGGAAGTTGATATTCTTCGGTGAAGCAACCGGGTACCGGGTACCGGGTGCCGTAGACCGGGCACCGGGCACCGAAATTGATGCCTGATGCCTCATGCTTGAGGCTTGAGGCTTGAGGCTTGAGGCTTGAGACTTGAGGCTTGAGACTTGACGATTCAACTCAACGGCGAGCGCTATGAAGTCTCGGAATCGCTGACGGTCGAGGCGCTGCTCGCGCGCCTCGAGATCGACGGCCGCCGAGTCGCCGTCGAATTGAACGAGTTGGTTGTCAAGAAGGCCGCCTACGCCGACACCGTCGTCCGTGACGGCGATGCCGTCGAAGTCGTCAACTTCGTGGGCGGCGGGTAGGATGGTGGCCCCTCAGGCTCGACGGCGGGCGGGCCTGGCCGTGGTTGTCCTTCTCGCTGTCGTGCACGGCTCGACGCATGCCGTCGTTCGCCCGGTGTACCAGGTGTCGGACGAGGTCGTGTACCTGAGCACGGTACAAGCGGCCACCATGGCTGGCCCCGACTCCACGGCCGAGCGGCGCTGTCTGGCTCCACCCGACGGCCGATTTCCCCAGCTTCCCGCCACGACCAAGCCGGGATTTCTGGCGGTGACCGCCACGCAATTGCGAGGCGCCTGTCAGGCGGGGGCCGACGGTGCATCGCTGCTGTGGCTGCGGCTTCTTCAGGCCGTCTCCCTGGGCATCATCGCAGCCTCGGCGTGGACCTTGGCCCGCCTGCTCACGGGTCGAGATGCCGATGCCTGGATGGCGGGCCTCCTCGTCGCGGCGCACCCGATTGCCGCGACCCATGCCGGCGCCGTGACGCCGGATGCGTGGGCCAACGCCTTCAGTGCCATCGCTCTGGTTTCTGGAACCCGACTATTGCTGAGGAGATCGTGGTGGGGCGACGTACCCATCCTGTTGGCGTCGGCCCTCGCGGCGTATGCCTGGAAGGACACGACGGCCTTCATCCTGCTTCTGCCTGTCCTGGTCCTCGTGCTACGCACCCCCTCGGCGTCAGGTTGGCAGCGCGCAGCGTGGCAACGGGTGCCATTGCTCGGTGCTGCTGCCGCACTCGCGGCGGCCGCTGGCCTGCTCTGGTTCCGTTCACCGTACCTGGCGATGGAGGGGGCGCGCGCAGGGCGTTTGTCATCCGTCTCGTTTGGACAAGCTGTTCTGGATGACCTGCTATCGCAACTGGGTTCGATGCTCGCGAGCAGTTGGACCGCCTTGGGAAATTTCGGCGCAAGTTCGCTCCTGGTCTCACCGACCGCGGCTTCGATCGGTTTCGTCCTTCTGTGCGGGGGTTTGGTCGGCGGGGCATGGCGGCTGACCCACGCGTCGCGGCGCGTCAGTCCGGCGCTGGTGCTCGCGTGGGGGACGTGCGCCGCGATGTGCCTCATTCAACCCTCGGTGCGACAGGTCCTGCTCGGCACGCAGGACATCCATCAGGGGCGATGGCTACTGCCGATGCTGGCACCGGGAGCGGCGGTCATGGCTTGCGGACTGAACGGACTGCGGATGCGTCACGGCAGCACTGCGCTCCTGTGGACAGTGGCCGTCCTGACGGCGATGTGGCTGGGGATCCTCGAGACGACCCGGTACTTCTGGTATGCCTATCCTGATGACCTGCGAGAGATCGCGCTCTTCGTGCGCGGGACACGCGGTGCCGTTCTTGACGACGCGCTGATCCTCAGCATCATCCGCCATTCGGCTGCCGAGTTGCCTCGCGTCGTGCCGGCATTGTGCTTCACGCTGCTGCCGTTGTTGTCGGCCGCCTGTTGCTGGTACGCCGCCCGACCTGCCCTCCGGCCAGAACGTTCACCATGTCCGACACGCTGACCATCGCTGACCGCACGTTCACCTCCCGGCTCTTCGTCGGGACCGGCAAGTACCCGTCGCACCCGGTCATGGCCCAGTGTCATGCGGCATCGGGCGCCGAGGTCGTGACGGTGGCCGTCCGGCGCGTGGACCTCTCGGACAAGAGCGGCACGTCGCTGATGGACTACATCGCGCCGTCGCTGTTCATCCTGCCGAACACGGCGGCGTGCTACACGGCGGCCGACGCGATCAGGACGGCACGCCTCGGGCGCGAGGCCGGCCTCTCGAACTGGGTGAAGCTGGAGGTGATCGGCGACGAGGTCACGCTCTTGCCCGACAACGAGGCGCTCATCGAGGCCACGAGGGTCCTGGTCAAGGAAGGGTTCGTGGTCTTGCCGTACACGACCGACGACCCGGTCGCGTGCCGCAAGCTGGAAGATGCCGGCGCCGCGGCCGTGATGCCGCTCGGGGCCCCGATCGGATCCGGACTCGGCATCCAGAACCAGAACAACATCTCGATCATCAAGGAATTCGCCAGGGTGCCGGTCGTGGTCGACGCCGGTGTCGGCACGGCCTCCGACGTGGCGATCGCGATGGAACTCGGCGCAGATGCCGTCCTGCTGAACACGGCCATCGCGGCCGCCGGGCAGCCGGTCCTGATGGCCGAGGCCATGAAGCACGCGGTGGCGGCTGGCCGACTCGCCTTCCTCGCCGGCCGTATGCCGAAGCGCCGGTACGGGTCGGCGAGCAGCCCGTTGACCGGCACGATTCACGCCGCGTCGCGCGCATAATCGGGCGCGCATGTCCGACGTCCGCTTCACCCGCTCGGTCGACAAGGCACATCTCGCACGCGTCAAGGCCGCGCGCGAGCAAGCCGACGCCGCCTACAACGCCGCGTTGTCGGCGCTGGATGCCGCGTTGCCCGGCGCTGCCACGATGCCGCGTCCGTCGGCGGCGCCCGACGAGACGCAGGTCACGCCTCTCAACGAACAGTTCAAGGTCGTCGGCGCCCTGCAGTTGCCCGGCGGGCTCAAGGGGCGCCTGCTCCGTCCGCTCTGGGCGCTGGTGGAGCCGCTGTTCGCACGCCAGGAAGCCTTCAACGCCGCGCTCGTCGATCACATCAACCGCAACGTCGCCGGTGGACGCTCGGTCCGCGACAGCCAGGTCGCGCTGATCGAGACGGTGCGGATCGAGCTCGAACGACTGGCGACGTTCCACTCCGCGCTGATCGTGTACCTGCAGCAGATCACGCCGTACGTGGATTCCAAGGACTACGAGTTCGACGTGCTCGCGACCCGGCGCGTCGAGGACGTGGGTGAGGCCGTCGAGACACTGCATCACCGCACCGTTGGCCCGGGCGGCGCCATCAGCGGTGTTGGCGACGAGTTGAACCGTCGCCTGGAAATGCTGGCGGTGCGGGAGCGACGCTACGAGGCGCGTGTTGGCGCCCTCGACGCGGCCCATGCCCAGCTCGCGCAATCGCTCGGCGTCATCACTCGCGCGACGCAGACGCTCAAGCGCGAGGTGGAGCATCTGGTCGAACGGGTACCGGAGGATGACGGTAGGGACGGCTCTCCGAGCCGTCCATCGCCGCCCGTCCAACAGTCGCACGCGCCATGCGAGGGCGACCCTGAGCCGGTGAGTGCTTCAGGTGGACATGGCCGGCTCGGAGAGCCGGCCCTACCAGCGACGACCTCGACCAACTCGTTCGCCGCCGGTGGCATCGAGTCGTTCAAGTACGTCGGGTTCGAGGACCAGTTCCGCGGATCGGCCACCGTGATCCGCGAGCGGCTGCAGGACTACGTGCCGCTGTTTGCCGCACAGCAGGATGTGCTCGACATCGGCTGCGGACGCGGCGAGTTCCTCGACCTGCTGCGGCACCAGGGCGTGCGCGCACGAGGGCTCGACATCAACCACGAGATGGTCGAGGTGTGCCGGCAGCGCGGGCTGGACGCCAGCGAGGGCGACGCGCTCGGCTACCTGCGGGGGCTCGCCGACGAGAGCCTCGGCGGCATCTTCGCGGCACAGGTCGTCGAGCATCTCGAGCCCGATTACCTGGTGTGCCTGCTGCAGCGCGCCGGCGACGTGCTGCGGTCGGGCGGCGTTCTCGTGCTCGAAACCGTCAACGTCGCGTGCTGGTTCGCGTTCTTCCAGAGCTACGTGCGCGACATCACGCACGTCCGGCCGCTGCATCCCGACACGCTCGCCTATTTCGTCCGTGCCAGTGGCTTCCCGCAGGTCGACGTCCAGTACCGATCACCGTACCCGGATGCGCACAAGCTGCAGCACGTTCCCGGCGGAGACGCGTGGCACTACGCGGTCAACGCCAACGTCGACAAGCTGAACAGCCTGTTGTTCACGCACCTCGATTACGCGGTCGTCGCCAGGAAGCCGTAGGGATCAGGCAGGCGTCTATACTTTCTGGTTCAGCCCGTCCCCGGGCTCGAGCCAATCCACGATGACGAAGCACCGTGCCCTGTTGACCGTCCTGGCCCTCGTGGGCCCTCTTGCCCTGGCCCTCGGAGCCCAGCGTCTACCCTCACGGCTCGGCGGTCCGGTGGGTCCACCGCCCAAGCCCGGAACGCCCGCGCCGAACAAGCCGGGCGCCCCTGCGCCCGCTGCGGCGACACGCCCGGCGGGTCCCGAGAAGGTCGTGCCGTTCAAGCCCGGCGAGATGCTGACCTACGACGTCTCGTGGTCGGATACGCTCACCGCCGGCTCGGCGACGCTGACCGTGCGCGACAAGCGGACGTCGTTCGGATCGACGGCCTACTACCTCGTCGCCGAGGGGCAGCCGACGAGCCTGCTCTCGAAGCTGTACGCGGTGTACTACAAGGCCGACACGCTCGTCGACGCCTACACGCTGTTCCCGCAGCGAGGCTCGGTCTTCAGCCAGGAGAACGGCCGGCAGCGGATGAAGGAGACCAAGTTCGACCAGGCCAAACGCGCCGCGACGTTCCAGATGCGCACGGCCACGACCATGACGCAGGACCAGGCGTTGCCGGGCCCGACCCACGACGGCCTGTCGGCCCTGACGGCGATGCGCACCATGACCTTCGCGCCCGGGGCGAGCAGTTCCTTCGCGGTCGCTGACTCCGGGTATCTCTATCGCGTCACGCTGAACGTCGGCGCGAAGGAGACCATCCCGACCGGGCTCGGCGGGCTCCCGGCCTGGAAGATCGTGCCGGCCATTCGCGACAGCAGGGGTCAGGTCGTCGGACGAGGCATGGCGGTGTGGATCTCCGACGATGCACGACGCCTGCCGGTGCGCATCCAGGCGCAGTTGCCAGTCGGCACGTTCGTGCTGACGCTCAAGGACGCCCGGTGAATCCGCGCCGCGTGCTGGTGACTGGCGGAGCCGGCTTCGTCGGGTCCGGTCTCGCGCTCCGTGCCCGCCAGACGTGGCCCGATGCGGCCGTCACCGCCTTCGACAACCTGCGCCGCCGTGGCAGCGAGCTGAACCTGGCACGTCTGCGCGCCGCCGGAGTCGCGTTCGTGCACGGCGACATCCGGAACCCCGCGGACCTGACCCCTCTCGGACGCGAACTGGACCTGCTGCTCGAGTGCTCGGCGGAGCCATCGGTGCTGGCTGGCTACGACGGCGACCCGAGCTACGTGGTCGACACCAACCTGGTGGGGACGATTCACTGCCTCGAACTGGCGCGCAAGGCTGGCGCGGCAGTGCTGTTCCTCTCCACGAGCCGGGTGTATCCGATCGCGGCCCTCAACGACATCCGTACCGACGAAACAGAGACGCGCTTCGAGATCGCCGGCGCGCAGACGCTGCCCGGAGTGTCACGGGCAGGGATCAATGAGGCTTTCCCCCTGCACGGCACACGCTCGATCTACGGGGCGACCAAGCTCGCATCGGAGTTGCTGATCGCCGAGTATCACGAGGCGTTCGGCCTGCGGACGCTCGTGAATCGGTGCGGAGTGATTGCCGGCCCATGGCAGATGGGCAAGGTCGACCAGGGTGTCTTCTCACTCTGGATGGCCCGTCACCTCAAGGGCGGGACGCTCACGTACAACGGCTGGAACGGCCTGGGCAAACAGGTGCGCGACCTGTTGCACATCGACGATCTGGCGGATCTGGTCGTGACGCAGGTCACTGCGTTCGAAACACTCGACGGGCAGATGTTCAATGCCGGCGGCGGCCGCGCGTGCAGCTTGTCACTGCGCGAGACCACGGCGGTGTGCGAGAAGATCACGGGCCGGCGGATCACGATCACACCCAATCCGGACACGCGCGTCGCCGACATCAAGCTGTACGTGACCGACAACACTCGCGTGACTGCCGCCACGGGCTGGGCGCCTCGGCGCACTGCCACCGACGTGATGCGCGACCTGTACGACTGGATGGTTGCGCACGCTCCGCAACTCGAGCAGGCCGGCATCCAGGCGGGGTAATGCGAGTCGCTGTCGATCAAGGCTGGACGGCCTGTACAGTGAACGGAGGACGTCCCCACACCACAACCAGGAGGCGCAGATGACCAGGCACGTGGACAGTGCGAAGGCCGTGGCGCGACACGGCGCAGCGATCAGTGAAGCATTCGCGCAATCGAGCGCGGTGATCGCGGCGGTGGCAAGCGACGACGTGCTGATCGGGTCGTTGGCCGTGGCCACCCAGTCGTGCGTCGATGCGCTTCGGGCCGGCCGCAAACTCATCTTTGCCGGCAATGGCGGCAGTGCCGCCGACGCGCAGCATCTCGCCGGTGAACTCGTGTCGCGCTTCAACTTCGATCGTCCGGCCCTCGCGGCGCTGGCACTCAACACCGACGGGGCGATCCTCACCGCGATAGGCAACGACTACGGGTACGAGCGCGTGTTCGCTCGCCAGGTCGAGGCGCTCGCGGTGGCGGGTGACGTACTGATTGCGATCTCGACGTCAGGGCGTTCGCCGAACGTGCTGGCGGCCGTGGCGGCCGCCAGGGCGCTTGGCGTGACGACCATCGCGCTCTGCGGCACTGGAGGGCCGCTTGCCGATTCGTGCGACGTCGCCCTGCGCACACCGTCCTCTCGCACGCCGCACATCCAGGAGGGCCACATCGTCATCGGTCACACCTTGTGCGCGCTCATCGAACGGGAGATGTGTGCCGATGGCGCCTGAGGGCGCCGCGGCCCTGTTCCTCGATCGCGACGGCGTCGTCAACGTCGACCATGGCTACGTGTCCCGCCCCGAGGACTGCACGTTCGTCGACGGCATCTTCGAGCTTGGGCGCGCGGCGAACGGCGCCGGCCTCGCGCTCGTCATCGTCACCAACCAGGCCGGGATCGGTCGCGGGTTCTACAGCGAAACCGATTTCAGGCTGTTCATGGAGTGGGTGGCCGAGGCGTTTGCCGATGAGGGATGCCAGCTCTCGGCCGTGTACTACTGTCCACACCACCCGGTCGACGGCATCGGTGCGTACCGGGGAGAGTGTCCATGCCGGAAGCCTGCCCCTGGCATGTTGTTGCGAGCCGCCAAGGACCTGTCGCTGAATGTCACGCGGTCCGTCCTCGTCGGCGACAAGTCGACCGATATCGAGGCAGGGATGGCGGCGGGTGTGCCGCGCCTCTACCTGTTGAGTCCGGACGAGCCGGCCGGGCGGGCGACGCGCCTGGCCACGCTGCGCGACCTCGCCGTCGATCTCGGCACGCGGGAGGACGCCGGGTGGAGCCCCCCAGTGTACGGGGACCGTGCGCTCGTCAGGCGAGCCTGCCCATAAGTCGACCCATGGCCATGGCCTTCGGCGCGTCATGATGAGCCTCGCGCGCGATTCGCCACCCGGGTCGACGCATCCGTCGACGGGTTTTGATCGGCCGATGCCGCGCGATACACTCTCCCGATGGCTGTGGCCCTTATCACCGGCTCAGCCGGCCTGATTGGCTCGGAAGCCGTCGATTCCCTGGTCGCCCGCGGGTTCGACGTCGTCGGCATCGACAACGACATGCGTCGCCGGTTCTTTGGCGACGACGCCTCGACTTCCTGGCAAAAGAGCGAACTCGAGCGACGGCATGGTCGCCGGTACGTCCACGAGGCGATCGACATCCGCGACGCCGATGCGTTGATGACGCTGTTCGACCGCTACGGCGACAGCATTCGCGTCATCATCCACACGGCCGCGCAGCCCTCGCACGACTGGGCCGCGCGCGAGCCGTTCACGGACTTCAGCGTCAACGCCACTGGCACGCTCAACATGCTCGAGGCGTGCCGGACGCATTGCCCCGACGCAGTGTTCGTGTTCACGTCCACCAACAAGGTCTACGGCGACACGCCGAACCGGCTGCCCCTCATCGAGCAGGACACGCGCTGGGAGATCGACCCGGGGCACCCATTCGCGGAGGGCATCGACGAGTCGATGAGCATCGACCAGTCGACGCATTCGCTGTTCGGGGCCTCGAAGGTCGCGGCCGACGTGCTGGTGCAGGAGTACGGCCGGTATTTCGGGATGCGGACCGGCGTCTTCCGCGGCGGTTGCCTCACCGGCCCGCACCACTCGGGCACCATGCTGCACGGCTTCCTCGCCTACCTGATGAAGTGCACGGTCACCGGCACGCCGTATCGCGTCTTCGGCTACAAGGGCAAGCAGGTTCGCGACAACATCCACAGCGCCGACCTTGTCAGCGCGTTCCACGCGTTCATCGACGCACCGCACGCAGGCGAGGTCTACAACATGGGCGGGTCGCGGTTCTCGCACTGCTCCATGCTGGAGGCGATCGCGCTCTGCCAGGAGATCGCGGGGCGGCCGTTGTCCTGGTCGTACGAAGAGCAGAACCGCGTCGGCGACCACATCTGGTATGTGAGCGACATCGGCAAGTTCCGCCGCCACTACCCAGCGTGGGTGCAGCAATACGACCTGACGGCGTTACTGCGGGACATCCACGACCAGAACGTGGAACGCTGGCACGCGGGCGCGACGCGATGACCGCAGCCGGCGGCGTGGACGTCCAGTCGATCTACGAACGGCGCTTCGCCGACACGCTGGCCTTCCGGCGAGAGATGTGGGGCGTCCTCTGCAGGGGGTTCTTCCAGCGTCACGTGTCGGAGACCGCCACGGTGGTCGAAATCGGCGCCGGCTACTGCGAGTTCATCAACAACATCCGCGCCC
Organism: Luteitalea pratensis; assembly: GCF_001618865.1. Taxonomy (GTDB): domain Bacteria; phylum Acidobacteriota; class Vicinamibacteria; order Vicinamibacterales; family Vicinamibacteraceae; genus Luteitalea; species Luteitalea pratensis. The sequence continues at coordinate 5,864,693 of NZ_CP015136.1, forward strand.
GCCGCAAGATCGCCGTCGACCTGAACCCGGACACGCGGCGGCATGCTGGAGCCGACGTCGAGGTGATCCTGTCGTCGACCTCGCGCATGGCCACTCTCGACGACGGCGTCGCCGATGTGGTCTTTGCCAGCAACTTCCTGGAGCACCTGACCCGCGAGGACATTCTCGCCACACTGCGCGAGGTCAGGCGCGTGTTGACGCCGCGAGGGCAGTTCCTGATCCTGCAGCCGAACATCAGGTACTGCCGCGAAGACTACTGGCAGTTTTTCGATCACATCACGCCGCTCTGTGAACGCAGCCTGTCGGAGGCACTCGAGACGACCGGGTTCACCGTGCAGTACCTGCTCGGGCGCTTCCTGCCATTCACGACGCAGGGCCGCTTGCCCAACTCGATTGCGCTGCTCAAGCTGTATCTGCAGATCCCTCCCGTGTGGCGAATCTTCGGACAACAGAGCTTCTTCATCGCGACGCCCCGTGGCTGACGCGACCCGGTTGTCGCTCGTCATCCCCGCGCACAACGAGGCCGAGGGCATCACGCCGACGCTGCGCGCGTTCTCGGCCAGGCTGCGCGCCGAGGGCATCCCGTTCGAACTGGTGGTCGTCGACGACCACAGCACCGACGGGACGGCCGAAGTGCTGGCGGGCCTGTCGGAGGAACTGCCCGAGTTGCGACGGGTCGAGAACCCGCGGCCGGGCGGGTTCGGTCATGCCGTGCTCGCAGGGCTCGAACAGTTCAACGGCGATGCGGTCTGCATCGTGATGGCCGACGCCTCCGATGATCCGGCCGACGTCGTGACGTATTACCAGCGATTGTCGGAAGGGTTCGACTGCGTGTTCGGGTCGCGCTTCGTCCGTGGTGCGAAGGTCGTCGATTACCCCCGGCACAAACTCCTGCTCAACCGCCTTGCCAACACGTTCATCCGGCTGCTCTTCGGCCTGCGCCTCAACGACACGACCAACGCGTTCAAGTGCTACCGGCGCGGGGTGATCGCCGGCTGCCAGCCGCTCCTGAGCAAGCACTTCAACCTGACCGTGGAACTGCCGCTGAAGGCCATCGTGCGCGGCTATTCGTATACCGTGGTGCCCATCAACTGGTACAACCGCACGACCGGCGTGTCGAAGTTGAAACTCAAGGAGATGGGGAGCCGATATCTTTTCATCGTGTTGTACGTCTGGCTCGAGAAGGTGCTGTCGCGCGGCGACTATTCTCGTCGCTCCGGAGATGCATCAGGCCGCGTCAGCGGCGATGTTCGGCGATGACGTCCCGCAGCAGCGCGTCGTAACGGGCAGTCACCACACGACACTCGAACTCCGCGAGCACACGGGAGCGGCCGCGCTCACCCATCGCCGACAGTGTCGAGCGATGGGCCAGGGCCTGCCGGACGGCGTCGGCAATTGCCACGGGTTGGCCGTGCGGCACCACGTAACCACACCCGGTATCGGTCACGAGCGCTGCCACGTCGGATCGGGGGTCGGTAACGGCGAGGACGGCGCGCCCGCAGGCCATGATCCGATACAGCTTCGACGGCACGGCGTCGGCACCCGTCGCCACCGCCTGCGCCACCACCGACAGGTCGGAAGCACCGTAGATTTCGGGGACGCGTGCGAACGGCTGATAGGGGATCAGCCGGACGTTCTCCAGGCGGTCGCGCCGGATACGCTCCGCGAACGCGGATGCCAGCGAGCCGTCGCCAATCAGCGCGATCACGACTTCGGGCAGGTCGGCGAGCAGCGTCGCGGCGTCGAGCAGGCTCTCGAGGCCCTGCGCCGGGCCGATGTTGCCCGCATAGCTGACGACGAATCGGCCATCGAGCGCGAACTCGCGCGAGAAACCGTTGGGTGCGGCGACGACGCTCAGCAACTCGACGTCGACGAAGTTGGGAATCACCGCCAGCTGCTGGTCGGGCACGCCCTTCGCGCGGAGCCGTTCCCGCATGCGCTCGGCGATCAGCGTCACACGCGCCGCGCGCCGGTACACGAAGCGTTCGACGGCGAACAAGATCCGGATCAGCGTCGGGTTACGGATGGCGCCGAGGTTGATGGCGATGTCCGGATAGATCTCCTGCACGTTGTAGACGAACGGCGCCCGGTGCCAGCGCCCGAGCAGCCAGGCCACCAGGCCAATCGACAGCGGCGGCGACGGCGCGACGATGACGTCGACCTTACGCAGCGCGGCGACGCCGACGATGAGACTGAGAACGTGGAACAGCGCCCAGGCCACGAGGCGCCGCGGGATGGACGCGGTCTTGCGTGGCATCACGGTGTGCCACACGGGGAGGTCGCCGAGGCGACTCCGATACACGAGCCCGAGCCACGTCGGGGTGAGCGGCTGTGCGGCCTCCGCGGCCGCATCCCGGTTGTAATGCGGCGTGGTCGTGACGACCGACACGGTGTGGCCACGGGCGCGGAGGTCGATGGCCAATTCGCCCATGATCTGGGCGGTGGAGACGCTGTCGGGCGGGAAGACGAGGCTCAGGATGAGCACGTGCGCCATGGCGGTCAGACGCCGGCGGCGCGTGCCCAGGCCAGGTAGCGTCGGAGCCCGTCGGCCAGCACGACGGCGGGCCTGACGCCGAGCTTGTCGTGCACCGCCGAGACGTCGGCCAGGCTGTGGCGCACGTCTCCCGGGCGAGCCGGGGCGTATTCGACGGTGGGCGGCTCGCCGGAGGCCTCGGCCATCAATGCAATCAGCGCGTTGATCGTCACCCGCGTGCCACTTCCCAGGTTGAACGCCCCTGAGACGCCGCCGTTCATCGCCGCCCGGTAATTCGCCTCGGCGACATCGTCCACGTTGATGAAGTCTCGCGTCTGCTCGCCGTCGCCAAACACGGTGAGCGGCATACCGCGCAACATGCGGTGGGCGAAGATCGGAATGACGTTGCCGTACGCGTCATACCGCTGGTTGACGCCGTAGACGTTGAAGTACCGGAGGCAGACGCACTCGAGCGGGTACAACTTGGCATAGGCCAGGCACAGCTTCTCGGCAGCAAGCTTGCTCGCGCCGTACGGTGTGTCGGGCTCGGCGGGATGATCTTCGCGAATCGGCACCGTCTTGAGCTCGCCGAAAATGCCCGCCGACGAGGAGAAGACGAGCTTGCGTACGCCAAGACGGCGCGCCGCCTCGAGGACCGTGAGCGTGCCGAGGACGTTGATTGCCGAATCGTCGAGGGGATGCTCGATCGAGCGCGTGTTGCCGACCGATGCCGCGAGGTGAAAGACCGCCTCGCACCCGTCGATTGCCGAATGCACGGCATCGGCGTCGCGGACGTCCCCTTCGACGAACCGGATCTGCGGGAACGGGTCGAGGTTGCTGCGGTGGCCCGAGGACAGGTCGTCGAGGACGACGACCTCGTGGCCGCGCTCGAGCAGGAGCCGGACAATGTTGGAGCCGATGAAACCGGCACCGCCCGTGACGAGTGCTCTGGCCATGTTCGGAGGCGTCCTCACGCGCGAGCCGCATCGCGGCGGCGAAACAGGTAGACGTCGGGATCGCTGCCGCGCGGCAACTCGTCGAAACCCAGCGCCACGATCGCGTCGGCGACCTCACGCGGCGAGTGGCCGGGCTTGTTGTGAATTTCGATGACGATCAGGCGGCAGTTGCACAGGCGCTCGTGCCCGGGCTGGGCCAGCACGTCGTACTCGACGAACTCGACGTCGATCTTGCAGATGTCGACCGTCTGCCCGCCGTAATACCGCTCGAACAGCGCGTCGAACGTCTCGCCCATCACCACCGTCGTCGTACCGGTGCTGTTGAACGACGCGGCATAGAGACTGTCGCCGACACCGCCCTCGCCAAGGGCCAGTTCGAACCGTGCCGGCGTGCCGCAGAGTGCGGCGTTGCGCACCTCGACGGGGCAATCGAGGTTGCGTTCGAGGTTGTAGCGCAGCCGGATGCACGTCCGGGGGTTCAGTTCCACCGAGACGACGCGGGCGAGCGGGACGCCATGATGGGCAAGAAACAGCGGGAAGCCGCCGGCGTTGGCGCCGAGGTCGAGCAGGGTGACCGGCGTCGTCGATGCAAGGTGCGCGAGGTGGTCGGCGTACATCCGCGTGGTGATCACCTCGGGAGCCCCGCTCTGATCACCGGCATCGTGATCGACGAGCACGCGCAGCCGGCCGAGGCGGTAGATCGCCAGGGACTCGCGGCGGAAGAGCAGCCGCTGGACCAGCAGGAACCATCGGTTGTCGAAGCGCCAGATCTGACGCAGTCCGGCGAGCTTTGTCGCCAGACTCATGCAGCGACCACCGTCGGGGGCGGGCTGCACCAGGCGTCGGTCGCCATGCCCCAGGTCACACCGAAGAAGAGGTACTGCAGCTCGAAGAAGAGCAGGATATCGTAGCCCAGGTACACGACCATGAGGGTGCCGGTCACCAGGGTCACGAAGTAGCGATCGCTCGCGGGTGCACCTCGGCGCCAGATCATCCACAGCGGCCACAACAGGAAGACCATGTAAACGGCGGTGCCGAGCACACCATACCGGGCGAGCAACGTGAGGACGCTGACATGTGCCGAGGCCCAGCGTGTGTGTTTGCCGAGGAGTGCAGCGCTGCCGTGGCCCCAGACCGGACTCGATTGGAAGACCCGCCAGCCCTGGCGGATGTGATCGAGCCGACCCTCGATGCTCTTGCCGTCGGCTACTCGTACCGAGGTCACCTCCGCCACCGCCCCGACGCTCCCCACGACCGAGGTCCCGTGCGAGTCGCCGGCGTCCCGGCCTTCGCGCCCGCCCTTCGAGGCCGTCTGGCTGTCGGGCGTCGAACTCGTGATTTGCTCGATCTCGCGCCGTAGCGACTGCCGCACCGCGTGCGACTGCACCGATGTCGCCGCGTAAAGGAGGGCCACCACGGCCACCGCCGACACGACGGAAAAGACGCGGCTGCGGCGCGCCAGCAGGAAGCTCAATCCGAGGGCGGCCAGAGTTCCGACGACAGCGGTCCTCGACAGCGTCAGCGACAGGCAGACGAGATTCAGCGCGAAGAACGCGACAAGGTGCCGCGCCGGTCGGTCTGCCAGCCAGAGGTACATCACGACGAGCAGCACCAGCAGCGAGTAGATGCCGTAGAAGTTCGGGTCGAAGAAGGCAGCCGTGGCTCGCTCGAACGACAGGTCGTCGCTGATGTAGGTCTGTGATTTCGTGAGCGTCGACCCCATCGATCGAATCAGCGACTCGACCGGCAGCCGATCATAGAACGCCGAGTAGAGCGTGATCGCCGTTGTCAGCAGCGACGACACCATGAACGCGCGCAGCAGCGCGAAACGCCGCTCCGGGGTGTCGACGTAGACCAGCACCAGCCCGGCAAAAGTCACATTGAGCAGGTGGTGGATGATGTCGCGCCGCAGGTCCGGGAAGCCCTGCAGGCTGGCGAAGTCGATGACGTTGATCACGACCATTGCCGACGCGACCGCGAGGAACGGCCCGAAGCGACGCTCGGGCCGTACCCGTCCGCGCAGCACGTCGACGCCGAGATAGGCCAGCCAGCCGAGCAGGACGGCGCGGTACAGCGACAGGTTCACTCCCGCCACTGCCACCCGGTAGACGTACAGCACGAGCGACAGGCACAGCGTCACGTAGAACGCGAACGTCAGGCCGTCGATGCGACTCGCGAACCGCAGCTGCTTGCCTGAAGCCACAGGTGGGTCGAGTCGGGCGTGAGTCTCGGGATGCATGTCTGGCTACTGTTTGCAGGGTGAAGCGAGGGCACCGCGCAGTTGCGCGGCGCGGCGCCCCCTTCGCCACGGCACAGGAGCGGCCGTTGGACGGTACCGCAGCGTCCGCGGCGGCGTCAACACGGACACAACTCCGCCGACGTCGCGGCTCGACGGCGTCGGGTCGCGTGCTAAAATTACGGGTTGCGCGGCGGCTCTGGCGCCGTGTCTTCCACTGATGAAATTCGTCCTCGCGACCAATTCGTGTGTCCCAGCCGACCAGGAAGGCGGACCCGCGTACGCCACGTTCCACCTCGCCAAGGCATTGCGCGAGTGCGGCGACGCGGTCGCGATCGTCACGACCGACCGCAACGGCGTGGAGCGGCTGACCGTACCGCTCGACCAATGGGTGGACGTCGAGGGCGTGCCAGTCTTCTATGCGCGCACGGCACCGGGCGCCTGGATCTACAGCCGCGAGTACCGGGCCGCGCTTGACGCCGTGTTGCCAGGCGCGAACGCCTGCATCATGCCGGGCATCTTCTGGAACTACACGGGCATCGCCGCGTGGCGCGCTTGCCGCCGGCACGGGGTGCCCTACGCCACCATCCCCCACGGGCTGCTCAGCCCATGGGCGCTGCGGCATCGCGGGCTGAAGAAGGCCATCTACTGGCGACTCGTCGCGCGACGGATTGTTGCCGGCTCGAGCGCCTACCTGGCGTCGGCCGACCGCGAACGCCTCGACGCCGAGTGCGCCGGCCTGCGCCTCAAGGTGGACGTCGTGCCCAACGGCGGCGATCACCTCGACGCCGCCGCTTACACCGACCCGTCGGCCCACTGCGAGAATCTCGCCAGGATCGGCGACGGGCGATACGTGCTGTTCCTCGGCCGCGTCCACGAGAAGAAGGGACTCGATTTCCTGATTCCCGCGTTTCCGGCAGTGGCGGCGCGCCACCCCGACGTCCGCCTGGTGATCGCCGGGGCTGTGGATCCGGCCTACGAGGCGACGTTTGCCGCGCTGCTCGCAGCCTCGCCGGTTCGTGATCGGGTGGTCGTCCTGGGCAACGTCAGCGGCGCGCGCAAGACCGCGCTGCTTGCGCACGCGACGATGTTCGCCTTGATCTCGCACAGCGAGGGACTGCCCGTCGCGGCTGTCGAGGCGCTCACCGCGGGTCTGCCGGTCATCCTGACCGCCGAGTGCAACCTGCCGGAGATCGTCGTCGCGGACGCCGGGCGAGAGGTGCCGCGTGAGCCGGCCGCCGTCGCGGCCGCCATCAATGGTCTGCTCGACGATGAGGCCCGACGACGCGAAGTGGCTGACAACGCGCGGCGCCTCGCTCGCGATGTCTTCAGTTGGGCGGCCGTCGCGCGCCGCGTCCGCAGCATTTGCGAAGGACTCCGGACCTCGGCCGTCGCACGCCTCGGCACGGCTGCCGGTGCGTCGAGCCGCTGAGCGATGGCCGGCGGGCCGATGAGGCAACCGGCCGTCCTCGCTGCGCTGGCCACCTGCAACCTGGCTGTTACCTTCGGCTTCCAGTGGCTGCCGGTGATGGCCCTTGGTGTCGGCGCCTCCACCGACGCCTTCTTCGTCAGCAACCTGGTACCGCAGTTGGTCCTCGCGGTGATTGGCGCCAATCTCACGAGCGTGCTGACGCCGCAGTTGTCGACGCACGAAGGCGTGCGCTTCTCGACCACCGCGTGGACGTTCGCCTACGGCCTCGCGGCGGCCGCCGTGCTCGTCAACGGCCTGCTCTGGGTGGCTGCACCGCTGTGGGTGTCGTGGGTGGCGCCTGGTTTCGACGCATCGACGTTGGCCCTCACGCTCGACCTCGTACGCATCCAGCTTGTCGGTTCGGCGTGCTCGATGCTGCTGATGGCGACGTGGGCGGCGGCGTACGCGCGGCACCAGTTCGTCCGCGTCGAGACCACCGGCATCCTGGCGGGGCTTGTCGGACTCCTTGTGGCGTGGGTACTGATGCCGAGTCACGGCGTGCACGCGATCGCCTGGTCCTTGGTGTTGCGCGCGGTACTCCAGGTCGTGTTCCTGGTGCCTGCGCTCGGGCCGGTGCAGCGTCTGGACTGGCAGGCGGCGGGCGGGCCGGCGGCGCTGCAGCGGCTCACGCCGCTGATGGCCGGCGCGCTGTACTATCGCGCCGACCCGATCGTCGAACGCGTGCTCGCCTCGTTCGCGCCACCCGGCCAGTTGTCGATCCTGAACCTCGGGCAACAGGCGTACGGCGCCGCAACACAGATCGTGACCCGTGCGCTCATCAACCCGATGATGCCCGGGCTCGCACGCTCCGCCGCGGCACGCGCGTGGGCCGAGTTCGCGGCCACGGTGCGGCGCCGACTCGTCCTCGTGCTTGCACTCGCCGTCGGCGGATGGCTGCTGCTGGCGGCTGCCGGGCGGCCGGTGATGGCCGCCGTCTTCGCCCGGTGGCTCGATCCGGGCGAGATCGCGCTCCTGCATGCGGTGCTGATCGCGCTAGCCGGCGTCGGGGCAGGCGGCGTGGCCGGCCAGGTGCTGACCGTCGGCTTCTATGCCTACGGCAACACGGTCACGCCCACACGGGTCGGCGTGATCGGCTTCACGCTCGGCATCCTGCTGAAGGCCGCCGGGTTCTGGTGGGGCGGAATCGTCGGGCTGGCGGTCGCCACGTCGATCTCGTACGTCGGCAACGCCTGTGCGCATCTGCTCCTGCTCCGGCGCGATGTCGCGGCGCAGGCACGGCGCGTGGAGGTCCCGGGCCCATGACACCGCTGCGCGTGTGCGCCATCACGGCCGGCCGCAACGCACCGCCCGCTCGCTTCCGGATTCGACAGCATCTGCAGCCCCTGCGGACGATGGGCGTCGAGGTCACCGAGTACGTGCCGCGCGTGCCGCAAGCCATGCCGATGCCCGGGATGCTGCGGCATGTGCGACGACGCTGGCTGGGGCCCGTCAGTGCGGCGTGGGCCCTGGCCCACGCGGCCGCACGCCTGCCCGCCATCGTCGACAGCCGGACGTTCGATGCCGTGTGGCTCGAGCGGTCGTTTGCACCGGGGCTCGATCCGCTGGCGCGGCTGATCCGCCGGCCACTGGTGCTCGATATCGACGACGCGGTATGGCTAGAGGGCCTTGCGGGAAAGGGCCTGCCGGGGCTGACCCGCCAGGCTGCGGCGGCAATCGCCGGCAACCGCTACCTGGCCGACTGGCTGGCTCCGTTCTGCTCGAACGTGCACATCGTGCCGACCGCCATCGACTGTCAGCGCTTCTCGCCCGCCAGCAGGCACGCGGGGGCGGCGGCGCGGCAGGGCTTCGTCATGGGCTGGACCGGTACGGCCGGCAACTTCCGTCATCTGGAGTCGATCGCCCCGGCACTGTCGCGCGTGCTGCGGGAGGTGCCAGGCGCGTCGCTGCTCGTGATCGCCGAGCGCGAGCCGCAGTTACCAGCCCTCGTCGGGCTGCCCGTCACCTTCGTGCGCTGGTCGCCCGTGGTGGAGGTGACGGCGCTGGCGGGCGCCGACGTCGGCATCATGCCGCTCGAAGACAATGAATGGACGCGCGGGAAGTGCAGCTTCAAGATGCTGCAGTACATGGCCCTCGGCCTGCCCACCGTGGTGTCGCCGGTCGGCATGAACCGAGACGTGCTGGCGCACGGCGAATCGGGGATCGCGGCTGTCAGCCAGGATGACTGGGTCGCTGCCCTACGTCAGTTGGCCGGCGACCCGGACTTGCGGCATCGGCTCGGCAGCACCGGCCGGGAGGTGGTGCTGGCCCACTACGACGTGCCGGTCGTCGCGGCACGGATCGCCGCCGCGTTGCGATCGGTCGCGTGAGCGGTGCCGTCGGGCGTCCAACGCCCGCCTTCACTGGTGGCGACGAAGGCTGAGCCGACCGAGCACCAGTTTCACCACCGTGCGCGCCACAAGCGGAACTTCGTACTCCGGCGGGGCCTGCCAGTCGGGCTCCTGGGCGAGCACCAGCCGCATCGCCCGGACCACGTGTTCCGGATCGGCGCCGCTCAGTATGTTGCTGCCGCATTCCAGCGTCTCGGGCCGTTCGGTGACGTCGCGGATCGTCACGTTCGGGACGTGGAAGATCGCGCATTCCTCTTGTACCGTGCCGCTGTCGGACAACACCGCCCGGGCCTCGCGTTCGAGCCGCACGAAATCGAAGAAGCCGAGCGGGTCGAGCAGGCGGACGTGCGCCGGGTCCGGCGTCAGGCCGGCCAGCCGGAGCCGATGCGCGGTGCGTGGGTGCACGCTGAAGAGCACCGGCAGGGAGAACTCGCGCGACACGTCGACGATGGCGCCGACAAGACGGGCCAGGCGGGCGGGGTCGTCCACGTTCTCGGCGCGGTGCATCGTGAGCAGGAAGAACCCGCGCGGCGCCACACCGAAGCGAATCAGGGCATCGCTGGCGTCGATGTGCGATCGATAGTGCGTCAGCACCTCGCCGATCGGATTGCCGGTGATGAAGATCCGCTCGCGCTCGATACCTTCCCGAACGAGGTTCTCCTTGCTGCGGACGGTGTACGGCATCAGCACCGTGCTCGAGTGGTCGATGACCCGTCGGTTGATCTCCTCCGGCACGCGATCGTCGTAGCACCGGTTCCCCGCTTCCATGTGGTAGACGGGGATGCCGAGGCGGGCGGCGACCAGCGCCGAGAGTCCGCTGTTCGTGTCGCCGAGGATCAGCACGCGGTCGGGCCGTTCGCGTTCGAGGACCTCGCCGATGCGGGTGAAGAGTTCGCCGATCTGTGCGGCGGCGCTGGATCCGGAGACGTGCAGGTGCTCGTCCGGCGCGCGAACGCCGAGTTCGCGGAAGAACACGTCGGAGAGGTTCGGGTCGTAGTTCTGGCCGGTGTGGACGAGGCGATGCGTACCCGCGTCGTCGAGCATGGGGATCACCCGGCTCAGCCGGATGATCTCCGGCCGCGTGCCGACGACGGTCATGACCTTCATGGCAATCTCAGGCCTTCAGTTCGGCGGGCAGCGGTTCGGCCAGGTACGGCGCGAGCAGGTCGCGAAGGCCGGCGTGATCGAGGGTGATGTCGGCCGACGAGTACTCGCTGCTCAGCACCGTGCTCGACGTGCTCTGGGGCTCGCATTCCGGCAGCATCGGGCAGATCACGTAGTACCCGTTCCGCTCGAGGGTCCGATGACACTCCTCTTCGGACACCATGATCTCGTGGATCTTCTCGCCCGGACGAATGCCGGTGTAGGCGATCGGGATGTCGCGACCGTCGATCAGCACCTCGGCGAGATCGGTCATGCGGGCCGCCGGGACACGCGGCACGTAGATCTCGCCGCGTTGCGCGTGCTCGAGCGCCGCCAGCACCGTGTCCACCGCGCCATCGAGCGTGAGCAGGAAGCGCGTCATCTCCTTGAGCGTGATCGTCACCGGGCCGCCGTGGGCGATCTGCTCGAGGAACAACGGCACCACCGATCCCCGCGACGCGACGACGTTGCCGTAGCGGACGCAGGCAAAGCGCGTATCGGGCTGGCGCAGGTTGGCCTCGACGAGGATGCGCTCCATCACCGCCTTGGTCATGCCCATGACGTTGATCGGCTTGCACGCCTTGTCGGTGGAGATGCCGACAACGGTCTCGACGCGCGAACTCGCGGCCATCGTCGCCCGCACCAGCGCGTCGGCGCCCATGACGTTCGTACGTACGGCCTCGACCGGGAAGTACTCGCAGGCCGGCACCTGCTTCAGCGCCGCCGCGTGGATGACGATGTCGGTGCCGCGCAGGACCTCCACAAGCGTGTCGTCGTCGCGGACGTCGCCGATACGAAAGGCCAGCGCCTCACGCGCCTGCTCGTAGATGACATCGTCGGTCGCCGCCCGCCGGTGGAGGAAGCGCAGGCGCATCTCGTGCTGCTTGGCTTCGTCGCGCGACAGCACCGTCACCCGGGCAGGACGCCCCAAGCTGCCGTCGAGCAGGCGGCGGACGATCCGCTGCCCCAAAGAACCCGTCCCCCCCGTCACCAGTACCCGCTTGTTGTCTAACGTCACTTCGATTCCTCGTGTCCTGAAAGGGAACGCACGTCCTCGTACCGTGTCGGGTCGGCGGCCATCCTGGCCACCATGGCTTCCCACGACGGCGGCACATACCCCGTCGCGGCGCGGAAGCGCGCGCTGTCGAGACTGCGATCGATGCGCGGTTGGTCACGCGGATTCAGCGTCACGCGTGCCGCAAAGGCTGCGTCCAGCAGGTCGAGGAGGGACAGCTTGTCGATTGCCGCCGCCGAGACATGATACAGGCCCTCCAGGCCGTGGTGCCGCTCGAGCACATCGAGGATGATGCCTGCCAATTCGGTGGTCGTGAAGCCGCTGAACACCGCGCCGCGGTAGCCGTCGGCGGTCAGTCCGCGACGGCCGAGGAACCATTCCACGAGGCCCGACGAGCCGTGCAGTTCGCGGCCGATGATCGACGTCCGCAGCGTCAGACAGCCGCTGCCGGTCACCTCGCCGAGCGCCTTCGAGCGGCCGTACAGGTCCGGCGCATCCGGCACCTCGCCCTCGACGCGCCCGCCCCGCGAGCCGTCGAACACGCAGTCGGTGCTGATTTGCACCAATCGCGCGCCACGGGCCGCACAGGCCCGGGCCAGCAGGTGCGGCAGCAGCGCGTTGATGGTGATCGACTGCACCGGGTCCTTCGCGCCCGCGAGTTGCTTGATAATGCCGACGCAGTTGATCACCGCATCCGGCCGCGCCCGATCGAGGGCCGCCTCCACGGTCTCGAAGTGGAAGGCGTCAACGCCGACGCACGTCCGCCGCGGATTACCCAGGCCGATCGCGCGCAGCGCCGGCGTGACGGTACGCACCGTGGCCCACGTCTCGAATCTGGCGTCGGCCAGTTGCCAGACCTTGTGGCCCAGCATCCCGGCGCCACCCACCACGAGCACTCGCATCCGATTCATCTCCCTGTGCGCCCCAGCAGGGCCGCATGATGCTCAGTCCTTCAGGCGACCCTGCCCTGCGGTCAGCCCGGCCGCCGGCGGGCCGCTGCGGCTCGACACGCCCTGCGGGCTGGCGGGTCGCAATGCGGCCTCGACACGCAGCGATGGCACGAACGTCGGCACGGCTTCGGCCAGAAGCCGCTGCAGCGTCAGCGGATCGTCGACGATGGAGGCCCGCTCCAGGCTGCGGATGCAGGCGTTCAATGCCTCGCCATGCAGCGGCGGTTCCGGTTCCTGGACCCGGAAGACGTCGCCTTCCGCCACCGGCTCGATCAGACTGTTGTCCTCCCACAGGTGCTCGGCAAGCTTTTCCCCGGGCCGCAATCCCGTGAAGACGATTTCGATCTCGTCCGGCTCGAACCCGGACAGTCGAATGAGGTCCGTCGCCAGATCCACGATGCGCACCGGCTGCCCCATGTTCAACACGAACAGCTCACCACCGTGCGCGAAACCGCCGGCCTTGAGCACCAGGTACACGGCCTCCGGGATGGTCATGAAGTACCGGGTCATGTCCGGATCGGTCACCGTCACCGGGCCGCCGCGCGCGATCTGTCGCCGGAAGAACGGCACGACGCTGCCTCGGCTCCCGAGCACGTTGCCGAAGCGCACCGCGAGGAAGCGCCGGCCGCTTCGGGCGGCGGCATCGCGCACGATCATCTCCGCAATCCGCTTGGTGGCCCCCATGACGCTCGACGGCTGCACGGCCTTGTCGGTCGAGATCAACACGAAGCGCTCGACGCCATGCGCCAGCGCGCATTCGACGAGCGTCGCGGTGCCGACGACGTTGTTGGCGACCGCCTCGGCCGGATGCGCCTCCATCAGCGGCACATGCTTGTGCGCAGCCGCGTGGAACACCACCGACGGGCGATGCGTCGCGAAGACCCGATCGAGGCTGCTGCGGTGCCGGATGTCGGCGATCACCGCGGACACGTCGATGGCCGGGAAGGTATGGCGGATGTGCTCAGCGCAGTCGAAGATGCTGTTCTCGCCATGGCCGACCAGGACGAGCGTCCTGGCGCCGGCCTTGGCAATCTGCCGACAGAGCTCGCTGCCAATCGAGCCGCCCGCGCCGGTGATCAGGACGTGCTGGTCACGCAGGTAGCTGGCCGTGTCCGGAGCCGCGACGATCGGCCGACGCCGCAGCAGATCGGTGATGTCGACCTCGCGCAGGCGCGACACACTGACGCCGCCCTCGAGCAGTTCGAACACACCAGGCACCACCTTGGCGGGGACGCCGGCCTGCCGCGCCGCCTGCACGAGGTTGCGCAGCACCGGACCGGGGGCCTTGGGCATGGCAATGACCACCTCGTCGACGTGGCGCGCGAGCACGACCTCGCCCAGTTGGTCAAGGCGCGCCAGCACGCGGATCCCTTGAATGGACTTGCCGAGCTTGCCGCGATCATCGTCGAGGAACCCGACGGGCTCCAGGCCGAGCTGCGGGTTGCGCTGCATCTCGCGTACGACCATGGTCCCGGCCTGCCCCGCGCCGACGACGAGCACGCACTTGCCCTGCGACGGCCGACGGCCGTGGTCCCTTGACGCCGCCCGCGCCTCGGCCAGCACACGCACCGCCACGCGAACGCCAGAAACGGCGAGCAGCGTCAGGAGCCAGTCGATTGCGGGTACTGAACGGGGATATGCCGACACCCACCCCGTGGAGACGGCAGCGAGGGTCGCGGCACCGAACAGCACGGTTGCTGACGACACCGCGGTGACGATGGTGAGCAGGTCACCGAGTCCCACGAACCGCCAGTACCGCGCGTACAACCCGAACGCGTAGAAGACCGGCAGCTTGAGGAGCGGCGCCGCCAGCAGCGAGAAGCGCACGGCTTCGGCAAACGGGTGGTCGGCCGCGAGCGGCGCCTGCCAGTCGAGCCGAAGCACGAAGGCGACGGCGACGCACAGCAGCACGGCCACGGCGTCGACGATGAGAATGTAACGGTTTCGCATCGAATCTCAACCGGCTGCGGGCGGCGATACCGCCCGCGTCGCCAGGATCCAGAGTGTCACGGCGGCCACGACCAGGCACGACGCCGTCATCAGTACGCCCGTGCGGCCTGCGACCGTCAGCGACAACGCCGCGGCCAGGCCCACTCCCGCCAATGCGCCATAGAGCATGGCGACCGCACGGTGGGTCCATCCTCCCACAATGAGCCGCTGATACAGATGCGACCGGTGCGCCTCCCAGATGCGCTCGCCCTTGGACGAACGCCATGCAAGCGTGGTGAGGGTATCGAACAGGAAGGGCCACAAGACCAACACGGTGGGCAACCACAAGCGATCCCCACCCAGCACCCACGGTACCGTCGCGAGCAGGAAGCCGAGCAGGGCACTCCCCGCGTCACCCATGAAAATCCGCGCGGGGCTCCAGTTGTGGAAGAGGAACCCGGCCACGGCGCCCAGCAGGACCACGCCACACGCCTGTAGCGCGACACTGCCCTGCTGGAGCCCGAACATCACCCAGCTCACGCCGGCCACGGCGGCCTGGACACCGGCGATCCCGTCACTGCCATCCATGAAATTGAACGCGTTGATGAACCAGGCAACCCACAGCACCATCACCGTAGCACCCGCGGCAACGGGCAGGGACATCGACCCGAGCGGGCCCAGATCGACCACACGAACGCCACCTATCAGCCCTACCAGGACGACCGCCGTCAGGAGGTGGACGCCGAGACGCACCGACGCACCAACCGATCGCACGTCGTCGACGAACGACACGAGGGCAATCGCCGCACCGATGGCGACGATCGCCCACAGCCCGCGAGCCTCGCTCGACGTGGCGACGGGCGAGGCAGCGACGATCGACAGGCCGGCAAGCAGCACGACCGCCAGGCCGACGCCGCCGAGTCGCGGCGTCGGTGTCGCGTGAGAGCTCCGGTGGTTCGGATGATCGAGGAGCGCCAGCGCGAGCGACATCCGGCGTACGACTTCGACGAGCGTCGCGGTCAGGAGCGCCGCGATGACGCCCGCGCCAAGCAGGACGGCTGCGATCATCCTGCGTCGCTCCGCCGTCCGAGTGTGCCGTCTTGCCGCATGCGTGCGACGACCTGCTGCCAGCCCTGCGTCAGGCCGTACTGCGGCGCGAATCCAAGGGCGCCGCACAGGTGCCTGCCATCCACGGCGATGTCCTCGAGCAGCTTGTCGAGCATCGCCCGCGTGACGGGCGGCGTGCGCCGAGCGACTCCGGCGAGCGCTTCGATCGCGGTCGCGCCAACCGTCGCGATGGCAACGGGAACGCGGAGGCGCGGCGGGCGTCGGTCCACGGCGCGGGCAATCGCGACCACGATGTCGCGGACCTGGTGTACCTGCCCGTCGGTCACGTTGAAGACGTTGCCGGGAGCTGCTGGATGGGTGGCGGCCAGGACCAGCGCGCGCGCGACGTCGGATTCATGCACGAGCGTCCGCCGATTCCGCCCTGCGCCGACGGGGACGTACCAGCCGCTCGCGATGGACTGCACGAGCCGTCGGTAGTTGCCCTTGACATGTGCGCCGTAGACGGCCGCGAGCCGGAGGACCACCCCCGAGCTGCCGCCAGACACGGTCGCGCCGAGCGCATGGCGTTCTCCCGCGAGCTTCGTGACGGCATACGGGGTGTCTGGAGCACAAGGTGACGTTTCGGTCCGCGCCGGTGTGCCCGGTTCGGTGCGCCCGTACACGGCAATCGTGCTCGTGTACACGAGGCGGCGAACACCCGCGGCTTCGCAGGCGCGCACGAGGTTCGCGGTGCCTTCGTCGTTGACGCGTCGGTATGCGTCGGCCAGGGAGGGAGGCGGATTGGCGATGTGAAGCAGGCCCGCCAGGTGGATCACGATGTCGATCCCGTCCAGCGCGGGATGAAGCGTGTCCAACATGGTGAGGTCACCGACCCGCGGTTCGATGCCGTGCGCGGATGTCGGAGTGCGTTGAAGGGTGCGAAGTATCGCGCCGGCGGCGACCAGCGCCGCGACCACTTCGGGGCCGAGAGCGCCGGTCGCTCCCGTCACGAGTACCCGGCGGCCAGACAGCGGCGCGCCCCCTTCAGCGAGTCCTTGCTGCACGCTCACGACCTCCACGGTCCGAAGCGACGTCACCGGCCATGCCGCCGCGGCATGAACGCCCACTGCCCCGAGGCGAGCTTCCCAAGCTCGGCCGTACAGTCGGTCACGACAGGAGGTGCCGTTCCCAGCGGTTCGCCTACCGCGAAATGCCATCGGATCGGGCGAGAGTCGTAGTACCGCACGCCGTTGTAGAACAGCACCTGCTTCAGTTGCTGCACCTGGAAGTCGACCGCTTCGCGCCGCTCCACGGGGACTTCTCCTACCGAAATGCCAACGGCGCGACATCCGAGGTACGGAACCGGCGTGAGGGCCCACGCGTGATCCACCTTGAGTCCCGCCGCTTGCACCGACGGATACGTCGCGCTGTCGTACCCGATTCCACTGGGGTCGCGGGCGACCCAGAATCGCAAGCCCCCGAAACCCAGTTGCAGTACGAGGTAGACGACCGCGAACGCCGCTGTGGCCCACTCGCGATGCACCGGCGTGGGGCTATCCGCGCCTGTCTTCCTGACGGCGCGGGCAAGGCCGAGGCAGAGCACGAGGAACAGGTAGGGCGAGAGATATGACAGCGCCTTGCCGAACGCCCACAGCTGATTTCGCGACACCAGGTGCAGCAGGAAGGCGGTACCGACGGCGACGATCGTCGTCAGATATGCAGTCGCGGGATTGCGGAGCACCTGCCCGAGCAGGCCTCGGGCGAGAGAGAGGTACGAGCCGGCCGAGAGCGTCGCGGCTGCGAGTATCCAGCCCCAGCGGACGAGCCGGGGTGTCGCGTAAATGGGCGTCACAAAGAACAAACCCTGCAATGCGAGAGAAAGATTGAGAACCGTGCTGGGCCACTCCAGTCGCCCGGTCGCGGCACCATGAATCCCCCGCCAATAGTTGTCGAAGTACCGCCACCACTCCGGTGCCTGCGCATTCTGGAAGGCGAGCTGGGTCTGCAGCAGGCCGATGGTCGCTTCCCAGTTCGGCAAGGACGACAGCAGTACCGTGATCACCGGCAGCAGCGCGAGGCTGGCCGCCGCCGCCACTCCGGGCATACGGCGGGCTACCACGAACCACGCGACGCTGGCTGCTCCCAGGAACGCGGCGTGCAGCACGGCGCTCTCGGGATAGAACAGGAACATGCCCGAGCTGAGGGTCGCCGTGACCACGTACTCCCCGACGGCGGACGTGCGCCCTGCCCCGGGGGCACCGAGACATCGCAGGAGCCGCAGGTACGCAAACACGGTGGCGACCGATAGCGACAGGGACGCCATCTGCGACCACGCATTCAGGTCGAAGACGTACTGCCCCCAGAAGCCGAACACGAACGCGAGTGCGGGGGCCACGACCAGCGCACGTCCCGGCGCCGTGACGCCGTGGACGTCGAGCAGTTCCCGCCACGCGAAGGCGACCGCCGGGAAGGCCAGCGCCCACAGCGCTGTGACGTAGAGGAACGCAAGCAGGTGCAGATTACCCGTCCCCCCGGGCATCACCAGGGCAGCGGTCAAGGCAACTGCTGGTCGCAGGTTGATCCACTTCACCCCATAGGCGAGCACGTCGCGGTCGAGGAAGTTGGTGGGGGCCATGTGCTGATATTCACTAGCCGGATTGGCCCAGACCGCGAGTGTCTGGTTGATGTAGTTGAACTGGTCCCAGTGGTTGCCGCGAAAGACGTAGTACTGAGGTCCGGAGAGGGCCGCTGGCAGCGCAAGGACCAGGAACACCGCGACCAACACGAGCAGGTGTCCCCAGACCTGCCGCGACAGGCGTGCGCGGATCAGGAGCACTGCGCACATGACCGCCACGACCCCCAGTGCGCCCCGGATCACGTGTACGGGCAGGTTGAGCCCGAAGTAAAGGGCGTTGGCGCCGAGCCCCACGAGACACAGGCCGAGGGGCGCGGCGAGCCAGTCGTGCTCCTGTGCCCCGCAGGTCAGCAGGAGGACGCGGCCCAAGACCCAGAACAGCCCGAGCAGGGTAAGGACCACGGACACTTCGAGGATCACGTCGTTGTTCTCATTACAGCGAGAACCCGGCCCTTACTGCATCGTCGCGAAACATCTGGACCGTCTCCAGAGAGAACTGGTCGAGGTCCTTGCCGACGAGTTCGAGCTTCTTGAGGATGTCGTTGGTGGCGGTGATGATGTCGCAACCCACGGCGTCGGCCTGGAAGATGTTCAGGAGTTCTCGCGGACTCGCCCAGAGCAGCTCGGTGTTCGGGGCCAGGCCCGTCAACTCGCGGGCGGCCGCCATCATTGGCACCGGATCGCGGCCGGTATCGGCAACACGGCCGGCAAACACCGACACGACCGTCGCGGCGCCGCCCTTGACGGCCAGGCAGACGTCCCGCACCTGGGCCAATGTCATCAGGGCCGTCACGTTGAGCTTCACCCCGGACTTCGACAAGCGCTCGATGAGCGGCAGAGAAGACTCGGCGCGCGTGTTGGTGATCGGGATCTTCACGTACACGTGCTCGCCCCACGAGGCTATGGACGCGGCCTGGCGCTCCATCTCGTCGAACTCGTCGGAGAACACCTCCAGCGAGAGAGGCCGATCGGGGATGGCCAGGACGATGTCGCGGGAGAACGCTTCGTAGTCCGCGATGCCAGCCTTGCGCATCAGCGTCGGGTTGGTGGTGAAGCCCTTGATGCGCGGATTGCCGTACATCTCGAGCATGCCGGCACGGTCTGCGCCGTCTGCGAAGAGCTTGATGCGAAGCGCATCGGCAGAAGGCGTCGCTTCGGCACGCGTGTCGCGGCTGATCTGATCGACGATCCAGGTCACGGCTTCCTCCAGGGAATGTACGGTCAGGTCGGCCGGTGGGTCAGGCCGGGCCTCGCGATAAGAGTAGTCGATGAAGACGGTCCGGCACCCGGCGCGCCGCCCGGCGTCCACGTCCCGCCAGCGGTCTCCCACGATGAAGGACCGCCCGAGGTCGATGTGCCAGCGCGCCGCCGCATCGACCAGCAGGCCGGGGCGCGGCTTGCGGCACGCGCAGTCGTCGGCATTGTCGTGATAGCAGGCGGCCAACGCGTCGAGCCCAACGGCCGCGGCCACCTGCCTGTTGAGGGCATCGGCCTCGGCCCTGGTCTGCGTCCCACGCGCGACGTCGGGCTGGTTCGTGACGGCAATCGCCAGGCACCCCAGCGCCCGAACCCGGTCCACGCCACGAGCGGCCGTCGCCTCGATCTCGAGTTCGTCGACCGACGAGGGCGGATACGGCCGGCCATCTCGCACGACTGCCCGGTTCAGCACACCGTCCCGATCGAAGAAGACGGCGCGACGGCCGCGGCTCAGCGGACCGACTCCCACTTGGTCTCGTGCGCCTTGAGGGCCGGGTGCGAGACGAAGAGGTGCCAGACCACCGCCTGGAACGCCTCGGCATGCGGCGTGGTGTGCGTCACGTTGACGGTGGGCACGATCACGCAGGCATCGGCCGACTTCGCAGTGTAGCCGCCATCGCGCCCGACGATCCCGACGACGCGCGCGCCGGCAGCTTTCGCCGTGTCGATCGCGGCCACCAGATTCGGGCTCACGTTCCGCTCGGCATCACCGCCGCCGACCGAGAAAATCAGGACGACGTCAGCGGCCGAGATCCGGCTCGTCGTGAGCCACGACGCGAAGACGGTCGCCCAGCCTTCGTCGTTGGTGCGCGCCGTCAACTCCGACACGTTGTCGGTCGGCGCATACGTTTCGATGCCGACGATCTTGCGGAAGTCGTTCACGGCATGCGAGGCATTGGCGGCGCTACCGCCGACGCCGAGGATGAAGAGGCGTCCACCTGCGGCGCGCGCCGCCGCGAGCACGGCCACCACGGCCTCGATGGCGTCGCGGTCCAGGGCCCGGGTGATCTCGACGACTTCTTCCAGATACTGCGCTGCAAAGCTCACGGCTGCTCCTTGGCGTGTGAGGCACCACCACCGGCGACGAGGCGGCGCATGTCCTCGAGTCCCTCGAACGATCCCACTTCGTAGAAGCGCTCGTGCACCTCGTACCCGGCCAGTTGCCCGGCTTCGGAAAGCGCCCTGTACGTATCGGCCAGATCGACGACGGTGTCGGCGGGCATGGCGGCGATGACGTCGCGCGAGACAATGCCGAGACCGTAATCGATGTAGTGCATCGTCGGCGTCTGCATGCGCTTGTCGTAGCGAACGGTGCCGGTGCCGTCGTACTCGACGTTGCTGCGATCCCACTGCCCGTCGTTGCGGAACACGGTCATCAGCGCGGCCCGTCCCAAGCGGCCATAGGCCTCCTGCACCGGACGCATGTCGATCGGCAAATACGAATCGCCGTACAGCACGAACACCGGGCCGTCGAGCAGTGGAAGCGCCCGACGAAGGGCGCCGCCGGTCCCGAGCAGACGCTCCCCGTCCAACGAGTAGCGGACGGCAAGCCCATACTCGGCGCCGTCGGCCACCACCTCCTGAATGCGTTCGCCCAGGTACCCCGCACAGACGATGACCTCGGTCACACCCTCGCGTCGCAGCAGCTCGAGCTGCCAGGCAATGAAGGGGCGCCCGGCCACGTCGACCAGGGCCTTCGGGATGGTCTCGGTGATCGGCCGCAGGCGGGTGGCCAGCCCTCCGGCCAGCAGCGCCACCGGCAGCATCGCGTCGTTCGCGCCCGCCATGATCAGGACTGCGTCACGACGGCGGTGCCTTCGAAGTCGAAGCGGAAGCGCACCTCCTGCAGGCCCGCCTCACGCAGCGCCCGCCGCAGCCGCGCTTTGTCCTCGGCATAGAACATCAGGAACCCGCCACCGCCGGCGCCAATCAGCTTGCCCCCCACCGCGCCGTTCTCGCGCGCCAGGTCGTACCACGCGTTGATGTGCGGGTTGCTCATATTCGCGGAGCGCTTCTTCTTGTGCTCCCAGTGCACGTTCATCAACTCGCCGAAGTGGTGCAGATTCCCGGCCTCGAGCGCCTCCTTGCTCTCGCGCCCGAGCTCCTTGATGAAATGCAGGTTGGCGACCATCTCGCGGTCGTTGTCCTTGCTCTTGGTGTCCTGCTCCTGGAGGATCGCCGACGCAGATCGCGAGTAGCCGGTGAAGAACAGCAACAGGTTGTCTTCGAGTTCGTACACCGTGTCCGGCGCGACCTTCAGCGGCCAGGCCTCGACCTTGCCGTTGGGCAGGTAGCGGAAGCAGGTCAGGCCGCCGTAGGCCGCGATGTACTGGTCCTGCTTGCCGATCGGTTCGCCGAGCTTGTCGATCTCGATCTCGCAAGCCTGTTCGGCGAGCTCCTCGGGATGGACCAGGTGCTTGCGGTGCGCATGCAGGGCCTTGAGGAGCGCCGTCGTGAAGCTGCCCGACGAGCCGAGCCCGGTCCCCGCCGGAATGTCCGCCATGCTGGCGATTTCCAGAAACGGCGCCTCGACCCCCGTCATGCGCATCGCTTCCCGTACGATCGGGTGTTGCACGTCTTCGACCCGTTCGACGCGTTCGAGCTTCGAGTACTTCACGATCAGCTCCGGCACGAACGTGCGGTGCACCGTGATGTAGACGTACTTGTCGATGGCCGCGGCGACGACAAAGCCGCTGTGCTCGCGGTAGTACGACGGCAGGTCCGTGCCGCCGCCACCGAGGGAGATGCGTAGGGGACTGCGCGTGATGATCATGACTTGACGGCGCCCAGCGGCTCACCGAGCGCGGGCGACATGGCGTACAGCGTCTCGACGATGCGCAGTGCGGCGACGGCATCCTCGAGGCCACCGTTCACGGGCGTGCCAGTGGCGATGCAGTCGAGCACGTGCGCGAACTCGGCGTCCCAGGACGCGTCGGCGCCGGGGTACTCGTGGATCGTGGTCTCGGGTGGCCCCATCTGCGGCAACATGCGGTAGACCGACAGGCGTTCGGTCCCGTAGCTGCCCCCAAGACCCTCGATGTGCAGCTTCGCGTCGCGGGCATAGATCTCGAAGGAGAACAGGTTCTTCCACTCCGTGCAGCTGGCCTGCAGCCACGCGATCTGTCCGCCGGGCGTCCGCAGCAGAGCGAAGCCGTTGTCCTCGACCTCCCAGTTCCAGAAGTAGCGGCTCACCTGTCCCTGGACCGAGGTGAATTCGCCGGCGAACCAGCGCGCCAGGTCGATCAGGTGCACGCCCTGATCCAGCATCTCGCCGCCCCCGGAGATGGCTGGTGTGCCACGCCACTCCCTCTCCATTCCCAACCGGCCGCCCTGGCCGTACCTGCCGCGGATGAACATCAACGGACCGCACGTCCCCGACTCCCAGATCTCGCGCGCCTTCACGAACGCCGGATGGAAGCGGTGATTGAAGCCCACCTTGACGACCAGACCGCGTGCGTGCGCCGTGGCCACGAGGGGTTCGAGTTCGACGCTGCGTCGTGCCGCCGGCTTCTCGACGATCACGTGCTTGCCAGCGTCGATCGCCGCGCCGACCAGCGCCGCCAGCGCATCGTTGGTGGCGGCCAGAGCGACGAGCTGGATGTCCGGATTGGCGATGACGTCGAGTGGCGCCGCTGCCACGACGCATCCGGGATGTTGCGCCGCCAGGCTTGCCGCGCGCTCGTGGTGCAGGTCCGCCACTGCCACCAGGCGATGCGGCGCACGGATCACGGCCGCGCGCTTGCGCCCGATCAACCCGCACCCGACGATGCCGACGTTCACGAGGGAGTGCCCCATTGCTTGCCGCGATCCTCGGGCACGATGCGCCGCAGCGTGTAGATGTCCGATCCGCGAAGCTGCTCGGCCAGCTGCGGCAATTCGGCCCACGGGTCCCAGACCGCGCTGATCAAACGGCCGCTGACGCCGCGCGCCGCCGGTGACGCCAGAAAGGCGCACAACTCCGCGCCGCGGTCCAGCGGCGTGCCGCCAGAGGCCTTCTGCTTCAGCGCCTGCGCATAGAACGCCTCGCCCACCCGCTCGGCGCCGGCGTCCAGGACCTCGTCGAGCAAACGCGTGTTCAGCGCGCCAGGAGCGACGGCATTCACCGTGATGCCTGCGTCGGCCACTTCTTCGGCGAGCGTCTCGCCGAAACGGACCAGGGCCGCCTTGGACGCCGCGTAGGCACTGAGGAACGGCATCGGCTTTGTCGCGCCACCACCGGACAGGAGCACGATGGCGCCGTGTCCCTGGGCCCGCATGTGCGGCAGGGCCGCACGGCAGCACAGCACCGCGCCGCCGAGGTTGATGGTGATGGCGTCGGACCACTCCTGCCAGTCGACGGTCTCGATCGGCCCCTTCGGCCCGTACACGCCGGCATTGCACACGAGCACGTCGAGTCCGCCGAAGGCCGACACGGCGGCCGCGACCATCGCCTCGACGTCGGCCGGACGGCTCACGTCGGCAGGCATCCACTGCACCATGTCCGGCGACGCCGCGAGAGCCTGCAGCGCCCGGCCCGACTCGTCGAGCCGTGCCGCGTTTCGCGCGCATAGGAAGACCCGCGCGCCTTCCTGCACGTACCGGCGCGCCACGGCCTCGCCGAACCCCTGATTGGCGCCGGTCACCAGCGCGCGCACACCTTGCAGTGTCATTCCGCTGTCCCCACCGTCACGTACTGCAGACGCCGGTCACCCTGCAGGGCCGTCGCCAGAAAACCCGAAGCATCGAGCACCGGCGTCGACGTCCTGGTGGCTGCGAACGTGTCGGCCGTGATTTGCCGGAACTCCGGCCACTCGGTGGCCACGACCACGGCGTCGGCGTCGAGAAGCGCGGCACTGGCGTCGCCGACGAGACGGACGCCGGCTGGCAAGCCATCGGCGCCAGCCCGCACCAGCGGATCGAACGCCGTCACCTGCGCGTCCTCGGCAACGAGGCCCTCGCACAACTCCACCGCCGACGACCGACGAAGGGTATCGGTGCCGGGCTTGTAAGTGAGGCCGAGGATGGAGATCCTCGCGCCGCGCAGTGACGGCAACAGAAGCCGCAGCGCCGCGAGCGCCCACCCGCGATGCGCATCGTTGCTGGCCCGAACGCCGTCGAAGAGCGGCGTCTCGACACCAACCGCTTGGCCCTGCGCAATCAGGTAGCCGATGTCGCGCGCCAGCGTTCCGCCGGCGTATGCACCTCCGGGCTTGACGTACGCCCTGGACCCGATGCGAACATCGGTCTTCAGCGCGCGCTCGACTTCGCGGGCATCTCCGCCGCTGCGCTCGGCAAGGCGCGCCAGCTCGTTGATGAAGACGACCGATGTGGCCAGGAACGCGTTGATGGCGTGCTTGGACAGTTCCGCGGACTCGACGCGCATGAACTCGAGGGGCGCGGCGAGGGGAGCGAGCAGCTCGCGAATCCTGTCAGCGTCGCCGGAGGTCCTTACGCCGAAGACGACCCGGTCTGGACGCGTGAACACTTCGATGGCCTTGCCCAGGCGCAGGTTCTCGGGGCTACTCGCAAAAGTCGCACCGCCCTCGGGCAGGGTGCGGCGATAGGCCTTCTCGAGACGCGCCACCGATCCCACGGGCACCTGCGACGACACGATGACCAGCGCCTCGGGATGCAGCACCGGGAACAGCGCCTCCACCCCTTGCAGCACGGCGCCAACATCGGCGCGATCCTGATCATCGACCGGCGTGTCCCATGCCACCCACACGAACGGCGCGCTTGCCAGCGCCGCCGGGTCGCTGCTGAACCGCAGTCGTCCGGCAGCGAGCCCCGCTTTCACGAGGTCGGCCAATCCCGGTTCGTGCAGCGGGGGTTCTCCTCGCGACAGGCCTTCGGTCACCGAGGCCTGCGGATCGAAGCCCAGCGTGGCAATCCCGAGCGAGGCGAGGCAAGCCGAGGTCACCGATCCGAGATGCCACAACCCGACGACGGCGACGCGGGGGACGAAGGATTCGCTCACCGCCGGAGTAGCCCCCTCGGGCCTCATGCGCGACGCTCCAGCAGCCACGTGTTGTCCTGCAGATACGCCAGGGTACGCAGGATGCCGTCGCGAATCGTCAGGCGGGGCTCCCAGCCGAGGCTGTTGACCCGTTCGGTGTCGAGGAGGATGAACGGACTGTCGCCAATCCAGCCGCGCTCGCCGCCGGTGTACTCGCGAACCGGCTGCACGCCGAGCGCTTCGCAGATGTAATCGAGCGACGTGTTGACCTCGACGTACTCCTTCGTGCCGAGGTTGTAGACGTTCACGGGCGCCTCGGCCTTGCTGGTCACGGCCAGCATCGCGTCGATGCAGTCCTGGACGTAGAGGTAGCTCTTGCGCTGTCGCCCGTTGCCGAGGACCTGGATCCGCGACGGGTCCGTCCGCAGCTTGTTGAAGAAGTCGAACACGTGCCCGTGCGTGTAGCGCTCACCGAGGATCGAGACGAACCGGAAGATGTACGCCTGGAAGCCGAAACCGGCCGCATAGGCCGCGAGCAACCCCTCCCCGGCCAGCTTGCTGGCCCCATACAGCGACGTCTGGATGGGAAACGGCGCCGTCTCTGGCGTCGGGAAGACGTCGGGTTCGCCGTAGATGGAACCCGTCGACGAGAACGCGATGCGGCGCGCACCGGCGCTGCGCATGGCCTCGAGGACGTTGTAGGTGGCAATCGTGTTCTGTTCGAGATCGCGCCTGGGATGCTGCGTGCCGAACCTGACATCGGCGTTGGCCGCCAGGTGGAAGACGAAATCACATCCCGCCATCGCCGCGGTCAGCGTCTCGAGATCCAGCACGTCGCCCCGCACGAAGCGGAACCGCTCCGACTGCCTCGCCGGCTCGAGGAACTCGCCGAGCCCGGTACTCAGATTGTCGTAGCCCACGACGTCGTGGCCGGCGGCCAGCAGCCGGTCCACGAGGTTGCTACCAATGAAACCGGCAGCGCCGGTCACGCACACTCGCTGCACGCGCCCTCCTCAGGGCTCGTGGATCGCCAGCATCCGATCGATGCCGACGGCCACTCGAAAAACCGCAGGTACTGAATCCGGGAGCGGCCGTACCGATGGTCACGGACGCGACGAGGACGGCACGGGCACCCGTCGCGGCGCCGCCCTCCGGTGCATCCAGCGGACCGACAGCACGTCGCGGACATTGCGGACGTTACCCGCGATCAGGTCCAGCCGGCTGTCGCCATCGTCGCGCCAGCGGACCGGCACCTGCTCGAGGCGGTAGCCTGCGCACTTGGCGAGATACAGGATCTCGACGTCGTACATGTAGCCGTCGATCTGCTGTCGTGTGAACAGGTCGCGCGCGACATCGCCGCGGAAGAACTTGAAGCCGCACTGCGTGTCGGCAATGCCGTTGAGGCCGACCGCGGCGTGCATGAACAACGCGAAACCGCGCGAGCCGACCCGCCGGTACAGTTTCTGGGGCCGCTCGATGAGCGCGGCCTCGCCGGCGCGTGACCCGATGACGAGGTCGGCCCCGCCCGTGAGCAGGGGCAGCACCTTGTCGAGTTCGTCGATCGGCGTCTTGTTGTCGGCGTCCGTGAAGCCGATGATGTCGCCGGTGGCGAGGGCCACACCCTCCCGGATGCCGCGACCTTTGCCGCGACGCTCGGGAGACCCGATGACGACGATGCCCGGACGCGCGGCGGCAAGCGCGCTCACCAGTTCACGAGTGCTGTCCGTGCCGTCGGCAGAGACGATGATCTCCGACGCCAACCCCTTGCGCTCGAAATACTCGAGCGCATCGGTCACCGTGCCGACGATGCGCTCGGCTTCGTTGTACGCGGGGATGACCAGACTTATGGCGGGCATGGATAGCTAGGCCGGGCGCGGTCTGCTCGGCAAACGTCCCTACTCTAGCAGATGGTCCCGGCCCGTCCGATCATCTGGGCCGTTGTGCCACAGCCGCCTCGACTCCCGCCCCTTATTCCGTCATGTCCCTGCGCGGCACGGCTCGAACTGCCACACAGAGATTCAACGTCTGCACCGGTATGGGCAGGGGGAAGTATGACCGCCACGCGATGTCGAAGTACTTGTCGAATTCCACCAGGATCTCTTCAAGGCTGCTGACATGTTCGTTCCGGATGATCGGCGTGTAATCCATCCGAAACTGTTTCCGGAACAGCCGCTCTGCTGAGATCTTGCGCGCCAGTCCGTAGGCGAGGCCACCTTCGCACGGCATGACCACGTCCAGATACCCTCCGGGCCGCAGCAGGCGGTGCATCTCGGCCAGAGCCAGCGGCAGATTCCGTAGATGCTCGAGTACGTGGATCACAACGATGCGGTCGAAGAAACCGTCAGTCCACACCTGGCGTGCTTCGATGGAGCCACAGACGACACGATCGGCCGGGAAGGCCTTCGCGAGCTCGTCGCAGAACTCCTGACGATACTCGAGGCAGTAGTAGTCCTGACGCTGCAGATCTTCGAACTTGCTATGGGCGCCCAGCCCCGCGCCGACCTCGAGTGTGCGGGTGCCTTCGCGCACTGGCAGCGTTGCAACGGCACCGTGGTTGAACTTCTCGATCAGGCCATATTTCGCAGGAAGCTCCTCGTGCCAGAGCTTCATGAACCCCTCGCGCGCCGCCTCCTGCGCGGCGTTCAGGACGGGAGGATGCTTGGGCCACGTCGGCAGGCTGGAATCCTTGGGCATCTGTTCGTTCTGCAGTATGCGATGCCAATCTCTGGCACGAAAGCGGAGAGCGCCGCCTCCACGTGCGTGCCGCGTAGTGTATGTCGCCATGGCCACGAAGGCCAACGCGCGTCGCGCGACGTCAGGGCGTCGCGCAGTCCTGCGGTGAGCTGACCTGCAGGTCGTGAATGCCCAGCAGGAGTGTGCGGCGGTCGCCATTCGACAGGGTCGGGACGTTCGACTCATCCAGTGCCTCGAACCAGACTCGAGAGGTGCCCGCGGGTACATGCACAGGCAGGGCGAATGCGCCGTTCCCCAGTGTCGTTTCGTAGGACGCCCCGCCGGCGGTGATGCGAAGGCGGCGAACCGGCTTGCCCGACACCGAGGGGCCGAGCATGGCAACCCCGGTGAGTACCACCGATGCCGGCTCGCGCGCCGACACATCGACGACAGCCGCGTCGCGGCCAAGCCAGAAGAATGGCTGTCCGTTCAGGGCCTCCATGCCGTTGGGGTTCTCCACCGCGACAACCTTCGATGGATTTGCGCGCAGGCCGACGGAGAGGTCCGCTACGCCGAGAATGAGTTCACGTTGGTCCGCAGTCGCCGACGGCACGTTGGCCGCATCCATGGGAAGAAAACTGACAGTCGAGGTACCTGCTCGCACCGGCACCTGCAGCTGCAACTCGGGAGGCGTGACGATGACGATCCGCGGTGTCTCCCCAGCGTAAGTCACCTCGAGGCGCCGTGTCGGGCCACTGACACGGGGCCCGGGAAAGATCCTGGCGGACCAGACGAGACAGCCAGCCTGGGGCGTCACCACGGTGAACGTCGTGGCGCCCCCGCCCATCCAGAAGGTCTGTCGTCCACCCCCTTGTTCGAACCCATTGGGCGTCGAGCTCCGGGTGACCACCGCCCAGCCTTGCGGGTCTGTCGCCCACAGCCGGTATCGTCTGCTCTGCCAGGCCAGCGTCCACCCGCCGCCTTCGACGACCGGCCCGGGATCCCAGGCATCCGTGAGCAGGTACTGAACGGCAGACCAGGGCAGCGCATCCGACTCCACGGAGCGTCGCACGTGGTCCAGGTCGAAATACCCTCGCGTCGTGCCGAGGCGCATCTTGACGTCGCGAAGGAAGTACGTCGCCCAGTGCTCGGCCTCGGCGTCCTCGACGAACACGCCGATCGGCTTGTCCCCCACCAACGAGGCCACGTGTTCCGCGACCCGGAAGTCGCGCATGGTCGTCAGCTGTCCTTCCCTGACGAGGGGAAGCATCGAGCGGCCACCGGCAATCACCGGAATGGCGAGCAACACGAGCGCGCACGCACTGGCCAGCAGCCGCCGTCGATGCAGCGCGAACGAAGGGACCGCCTCGGTCGATGCAAGCAGCACCACCCACCAGCCCGACAGGATCATCTTGAAGGCCCCATACGGGTAAGCCTGCACGAACAAGAAGATCAACCCGCCCCCCAAGGGAATCACCGCAGCGGCGAGGAGGCCGTACTCACGACGACGGGCCCAGCGCACGAGTCCGGCAAGGAGCAGGGACGTCAGCAGGATGGCGACGAACGTGCGCGGCCAGAACAAGCGCAGGTACTGATGCTCGCCACCCAGCCCCCACAGGCCATTCAGGACGTGACGTGGGATGAGCAGCGCCAGGAAGCCGCCGGCACCCGGACGGACTCCCGACGACAGGCCAGCTGACGCCTGGCTGACGAAGAACCGCATCATCGTCGGGATGTTCGGTCCGAGCAGCACGAGCGTGGTGGCAGCCCCGAGCAACGCGCGGCTGACCGTGCCCGGGGCCCGCACCTGCCATACCTGCCAGGCGGCCGACAACGCCCACGCCGAGCCCATGACCATGCCGAATTCCGGATAGGCGTAGATCATCGCCGCCAGCCACGCGCCGAGGCCGATCCAGACGGCCGATGATGCAAGCGGCGAGACCCAGACCAAGGCCGTCATCGCCGGCCATGCGCTGAGTGCCACGAGGTTGTCGTAATTGGTCAGGTCAACGGCGTTCAACACCCAGCCCGACCCCACCGTACAAAGGACGAACAGGATGCGGTGCTCGTGGGCCAGCGCACGGACCTCCGCAACCAGGAGGCAGGCCGAGGCGAAGCTGAACAGCACTACGGCCAACAGGAGGCCGGCGGCGCGTTGCGTATCCCCCGGGCTCGTCAGGCACGACAGCAAGCCGAGCAGGCTGCTTCCCACATGCCGCGTGTTCGCAAGATGAAACGCGAACTCGTACACGGGCCCTAGGTCGCCCCCGGTGCCGCGCGGAAACGTCCAGAGATATTGGCCGTAGGAGGCATAAGACCAGCCGTCGGGAAACCGGCTCCCGGGATAGTCGTCGAGTCCGAAGACGAAGTAGGGAAGCAGGGTGACCGCCGGGACTGCCAGGCACGCCACCAGGGCCCAGCAGGGCCGTCCGGTGAGGAGGCTGCGGTTGCGGCGCAGTTCGCCCAGCCCTCGGAGGGAGAGGACCACCGTCACGGCCCAGAGGGGCGCCACGACCACGCTGACACGCACGGCCATCGTGGCGCTCATCCCGAGCACGAGAGACCAGAAAGCCAGCGTCGCGGGCGGAGCTGCGAACAGTCGCTGACGCCAGGAGAGGCCTGGCCAGCTGGCCAGCAGACCGACGCCGGCTGTTGTCATCACGCCCGCGGTCAGCAGGTACACCAGTAGCGAAGGAAGGAACTGCCCGTCACTCATCTTCTCTCGACCTCAGTGGACCGCTGGACCCGGTCCAACACCACCATGGGGTCGATCGCAGAGAGCTGAATTCCTTCGCTGCGCAAGGAACCTGCCCTGGTTCAGGTTCGGGACGGCAATCCCGATGACGCTCACGCCAGTGGCTGCGCCGGCACCGCTGCCTTCTCGAGCCGCGCGACGTCGGCCTCGACCATCATCTTCACCAGGGCCGGAAAGTCGACGTCCGGCGTCCACCCGAGTTGCGTTCGCGCCTTGGTGGGGTCCCCGATCAACAGGTCCACTTCGGCCGGCCGCAGGAACCGCGCGTCCACCTTGACGTAACGCTCCCAGTCCAGGCCGACGTGCCCGAACGCGATCTCGACCAGTTCGCGGACCGGATGCGTCTCGCCCGTGGCGACCACGTAGTCGTCGGGCGTGGCCTGCTGCAGCATCAGCCACATCGCCTTGATGTAGTCGCCAGCGAAACCCCAGTCGCGCCGTGCGTCGAGGTTGCCAAGCGGCAGGCTGTCAGCCAGACCGAGCTTGATGCGGGCCACACCGTCGGTCACCTTGCGGGTGACAAACTCGAGGCCGCGCCGCGGCGATTCGTGGTTGAAGAGGATCCCCGAGCAGGCAAACATCCCGTAACTCTCACGATAGTTCACCGTGATGTAGTGCCCGAAGACCTTCGAGACGCCATACGGCGAACGCGGATGGAACGGCGTGTCCTCGCTCTGCGGCACCGCGCGCACCTTGCCGTACATTTCGCTCGAGCTCGCCTGGTACATCCGCGTGTCGGGCTTGACGTGCCGGATCGCCTCCAGCACGCGGGTCACGCCCTGGCTGTTGAACTCGCCGGTCAGCAACGGCGTGTCCCATGAGGCCGGCACGAACGACATGGCGGCGAGGTTGTAGAACTCGTCGGGCCTCACCTCGTCCATCAACCGGACCAGCGACAATTGGTCGAGCAGGTCGGCGGACCGGAGTTCGACCCGGTCGAGCAGGTGTTCGATGCGCCACAGGTTGGGGGCCGAGGAGCGGCGGACAACGCCGACGACGCGGTAGCCCTTGTCGAGGAGGAACTCGGCCAGGTAGGACCCGTCCTGCCCGGTGATACCCGTGATGATTGCGGTCTGTGACATGTGAGGTCGAGAACCGGTGCCACGTGCTGACTGGCCGCCGGGCATGGAATACCGAGCGTCAGGAGGGCCGCTCAAACCGACCTAGTGTACCCCAAGGTGCCCGGGTCCCAGTGCTCGACAGCCGCAGCCGGAGAGAGGTGCGCTAGGCTGACGCGGATGACCGGTCCGGCCGCGCCCGCTGTCGACGTCCAGGGACTCGACCGCGCGTTCGACATCTTCCCAAGCGACCAGGCTCGTGCGCGTCACGCACTGTGGTCGGCGGCCGCACGCCTGCCCGGGCTGGGAACGCGGGCACGGCAACGGCGCGACGCGATCGGCACCAGGACCTGGGCGCTCCGGGATGTGTCGTTCGCGGTGGGTCGGGGCGAGTCGGTCGGGTTCATCGGCGCCAACGGATCCGGCAAGTCCACGCTCCTGCATGTGCTGTGCGGAACGCTGGCGCCGTCGGGCGGGCTGGTCCGGACGTCTGGGCGCATCGGCGCGCTCCTCGAACTCGGCACCGGCTTTGCGGCCGACCTGACCGGACGCGAGAACGTGCGGCTCAGCGGGCTGCTGCATGGTCTCGACGAGGCCACGGTCGCCTCTCGCGAGGACGCCATCGCCGCGTTTGCCGACATCGGCGCCTATCTCGATCAACCGGTCCGCACCTACTCGAGCGGCATGTACGTGCGCCTGGCCTTCGCGGTGATGGCTCACGTCGATGCCGACGTGATGATCGTCGACGAGGCGCTGGCAGTGGGTGACATCCGTTTCGTGCAGAAATGCCTGGCACACCTCGAGCGCTTCCGGGCCGCCGGCGGCACCCTCCTGTTCGTCAGCCACGATCTTCCGGCCGTGCAGCGCCTCTGCCAGCGGGTCATCTGGCTCGATCGGGGTCGGCTTCGCATGGATGGCCCCCCGCGTGATGTCACCGAGGCGTACTTCGATTCGATGATCGGTGCTCCGTCGCCGGGAAGCGGGAGTCGGGAGTCGGGAGTCGGGAGTCGGGAAGCGGGAGTCGGGAGTCGGCCAGAAGACCTCACGGCGGGCCCTGAAACGCCGCAGGCTGCCGCCCGCGCGGCATCAGCGGGCGACGACGGCGCAGAGCATGGGGGCACTTTGGGCAAGGCGCGCATCGCCGACGTTCGCCTTGTGGACGACACCGGCAGCCTCGTCGCGTCCGTGCGTGGCGGCGAGCGCCTGACGCTGTTTGTCGAAGCGGCCGGAGTCGGCTGGCTTCGGCAGCCTGTCGTCGGCTTCTACGTGAAGGACCGGCTCGGCCAGCAGCTGTTCGGCGAGAACACGCTGGCAGCGGTCACCGCGGCACCGAGGCACGCCGACACCCTCGTGGCGCGCTTCCGCTTCGTGATGCCGCGACTCTTCCCGGGCGAATACCTCGTCGCGGTGGCAATCGCCGACGGCACGCAGGCGGACCACGTGCACCACGAGTGGCGTCACGAGGCCTGGCACTTCACGTCCGCGTGGCCAGGCGGGGCGACGGGCATGGTGGGCATCGACGTCGACGCGTCGTGGGTCATCGCATACGACACGACGGACCGCTAACGGTTGGCGCCAGCCAGGCGCCGCGCGACAGCACGGAGAGCACCACGCAACCGCGGCGTGCGGCGCGCGATCCCATCCAGCCGCGCCAGCGCCCTGATGGCAAGGGCCTGCTGCAATCGACGGAACTCCGCGGCCTCGCCGGCCAGGACAGCGGCCGACGCCGGCGTCGGAGCCACCACCCTGTACTCGTCGAGGTCGGCGAGCACCCGCGCTTCGCCACCGCGGGCGGCGATCTCCGGGACCTGGGCGGCCAGCGCCGCGGCGAACTCGCGCTGCACCGCCACGTCGCGCAGCAGCACCACGGCCGTCTCGTGCGCCTGCCGCAGTTCCGCCATCCGCTCGCCCAGCTGCCGGCAGAGCATGTCGCGATCCGCAGCCAGGTCGGCCAGGCGCGCAGCCATCTGCTCGCGCCCCTCTTCACGCAGGTTCTCGAGCGCGTGCAACGCGTCGCGCGCCACCTCCACCTCACGCTCCAGGCGTTCGCGTTGGGCACGCAGGCCACGCTCGCGTGCATCGAAGTGCTCGCCCAGCTCACGTGCCTGTGATTCGAGTCGTGCGCCAGCCTCGAGCCGCAGCGCCTCGAGTTGCGTGCGCAGGTCACGTTGCTGCGTCTCGAGTTGGGCGCCCAGCTCACGCTCCCGCGTTTCGAGTCGTGTGCTCAGATCGCGCTCGCGTGCGTCGAACTGCGCGCCCAGCTCGTGTGCCTGTGATTCGAGTCGTGCACCAGACTCGAGCCGCAGCGCCTCGAGTTGCTCCCTCGACGCGCGTTCCTGGCCGGCGAGGCGCACGTCGTGCTCCAGCGCCTGCGCCTGCAACTGCGCGCCCAGCTCGCGCCCCTGGGCTTCGAATCGTGTGCCGAGATCGCGGACCTGCGTCTCGAGATGCACCACGTACTCGCCGACGCGACGCAACTCGCTGGTCGCGGCGTCGAGGCGTGCGGTGCCGTCGGCCTCGGTGCGGATGGCGTGGTCCTCGAGGGCGCGGTATGTGCTCTCGACATTCCGCAGGCGGCTGACGACCGCCTGAAGGAGCCCGCCACCGGGCGGCGATCCCGCTCCGGGCACGGCGACGACGAAGAACTGGTAGACGCGCGAGAGCGGATCGGCAGCGATCATCTCGATGACACTTGCCGGGACGTCCTCGGACGACATCGGCAATTCCGTTTCCGTGACCATCTTCTCGATCGTCAGCACGTCGAGCGCGTGCAGGCCCGCCCCCGTCAGGAGCAGGTCCAGCTGCGACCGATCGAAGAAATGCAGGTGCGTCCGATCGAGCAGCCCGGTGTCGGTACGCGGGAAGCGCCCGTGCAGGAGCGAGAGGCGCACGGCGGCGTGCGCGACGTTGGGCAGGGAAATCAGCAGTCGTCCACCCGGCGCGAGCCACGACCGTACGCGGGCCAGCAGCGCCGCCGGGTCGACGAGATGCTCGAGGACGTCGAGCAGCAGGATCACGTCGAACTCGCGGCGCGGCAGGTCGTCCTCGTCGAGCGCGTCGAGATCGGCCCGCACGAACGGGATGCCGTGTGCCGCGAGCGCCTGCACGCCGGCGGCATCGCGTTCCACCGCGGTCACGGCGCACCCGCGCGACTGGAGGACGCGGGCGACAGAACCGTCGGCGGCGCCCAGATCCAGCACCCGGCTGCCCGGCGGCACTGCGAGCACGGCGAAGGTGTGAGCGTTGTTCAGATCGGCGAGATCGACCTCGCGGCTATACCGGATGACGGACATCGGCGCCCTCCATCGTCGTGTCCACGAGCCAGGCAGCCCAGTCCGTGGAGGTCGGCACACCCGCCATCGCGCGATCGATGGCCGCACGATGTGCGCGCCAGGTATCGACGTCGCGCAATCGCGCGACGACCGCCGCCGCAAAGGCGACCGCATCGTCGTGCACCGCAATGACTTCACCCTGCAGGCCCTCGAGACCCTCGGCGCCAACGGTAGTCGCGACCACCGGCACGCCGTACTGCAAGGCCTCGACGGTCTTGAGCTTGACGCCTGCGCCGAACCGCAGTGGCGCGATTGCCACCCGCACGCGGCGGTAGAAGTCCGCCAAATCCGGGACGAAGCCCTCCGCATGCAGGTGCATGCCCTCGAACCGATCCAGCGGCGCGGGCAACGAACCGGTCACGCGCACACGCGCCCACGGCACCTCGGCGACGACCAGCGGCAACACCTCCGTGACGAACCACTCGAGCGCGTCGCCATTGGGGGAACTCGCGCCGGCCAGCCAGCCGGCGACGAAGGCGATGTCGGCGCGTCCGGCCAGCGAGGCCTCGGTCGGCGCGGCACGACACAGCCATGGTGTCATCACCCGCACGCGCCGTGCGCCATGGGCTTCGAAGAACGCGGCTTCGTCGCGGGACACGCAGACGATCTCGTCGGCGCAGCCGGCAATCGCGATCTCCGCCTCGAGCCACGCCGCCGCCTGCGTCCTCAGCAAGGACGCCGTGGCGTCGTCGTCAGCGAGGCCAGCCTGCCGCAGCAGTCGGCGGTGATAGAGGGCCTCGGCGTCGTACACCAGCCGCGGCCGCCGCTCCGGCGGGAGTCGTTCGAAGAGGGTGCATGCGCGGCGTGCGTTGTTGGGGCGCGACACGATGACGACGTCGCTGGCGCCGACCTCGCGCTCGAAAGCCTCGTCACCACCGTCCACCACGGCGATCCCGGCGCCAGCCAGGGACGGCACGAACCTGGCCTCGAGTTCGGTTGGCAGGACGCGCACGCGCGCGCCACAGTCAGCCAGCCCGTGCAGCATGTCGGCCATCCGATCGAAACCGGAGCCGATCCCATGGCTCGGCACCCGATCGTCGACCACGAGCACGCGAGGCCCCGTCCCCTCGAGGCGCGCCACCGCAGCCGCCTCGGCCAACGGCACATGGGCAGCCTCGGTCGGCGCCGCCACGCGCGACTCCAGCAATGCCCCGCGCTGCAAGACCAGTCGCTGGTGATGGCGGGCAAACAGGAACTGCTTGAAGTGTGACGAGGAGCTTGCCGACTCGGCGTGGATCACCTCGCTGCGCGGGTCCACCCAGACCTCCAGGCCGACGAGATCCAGCGCCAGGCAGAAGTCGACGTCCTCGTAGTACGCGGGATGGTACTGCTCGTCGAAGCCGCCGACGGCATCCCAGGCCTCGCGGCGCACCAGCAGCGCACACGCCGAACAGTAGTCGACGCGACGACGCCAGCGCCACGCGAGCGAGGCCCGCGACGTGCCGCGGCCAAACGGGCGAGTGGTGCCGTCCCGCCAGATGATCGAACCGACTTCCTGGACGAGCCCGTCACCGCCGATCACCCGCGGCCCGACCGCCCCGGCCCGTGGGCGCTCCGCCATGGTCTGGAGCAATGGCTCGAGCCATCCCGGCGAGACGAGGACGTCGTCATTCAGGAAGGCGATGAATGGTGCGACGCTGCTTCGCACGCCGAGATGACAGCCACCGGCAAAACCGCGATTGGTCGGACTGTCCACGATTCGCACCCCACTGGCGGCGTGCGCCACGTCGCGGACCGCGGTGTCGGCGCCGTTGAGGACAACGATGACGTCGGGCGGGGTGGGGCTGTCGGCGTGGGCGTGCCGGAGGGCGCCGAGACAGGCCGCAAGATGCGCGGCCTGCGAGACCGTCGGAATGATCACGCTCACCTCCGGGGCGCAATCCTGCGGACGGTCTGAGTTCATGCTTGCGCATGCTACCATCCGCGGCGCGCACGCGAGGGGGCGTCGCCCGTGATGCCGCGCCGCTTCCTGTGTCTCGTCATCGTGATCATCGGCAGCCAGGCCTGGCCGCTCTCCCTCCTGTGGCCGGCGTTGCCCGGCAGTGAAGCTGGCCGTTCACCAAGCAGTGATGTCCTGATGCAGGCGCTGCCGCTGCCCGACGCCGCGCAGCGCATCGACGCACTCGATCACGCGCTGCCCCTGTCACCAGGCGTCGTCGTCGGCCACGCGCCAGGCGATCAACTCGCCAGCGCCTATTTCGTGCTGTCCATGCGGCTCTGGCCTCGTCGCGTGAGTTACGTCGCCTGCGAGCCCTCGCCGCACCTGGAACAGTTCCGGTCGCCACACCCCATGCCCGGGCTCACCTGGCGCATCGACCTGTTTCCGGCAGTCGCCACGCCGTTGCGCGCCAGCGCCTCGCCCCCACCCCAGGACGTCGCGGCACTCTGCGCCGCGACGCCGCCGCCGTGACCGGACGGGTACTCGCCGCGATTGCCGTGAGCTGGGCGGCCGGGGGTGGCGTGGTGGCGCTCGCCTGGCCCCGCTCTCACTCGCTGCCGTGGGTCGCATGGCTGGCGCTGGCCGGCCTGGTTGGTCCGTTCACCGTCGGCGCCGCGCTGTTAATCGCAGGGAACGCCGGTGTGACGGCGCATCTCTCGGTGCCGTGTATCGCCGGACTCGCCCTCGGCGGCTTCGCCTGGGGCTCGAGGCGACGGTGGAAACAGTTACCGGTGGCCGCGCGGACACCGGCGCTGGTGATGGTGACGCTCGTCCTGGCGATCGGCTGGAGCGCCTGGATCGCCGGACGCACGCACCTCGGGTGGGACGGCACGGTCGTGTGGTACCAGAAGGCGCGCATCCTCGCGGCGGGTTCGGGGACCATGCCGACGACGACCCTCGCCGACCCGACACGCTCATGGACCGCGCCCGACTACCCGCTGCACGTGCCGCTGGCGATGGCATGGGTGCGGTTGTGGCAGCCGGTCGAGGACGAGCGGGCGATGAAGGCGCTGCCCGCCGCATGGTGCGCGGCGATCCTGCTGCTGGTGGCGGCCGCGGTCCTCGAGCGGTCCGGATCGGCCTCGTGGACGGTGGCCGCCGTGATGGTGATCGCGTCCGCGCCCCGCCTCCTGATCGGCGAGGGCAGTTTCACGAGCGGCTACGGTGACGGTCCCGTCGCCGGGTTGCTGGCGGCCCTGATATGGCTGCTGTGGCGCAGCGACCACGCCGCGGCACGCGCGTGGTGGCCGCTGCTCGCGATCGTCGCCGCGGCGCTTGCGGCGACCAAGCAGGAGGGATCGGTGGCCGTCCTGGGTGCGGCCGTCGTGTGTGCGCGGTATGGGCGTGAGTGGCGCCGGATCTGTTTTGCCGGCCCCGCGCTGGCACTTGCCCTCGGTTGGCAGGCATGGACCATCGGCGCAGGCGCGTCGAGTGGGATGGCCTACGAGTGGCACGGCGTCGCCACGTCGGTGGCACGGCTCCGGCCGATCGTGACCGCTTACTTGTCCGAGTTTGCCAATATCCGCACCTGGGGAGTTTTATGGCCGAGCTTGACTCTCCTGGCGGTCCTCCAGCGACGTACCCTGCCTGGTCCAGAAACGGGGATCGTGCTCACCGTCTCGGCTGTAA
Organism: Luteitalea pratensis; assembly: GCF_001618865.1. Taxonomy (GTDB): domain Bacteria; phylum Acidobacteriota; class Vicinamibacteria; order Vicinamibacterales; family Vicinamibacteraceae; genus Luteitalea; species Luteitalea pratensis. The sequence continues at coordinate 5,903,474 of NZ_CP015136.1, forward strand.
GTGCTTTGGCCTTTGTAGGTTCCGACTGGCCAGACGTGAGCATGCACCTAAATGTCACTGTCCCGCGTCTAACTGGTGCGATTGTACCTTCGATAGTAGTCGCCTGTTTCGGCGCCGGTAGTTCGCAAAAACAGAACTAAAGTCGCCAATAACACTGACTATCGGCCTTGGATCGCGAACCGCTCCGCGATCTGGCGCTCTCGCGGGGCATCGTTTCCCTTGGTTTGTGGCGCGACCACTGCGATTCCGGGCAGACGTCGGCTCTTTCCGTTGAGGTGGCACCGTGGTTGCAATGACTAGGATGGCGCCCCCCCGGGCCATAAAGTCCATGACCAAACATTTTGCGTTTCTTGTTGCAGCCGCCCTTACGGTCAGCCTTCCCGGCACCGCAAGCGCAGGCAGCGTCGCCTTGTTCCCCGACCTTGCTTTCAGGCAGGTGGCCGCAGGCTCCTCCAACGGTGCCGGAGGTGCAGGCTTCTGGGACAACAGGTCCTACGACAGCTGGACGCAGGGCAACGGCATCGCCAGTCCGTGTACGGCGGGCGCAATCATTTTCGGCGGCGGGTGCGACTGGAGGGGCTTCTCGGCGCCGGTCGGGGGCAACCCGTACCAGCAACTGACCAACCCGATCCAGGCCAACGCCGGGAACATGCGGTATCTGGGCACGAGCGACGGCAGCATCCCGGACAACTTCTACTTCACTTCAGTTGGGCCCTGGGCGCTGGACTTCTCGGTGCTGTTCCAGTTGTCGGCGTGGGACAACACCGTGGAATTCGGCTGGTACGAGGCCGGTAACCCCAACAACCGCACGAGCCTGTTGCCCAAGGCCGGGCGGCCATCGGGCCCCTACAGTGCCAACGACGGCAGCATCATGGCGGACGGCACGGTTTCAGCCCTCATCCCGCCCGATTTCGGCTTGTATTACCGGAACACGCGGTACGGCGATACCCCGGGCAAGGAAATCCTGTTCTTCACCGAGTCCCGGTTCAATCGCGTCGGCGGCTACTTCTCCTACTTCACCGACCCGACATCTGGCCTCGACCTCCTGAGCTTTCTGCGGGAAAACCTCGACGACGAACTCGAATTCGCCGATTTCTTCAACGCCATCAGGCGGCAGCAATTCGCATTGTTCGCCGACGGGAGCGGCCGCTACTGGCTCGGGCTGGAGGATCAGCTGGGCAGCATCACGAATGCCTTCTGCTCGAACCGCGGACTGCAGCCCTGCTCCGACTACGACTACAACGACCTGATCCTGAGCTTCAAGGCGCCTGACGACCCAACCGACGTGCCGGAACCGGCGACGCTGACGCTCCTGGGCGCCGGTCTCCTCGCCGCGTCCTGGGCGCGGCGCCGGGCCCGCTAGCCAGGACAAGGAACGGCGGCCTGCGGCTCCCCCGCGCTGGCCGCCTTGCAGTACCGGCCGCGTCGGCGACCGTTCGTCGGCACCAGTGACCTCCCGTCGTTGGTGCCGATTTCATTTGTCTGCGGGCCACAGGCTGTCGCGGCGCGGCTGAGGGCCTTGCGCCCGTCGTCGGCTCAGAGGGTGGTCACGTAGCGCGACACCGCGTCCTGCCACGTCGGCAGCGGCCAGCCCACGGCTTCGGCCAGCTTGTGGTTGTCCAGGGCGCAATACACGGGCCGCTTGGCCTTCAACCTGACGTCGTTCACGGACGTGAGCATCAGCAGCGCCGGATCGGCGCCGAGCAATCCCGCGATGTGGCGGCCGACGTCGGCCCAGGTCCCGTGTCCGCTGTTCACGCAATGGAAGACGCCGGACGGCGTGTCGCGTGCGAGCAGCGCCAGCGTCGCATCCCGTACGTCACCCACGTAACTCGGCGTGACGATCCGGTCCCTGAACACCGGCGTCGAACGGCCGTCGCGCAACGCGGCGGCGATCTTGTCGACGCTGCTGCGGGCATGGCGACCGCCGAACAGGCTCTCGACGCGGAGCACGTACCAGCGCGGCGCATCGCGGGCGAACCACTCGCCGAGCAGCTTGGAACACCCGTAGACGCTCACCGGACGGGCGCGATCCCCTTCGAGATACGGCGACGAGGCTTCGCCATCGAACACGAAGTCGGTGCTGTAGTGCACGAAGGTGGCGCCTGTCCTGGCGGCCGCGGCGGCCATCGACCGTACCGCCATCGAGTTGACAGCGAGCGCCGTCGACGCATCGTCCTCGGCGCCGTCGACGTTGTTGTAGGCCGTGCAGTTGACGAGGACATCGGGCTGGATGCGCTCGACGGCGGCAAGCAGCGCATCCCGATCGGTGACATCGACGTCGGCTCGCGTGAGCCCGACCACGTCGTGCCCGGGCGTGGCGGCAAACGTGCTCCCGAGCTGTCCCGCGGCACCGACGACCAGCAGTTTCATCGGAATTGCTCGATCTGCCGGTCGTCGAGCACGCCTTCCCAACGCGCCACGACCGCGGTGGCCAGGCAGTTGCCCGTGACGTTCACGGCGGTCCGCCCCATGTCGAGAATCTGATCGATACCGAGAAGGATGGCCGCGCCTTCGAGCGGCAGGCCGAAGGTGCCGAGCGCCGCCGTCAGGACGACGAGCGCGCCGCGAGGCACTCCCGCAACGCCCTTGCTGGTCAGCATCAGGGTCAACATCATCATCAACTGCTGCCCCAGGGACATCTGAAGCCCAGCCAACTGCGCCACGAACACACTCGCGATGGAGAGGTACAACGTCGTCCCATCGAGATTGAAGCTGTAGCCGGTGGGCAGGACGAATCCGACGATGTTGCGTGGCACGCCGAAGCGCGCCATCACCTCGAGGGCCTTGGGCAGCGCGGCCTCGGAGCTCGCGGTGGTGAACGCGATCAGGAACGGCTCGCGAATGGCCCGCAGGAACGTGAAGAACGGCACGCGGATCAGCAGCGCGACACCGCCGATCACGATGAACAGGAAGACGAACAACCCGAGGTACATGACGCCCACCAGCTTGCCGAGCGTGAGCAGGATGCCGGGACCGCGGCCACCGACCGTGGCGGCCATGGCGGCCATCACGCCGAGCGGCGCGAACATCATCACGTAGGCGGTGAACTTGAACATCACCTGCGCGACCGATTCCAGGAACTCGAGGACGGGACGTCCCTTCTCGCCGATGCCCGCCAGCGCCACCCCGAAGAAGGACGCGAAGACGACGACCTGGAGGATGTCGCCACGTGCCATGGCGTCGAAGATCGACGTCGGGAAGAGGTGCAGGAAGATCTCGGTGACCGACTGCTGCCGCGTGGCCATCACCGCGACGTCGGTCGTCGCCGTGCCGGCAACGCTGACCCCTGCGCCGGGCTGGAACCAGTTCACGAGGCCCAGCCCCAGGAACAACGCGATGGTCGTCGCCACCTCGAAGTAGACCAGCGCCTTGAGGCCGATGCGGCCCATGGCCTTCATGTCGCCGGTGCCGGCGATGCCGACGACAAGCGTGCTGAAGAGCAGCGGCGCGATGATCATCTTGATCATCCGCAGGAACGCGTCGGCCAGCGGCTTGATCGTCACCGCAACGTCCGGCCTGATGGCGCCGAGCGCGACGCCGATGGCCAGGCCGAGGAAGATCTGCGTGGTCGCGCCCGGCCACCATGACGGACCGGCCGCAGGAATCGCCGCTGGGGCAGCAGGCGCCTCGATCTCGATCCTCGCCATGGGCTTCACGCCTTCGCGTAGAACGCGGCGATGGTCTCGACCACGTACTGTTGCTGCGCCTCGTCGAGTTCGCTGTAGATGGGCAGCGCCAGCGTTTCGGCCGCCGCCCGCTCGGCCTCCGGCAGCGCGCCGGCCGGCACACCGAGATACGCGAAACAGGGCTGCAGGTGGAAGGGCACCGGGTAGTAGACCTCGCACCCGACGCCATGCGAGCGCAGGTGATCGCGCAGCGCGTCGCGGCGTGCGGCACGGATGACGAACTGGTTGTAGATGTGCCGCCGCCCGGGCAGTTGCACCGGCAACAGCACCGGTGAGTCCGGCGCGATCGCGGCGAACAGGCGGCGATAGCGATCGGCGTTGCGCCGGCGCGCTTCGGTCCAGGCCTCGAGGTGCCGCAGCTTGACCCGCAACACCGCCGCCTGGATCGCCGCCATCCGGAAATTCCCGCCGACCTTCTCGTGGTGATACGTCCGCTGCGCGCCATGGACACGCAGGAGCCGCACTCGCGCGGCCATCTCGTCGTCCTTGACGGTGACGAGCCCGGCGTCACCGGCCGCGCCAAGGTTCTTGCTCGGATAGAACGAAAAGCAGCCGAAACGCCCGAGCGTCCCGAGCGCCTGGCCGTCCAGCGTGGCGCCGATCGCCTGTGCGGCGTCCTCGATGACCTCGACTCCGTGTTCGGACGCCAGCGCGACCAGCGGCCCCATGTCGGCAGCCTGGCCGTACAGATGGACCGGCACGATGGCCCTGGTGCGCGACGTGATGGCCCGGCGCACGGCGTCGATGTCGAGGTTGCAGCTCACGGGCTCGATGTCGACCAGCACCGGTGTCGCGCCAGTGCGACTGACGCAGCCCGCGGTCGCGAAGAACGAGTACGTCGGGACGATGACCTCGTCGCCAGGCCCGAGGTCCAGTGCCATCATCGCGACCAGCAGGGCATCGGTGCCCGAACTCACGCCGATCGCATGGCTCGCGCCGAGGTAAGCCGCCACTTCCGCTTCAAAGGCCTCGACCTCCGGACCGAGGATGAATTTCTGCGTATCGACCACGTGGGTGACGGCCTCGACGACGGCGTCCCGGATCGGGGCATACTGGGCAGCGAGGTCGAGCAGCGGCACCTGCATCACTGGCTGCATGCTACACTCGGCCCGCCGTGGCGGCCAACGATCTCCGTGCCCTCGTGGCCTACCGCGGCCTGCTCCGCGGCTTCGTCCAGCGTGATCTCACCGTCAAGTACAAGGGCTCCCTGCTCGGCGTGGCGTGGTCGCTGCTGCACCCGCTCGTGATGGTGGCTGTGTACACGCTCGCATTCCGGTACGTGGTGCGCGTGCCCATCGAGCGCTTCCCGCTGTTCCTCCTGAGTGGCCTGCTGCCGTGGATGTACTTCGCCAGCGCACTCTCGGCGGCGACCAGCTCGATTGCCGACAACGGCACGCTCGTCCGCAAGGTGGCGTTCCCGCGGGCGGTCTTGCCCCTGGCCGCGGTGGCCTCTGCCCTCGTGCAGTTCGCGCTGATGTACACCGTGCTCGTACCGACGGCGCTGATCATGGGGGCCGGATTGTCGTTTGCGTGGGTGGCGCTGTTGCCGGTCGTGGTGCTGCAGACGGCCTTCACCGCCGGGCTCGGGCTACTGCTCGCCACGGCCTATGTGTTCGTGCGCGACGCCCGCCATCTGCTCGACGTCGCCCTGCAGGTGTGGTTCTGGCTGACGCCGATCATCTATGCGGCCAGCCTCGCCCCGGCAAACCTCCGCCGGTGGCTGCAGTTCAACCCGATGCTGCACTTCGTCACCGCGTACCAGGACATCGTCACGAAGCATGCGGTGCCGTCGCTGGCGACGTTTGCGCTGCTCGCGGTGCTCGCCGCCGTCTCCCTCGCCACCGGCTGGACGGTCTTCGGCCGCGCCCAGAAGCGGTTCGCCGAATACGTATAGAGAATTGCAAGATTTCACAATTTCACAATTTCAAGGCCACCACGAACCTTCGCAGCATTGATGGAGGTCGTGCAATTCCGAAATTCTGAAATTCTGGAATTCGTCAGGGCCACACCACGCGTGCCGCCCCTGGCGGCAGCGCGCGCGACCACTCGATGCGTGGCTCGGTCCAGACGGGCACGTCGTTGACGGCGTTGCCCCACCGCTCCGGCGTTGTCTCGAGGACAATGACGATGCGCTGTCCGGCCCAGGGCTGCAGCGGGATCTCGAGCGGCACGAGCCCACGGTGCTCGGGCACACCGAGCGGGAAGAGCGTGAGGTCCGCGGCCGTCGTGCGACCACCGGCGTGGTCGACGTACACCCGCATCTGGATGCCGTCGCTTTGGCGGTCCCACATGTCCGCTCGCATCGCTGCCCCTAAACGCAGCACGGCGCCCCGCGGCACGTCGACCTCCCAGCGGATAGTCGAGGTGGGCAGCGCAACGATTGCGCGATGGATGCGCCAGGCGAACAATGCCGGCTCCACCGAGATGGCTCCGTGTAGCGACGACCAGCTCGTCTCGATGTGGGCATCTGGTAAAGCATCGATCAGATCAAGGGATTGGTACCGGCCGATCGGAAGCGTCGTCAGCAACACGCCCGTGATGACGATGAGCCAGACACTCACCCGCGCGGCCGGTGGGGCTGTGGCGCACGACGAGACCCCTGCCTGAAGCGGCGCCACGTCCGCGGGCGCCTGGGCGTCCGCGGCGGGGCCGAGCACCCCAACGGCCAATGCACACGCCCACGCAAGCACGGCATTGAAGATCGCGAGGGCCACCGCGATCGTCGGCCAGGCGCGTACCCATGCCGGCCAGGGGCGAAGCACCTCGTGCAGCCAGTACGTGAGCGTGGCGCGGCGTGTCGTGGTCTCGAAGACGAGATCGCCCCACTGCTCGCGGCCGTCGACGAACAGGCGTCCCGCGCGCACCACGTCGTCGCGGGTGACAGCCAGACCGATAGCGGGGCCATCCGCCATGTGCACGTGGCGGACATCCACCTGGTACCTATGGCCGCGTGAAGCCCTGATCGGCCGGAACGGCACGTGCAGCGCGACGCCACTGCTCACGCGTGTCGCAGGGATGGCGACACGCAGGAGTCGCTGTCGCGACTCGCCCCGTGCCTGCAGCAGGTCGACCACCAACTCGCCGCGCGGCGGGCCGCCGACGACGAGCGGCCGAATCCACACGCCATCCAGCCCGTCGGCGCCCATTTCGAAGGTCTGCGACACTCCGCCAGGCGCGCCGGCCGAGACGGTCCGCCCGTCATGCCGGCCCGCCCACGTGGACACGATCCCGTGCGGGGTGAAGCACCAACGATCGACTTGCCAGGCGAGCAGCGCGCCATAGAGCAGCAGGAAGGCCGCCCGCGCGCGGGAGGACGAACGCACGGGAGACAGGGTAGATCACCGCACGTGGAAATTTCAGAATTGCAGGAATTTCAGAATTTCATTAACACCGCCATGGTTCGAGCTGCCGGCGACGGCCGTGAAATCCTGAAATTTCGCAATTACTTCAGTTCGCGCAGCCGATGCATCAGGTCGTTGCCGCGACCGAAGTGATCGTAGAGGTCCACGTACAGGCGGTAGAGGGCGGTGTAGCGTTCGTGAGCTGCCCGATCGCAGTGATAGCGCTCGGTGGGTCTGGGTGCCATCGCCGCCGCCGCAGCCTCGATGGATGCATGGCCCTCGGCCGCCTCCCCTGCCGCCACCGCGCCCAGCATGGCCGCCCCCAGACCGGATGCCTGTGAAGCACCCGCCACCTCGATCTCGATGCCGAGGACGTCTGCGTAGATCTGCATCAACATGCGGTTACGCGTGAGTCCGCCGCCGGCGACCACGCGGGTGACGGGGACGCCGCCGCTCCGCAGGGCATCGGCAATCACCCGTGTACCGAACGCGGTGCTCTCGACGAGGGCCCGGTAGATGTGTTCGGGGCGTGTCGCCAGCGTGGCTCCCACCAGCAGCCCACTCAACTCGGCGTCGACGAGCGTGCTGCGGTTGCCGTTCCACCAGTCGAGCGCCACGAGGCCGGTCTCGCCCGGGCGCAGCCCGGCCGCCCGCGTGCTCAGCACGTCGTGCGCGGAGACCTGCAGCCGCGCGGCTTCGGCCTGCACGTCAGCCGGCGCGAGCGCGTCCACGAACCACGCGAAGCTGTCGCCAACGGCCGCCTGTCCCGCCTCGTACGCGAACAGGCCGGCGACGATGCCGTCCTCGACCACGCCGGCCACGCCCGGTACCAGCTGCTCGCGTTCGGCAAGCAAAAGGTGACACGTCGAGGTACCGAGGATCAGCATCAGCGATCCGGCGCTCGTCGCGCCGCTGCCGAGTACACCGGCATGGGCGTCGATCAGGGCCGCGCCAACGGCGGTGCCGGGCTCGAGGTGCAGTCGCTCCGCCCACTCCGCGGTCAGCGTGCCGACGCGCGTGCCAGGCGCTACCACGGACTGCCCACCACCCCTGCCGGAGTAGAAGCCACTCAGCCCGGGATGGAGTGCCTGCAGGTACGCGTCCGAGGGGTAGCCCTCGTGCTTGTGCCACAGGCCCTTGTAGCCGGCGGCGCAGGCATTGCGGGCAAACGTGCCGGTGAGCTGCCAGACGACCCAGTCACCGCCCTCGACGATCAGATCGGACGCCGCAAATACCTCTGGCGCTTCCTCGAGCACCTGCAGGGCCTTGGGCAGCATCCATTCCGAGGAAATCCGCCCTCCGTATCGTGCGAGCCAGGTCTCGTTGCGCGCGGCGGCGACCTCGGTGACGCGGGTGGCCTGGGGCTGGGAGGCGTGGTGCTTCCACAACTTGGGCCACGCGTGTGGCTCCCCGCGGTAGCGCGCCTCGTGCATCAGCGGGACGCCCACCGACGTGACCGGCAACACCGTGCATGCGGTGAAATCGATGCCGAGTCCGACGATGTCGGCGGCGGGGACGCGGGCACTCGCAAGGGCCTCACGCACACTCGCCTCCAGCGCCTCCAACCAGTTGCCGGGATGCTGCAGCGCCCATTCGGCGCCGAGCGCGGCGCCCGTCGTCGGCAACTGCTCGTCGATGACCCCATGCCTGTATGCGCTGACGCCGCTGCCGAGGACACGACCGTCATGGACGTCGACGACGAGCGCACGCGCCGACTCGGTACCGAAATCCAGGCCGATGACGGCGGTCATCCCAGCACCTCGCACTCGACGCCGAGCACGTCGCACACGCCCTGGAGTTCACGGAGGCAATCGCCGTAGACGCCGTGGATGTGGTTGCAGTTGAACGCCTGGATGAAGGCGTCCGGGGTGCACGAGAACTTCGCGAAGGCGTGCGGCCAGTTGTCCTGGCTGATCGCGGCCACTTCGTGCGCCCGGGCACCGAGGTCGGCGAACTCGGCGCGGAAGGCCACCATGCGGTACGTGCCTGCACGACGCGTGAGGCGTGCCAGCGTCACCGGTCCTGGTGCCGCCACGTGGTACACCGACGCGCCACCTGCCGGGAAGTAGAAGCCCTGAGGACGGAACTCGGTCAACGCGAGGTTCACCGCCGGATCCGTGCTGCGACCGGCGAAGTACGTCGCGTGCTCACCGCTGTTGCACAGATCCCACAGGCCGAGATCGGCGTGGTAGTGCCGCACGTCGGCAAACAGCACCGGCGTGCCTGCCAGGTGCTTGAAGATCTGCATCGTCAGCGCGGCGTCGGAATCGGCCTCCGTGGAACAGACGATCGACGGCTTGGGCGTGCCGTCGGGGTGATACGGGTCGTTGAGGAACGCCTCGGCGACGTCCGCGGTGGCGAAGTGTTCGGTGAGCTCGCGCTGGCCCTTGATGCCGCAGAAGTCGTAACCGAACTCCTCGATCAGATCGATGGCGCCGTAGTACATGGCGAGCTGGCGCCGCAACAGCTCCTCGGTGAGGCGGAAGGTGGCGTCGGCCGCGGTCCAGTGAATCTTGCCGAGGTGCGCTGAGAGATAGTCGAGGGCCGGCTGAACACGGGTCCCCTGGGCCAGTTCCCTCTCGGCACGGCGTACGAGCTCGTACTGGTCGACGTGATCGACGTCGATGCCGAACTCGGCCATCCATTGGGCGGGATCGATGACCGTGGTGTCGATGCCGAGAGACCGTCCGCCGATCAGGGCATAGGTCAGCCCACGCAGGCGACGGGCCGCGGCGACGGCACGTACGCGCGAGACCAGCGCACCGTACACGGCCGGATCCTCGAGGTCGCCAAACGTCTTGGTGAAGCGGATACCCGCCTGGTCGAGCGATCCCGCGTTGGCCAGCATGCCGACCAGCCCCGGATACTGCGGGTTGACGTTCGAGAACATCGCGATCGGCTGCGGGCAGAACTGCGCCGCCACGCGCGCGTACTGCGGCCACGCCCACACCGAGAAGTTGAAGATGACGGCATCGACGTCGGCCGCGGCCATCGCCTTGCCGTTACGCACGGCGATGTCGTTGCGCCAGATGACTTCGTCGCCGAGCACCACCTCGTGCCCGTCGGCGCGCAGCCTGCCGGCCAATGCATCACGGAACTGCCGCTGCACCGGAGCAAGTGGCTGACTCAGGAAGTCGCGGCCGTCCCCGAAATCCAGGAGGCCGATGCGGAGCGGGCGGGGCTGCAGATGATCGAGCATGTCACTCACCGGCCTTCGGCATTCGGCCTTCGGCCTTGGGAATCGGGATTCGGGAGTCGGTTGGTAGGGACGGCTCTCCGAGCCGTCCATGTCCACGATCGCGACCACTCGGATCGGACGTGGACGCCTCGGAGAGGCGTCCCTACCTTCTGCGTTCGGCGTCGGGCGTCCGCGTTCGGCGTTCTGCGTTCGGCGTTGGACGTCAAGCGTCAAGCGTCAAGCGTCAAGCATCAAGCGGCAAGCATTAGGCGTTAGGCGTTAGGCGTTAGGCGTTAACGTGTGTCCCCTGCCTCCACCCACATCTCGTCGAACACCGCGTGCTTGATCGACTTGCGCAGCACCCTCCCCTGCGCGTCCTTCGCGCTCTGCGCCGGTGGCAGGAAGATGCTGTAGGTGACGTGAATCATCCCGTCCTTCGACTGGATGATCGACGGGTAATGGTACTGCCCGGTGGCGTCGCCGGTCGCGCCGTCCGGGTCGCGTTCGAGATGCCGCGTGACCGGCCACGTGCGTCCCTCGTCGCTGGACAGCGAGATCGCGAGACTCTGCCGGCCGCGCTCGAGGTCGTTGTAGACGAGCGCCCAACGGCCACTCTTCAGGACCAGAACGTCGACGCTCGTACCGGGATTGGGCAGCGACCCGTCGCTCACCGTCGTCCACGTCTCGCCGCGGTCGCGCGACTCACTCACGTGCACGCGCTTCGGGGCAGGGCCGTTGTCGCGCATGTACGCGACGATGGTGCCGTCGCGGCGACGCGCGAGTGCGGGCTGGATGTTGCCGCCGCCCACGAGCGGATCGCTCGCCTTCCAGGTGGCCCCACTGTCGTCGCTGATGGCCATCAGCGAGAAACTGAAGCCGTCTGAATAGAGCGGGACGATGATGCGGCCGTCCTCGAGCTGGAGCGGGTGCACACGGGTCATCCAGCCGAGGCGACGCGTCAGCTTGTCGGCGGCGTCGGTCTTGAGCTTCTCGAGATACCCACGTGCCTTCGCGCCGGCCTCGCCCTGAGGCAGGGCCGCGGCCAGGCGGTCGGCCTCGCGACGCGTGACTTCCGCGAAGCGATCACCGGGCGTGATGTGCATGACCTCGCTGGTGTCCCAGTGCGGCACCTCGCCGACCGGCCACGTTCGCGCCGTCTTCACCTTCATCAACGCGGTGTGCCACTCGTTGGCGAGGATGGTGGGCCACAGCAGCCAGAGTCTGGCGGTGCGGTCCACGAACAGGGTGGGATTGGTGTCGGGGTACCCAGGGGTGTCGGCAAGCCTGGCTGGGGCCGTCCAGGTCGTCGTGCCCTTGCGCTGCCAGGCCCCGAGCAGTTCCACGTCGTCAGCGGTGCGCTCGCCGGAGCCGTGGAACCACGTCACCAGCAGGTGGCCGTCGGGGTGCTCGACGATGCTCGAGGAGTGGTTGTGCCAATGCTCCACGGGGAACAGCAGTTCCGAGCGGTAGTGTCCCCGCGGTGGCGGCGCTTGCGCGGCGACAACAGGCCGCGCTCGGAGAGCGGGCCATACCGTCGTGACGGCGGCCACGACGGCCGCCAGAATTCCTGCCTTTACAACACGTTGCATCGATCCCTGCTCCCGGCGCGATGCGGACCAGCCGAGGCGCCCGCGCATCGGCGGACACGCTAGCCGATCCCGGCCGCCTTTTCAATCATGGCTGGGCTGTTTCAAAAATGAAACGCCTATATCAAATTTCAATTGACAGGTTCCACCGGCCGGAGTTTCATGGTTGACGCGCCTCGACACGCATACGAACGGGTGGGTCCGTTCTCCGTTCCGCGTTCCTCCCGTCGCGGGTCGGACGCGTGTGAGGCGCCCCGAGCGCGGCGCGCGATTCTCTACTGAAGGACGAGACCCAATGATCAGGACTATCACTCGAGTGGCGCTGATGGCGCTGCTGGTCGCGGCGGGCGCTGGCGGCCTGCAAGCGCAAACGACGACCGGCGGACTGACGGGCGTGATTCGTGACAGCGACGGCGGAGTTGTGCCGGGCGCGACGGTAAACGCCACGGCCACCGCCACAGGCACGACGCTCTCCGCGGTCACCGACGAGGCCGGGCAGTACCTGCTGCGAGGCCTGCCGGTCGGCACCTACAAGGTGCAGGTCGAACTTGCCGGGTTCCAGACCGTCCACGTGGAAGGCGTTGTCATCCGCGTGAACGAAGAGGTACGCACCGACATCGTGCTGAAGGTCGGCAATCTCACCGAATCGGTCACCGTCAGCGGCATCAGCACGACGGTGGACACGGTCTCGAGCACGCTCAAGACGGTCGTCGACCAGAAGCGCATCGAGGAACTGCCGCTGAACGGGCGCAACCCGACGCAGCTGATGACGCTGGTGGCGGGCGTGATCCCCGACAACCGCGCGAACGTGACATCAGGAGCGACGTATCCCGGCGCGACCGGCATCTCATCCAACGGCGCGCGCGCGAACTCCACCAACTACATCATGGACGGCGGGTCGAACAACGACCACTACAGCAACGCCTCCAACCCGATGCCAAATCCCGACGCCCTGCAGGAGTTCTCGGTCCAAACCAACTCCTTCAGCGCCCAGTACGGTCGCAACGCCGGCGCGATCGTGAACGCCGTCACGCGCTCGGGCACCAACAGTTTCCGCGGGCTCGCCTTCGGCTACTTGCGCGACAAGTCGATGAACGCCAACAACTTCTTCACGCCCGGTAAAGACGACGGCCTGAACCGCAAGCAGTTCGGCGGCACGTTCGGCGGTCCGGTCATCAAGAACAAGACGTTCTTCTTCGGGTCCTACCAGGGCACGCTCCAGGATCAGCGTCCAGCCGACCGCACGGCGCTGGTGCCAACCGCCGCCCAACGCAACGGCGACTTCTCGGGCTACTCCCGCGTCCTGCGTGACCCGCTGACCGGCCAGCCCTTCCCGGGTAACGTCATCCCGGCCAATCGCATCCACCCTGCTGCGGCGGCCGTCCTGGGCAAGTACCTGCCGCTGCCCAATCCCAACGCCGGCGATCCCGTGAACACACTGCGGTTCGCGTCGCCGGCCAACCTCGACGACCACCAGTACCTGGCGCGCGTCGACCACACGTTCAGCAGCAACCACCGTCTCTACGGCCGCTACTGGAAGTCCAAGGCCTCGACGCCGGCGTACCTGGACACCGCCAATGTGTTGACCAGCTCGTTCGGCCGCACCTGGGACAACCAGATCATCTCGGCCAACGACACGTGGGTGATCTCGCCCTCGCTGGTCAACAACGTGGTGTTCACCCACAACCGGACGTACAACGACAACTTCCAGATCGACATTCCGTCGTACGCGGACCTGGGTATCCCCGGTGTGTACAACGACGCGACGCCGCAGTGGTTCTTCAACGTCCCCGGCTGGTTCAACATCAACACCGGCGACACCAACCAGTTCAATCGCGACGAATACCAGCTGCTCAACACGCTCCGCTGGACCAAGGGCCGTCACGAGATCGCCACCGGCGTCGACTACAGCTACGGCAAAGGCGACATCATCAACAACTTCCGCGCCAACGGCCGCTACACGTTCAACAACTCGGCGCCGTTCACCGGTGATGCGATGGCCGACTTCCTGCTCGGCGAGTTCCAGTCCTTCGAGCAGGGTGTGGGCGAGTACAAGAACACCCGCTTCCACTACCTGGCCGCGTTTGCCGAGGACACGTGGCGCGTCAACCCGCGCGTGACCCTCACGATGGGCCTGCGCTGGGATCCGAATGTGCCGTACACGGACGCGAACGGGCGTCTTGCGGGCTATCGCCCCGGCCAGGAGTCGCAGGTCTACACCAACGCACCGGTCGGCATGCTGTATCCCGGCGACGCGGGCTTCCCAGACGGAGGCTACGACAGCAGCTGGGGCCTGTTCGCGCCACGCGTCGGCGGCGCCTGGGACGTCACCGGCGACGGCAAGACCAGCATCCGCGCCGGCTACGGGCTGTTCTACGACAAGCCGAACAGCATCACGACCAACAGCGCGGCAAACGTGGGGCCGTTCGGTACCGTGGCGCGCGTGGACGGCAACGCCACCACCGGCTTCGACAACACCTGGGGCACCGCGACCAACCCGTTCCCTGTGGACGTCTACAACGTACCGTCGGACGCCCCCGTCGTCCTGCCGTTCAACGCCTTCAGCTATGCGGCCGACATGCGCCCGGGCAAGATGCACTCGTGGCACGTCACCGGTGAGCGCGAGATCTTCAAGGCCACGATGCTGCGGGTGGCGTACGCGGGTTCACGAGGCGATGGCCTGACGATCGGCATCGAGCGCAACCCGGCCATCTACGCGCCCGGGGCCACCACCGGCACGACCAACCAGCGCCGGCCGCTGTTCCCCGACTACGGAACCATCACGAGCATCGAGCCGCTCGGCAAGTCGACGTTCCACTCGCTCCAGGTCACGGTGGACAAGCGCCTCAGCGGCGGGCTGTCGCTGCTGTCCAACTACACGCTCAGCAAGAGCACGGACAATTCGTCGCAGAGCAAGCAGACCGGCACGACCGCGGTCAACCCGTTCGATCTCTCCTACGACTGGGGTCCGGCTGAGTTCGACCGGCGCCACCGCTGGGTGACGTCGCTGCTCTGGCAGATTCCTGGCCAGTTCGACAACGCCGCTGTCAACGCCGTCCTGGCGGACTGGAACCTGACGGGTATCTACACGATCATGAGCGGCCAGCCGTTCACGGTCACCAGCGGTGTCGACAACGCCCGCTCTGGCACTGGCACCCAGTTCGCAGACCAGGTCGGCGATCCCGAACTCTCGAGCGATCGGCCCAAGTCCGAGCGCCTCGCGCAGTGGTTCAACACGTCGGCCTTCACGGTCAACGCGCTCGGGACGTTCGGCAATGCCGGGCGCAACTCGCTGCGCGGCCCGGACTTCCAGACGCTCGACCTGGGGCTGCACAAGACGTTCTCGATCACGAACCGCGTTCGCACGCAGTTCCGCCTCGAGGCCTTCAACGCGCTCAACCGCGCCAACTTCAATCTCCCCGAGGGCAACCGCTCGTCGAGCAACTTCGGCCGCATCACCGCGGCGAACGCGGCGGGCGGTGGGAGCGATCCCCGCATCCTCCAGCTGGCCCTGCGGACCTGGTTCTGAGGATCGACACATGCAGGAACGTTCTTCCATGACGGAGGCCTCCGGGCCTCCGTCGATCACCGGCCTGTTCTCGGCCGCGGTCACGCCGCGCACCGAGTCCGGCGCCGTCGACAATGCCGCTTTCGACCGTGTGCTCGACCTGCTGCTCTCAGCCGGCGTCGACGGTGTCTGCCTCGGTGGCGCCACGGCCGAATATCCCCACGCGACGCGCGATGAACGCCTCGACCTGATCGAGCGGACTGCCGCACGGATCGGCGATCGTGCGCTGCTCGTCGGCATCGGGGCCGCGGCGCCGACCGACGTGGTGCCCCTCGGGCGGGCCGCGTTCAACGCAGGTGCACGAGCGGTGCTCCTCTCGACGCCACTGTTCTTCCGCTACGCGCAGGAAGACATCGAGGCGTTCTGCCTGGACACGGCCGCGGCGCTCGGCGGTCCGGTCCTGCTGTACGACCTGCCGTCGTTCACCACGCCCTTCAGCACCGAGACCGTGCTGCGCCTGTTGCACGGCGCGCCGCACATCATCGGCATCAAGGACAGCAGCGGCCAGCAGGATCGGCTCGCGCAATTGGCGCACGCACGCGGCGACAAGCCTTGGCGCCTGCTCGTCGGCGACGACGGGATGCTCGTGGAGGCGATGGCACAAGGCTGGGACGGCTGCATCTCCGGCACGTCCGGCGCCTTCCCGGAGCTGATGGTCGCCGTCACGCGAGCGGCCAAGGCTCGCGACGAGGCCGTCCTCGGCGTGCTGGTGCCGCTGCTGCGCGAACTGTTCGCGCAACAGGGGGTATTCCCCACCCCATGGGCCATCAGGATCGGCCTCGAGGCCCGCGGCATCCCGGTCGGCCCGTTGCCGCTGCCGGCGTCGCCCGGCCGGCAGGCGCAGCGGGCGGCGTTCATCGAGTGGGTGCCGGGCTGGCTCACCCGGGTCGAACAGGCCCTCGGCCTGTCGCTCGTGGGCGCGCGCTGATGCGACGCCGCGTCCTCCTGCCGCTAGCGGCGCTGATCATTTGCGCGTGGGCAGGGACGGACGCGGCGGAAGATTTCACGACCGCGGCGATCTTCACCGACGCCCGCGGTCACGTCCACGCCTCCTCGATCGTCGAGACACCGGCAGGCGCACTGCTGGTGGCGTGGTACGAGAACGGCAGCCCGGATGGTCCCGGACCCTTCGAGGGCCAGGACATGGACAAGCGGCAGGACGTCCGCATCAGCGGCGCTCGTCGAGCCCCTGGTGCCGCACAGTGGAGCCGGCCGTTCACGCTCGCCGACACCGCCGACCTGCCCGACAACAACCCGGCGCTCGGCATCGATGCTGCCGGGCGCCTGTGGCTCGTGCACGCGACGCTGCTCGGCGTGCCGGAATAAGCCTGGGGCAGTGCGCTGACGCGCGCCCTCATCTCCTCCGACTACGAACGCGAGGGCACGCCGCGGTGGGATGGCTCGCACACGATCGTGCCCAAGCCGCCGCACTTCACGAGTGATGTCGCGCGCGCCGCCGAGGCCGTCCGTGTCGGTCCCGGCCGCACGACCGACGTGGCCGCTCGCGCCAACCGGCTGCTGTCCGCGATCGCCGACCCGTATGCCCGGCACCTCGGCTGGATGCCGCGCAACCACCCACTCGTCCTTCCCGACGGCACCGTGCTCGTCCCCCTCGCGAACGAGAACGTGAACATGGCCGCGATGGCACTGGCGCAGGACGGCGGCACGACATGGACGTTCTCGTCGCTCGTGCCCACGGCCGGCGTCATCCAGCCATCGGTGATCCGCCTCGGCGACGGCACGCTGCAGGCGTACTTCCGCGACGCACGTGGCACGGGGCGCATCGGGCGCAGCACGTCGACCGACCAGGGACGCACATGGAGCGAAGCGGCGGCCACCGACCTGCCGAATCCCTCGGGTGGCATCGAGGCGATCGTCCTGCGCAGCGGCGCCATCGCCGTCGTCCACAACGACCACTCGGGACAGGAACGTGACCGGCTGTCCATCGCGCTGTCCAACGACGGCGGGCGTACATGGCCGACACGGAAGGTGATTGTGCACGTGCCCGGAGGGCGGTTCGACTACCCCTCGATCATCCAGGCGCGCGACGGGCGCATTCATGTGACCTTCTCGGACAACCTGAAGACGGTGCGTCACGTGTCGTTCACGGAGGGCTGGATCAGCCGGTAGGGACCGCTCTCCGAGCGGTCCATCGCCGCGCCCAGGCCTTCGGCATTCGGCCGTCGGCCTTCGTCGGTAGGCAGGCGCCGCCGATCGACGCGTCGACCTGAAGGTCGACGCCTACCGACCTCCTGACACTGGAGAGAGCCTCGAGAACGACCCCGGGGTGAGCAGCCGCGATGCGCTGGTGCGGCTAGACGGCTCCGCTGACGACTGTAGCCGCCGACCTTCAGGTCGGCGGTCGCGATAGTTCGAGAATTGCCATGAATCGCCGTACGTTTCTCGCCAGTTCCGCCGTGCTGTTGGCGGCCTCGACCAAATCCATCGCGCAAGGCTCCGCGGAACACGTCACGGTATGGCGCGAGCCGGGCCGCTACGGCGGCTGGCCCGCCAACCACGGCATCTGGAGCTGGGGTGACGAGATCCTCGTCGGGTTCACGGCCGGTGTGTTGAAGACCGACGACATGACGCGCCACCCCATCGACCGCTCCGCGGGCGAACGTCACGTGCTCTCGCGCTCGTTGGACGGCGGGCGCACATGGCGGCTCGAGGAGCCTGCCACTCTGCAGCCGCCGCGTCCGGAGCGGCGTGCCGTCACCGGCGAGCCCCTGCGGCTGCCGGCGCTCCAGCCGCTCGCCCGTCCAATCGACTTCACGGCGCCGGGCCTCGCGCTGACCTTCCGTACGGCGCATGGCACAACCGGCGCATGGCTCTTCGCGAGTACCGACCGGGGACGGACGTGGCAAGGACCCTATGCGGTGCCGGCCTTCGACACGCCGGGACTCGATCCCCGCACCGATTACCTCGTGCTCGGGCGTCATGAACTGCTCGTGGGCATGACCGCACTCAAGACCAATGGCAAGGAGGGACGCCCGTTCGCGCTGCGCACCCGCGACGGCGGCCTGACGTGGGAGCGCCTCGGCTGGATTGGCCCGGAAACCGATGGCTTCCGCATCATGCCGGCCACTGCGGCCCTCGGTGCCAATCACCTCTTCTCGGTGATCCGCCGCCGCGACGACACCAGGCACAGCCTCGAGGGGTACCGCACGCGCGATGGTGGCGCCACCTGGGTCGAGACCGGCATCGTCGCCGCCGACACGGGGCGCGGCAACCCGGCCAGCCTCGTGCGCCTCGGCGATGGTCGGCTCTGCTGCGTGTACGGCTATCGCGCCGAGCCGTTCGACATGCGCGTGGTCGTCAGCGGCGATGACGGCGCGTCGTGGTCGACGCCGCGTCCGCTGCGCGAGGGCGCATCCGACTGGGACCTCGGCTACCCGCGCTCGGTCGTGCGGCCGGATGGGCGGGTGGTGTCGGTCTATTACTTCAATGACGCGTCCAGTCCGGAGCGCTACATCGCCGCGACGATCTGGACGCCGTGACCGACGCATCGTGCGAGGAACGCGTCGACCTGAAGGTCGACGCCTACAGATTTACCAATGAATCGTCGATCGTTCCTTACCCACTCCGCCGCGGCCGTGGCCGCATCGACCATCGCCTCTGGCTTGCGGGCCCAGCAGCCGGCGGCGACACCGCCGACGCCTCGTCCGCTGCCGCTCCCCGCCAACGGCCTCGAGCACGTCGAGATCTGGCGGCAGCCGGGCCACTATGGCGGCTGGCCCGCGAACCACGGCATGTGGATCTGGCGCAACGAGATCGCGGTCGGCTTCAGCGACGGTCACCTGAAGGTCGGCGACCCGGACCGGCATCCGGTCGATCGCACGAAGCCGGAGCGTCACCTGCTCGCGCGCAGCGCCAACGGCGGCCGTGACTGGGCCATCGAGATTCACCAGGACCTCGTACCGCCACCGCAGCCCGGGCACATGTCGGGCGTCCCCACGGAGAAGGACGGGCGCATGCCGGTGCCACTCACCGAGGCGCTCGATTTCTCGGCCGCGGGGTTCGCGATGACGCTGCGGATGGCCGACAAGGACACGGGGCCCTCATGGTTCTGCGCGTCGGCCAATCGCGGACGCACATGGATGGGGCCATGGGCGCTGCCGGCGTTCGGCACGCCCGGCATCACCGCACGCACCGACTACTTCGTGATGGACGCCAGGCACCTGGTCGCGATCGTCACGGCCGCCAAGCCGAACGGCAAGGAAGGCCGTCCCCTCGCCATCGAGACACGTGATGGTGGGCTGACGTGGTCGATGCTCGGGTGGATCGGACCCGAGACCGCAGGTTGGCGCATCATGCCAACCACGGTGAAGCTGGCCGACGGACGCTTCTACAGCGTCATCCGGACCCGCGAGGGCGAGCGGCACAGCCTCGAGGCCTTCACACGTCGAGCGATGGCGGTCGCACATGGGCGGCGGCGGGCACGCCGGTCGCCGACACGGGACGTGGCAACCCTGGTGCGCTGCTGGCGCTGGCCGACGGGCGTCTCGCGCTCATCTACGGCCAACGCAAGGCCCCTTACGGGATGTACGCCGTCATGAGTGAAGACCAGGGACGCACGTGGGCGCCGCCGGTCACGCTGCGTGACGATGCCGTGGATTGGGACCTCGGGTACCCGCGTGCCGTCCTGCGCGCCGATGGCGTCATCGTGACCGCGTACTACTACAACGACCGCACGAGTCCCGAGCGCTACATCGCCGCGACGTTGTGGAAACCCTGAGGACGGCGGGCGTCCCAGCGTGGTCGTGCATCGACCTGACTGCGACCGATGGGCTACGCGATCGCGAATCGCAGCGAGCGTGCGAATCGGCTCGACAGGGAACCGCCGACCCACACAACTCAGCACGCGAGGGACCGCTCGGCGGGCGCCAGCTCGGCGCTATTGAACGTTGGTCCTGCCCGCCAGCATGAGGCGTATATTCAGGGAACAATTGCAGGAAGGCGCCGGATCTTGGGGAGGACCTTCGAACGTCGGGGCACGAGCTGAGTCGACGCGCCTCGATGCCGGCCCAATGTACCGAGCCAGCGCAGAACGGAGGACTCGATGGCCCGCGTCATCACAGCGGACACGCGCCACGGAAGCGGCGGGCATCGCATCACGACCGCGCTGCTGGCCGTCGGGCTTTGCGCATGCGAGGGTCGTCCAACCTCACCAACGGCAGACATGACGCCGCCGGGCACCGCGTCCCTTTCGGAGCGCCTCCACGCGACGATTCAGCTGATCGACGACGACGACACGCCGGTCCAGGGAGCGGCGGTGGAGGCCCTCCTGAGGCTGGGCGACGCACCGCGCACGGCGACGGCGACCTCGGACTCGGACGGAGTCGCAACCATTGAACTCGCCGTCCCTGCGGTCGAGGCCGTCGCGACGCTGGCCACCGTGTCCGTCCGACGCGAGGGCTTCGAGCCGACGCGAGCGCTGGTCGCAATCGGACGCAGTCCAGGCGCTGCTCAGCAGATCCGTGTCCTCAGGCAACTGCACCTTTCGCCGGGCCAGTCGCTCGGCGCACGCTTGTTCAGCACCGGGCCGCACTGCGGCATCGACGAGTTCCTCTGCCGCGTCGTCTACATCGTGCCAACGCGGAGCGGCACGCTGACGATCGCCGTCAGGGGCGACGACGACCGGCTTACGGTGGACCTCGAGCCGGTTTGGGCGGCGTATCGACGCGCGGCGCAATACTCGCTCGCCGTGGACGCCGGAACGGGCCTCACCGTCGCGGTGCTCGGCGAGCGCGACGCCCGTTTCACGGTGACCGCCACCTACGACCGCTGATCGGGGCCATCAGTTGGACGCGCGTCGACACCGTAGCCTTGGCGAAGGTGGAAGGTCGACGCCTACAGCGTGTCGCTATCGGGAACCGACGAATCCGGCAGGCGGCTGTCTCCGCCCTTCGAGAACAGCGGCCACAGCAACGTGAGGGCGCCCAGTGCCAGGAACAACAGGGAGATCGGCCGGGTGACGAACGTCGCCATGGAGCCCTCTGAGAGCGCGAGCGCGCGGCGCAGGTTCGACTCCGCCATCGGTCCGAGGATGAGGGCGAGCACGAGCGGCCCCATCGGGAACCCTTGCTGCCGCAGCAGGAACCCCAGGACGCCGCCGATCAACGCCGTCCACACGTCACCGGTCGACTGGTTCAGCGCGTAACTGCCGCCCAGAGCCACGGCAAGGACCGTCCCCCAGAGGTACTGGTCCTTGATCTTGAGGATCTTTGCCAGCACGCGGGCGCCGAGCAGGCCCCACACGAGCGTGACCAGCGACGCCATGAACACCAGGGCCACGATCGTCGCGACGAGATCCGGGCGATTGCGGAACAGCAGCGGGCCCGGCTGCAGGCCATGCATGAGCAACGCGCCAATCAGCACCGCGCCCGCCGAATCGCCGGGAATACCGAGCGCAAGCGTGGTCACGAGCGATCCGCCGATGCCTGCGTTGGCGCCGGTCGTCGCCGCGATCAGTCCTTCGAGCGACCCCTTGCCGAACTTCTCCGGCGTCTTCGAGAAGCGCCGGCTCTGATCCCACGCGAGGATGGCGCCGACGTCGGCGCCGGCAGCCGGCATGATGCCGATCCAGATCCCCATCAGCGATCCGCGCAACCCGTGCATCCAGAGCGGCCGGGCCTCCTCGCGCGTCGGCAGCATGTTGGTCGTCTGGGTGGAGCCGTCGAGTTGCTGGCGCGGCGCGTTCACCATCTGGGTGAACACCTCGGCGATGCCGAACAGGCCCACCATCACCGGGATGAAGGAGACGCCGTCGAGCAGTTCCGGTTGCCCGAACGTGAACCGTGGATAGCCGGTGATGGCGTCCAGCCCGACGACGGCCAGCAGCAGCCCGAGTAGACCCGTCGCCAGGCCCTTGAGCATCGATCCGCCAGAGACGCCGACGATCGTGCTGAGGCCGAAGACGGCCACCGCGAAGTACTCCGCCGGGCCGAACCGCAGCGCGAGGCGCGACAACGGCAGCGCCGCAATCAACAGCACGACGAGACTGAGGAAGATGCCGAGGAAGGCGCCAATGGCGTTGAGGCCGAGCGCGAGCCCTGCCCTGCCCTGGCGCGCGAGCGGGTGGCCGTCCCACGTCATGGCAATCGACGCGGGTGTGCCTGGCGTGTTGAGCAGGATGGCCGGGACGCCACCGCTGAAGATGGCCGAGACCAGCAGGCCGAGCAGCATCGCCATGGCCTGATCCGGCTTCACCCAGAACGTGAACGGCGTCAGAACAGCCAGCCCCATCGTTGCCGTGAAGCCGGGCAGGCTCCCGAACAGCACACCGAGGCACACGCCGATCAGGACGTAGAGCCATGCGTCTGGCGACAGCATGGGTGCGAGCAGGAGCATCGGATCGCCAGGCATGACTAGAAGCGGACTCCGAGACCGCGCTCGAACAGCACTTGCAGGACGGTGGCCATCAGCACGGCCGCGACGCCCGCCGCCCGCCATGGCAAGCCCGTGATGCGGAGGAACGCGATCAGCACGACGCCGGTGAGCACACCGTGGCCATGGGGAACCACGCGCCAGAAGAGCGCATAAGCGGCCAGCAGTCCCATGGTGGCGGGCACGGCACGGTGATACCGCACCCACGCCGGAGCGCTCGTGCCGGGCGCGCGATAGATGAGGGCGCTGACGATGACCAGTGCGACGCCGAGCACGCGCGGGACCACGGCCGGGCCTGGCACACCCTGGCTGCCCGGCGGCCACGGCATGGTCGCCGCGACGATGGCCAGGCCGAGCACGGCGAGGACGATGGAGACGACGCGCGGGCCGCTCATGCGCGCACGAACCCGAACTCGCGCACGAGGCGTGCGTAACGCGTCGCTTCGCTCTCCACGAAGGCGCGGAACGCCGCCGAATCCAGCGGTTGCACGTCGAGGCCTGCGGTCTGGCAGTACTGCACGAAGGTCGGCTGCCGGAACGCCGCGAGCACATCCTGCTCGAGGCGCGCCAGCGTCGATGCGGCGACGCCCTTCGGCATCATGAAGCCGCCCCATGCCTCGAAGATCAGGTCGAGCCCTACGCTGCGGAACGTGGCCGCTTCGGGGAACACCGGCGACGGCGCCTCGGCCATGATGCCCAGCAGCCGCACCGCCCCGCCGCGGACCAGTGCCTGCACTTCGGGCACGCCGGCCATCACCGCGTCGACGTGACCTCCCAGCAACGCAGTGGTCGCCGGTCCCGATCCGGGGAAGGGCGCGAAGATGAAGTCGCGCCCGAGTTGCCTCGCAAGCGCCAGCGTGCCGAGGTGCCAGACGCTGAGCGGACCTGAGGCGCCCATGGCGACGCGAGCGCCACCGCGAACCGCCGTCACGAAGTCGTGCAGGGTGCGGTACGGCGACGAGGCGAGCACGGCAAGTGCCGCCGGGGCGCGGTGATGCCGCGCGAGCAGGTCGAAGTCGTGCGTGGAGAGGTCGACGTACCGGAGGTGCGGCACGACGGCAAGTTCCACCGGCGCGTAGCCCACGAGATACCCGTCAGGCGCCGCGTATTTCACCGCGGAAAAGGCCACGGCGCCCATCGCGCCGACGCGGTTCTCGCACAGCACGGGCACCCCGAGGCGCTCGCTCAGGCCGCGCGAGGTGAAGCGCGCCACGGTGTCGGACATGCCGCCCGGCGCCGCGTGGACGATCACGCGCACCTCGCGGGACGGCCACGGCCCGTCCTGTCGTGCGCACCCGGAGACGAGGGCCGCCGCGGCGCCGAGTCCCGTCAGGAGGAAACGCCGGCGCTGCTGGCGCGCGTCGGCGTGATGACCGTCGACCTGACGTGTCCGCCGTAGCCTTGGCGAAGGCGGAAGGTCGACGGCTACGGGTTGGTCGCGATCGACGGCTACGGGCTGGTCGAGGTCGACGGCTACGGCCTGGTCGCGGTTGACGGCGCCGTGGCGGTCCAGGTCATGGGCGCCATGCTGGTACGTAGCTGCCGGACTTGTCCGGTAGTCGGCGGTGTCCGTTACCGCGGTTGGCGACACCCGGTTCGCGGTGCCCGGCGCCCGGTGCCCGCTCACCTGTACCCGGTACCCGGCACCCGGCACCCGTTCAGTACGACGCACGCGGTCCCCCCTTGGCGCGCCCGAGCGGGTCGAGCCAGGCCTTCGCGCCTTCGGCAAACAGCGTCAGGTCCGATGCGGCGTGGAAGAGCCGAAAACCATCGGCCGCAAATCGCTGCAGCGACTCGGGAGAAGCGACCGGCCGGCCGCAGTGCTTACCGTGCCGCAGCGCCGCGTCGCGCACGCGTTCGGCGGCCTTGATCACCTCGGGATGCAGCATGTTGCCGCGATACCCCATGGAGAACGAGAGATCGCTCGTGCCGACAAACAGCACATCGACCCCTTCGACGGCCGCAATCTCCTCGCACTGCTCGACGGCCGCCGCCTCCTCGATGACGACGATGACCATCACCTCGTCGTCGGCCGAGTCGAAGTACGACGGCACGGTCGGCCAGGTCCCTTCGGCGAGTCCCGATCCGGAACCGCGACGTCCGCGCGGCGGGTACCGACATGCTCGCGACACCTGCTCGGCAAGCGCCGGGGTCCTCGTGAATGGCGCGACAACGCCATGCACGCCCTGGTCGAGCACGCGCTTGGCCATCCACGTCTCGCCCGCTGGTATGCGGGCAAACGGCACGGCGGGCAACCCACGCGTCGCCAGCACGATGTGCCGCAGCGTCTCGAGGGTGATGGGGCTATGCTCCATCTCCACCCACAGGAAGTCGAATCCCGATTTGGCAGCCAGCGCCGCCATGTCGAGGCTCGTGGACGTGACGGGCACGCCCACGACGTACTCGCCGCGCGCGAGTCGCGCCTTGACGGGGTTGACCCACGCCGCTGGAGAGGAAGAGCTCGTCACTTCGTTGTCGTGTCCTTGATCAGCCACACTTCGGCCACCTGATTACCGCGGCCTGCGCCGCCGAGGCCCTCGTCGACGCGCCAGGTGAGCGTCAACGCGCCATCGGCAGTGGCCGCGGCCGGGATCGGATATTCGACGGGCGCGTCTGGCGAGGGCTTGGCTATCGGTCCGTGCACCTCGAGCGACTCGTCAGCGGTCAGCCGCACCCGCACGCTCTGGCTGTCGATGTCGCCGGCATAGACCACGCGCACCTTGTAGCGGGCGGCGGGATCGAGGCCGGTGTACTTCATCTGCAGCGCGCCATCGTAGAACGCTTCGGCGTGGCTCATCCAGGACAGTCGCCAGTTGGGCAGCGATCCGAACCCGGTGAGGCCGGAGTGATAGGGGCCGGGATCCTCGCGAAACGCGGGCGGCGCCACGAGGTGCGGCTGCGCGTCGGCCACGCCGAGATCGTCGTAGAACCCGCCCGGACCGGGGTCTGTCCACGACGTCAGGCGCTTGAGCGCTGCCAGGCGCTCGCGCTCGCTCGACATGGCACGAATGGCCGCAAATTGCTCCGACATCCAGATCCGGTCGTTCAGCGGCTCATCGATCAGATCGAGGTTCGCGCCGCGTCCGACGGCAATGGCGCGATACAGCGGCACCGACAACTGCATGTGCACGGGGCTCTGGTAGAGCGCCTCGGCCAGCTGGAATACGCGCGTCCGCAGGTCGGCAGCCACCGGCGTTCCGGGCGCCAGCAGGCGTTCGGCCTCGGCCATCGCCGCCATCGAGCCGAGCCCAGCCGCATTCGTGAGGACGCTGGTGGCTTGCACCTCCGCGGCCTGTTCCTGCACCAGCCGACGCCGTACGTAGGCGTCGTAGTAGGCACGGTACAGGCTCTGCTGGAAGCGCCAGTTCAGGAGATCGCGGGGCGCCGCCGTCCGTTCCATCGCCTGGAATTTCGCCAGCGTCCGCTCGACGCCAACGTTACCGGCCAGCGGGCCGCGCCAGTTCTCCTCGAGCCCGAAAATCGCGTCCGAAAGCGGCTCGGCATACGTCGGGCCGACGAAATAGCGAGCGTACTGCCGGACCGTCTCGCGTACATCGCCCTTCGGATTCCAGCCGAGGCCGCTCCACACGAACTTGTTCAGGTCGTCGTTGCAGCCCTCCGAGTACGTCAGGAAGTCTGGTGAAACGGCGAGCCAGCGCTGGAACACCGCCGCCTGATCGAGCGGCCGAGGGTTGATCGGCTCGCGATCGAGCGTGCGCACGTAGGCCACGTCCCAGAGTGGCACCGGGTACTCGGCGCGAATCGTATGTGTGATGTCGGGATAGCGACGGAGCTTGTACTGCGGGGGAATGCGCTTGCGGACGGTGGCGAGCGAGTCGCGGTTCTGCGGGCCGATGACGATGCCGGTGAGCCAGGCGGGTTGCTTCGCCATGAGCCCGTAGAACGTCTCCATCCATTGAGCGGTGAAGCCTTGCGGCGACATCCACATCTGCATCTTCGGATGGAACTTGCGGATGTTCGCGGTCTGCCGATCGAGCAGGCCGAACATCGCCGACGGCTCCGTGTGCCCGGGATCGCCGCCGGGCACGAAGATCGCGTCGACGCGCGGCAATTGCTTGAGCACGCCTTCCCATTCGGCCACCGCCTTCACGATGCTGGCCTCGGTGGTGTAGTCCTCGTCGAGCGCCGGGTACCACACCCAGACGTCCAGGCCGTATTTGTCGGCAATCCTGGACATCTCGACCATCATCTCCATCTGCGGCCGCGGGAAGTGCGGGCTGTCGGCCGCGTCGTCGGAGCGCGGCGGAATCAGCTCGATCGCGTTGGTGCCGAAGACGGCGAGGTCGCGGATGTACTGTTCCCACTGCGGCGCATCCCATGCGTCGTAGGAGTTGGTCTTGGGGCGATACCCGAGCTGGTGGCCACGCAGGGCCACGACAGGGGTTTCGGTGACGTCGAGCGTCGCCGGCAGGATCACGCGGTCGCGGCCGATCTCCATCGTGCGCAGCAGCCGTCCCACGCCGAAGAGCACGCCGCGCTCGTCGGCGCCGGCGACAACGACGCTGCCGGGCGCGCTGGTGATGCGATAGCCCTCGGGCCCGGGGTCCGCTCCGGTGAGGCGTGACGCCAGGGGGCCCTTGCGGAGCGACGCCAGCCGGCCGACGTGGATGGCGGCACCACCCGCCGATCGATCCGAGACCGTCCATCGTGCATGCGATCGGCGCTGGACCTCCTCGAGCAGCATCGTCGCGGCGACGCGCTCGCGGGGCGTGGCATCAGCGGCCACGACGATGGTGGAGGCGGTGAGATCGAGCGGCTGTGAAGTCGGCGCTTGTGCGAAAGCGGCAGCCGAAAATCCCCCCAGGCAGACAACGAGGACAAGACGTGAGCAGACGGGGGCGAGCATGGACGGTGCCTCCGGAAGGCAAGCGCTGGATGTTATTTGAAAGACGTTCCATTTTTACATCAAGTGTTTTATAAATGGCAACATCTGATTCCCGGGCGGTTCCGAGAATGGGCCGACGGCGTGATGGGCCGGGTTCGGCGAACCGGCCCTACCATCGTCACGGGTCGACCGCTCGTGCCAGGCCCGCTCTTTTGGTAGGGCCGCTCTTTTGGTAGGGCCGCTCTTTTGGTAGGGCCCGCTCTCCGAGCGCGGCCTGCCGAACGCCGAACGCCGCAGGCCCAGGGCCCGAGGCCTGCCGCTGTGACAGAGGACCCATGCCCACACTGACACCCGAACAACTGGCCGCGCTGGCGGCCATCGACAGCCCCACGGTGGCCAACGCCATCGAGCGCTTCAAGGTGCGCCGGCGTGTGGACGGATACGCCGATCGCGACTTGCGGTGCGCATTCCCCGACTACGGCTCGATGCTGGGCTACGCCGTCACCTGCACGGCAGACAGCACCACCGAAGGTCGTCCTGATGGCGCCGGCCTGGTCGGGTTGTGGGCGGCGCTCGAGGCGGCGCCCACGCCCGCGGTGCTCGTGATCAAGGACGTCGGGCCGGATCCGCGCAAGGGCTGCCACATGGGCGAGATCATGGCGACCACGGCGAAGGCGCTCGGGGCTGTGGGATGCGTCTCCGACGCGGGGTTGCGTGACGTCAAGGAGGTCGCGGCGCTCGGCGGCTTCCAGTACTTCTGCCCCGGCTTCGTCGTGTCACACGGCCAGCCGGTGATCCTCGACGTCAACGTGCCCGTGGAGATTCACGGCCTGCCGATCGCACCGGGGGATCTGCTGCACGGCGACGTCAACGGCCTGCTGGTGGTGCCCGACGCCGTTGCGGCCGACGTCGCCGCCGCGTGCGACGAGGTGCGCGCCGACGAGCGGGCGCTGCTCGACCTGATCACCGCGCCTGGTTTTTCAGTCGAGAAACTGCGTCAGTGGAAACTGACGCATTAAGTGCGCGTGAGCGCGGCCGCGGTGTTCGCGGCGGCGTCGCGCACGGCGGCCACGACCTGCTTCTGCATGGCCTTGTCGCGGAGACGCATCTTGGGCATCGACAGGCTGATCGCCGCGATGACGACGCCGTCGGGGCCGGTGATCGGTGCGCCGAAGCAGCAGCCCTCGAGCACACTTTCCTCGGCATCGGTCGAGTAGCCCTGGGTACGCACCCGCTCGTACTCCTGCTTGAGGGCGACCTCGTCGGTGATGGTGTACTCGGTGAACCGGTGCGTGCCGTAGCTCCGGCGAAGGCGCTCGACGACATCATCGGGCAGGTGGGCGGTAATGGCCTTGCCGAGCGAACTGGCATGCGGCGGCAGGATGCGCCCGACGGTGTTCGCCATGCGGATCAGTTGCGGGCTGTCGAGCGTGGCGACCACTTCGATGCGGTTGTCGAATTGCATGGCGAGCGTGATCGTCTCGCCGAATTCGCGGCTGAGCGCCCGCATGTGCGGCATGGCGGCATCGACGAGGTCGGTGACGCGCTTGCCGTCGCCCCACAGGCGCAGGTCGGCGGCCAGGCCGTAGGCACCCTCGGCGGTGCGCTCGACGTAGTTCGAGACCTCGAGGGTATGCAGCAGGCGGAAGACCGAGCTCTTCGCCAGGCCGACGTGGCCGGCGATGTCGGCCAGGCCCAGCGGTTGTTCCTGCTTGCGCAGGATCGCGAGGATGTCGAGCGCGCGCCCGATCACCTTCGAGTAGTACTTGTCGTCGCGCGTACGCGATCCGGTCTTGCGGGCGTGGGCGGCGACGGTGGGTTCGAGACTGCGCGCTGGCATTCGTGTGCCGATATTGTACCGCCCGTGTCCAAAGCCGTCCCCGGGCGGCCATTCGAGGAGTCATGATGCGTCACGTCCTGCTTGCCGGCCTCGCCCTTCTTTCCGTTGCCCTCGGCACCGTTACCGCCTCCGGGCAGGCCACGCCGGCCGACCCGGTGATTACGAAGGTGTTCGGGCCGGAAACGGCAACCGGCCCCTACAAGCACCCCGCGTGCCTGACCGAGTTGTCCAACGGTGACCTGTACCTGGTGTACTACGGCGGGCAGGGTGAGTACGCGCGCGATACGACGGTGTTCGGCTCCCGGCTCCGCAAGGGCGACACGACCTGGAGTGCGCCCGTGGCGCTGGCGAAGGACCCGTTCCGGTCGGTCGGCAACGGCGTCATCTGGCAGGCGCCCGATGGCCTCGTCTGGCTGTTCTACGTGGTCCGTTTCGGTGACACGTGGGGCACCTCGCGTATCCAGGCCAAGGTGTCGCGCGACATGGCGGCGACGTGGTCGGATGCGTTCCCCCTGGTGCTCGAAGCCGGGATGATGGTGCGCAATCGTCCAATCGTGCTGCACGATGGCAGCTACCTGCTGCCGATCTACTTCGAGGACGGCTTCGATACCGAACGTGTCGGCCCGAAGAGCACGTCCCGCTTCCTGCGGTTCGATACGAAGAAGCAGGTCTGGGAGCCGCTCGGCGAGATTCGCTCTGCCAACGGCAACATCCAGCCGGCGGTCGTCGAAATCGCGCCGAACCACCTGATCGCCTATTCGCGTCGCGGCGGCGGCTACGGACCGACCACGGACGGCTGGCTGGTACGCGGCGAATCCACCGATGGCGGCCGGACCTGGGGCGAGGGGCGCAATTCCGCCTTCCCCAACCCGAACTCGGCCGTCGATTTCCTGAAGCTCTCATCGGGGGCGCTGCTGCTGGTCTACAACGACCACATGTGGGAGCGCAGTCCCCTGATGCTGGCCCTTTCCGACGACCAGGATCGGACGTGGCCCGTCAAGAAGGCATTGGCCACGGGCAAGAACAGCTATGCGTACCCGATCGCCTTCCAGGCTCGCGACGGCCGCATCCACGTGGTCTACACCAGCGACGCGCGCAAGGTCATCAACCACGCCGTGGTGACGGAGGACTGGATCAGGGGGAAGTAGGGCAATTTCAGGATTTCATGATTTCAGAATTTCATGGTGGCGTGCCGCGTCGGAGCGATCGGCGAGTGATGGCAGCACCGTCGCGAAATTCCTGAACTTCTTGAAATTCCTGCAATTTCTGGAAGTAGATCGGGCCTTCTGGGGTCTCGGGCCCGCTATACTTCCCGGGTGTCTGCCCCTGCCGTTGCGCTGCACGGCGTGTCCAAGCGCTTCACCCTGTACCACCGGGGCGGAAGCGGGCTCAAGGAGCGGCTCGTCGGGCTGGTTGGCGGGCGGCGCGAGGCGCGCGAGACGTTCTGGGCGCTCCGCGACGTCGGCTTCGAGGTCCCGCGAGGCGAGACCCTCGGCCTCATCGGCCACAACGGCTGCGGCAAGAGCACGCTGCTGCAAATCATCGCCGGCATCCTCGAGCCCGACGGCGGGACGGTCTCGACGACCGGGCGGATCACGTCGCTGCTTGAACTGGGTGCCGGCTTCAGTCCCGATCTCTCCGGCCGTGACAACGTCTTCCTGAACGCGTCGCTGCATGGCGTGCCGACCGACATCATTCGCGCGAAGTTCGACGAGATCGTCGCCTTCGCCGAGCTCGGGCGCTTCATCGACACGCCGGTACGTAACTACTCGTCGGGCATGTACATGCGCCTCGGCTTCTCGGTGGCGGCCCACCTCGACCCCGAGATCGTGCTCGTCGATGAAGCCCTGGCCGTCGGCGACGAGGCCTTCCAGCGCAAGTGCCTCCGCAAGATCCAGCAGTTCCAGTCGCAGGGCGTGACCGTGATCATCGTCTCGCACGACCTGTTGCTGGTGGAGCGGCTGTGCGCCCGTGCATGCCTGCTGCAGCGGGGCGAACTCGTGTCGATCGGCCCGGCCGCCGACGTCATTGCCCGCTACCACCAGATCGCCGCCGCGAGCGGTGAGGTCGCCGGCGAGCACCGCTGGGGCTCGCGCGAGATCGAGATTCCGCGCGTCCGCCTGCTCGACGCGCAGGACCAGCCGGTCACCAGCCTGCGGACCGGCGAGACGCTGACGATTGCGTTCGGCTATCGGGCGGCCGCGCGCGTGCCCCGACCGGTGTTCGGCCTCGCCGTCTACCACGAGGACGGCACGCACCTGACGGGCCCGAACACGCGCACCGGTGGCCTGGCGATTCCCGCCGTCGAGGGCGACGGCGAAGTCCGCTACACGATCGACCACCTTTCACTGCTGCCCGGGCGCTATGTCGTCTCGGTCTCGGCTTACGACTACCATCTGGTGGAACCGCTCGATCACCGTGAACGCGTCGCCACCTTCACCGTGACCGAAGGCGGCACGCTGGAGCGCTTCGGCAAGGTGACGCTCGGCGGCACATGGCACCTCGTGCCTGCCGCGACACGGGAGCCTGTCGGTCCGTGACCACACCACGCCTGGCGGCCATCGTCCATGGCGCGCGCTGGCCTGCCTGGGATGCTGGCGCCGCGTGGAGGGAACGCCTGAGCCGCGCCCTGCAGCGCGAAGTCGAGATCGTCCTGGCCCGTGACGAGGTCACCGCGCCACGCGGGGCTGCCGCGTGCATCATGCAGGGCCTCGGCCGGACGCTGGCGCCACACGTGATCGTCGCCGACGTCCACGCCACCCCGGACGATGACGCGCTTCGCGCGATCGTCGCGGCGCTGGACACCGCGATGCTGGTGCTGCCAGCAGGACGCGTGGCAGACCCGGAGGCGGAGGCCGCTCTCCGCGACCGGTTGCTCTCGGCTGCAGCCGGCGACACCAATCACATCGACGCCGATCCGGCGGTCTGGGCCGTCCACCGCGAAGCCGTCCTCGACGCGGGCGGGCTCGACGAGACACTCTGGTCGATCGGGGTGGTCGACGACATCGCCGCCCGCCTGGCGCGTGCAGATACGCCGATCACCCGTCTCGGCCTGCCGGCCATCGGGGTGTCCGACGTCTCGTACCCGTACGCGTCGCCGTTCGCGACGTTCCTGTCCTGGCGCAATCGACTTCGCCTCGCGTTCGCGCATGCGTCGTCCGAGGATCTCGGCCGCCGGATCAGCACGGCGCTCGTCTCACTGCTGGCCGAGGCCTGGGCCGCCACGGGGCTGGACGCCGCGAACGTTTCGTTCGGCGGCGACTGGGGACGCGCGTCGCTTGCGACGCGCCTGCGCACCCGGTTCGGCGGCCCGCCGCCCGACACGCTCTGGCCACGCGACGAAACGGGTACTGCCGTGCGCCTCGCGGCCCTGCACGCGTTCGCGCTCGAACTCCCGGACCTGCTGCGCGTGCGCGAAGCGCGCGGGCTTGCGCGCGACGCTTGCGTACCGCAACCGACGCCGGCCCGTGCCGTCGCCGACTCTGGCCTGCCGGTGACGCGGCCGCGAGTCTCGGTGATCGTCGTCAACTGGAACGGACGCGACCATCTCGAGGCCTGCTTGGCATCGCTGCGCGCGAGCGACTACCCCGCCGACCTGCTCGAACTGATCTGCGTCGACAACGGCTCGGTGGACGACAGCCGCACGTTGATCGCGGAACGCTTCCCCGAGGTCCGCGTCGTCGCGTTGCCCGAGAACCGCGGCTTCACCGGGGGCAATGCCGCGGGCGTCGCAGCAGCCACGGGCGACGTTTTCGTGTTCGTGAACAACGACATGAAGTTCGAGCCGACGCTCGTCTCCCGCCTGATCGACGGGCTCGACGACGCGACGGCCTGCACGGGTGCGCGGGTGATGAGTTGGGACGGCTCCAGCATCGATTTCGTGCGTGGCACGTCCAGCTTCGAGGCGCGAGGGTTCCAGGAGCAGTTCGGGCAGACCTACACGCCAGGGATGGCCCTGGCGGAATCGTTCTTCCCCAACGGCGGCGCCTTCGCCGTGACGCGGCGGGCGTACGAGGACGCCGGCGGTTTCGATCCCGCCCTGTTTGCCTACTACGACGACGTGGACCTTGGTTGGCGGCTGCGGATGGCCGGACATGGCATCCACACCGTGGCCGAGGCCGTGGCCTATCACCGACACGGCGCCACGGTCGGCACCCAACCGCACGCGCACAAGCGCTTCGTGCTCGCCCGCAACGCACTGTGGATTGCTATCCGCAACTACGACGATCGGACGCTGCCCCACGTGTTGCCGGCAGTGCTGATGCTCGCGGGTCTGCGGGTGGCGCAGGACCTGGTCTGGCTGCGGTCCCCGCTGAGCGATCTCCTGCGCCCGTGGCTCGAGCGCCACCGCCGCCACGCGCCGAGCGCGGGGATCTACGACGTCAGCCCGACACCGGGCCGAGCCGGTGCGCCACGCGTGCTGGCCGGCGTGCCGATGCCCGAGTGGGCGGCGATCGGCGCGACACTGCAGGACCTGCCGCGCCTGCTGGCGCTGCACGACGCCCAACAGCAGCGCCGGCGGGTCCCCGACGACCAGGTGCTGCCTTTCCTCGGACGGCCCTTCGAGGAACTCGATGGCCGCAAGTCCTATCGCGCCGCACAGAAGGCGCTCGTGGAGGCGCTCGGGCTGCGGGCGCGCCTCGGCATCCGCCCGCACGTGCTGCTGCTGACTCACGAGTCGCTGCGCATCAACATGTCGGGCCCGGCCATCCGTGTGCTGGAGATGGCGCGCGCACTCAGTCGCACCGCACGCGTCACCGTCTGCGCCCCTGCCCCGCTCGAAGTCCGTGACGATCGCGTGGCGCTCGTGCCGTTCGATCCGGCGCGGCCGGCGGCGCTGAAGGCGCAGGCCGAGACCGCCGACGCCCTGATCGTGCAGGGCTTCGCGCTCACGTCGTATCCGTTCCTGTCCGAACTGGTGTGCCCGATCGTCGCCGACCTGTACTGCCCGTTCACCATCGAGCATCTCGAGCAGCATCGCGCCGCGGGTGCGCTGGTACCGTCGTCCCACGAGTCCGACGCGGCCTCAATCCTGGCCGTGCAGAATGCGCAGTTGCAGCAGGCCGACTACTTCATCTGCGCCAGTGAACGGCAACGCGATTTCTGGATCGGCACGCTGCACACCGCAGGCCGGGTCAATCCGCGCACCCTCGCGCGCGACCCCGACCTGCGATCCCTGATCGACGTCGTGCCGTTCGGCCTGCCCTCGGAGCCTGTCGCGCTCGCCGCGGATCGCGCCCGCGAGTCGCGGCTGCGGCGCGGCCTTCCTGCCGGCGTGATGAAGGGCGTCCACCCGGGCGTCCGCAGCACCGATCGCGTGCTGCTGTGGGGCGGATCGCTCCTCGACTGGCAGGACCCCGAAACGCTGATCGCCGCCGTGTCGCAACTCGCGCGCACCCGCGACGACGTCAAGCTGTTCTTCATGGGCGTGAAGCACCCGAATCCGCAGGTCGCGCCCATGGCCGTCGTCGAGCGCTCACGCCGACTGGCCGAGTCGCTCGGCGTCGCCGGCTCGTACGTGATCTTCAACGACTGGGTGCCCTACGACGAGCGCGCACTCTATCTGATGGAAGCCGATCTCGGCGTCAGCACGCATCACGCCCATCTCGAGACGCGCTACGCGTTCCGCACGCGGATGCTCGATTACTTGTGGGCGCGACTGCCGATCGTCTGCACCGAGGGCGACCATTTCGGCGACCTCGTACGCGCGAGGGGACTCGGGCGTGCCGTCCCGCCCGGCGACCCGGATGCGCTGGCCGTCGCGATCGCCGAGATGCTCGATGCGGAACCCATGCGGCGCACGGCGCGGGAGACGCTCGGCACGGTTGCCGATGCGATGACCTGGGATCGCGTGGTCGAACCCCTGCGGCAGTGGTGCGCGGATCCGATGTTCGCCGCCGATCGCGAGCACGAGGTCGTCGCGTTCCGTGCCCACCTGTCGGAAAGCTTCAAGGCGTCCCGCTGGCTCAAGCGCACCGCCCTGCGACTCGGCGTGAAGGAAGGCGACGTCGAGGCGATGAAACGATGGGGCCCGGTGCGCGCAGGCATGTCGGTGCGTAACGCCGTCGCCATCCGTCGAGCCCGTCGCAAGGCGAGGGCGAAGTGACAAACGAACCGGGTACCGGGTACCGGGTACCGGGTACCGGAGACAGTCAGCCTGCAGCCCGCAGCCTGCAGCCCGAAGGCGAGCTCTCCGCACAGCCGCTCGTCAGCGTCATCGTGGCCGCGCGCAACAGCGCGTCAACGCTGCCGGCATGCCTGCGGGCCCTGGCGGCGCAGGACCATCCCCTCGTCGAGATCATCGTCGTCGACGACGGGTCGGACGACGACACGGCAGCGGTGGCCGACGCGGCCGGCGTGCGCGTCGTGCGTACTCCCGCGATCGGCGCCTCTGCGGCGCGAAACCTCGGGATCGAGACGGCGCGCGGTGACATCGTCGCATTCACCGATGGTGATTGCGTCGCCGACGCGGGTTGGGCGCGTGCCCTCGTCGAGGGGTTGCAAAGCAGTGGCGCGACCGGTGTCGGTGGCAAGCAGGTGAACGTGTTCCCGCCCGGGCGGCGGGCCCTGCGCGACGGCTTCGAGGCGTTCTTCCGGGCCGCGTCGATCGTGAGCGACTACACGCGCGGCGATGAGCGGCCACGACCGGTGCAGCACAACGCCAGTTGCTGCAGCGCCTATCTGATCGGTCCCGTACGCGCGGTCGGCGGTTTCACCAAGGGCCTCTGGCCTGGCGAGGACGTCGATTTGGACCTGCGACTCGCGGCGCAAGGCGCAACCTTCTACTACGTGCCCCAGGCGATCGTGCACCACCATCGCCCTGGCACGTTCGCGTGGTTCCGTCGCATGATGCGGCGCTATGGCGCGGCCGAGCGGCGGCTCGTACGCATGCACGGGCGAAAACGTGCGGTCGACTACGTGCCCGTCCTGCTTGCCACGGTCCTCGCCATGCAGGGGCTGATCCTGTGGCCAGCGGCGCATGGCGCCATCGTCGCCTTCGACGCCGTGTTGCTGCTGGGGGGCCTCGGCGTTCTCTGGTCGACGACGCCGATTCGCCACTGGCCGACCGTGATGCTCTTCGGCGTGACGGCGCTCTGGGAATGGCACATCGGCTGGCTGACCGCCCGGGGAGAGACGGCGTGACGCCCGATGACGCCATCATCGACCAGGAGCGCGCGCACGAGAATGCCTGGTATGCCCGCGCCCTGGAAGAACGCTTCTTCGAGCGCGAGGGCTTTCGCCGGCTGGTGGCCTGGAACGTCGCGGCATTGCGTCGCGAGGTGACGCTGCGACCCGACATGCGTGCGCTCTCGATCGGCGCCGGGCTCGGCGACTACGAACTCGCGATTGCTCCCCTCGTCCGGCACGTGACGGCCGTCGAACTCTCGGAGACCGCGGCCGCCGCGGCGCGCGATCGCCTGCGGGCCGCAGCGGTCCACAACGTCGACGTGATCGTGGGCCCCATCGACACGCAGGGCTTCGCTCCCGGGCAGTTCGATCTGGTGTACGCCATGGGCGTGTTCCATCACTTCCTGCCGGATCAGCGGCGTCGCCTGCTGGCCTTGGTGCATGAGTGGACGACGCCCTCGGGATGGCTGTACATCCGCGACCCGAACGCGCGCGGACTTCTGCGCCTCGTACTCGAAGGATGGTTCCGCCGCCGAAGCACCGTCCATGCCGAGCAGGAAACGTCGCTCGATCCTTACATGCTGATGGCCGAGGCGCAGCTGGCCGGCTTCACGGACGCGCGGCTGGATTACATCGACGTGGTCGGCGGTCCACTGCCATGGCTCGTGCGGAGCGAGTCGACCCTGTTCTGGCGCGCCGTGTTCGCCTTCGATCGTGCATGGCTGGCGGTGCCCGGCCTGCGGCGCGCAGCGTCGCAGTTCGCGCTGGTCGCACGACGATGACAATCGGGCAACGCGGGTCGGAAGTCGGGAGTCGGGAGTCGGGAGTCGGCAGTCGCGAGTGGGGAGTCGAGCCCCCGCCGACCTCCCGGGTAGCGACGGGCCGTGCCGTGCTGCCCCTGCTTGCCGTGATGCTGGTCGCACTGCTCGCGCTGTTCGAGCGCGAATGGCGATACGGCGAGATCTTCTCGCCCGCCGACCTGGTGTTCCAGTTCTACCCGTGGGCGCACGATGCGCCACGAACGCCAGCGGCCAACCCGACGCGATCCGACGAGGCGTTCTACCACCAGCCGCTGATGGCCTCGCACTTCGCGCGCCTCCGGCAAGGCGAGCTGCCCGACTACGACGACACGCGCCTCTCCGGCGTGCCGGCGTTCTTCAACGGGCTCGACGTCGGCCGGGCCTTTTCCCCGTTCAGCCTTCCGTATTACCTGCTGCCGTCCGAGGATGCCGTCAACTGGTACGGCCCGCTCCGCCTGCTCGTCGCCGCCATGGCCATGTGGCTGTTCCTGCGCGATCTCGGGGCAGGCCCGGTCGCCGCCGCCGCGGCCGGGGTCGCGTACGGACTCAACGGGCATTTCCTGATGTGGCTCAGCGCCCCGATGCCGACCGTCGCGGCGTGGCTGCCGTTGGTGCTGCGCCAGGTCCGCCGGTGCGTGCGGCGAGGGGCGTGGCTCGACGTCGCGGGCCTCGCGCTCGCAATCGGCGCCCTGCTCCTCGGCACCTACCTCGCGACCACGCTCGTGTGCCTCTTCGGCGCCGGTGCCTACGCGCTGGCCGAGCTATGGATCGCAACGTTGCAGGTAGGGACGCCTCTCCGAGGCGTCCGTCACCATGAGGTGACCAGCGTCGGTGATGGATCGGTGACATCAGTCGGGCGGGCGATAGGGGCCCTTCTCGCAGGGGGCGTCCTCGGGCTCTGTGTCGGTGCCGTCGCGCTCTGGCCCATGCTCGCCGCATTGCGCGGATCCCCCGCCAGTATCCGGGTGATGTCCCCCGAAGGTGCCCCCTGGGCCAATCTCGCGACGCTGGCGCTTCCCGACTTCTGGGGCTCGCCGCTGCGCGGAAACTGGTGGCATCCCGACGCCACCGCGAACTACCCGGAACACGTCGCCTACTTCGGCGTGGTCGTCGCGCTGTTGGCCGGCTTCTCGCTCGTCGCGCGCTTGTCGCGCGAGTTGTCGGCGGTGCGCTGGACCTTCGTCGCGCTCACGGGAATCGCGCTGACACGAGCCTACGGCGGCATCCCGGGCCGTTGGCTGGTACTGCTTCCTGGGCAGTCGCAATCCAATCCCCTCCGCTGGTATGCACTCGCGGCATGCGGGCTGGCGGTGCTGGCAGGACTCGGCGTGCACGCGTGGATCGCCGAGCCGGATCGGCGCCGGCGGGCGTGGCACCTGGCGGGCCCGCTGCTTGTCGGCGCGGCGCTTGCCGCCATCACCGCAGCCGCGTTGCTGACCTTCCTGCCGGACCTGCGGATCCACCGGCTGCAGCCCTTCGAGCGCGGGCAGGTGCTCCGCTTCGCGGTGATCGCCGCAGGCAGCCTGCTGGTGATGGGAGTCGGCACGTGGATGGCCGACGAGCGGCGCCGGCGCGCCTGCGGCTTCCTGCTCGTGGCGCTCGCTGCAGCCGACCTCATCCAGGCGCACCGCGGCTTCAACCCCAGTGTTCCCCGCGATCAGTACTACCCCATCACCGACAGCCTCGACTGGCTGCGCGAGCGGTCGTCGGAGACGCGAATCGCGCCCGTGGACACGGCCGCAGACCTGATCGAAGGGCATGTATGGGGCATGTACGGGCTGTCCACCGTTACCGGCTTCGACTTCCACGGCGACGCGGACTACCAGCATTACATGCGCCTGGCGCAGGAGCCGCCCGGGACGGACGCGGCGGCGCGGCCCGCGACGTGGGATTACGTCGGCCTTCGCCGCGAGACGCTGGACCTGCGCATGCTCGGCGTCCTCGGCGCGCGCTACATCGTCACCGCGCCGCTCGACCTGACACCGCGCGCAGGTGGTTATGCGCCCATCGGCCGGATGCTGGACGGCCGCACCGTGACCTTCACCATTCCCGTGCGACATGACGGCGTGCGTGGCGTCGACTTCCTCGTGGCCACCTATGCGAGGCACAACCGCGGGGTCTGGCGCTGGACGGTCACGACCGACGATGGGCATGTCGTGTCGCGCGGCAGCGTCGACCAGGCGACGTTGCGCGACAACGATTGGTGGCGTCTCACGTGGGCGCCCCTGGAGCAATCGGCGGGCCGCTCGCTGATCGTCGTGATCCGGAGCGAGGGCAGCGACTACGACAGCAGCGCCACGATACTGGCGACGGGCACGCCGTCCGCCCTCGGGACGACCTTGCGGATCGACGATGTCGCGGACCCGCGCTCGCTCTGGTTCCGCACGTTCTCGACGGCACCCGATCGCTTCGGCGAGGCCGCGCTCGTGCGCGCCGGCGATCTCGATATCTATCGCAACCCGTACGCCCGTTCGCGCGCCTGGTTCGCCCATCGTGTAAATGTGGCCGACCCGTCGCTCCACGCGTCGGCAATGCATACGCAGCCGTTCGACACCGCACGCGACGCCTGGCTGTCGTCGCCGCCGTCCCAGGAACCGTCGACGACCGCACGGGTGACCTCGGTCAGCCTCGACGACGACAGCCGGACGATTGGGGTCGACGCTCCTGACGGGGGCGTCCTCGTCATCGGCGATCGGGCACATTCCGGCTGGGAAGTCTCCATCGACGGACGGGCTGTCCCGTGGCAGGTGGCCGATGCAGTGCTCATCGGGGTCGCCGTGCCGCCCGGGAGTCGCACCGTCACGATGCGGTTTCGGCAGCCCTCCGTACGGCCGGCACTCGGTCTGACGCTGCTGACGGTATGTGGTATCGCCTTTGCGTCACTCAGGCTCGTCAGGCGGACGCGGTCCTCGCCCGCTCCCGGTGCCTGACGCGGCATCGGTGATGGTGTCCATCGATTTCGGGCAGGTTTTTCAGCACGTGCACGGAGCCCTCGGGCACACGCACATTGCAGCAGGCACCCCTGCGCCGACCCGGCGCTTTCAAAAATGTGCTCCCCTGTGCGTTTTTCGTCAGCGGCTTCGAGCGTGCTGCTCGGGTTGCTGGCTGTCGGGCCGGTCCAGGCGCAATCACTCCGGGTGAACGGCAATGCGTCGTCCACGGTGCCGGCGGCCCCTGACTATGCGGCCGAGGCCAAGGGCGATCCCTGGGACTTCGACAAGAGCAGCGACTACGTCTACGCCTACTCGCTCGGCGAGGACACTCCGCAGGACAAGGCCAACGAATACACGTCGTGGGAGCCGTATCCCACCGTGCAGAACGGCATCTTCTCTGGCGTGACCCGGGAACTGACGCCGTCGGTCCAGATGCTGTTCGGTGGGGTGCCGGGGGCGATGAACGCGCGGCAGGACACCGGCCTGCAGACGCCGATCGACGCGGGCCGCTACGTGACGCTGTCGTTCCGCCTCAAGCGTTCGTGGGCCGCGGCCAATACCGAGGCGTTGAAGGTGCTGTGGGAAAAGGGGCGCCGTGATGTGTCGACGCCGGTTGGCGTGCTCCTGCTGCTCGCCAAGGGGTACGACAACGACACCGCGCGCTGGATCAACCAGAACCCGATCGGCAGCCAGGGCAATGCCAACGAATGGCAGGTCTATCGCGTCCGGCTGACCGACCCGCGCGTGCTCATCGGCAATCGCTTCGCCGGCACGCCGTGGAACGGCAACATCGCGGGCCTCAGCGTCACGCCCGGCAGCGGACCCGTCGGCAGCACGGTGCAGATCGACTGGATGCGCCTGACGGCGCCGAGCGCGGTGACGCTGTCATGGCAGTCGCTGGGTAGCAACGTGGTGATCACGGCCACCGACGGCACCCAGACCGTGCAGGTGTTCCCGGAGGACCTGACGCCGCTCGGGAACCCGCCCAATCCGCGTGCCGCCAACGGCTCGTTCCCGGACGACAGCAGCGTGAGCTGGGACTACGGCCATCTCACACCAGGCACCTGGACGATCACCGCGGCCGGGACCAGCGCGAGCCGCAGCGCCTCACTCGTGGTCGACGCCTCGCCCGCCTTCACCGTGCTGAACCCGGATTTCACCGGCGGCGAAGACATGGCGACCACGCTCATCGGCGACCGCTGGGATCTCGCCAACCGCGAGGACGTCTTCCGCTACACGTCGCCGACAAGCGCGTTGTTCGACATCAAGAACGCTGCGTTCACGGCGCAGGGCCTCACCGGGGTCGCGTGGAAGTCGGGCCAGTACGGCCTGACCCAGAGCGACTCGCAGGTGCGGTTCTTCGACGACGACCTCGGGGCGAGGTTCGCCCTGAACCCGGATCAGGCGCGCCGCTACCACCGGCTCACGTTCACGATCGACTACGACATCCCGGTGCAGCCGACGTTCGACCCGCTGGCGCCGCGGCCGTTCCTCGAGGATCGCGATGCCGTCACCGGCCGCCCCGGGGTCGGCGGGATGATGCGGGTCATCTGGCGCACGGCCGCCTACCGCGGCGGGGCATTCGCCGAATCGTGCGGATTGCCGGTCCAGGACGGCGGCCCGCGGACGTATTCGATCGACCTCAGTGCCTACGCCGCGGCCGATATCGGATGCGCCGCTGAGGGCCTGCAGTTCCTGCCGGCCGGCTCGGCCTGGGGCGCCCTCGCCTCCAACATCACCAACTTCCGGCTCGACCTCACCGAAGGCATCCTGGACACGCCGTTCACGCTTTCGAACGTGACGCTTGCCGCCGACGACGAGCCGGACGCGGCGGGGCAGTTCGTGGTGCAGTGGGCGGCGCAGGACGCGCGCTACTCGGCCGCCGCGACCAGTGCCGACGCGAGGGTGGCCATCTACATCGACACGGACACGGATCCGTCCAGCAAGCGCCTTGTCGCAAACAACCTGCCGGCGTCGGCCGGCGCCTATATCTGGGATCTCGCGGCCACGCCCGGTGGTGTCACGCCCGGCACCTACCAGGTCTACGTGGAGATGACCGACGCGGCCGGCTACAGCTTGGGCAAGTACGCCAGCGGCCCGCTGCAGGTGGCTCGCACGTACGACGCGCCGATGACGCTCGCGCAGTGGCAGGCGTTCTACGGGCAGACCAACATGGCGGCCGACCCGGACGGCGACGGGGTCACCAACCAGGGCGAGTTCGAGGCCGGCACGAGTCCGCAGATCGCCAACCGGTCGGAACTTGCCGAAGGCTCCACTGGCTTCTTCCAGGAGCGTGTCGCGATCGCCAATCCGGAGAACCGCGCCGCGATTGCCCGTGTCATTGTGCTGTTCGGGCAGCGCAACGACCTCGGCGAGGCCGCACCGCCGGCGCCGGTCGTGCAGGACATTCCCATCGCCGCCTACGGCCGGTACACCGTGAACGTCAACGCGCTGCCGAGTGCGACCTACGGCGGCCAGGGACGCGCGGCATCGGTGATCGTCGAGTCGTTGCGCGGCGGGGTCGTCGTCGAGCGGACCATGAGCTTCGGCGACAGCGCGTGGGGTGGCCACACCGGAAAGGCGCTCAATGCGCCGGCCACGCAGTGGTTCCTGGCTGAAGGCGCGGCCAACGGCTTCTTCCAGACGTTCATCCTGATGACGGCCACCGGCAACGTGGCGCCGAAGGTCACCGTCGACTTCCTCCTGGAAGATGGCCAGGTGGTGTCGATGCCCTTCGAGTTCCCCTCGACTCCCGGGCGGCTGACGGTGTGGGCCAACGAGTTGTGCGCGCCGGGCACCAGCGGCAACGGCTGCCAGCGTGTGCTGGCCGGCAAGGCGTTCTCGACCCGCATCACGGCGGACCAGCCGATCACCGTCGAACGCGCGATGTACTTCAACCGAGGCGGGCGCACCTTCGAAGGGGGCCATGCATCGGCGGCCGTGACGGCGCCGGCGACCCGGTGGTTCGTCGCTGAAGGGGCCACCGGGCCGAACTTCGACACCTACCTGCTCGTCGCCAACCCGACCTCGACCGATACCGTCGCCACGGTGCGCTATCTCACGCCCGAGGGCGCGTACACGGCGATCTACCCGGTGCGAGCCAACAGCCGGCTGACGTTATACGTCGACGACGAGTTGCGCCGCGTGTCCGGTCGCAATGCCCTGGCCACACAGATCGATGTCTCGGCCGAGGTATCGGCGCCACAGCCGATCGTCGTCGAACGCGCGATGTACTGGTTCGGGGCGTTCCAGAACTGGACCGACGCGCACAACAGCGCCGGCGTCACCACGACGGGCACCAACTGGGCGATGGCCGAGGGCCAGAGTGGCGGCGCGCTCAAGTACAAGACGTTCGTGCTGATCGCCAATCCGTCGGCGTCCGATGCGACGGTGCAGATGCGGCTGCTGCGCGAGGGAGGCCGGGCGGCGGTCACGACGGGCACGTTCACGGTACCGGCCAATTCGCGCTTCACCTGCTATGCAGGGCAGCCTGGGCCGTGCCAGGACGCCTTCGCGCAGTTGCAGGACGGCGAGATGTTCGGCGTCAGCGTAGAAAGCGTCAACGGCACGCCGATCGTGATCGAGCGCGCCCTTTACTGGGATGGCGGCGGCGAGGCCTTCGGCGCCGGCACCAACGAGACGGGCGTCAGGATTCGCTGAAACGCGCTGCCGATCGTAGGTCTCAGGTCGCAGGTCTCAGGCTTGAAGCCTTCCTGAGACTTGAGACGTGAGACCTGAGTCGTGGCGCGCAGCCCGCAGGCTGTAGGCTGTAGGCCGTTGTGCCTCTCCCCTCGGTCTTTGTCGGCATCGTCACCTGGCACCCCGATCCACTGCTGGCGCGGTGCATTGCATCGGTTCGTGCCCAGGACCATCCGTCGGTGCTCCTCCATGTCT
The DNA here is from genome assembly GCF_001618865.1 of Luteitalea pratensis. GTDB lineage: Bacteria > Acidobacteriota > Vicinamibacteria > Vicinamibacterales > Vicinamibacteraceae > Luteitalea > Luteitalea pratensis. Next base: position 5,947,666 of record NZ_CP015136.1, read on the forward strand.
GGGACAACGAGTCGACCGCCGGCTCACGCGCGCTCCTGGACACCCTGACGAGCCCCGGCGAGCAGACCTGCTCGGAGGCCAACGTCGGCTTCTCGGCCGGCCACAACGCCCTGATTCGTCGCGCGACCAGCCAGTACTACCTGTGCCTCAACCCGGACGCGGTGTTGTCGGAGGGGTACATCCGCACGCTCGTGGACGCGCTCGAGTCGAACCACGCGGCGGGCTCGGCGACCGGGCGTCTGCTGCGGCTGGACGATGACGCGGTCCTCGACTCGACGGGGATCGTGATGACGCCGGACCAGCGCCATCTCGACCGAGGCGCGGGCGAACTCGCCGATGGACGCTTCCTGTCCGGGCCCGAGGAGATCTTCGGGACGAGTGGTGCCGTCGCGCTGTACCGGCGCGCGATGCTCGAAGACATCGCGTTTCGCGGCGAGTACTTCGATCAGGCCTTCTTCGCCTACCGCGAGGACGCCGACCTCGCGTGGCGGGCGCAGTGGCGCGGCTGGTCCAGCCTGTACGTCCCCGCCGCCCTCGCCTGGCACCGGCGGCGCGTGACACCGGAGCGGCGGTCTGCACTCCCGGCCGACATCAACCGATACTCCGTGCGGAATCGCTTCCTGCTACGGCTGAAGAACCAGTCGATGGGCCTGGCGTGGCGTTACGCCTGGCCCGGATTCAAGCGGGACGCGCAGGTGGTCGGCTATGTGCTGCTACGGGAATGGTCGTCGATTCCCGGCCTGCTGGACGTCGGCAGGCTCCTGCCGCGGATGCTCGCGTGGCGCAAGCACGTACTTGGCACGAGGCGACGACAGTCGGCCGAACTGGCCCCGTGGTTCCGGCGGGCCGGCGGATAATACCGGGAGTTGCGGCCCCCGGACCGCTGGCGGAAAATAGGAACTCGCGTGCCCACCATCGCCCAGGACACCCCCCGCCGGAAGCAGGACGCGGCATGATCGCCGAGCGAGCTCGCCTCATCAACGCCGCCTACGTGGTCAGCGACGTGCTGGCGACGGTGTTGTCGCTGGCGCTCGCCTACACGCTCCGCGGCGTGATTCCCGGCGACAGCATCCCCTTCCTGTCGCCATTGCTGCCGCCGTTTGCGTGGTACCTCCCCGTCCTGGCGTGCATCCTGCTCGTGTGGCCGCTGGTGTTCTATGCCCTCGGCCTGTACGGGCGGCAGGGACGCACGCTGAGCAGCGAGACGTCGGTCATACTCGGCGCGGTCGCGATCGCCGGCCTCCTCCTGATCGCGTTCATCTTCACGGCGCGCCAGATCTTCATCAGTCGTCCGGTCATCGTCGTCTTCCTGCTGCTCGATTTCGTGAGCGTGGTGGGGTTGCGTCGCATGGTGCGTGGGCTGCTGATCGGAGGCGGTCAACCGCGACGCGTGCTGGTCGCCGGCGGCCGGCAAGAGGTGGCAGACGCTGCGGCGCTGGTCAACGCGCATCGCGACTGGGGCCTCGAAGTCGCGGGCCTGGTGACCGACGGACGGTGGCACGGGACGGCACAGTCGGAGTTCCGCGTCCTCGGCGCCTACCAGGACCTGCTTCGCCTGGTGCAGGAGCAGCATGCCGGGGAAGTCCTGATCGCGCCCGCAACGGGACAGCTCGGCGACCTGCACGACATTGCCGCCGTCATCGCGCAACTCGAGGAGCAGGGCACGGTGGTGCGGCTCTCGATGAACTTCCTGCCGCGATCGATCTCGCATCTGAGCTTCGATCAGCTCGGTGAGGACTTTCCGCTCCTCACCTTCTCGAACTCGCCTGGCAACGAGGTGCTGCTTGCCGTGCGCCGCGTCGCCGATGTCGTGATCGCGTTGTCGCTGCTCGCGCTGTTGAGCCCGGTGCTGCTCGCCATCGCCATCGGCGTCAAGCTCGCGTCGCCGGGGTCGGTGCTGTTCCGGCAGGTGCGCTGTGGCCTGCATGGCCGTCGCTTCACGTTCCTGAAGTTCCGCACGATGCGGACCGATGCCGAACGCCTGAAGCCGCTGCTCGAGCAGTTCAACGAGATGGACGGGCCCGCGTTCAAGATGACCAACGACCCGCGCGTCTTCCCGTTCGGTGGGTTCCTGCGCCGCACCAGCCTCGACGAACTGCCGCAACTGCTGAACATCCTGCGTGGCGACATGAGTTTCGTCGGCCCCCGTCCGTCGGTCGTCGAGGAAGTGAACCAGTACGCGCCATGGCAGCGCCGCCGGCTGAGCATGAAGCCCGGCCTCACCTGTCTCTGGCAAATCAGCGGGCGCAACGAGCTCACATTCGACGAGTGGATGCGACTCGACCTGGAGTACATCGACAACTGGTCGCTCTGGCTCGACCTCAAGATCGCGTTCAAGACCATTCCCGCCGTCCTGCTCGGCCGCGGCGCCAGGTAGTGCCCGCCGTCGATCCGCTGGCGCGGGCGCAGGCGCTCGTCACTCGCACCCTGACGGTCGAGCCCGCTCCACGAGTCATCGAGGCAGGCTGCGGCGCGCGCGCACACCTCGCCTATCCCGCTGGCGCGCGGGTGGTAGGGATCGACATCCTCCGTTCGCAGTTGTTGCGCAACGGCGAGGCATGTCGCCTGGCCCAGGGCGACGTCACCGCGCTGCCGGTCGCATCGGCGTCGGCCGATCTGGTGGTGTGCTGGGACGTGCTCGAGCACCTGCCGGCCCCGGAACGGGCGATCGCCGAAATGGCGCGCGTCCTGCGTCCTGGCGGGTTGGCGGTCGTGGCGCTGCCCAACATCCTCTCGCTCAAGGGCCTGGTCACGCGCTTCACACCGTGGTGGTTCCACGTGTGGGTCTACCGCCGCGTACTCGGCGACCGCTCGGTCGGCACCGACGGGTCGGACCAGTTCCCGACGGCGCTCCGGTGGGTGCTCCGACCGTCCGGGCTGCGCCACCTCGCAACGACGCATGGCTTGTCGGTGGAGGCCCTGCACCTCTACGAAGGGCCGGTGCCGCAGCACCTCCGTCGCCGGCACCGTGCCGCCGACGTCGCGCTCTCGATCGCCGGTGCGGTGACCCGCACTCTTTCGGCCGGCCACTACGACACCACGTTGTCGGACATGATCGTGGTGCTGTCGCGTCCGGCAGCGGGTCGCGCGTGACTCGGCAACGGCGGCTGCGGATCCTCGGCTCACGCGGCATCCCCAATCGCCACGGAGGCTTCGAGGCATGCGCGCAACATCTCGCGCCCTGGCTGGTGGAGCGCGGGTGGGACGTCACCGTCTATTGCCAGGAGCCCACCCATGCGGGCTTCCATCGTGATACGTGGCGCGGCGTGAGTCTCGAGCACGTGCCGACGCCGTATGCGGGCCCACTGGGCAGCATCTGGTTCGATGCCTGGACGGCCCGGGACGCCGCGCGGCACGATGACCTGCTCCTGACGCTCGGCTTCAACACGGCGGTGTTGTTTCCGTGGCATCGGCTGCGCGGTCGCCGCCACGTGGTCAACATGGACGGCATCGAGTGGCAGCGCGGCAAGTGGTCGCGGCCCGTCCGGGGATGGTTCTGGGGCAACAGCTGGGTGGCCGGCTATGCCGCCAACCACCTCATCGCCGACCATCCGGAGATCGCCGCGCTGCTGGCCGCGCGTGGATGGAGCCGACGGACGACGATGGTGCCCTACGGCGCCGATCGCGTGACACATGCGTCGGTGGACCCGTTGCGCGCGTGGGCGTTGGAGCCGCGCGGCTACGGGCTGGTGATCGCGCGACCGGAACCCGAGAACTCGCTGCTGGAGATCGTTCGGGCATGGTCGGCGAAGCCGCGTGCGCATCCACTCATGGTCGTCGGCGCCTACGAGCCAGGCCACACGTATCATGCGGCGGTGCGGGCGGCGGCTGGCCCGCAGGTGCTCTTTCCCGGCGCGCTGTATGACACCAACGTCGTCCAGGCGCTGCGCCACCACGCGCGCCTGTACGTGCACGGACACACCGTCGGAGGCACGAACCCGTCGCTGGTCGAGGCGCTCGGGGCGGGATCGCCGGTGCTCGCGCACGACAACGTCTTCAATCGATGGGTCGCCGGCCCGGGGGCCCGCTTCTTCGCCAGCGAGCAGGCATGTGCGACCGCGCTGGACGAGGGGCTGGACGACGAGGACGGGCTCGATGCGATGCGCCGCGCGAGCTATGCGCGACATGCCGAGGACTTCACGTGGGACAAGGTCCTCCCCGCCTACGAGCGGGTGCTCCTCGACGTGTTGAACGCGGATAAGTAGAGGTCTGCGCCGAAGCTGCGCGTCGAGCAAGCTCGACGCCTACGCGCACCTGGGGACGCCATTCGTTTTCGCGTCGACCTGAAGGTCGACGCCTACGGGCCCTTGAGAACCGTCCACGGCGTCCTGAGGTGTAGCCGCCGACCTTCAGGTCGGCGGGCATACGGACCCCGATTCACCGCCGATCGACGCGTTCCTTGACGGCAGCGCGCGTCTCGCGATCGGTCTCGCGCCGCTTGATCGTCTCGCGCTTGTCGTGGGCCTTCTTGCCGCGCGCGAGGGCCAGGTTGATCTTCACGCGCCCGTTCTTCAGGTACATGCGCGTCGGCACGAGCGTGAGGCCCTTCTCCACCGTGCGGCCAATCAACTTGCGGATCTCGGCACGATTGAGCAGCAGCTTGCGCCTGCGCAGCGCCTCGTGCTCGGCATAGCCGCGATGGCTGTACGGGCTGATGTGGATGTTGTAGACCCACACCTCGCCACGCTCCACGCGCGCATAGCTGTCGCGCAGGTTGATGCGGCCTTCCCGGATCGCCTTGACCTCGGTGCCGAGCAGGACGACGCCGGCCTCGAACTGCTCGAGATATTCGAAGTCGAAGCCGGCCTTGCGGTTGTCGGCCAGCAGGCGCGGCGTCTTCTCGGCAGGTTTGGCGGGTGCCGATTTCGGCTGTGATGTCTGGTGGGTGGCCATGATCGTGTCAGGGAGCCTACAGGCTAACGGGCTACAGCCTACAGCCTACAGCCTACAGGCTACGGGCTACGGGCTACCCGAGGCGGGGCGAGAAGAAGCGAGGCGAGCAGAAGCCAGGCGAGCCGCGAGCGTGATCGCGCTGACCATGCTCGTGGCGTCGGCCGTCCCCTGCCGCGCGATGTCGAACGCTGTCCCGTGATCGACCGAGGTGCGGATGATCGGCAGCCCCAGCGTGACGTTGACCGATTGCCCGAACGCCAGCAACTTGACGGGGATCAGGCCCTGATCATGGTAGCAGGCGACGACCACGTCGAAGGCGCCACGCGTGGCCTTGAGGAAGACCGTGTCACCGGGCAGCGGGCCCTGTACGTCGATGCCACGTGCCCTGCAGGCCTCGACCGCTGGCCGCAGGACGGCGTCGTCCTCGTCGCCCATCAGCCCGTGTTCCCCGGCGTGCGGGTTCAGGCCTGCAAGTCCGAGTCGCGGCGTGATGTACCCGAAGTCTGGAAGGCTTCGCGCCGTCAGCGTGATGATGTCCTCGACGAGGGCCTGCGTCAGCAGGCGCGACACGTCGCGAAGCGGGACGTGCACGGTCGCCAGCACCACCCGCAGCGGCTCCGAATGGAACATCATCGCCGCCCGCGGACTGCCCGTCAGGTGGCCCAGCAGATCGGTATGTCCCTTCCACGGCAGCCCGCATGCGGCAAACGCTTCCTTGTGCACGGGGCCAGTGGCGATCGCGTGTACCGCACCTGCCTGCGCATCCCGCACCGCGGCGACGATCGCGTCGTAGGACGCCTGGCCGGCCGCGGCACTCACCTGCCCCACCGGGAAGCCGGCGAGGGCTGCCGCCGAATGCGGCCCGTACAGCACCGGCTCGCAGACCGCGCGCACCTCCCGCGACGCGGCCGCGGCAATGGCAATCTCCGGCCCGATGCCGGCCGGATCACCGACGGTGATGGCGATGCGCGGACGGGCGGTCGACGAACGAGGCATGGCCCTGGTCACTTCCCGCACGAGCAGCCGGTGGTGCCACACGCGCCGTCACCGGCGCAGCCGTTGCTGCAGGACCCCTCCTGCGCGCACCCCGCGTGCCGCTCGCCGCGCGAGTTGGGCAACTCGAAACGGAGGCAGCACTTCAGGCGACCGCACACGCCGGCCAGCTTCGACGGATTGAGGCTCAGTCCCTGCTGCTTGGCCATCTTGATCGAGACCGGTTCGAACGTCGTCAGCCACGTGGTGCAGCAGAGCGGACGACCGCACGGGCCGTAGCCGCCCAGCAGTCGCGCCTCGTCACGGACGCCGATCTGCCGCATCTCGATCCGCATATGGAAGCAGGCAGCGAGGTCGCGGACGAGTTCCCTGAAATCGACCCGCTGTTCGGCGGTGTAGTAGAACAGGAGCCTGGACCCGTCGAACGCGTACTCGACGCGGGTGAGCTTCATGTCGAGCGCCCGCTCGCGAATCTTCAGCTGGCAGAACGTGAAGGCCTCCTGCTCCTTGTGCTGCTGCTGGAGGCGCTTGATCGCGTCCTCGGTCGTGGTCCGGCGGACGACGCGTGTGGAGCCGTCGGCCGGCAGTGCCCCCGCACGTCGCTCGGCGACCGCAGGCGCCTCGGCAACGACGGTCCCGATGCTCTCGTGCTCGCCCTCGCTGACGACGACCGTGTCACCTGCCGTGAGCGGGCCGTCGAGCGACAGGTCCGGGAGCAGGAATGAGCGTCGGCGTCCGGCGGGCACGAACCTGACGCTGGCGGTAGGCGGGACGACAGGCAGCGTCGTGTCGCTCATGGCTTACATCTCACAAGCCAGCCAGTCAGCGACGACCTTGGCCGACTGATTGCGATCGAGGGAGCGACGCGCCTGGTCGACGGCGGCGAACGAGTTGAGCACGCGAGCGGTGTCGAAGTGCCGCGCCATTGCGCTGAGGTCGCGCCCCAGATCCGGGTTGGCAAGCGCCGCGTCGGCGACGCTCGTGCCCACAGGCGGGGCGCCCAGGACACCGAGGTCGCGCACGAGCAACGAGAGCGCGTCGAGACGACGTGCCAGCACCTCACGATCGGTGCCTGCCCCGCGCTTGCGCGGGATTTCCACGAGCCTCTGCGCCAGCCCGAGCCTGGCCATGACGGGAGGACGGCCGGCCACGCCCTGCAACAGCGCCATGGCAGCCGCCCGCGCCTCGACGAGTTCACCCGTGTCCTGCGCCAGCGCACGCGAAACGCACCCATCGCCGATGGCCGCGAGTCCGGGCGCCTGGGCGGCCTTCACCCCGCAGTGGCGGATCAGTATCTGCGCGAGATCGGCGGGACCAAGCCGGCCGAAGCGGATGCGCGGGCACCGCGAGCGGACGGTCTCGAGCAGGGAATCGGGCCGTGCCGTGACGAGCAAGAACATGGAGGACGGGGGCGGCTCCTCGAGCGTCTTGAGCAGCGCATTCTGCGCCGACGGCTGCAGGCTGTCGGCATCGTCGATGATGACGACGCGTCGTCTGGCCTCGAAGGGACGGTAACCCGCCTGGCCGATGATGTCGCGGGCCATCTCGACGGTGATGGTGCCCTTCTCGTTGGGCACGAGCGACACGATGTCGGGATGCTGCGCCCGGGAGATCCGACGACACGACGAGCAGGTGCCGCAACCGTCGCCGTCAATCCCTGGCTGCTGGCAGTTGATGGCGGCAGCAAGCGCCAGGGCCGTGGTGCGCTTGCCGACCCCTTCCGGGCCATCGAAGAGCAGGCTCTGCGGCACGCTGCGTGCCGCAACCGCCCGTAATATCAAGGCGCGCGGCTGGGCGTGGCCGAGAACCTCCGCAAGCCTCATGAGTCGATCATACCCTCGGCCATCAGCCTTCGGCGTTCGGCCCTCGGGAAGCTCGGCGTTCCGCCTTCGCCAAGGCTACGGCAGACAGTCAGCGTTCGACGTTCGGCGTTCGTCAGGGTTTTGGCTTCTGCTTGTCCTCATCCTTGTCCCGACGTCCGAAGATGCGGCCCCAGAACCCGCGCTTCTTCTCGGGCTGGTCGGCGTCGCTGGCCGCCTTGCCATCGCGCCCTGCCTCGGTGCTGGCCGAGTCGGCTCGTGCGGCGTCGTCCTCGCGAGCGCTAGCGGGAGGCGCGGGGACATCGCGCGGAATGGTCCCGGCCGGCAGCCCTGCCTGATCGGCGCTGACCGGCTTGAGGTCCTTGTCCTTGCCGAAGAAGCCTGCCAACCGCTCGAGGAAGTTGTTGCCTGCATGCTCCTCGCAGAATTCCTGCGGCTCGGTGCCCTTGCGGAAGTACTCGGTGAAAGCCATCGACCGGATCTCGACGTTGCCGTCCTCGGCTTGCACCGGCACCTTCGTGCACCCTTCCACGGAACGCTTGCCGGTGATGCGGCAGATCTCGACACCGACGATGCCGGCCGGGCGCTTGAACGCCTCGGGCTTGTCACCGGCAGTGGCGACGGCCATCAGGTTTGACCACAGCGGTACGGCCAGTTCACCGGCGTAACCGTTGGCGATGATCTCGCGCGGCTGATCGAATCCCATCCACACACCCGTCAGCGCCGACGGCGTGTACCCGACGAACCACACGTCGTGGTAGTCGTTGGTCGTCCCGGTCTTGCCTGCGGCAGGCAGCCGGAAGCCTTCGGCACGCGCCCGCCACGCGGTGCCGGAGTTGATCACGTCGGCCAGCATGCTCGTGACCAGGAACGCCGTCTGCTCCGAGAACACGCGGTGCGCCTTCAACTCGGTCGCATGAAGTACCTCGCCGTCCTGGTCCTCGACACGGCGAATCAGGTAGGGCTCGTGCACCACGCCCCCGGCGGCAAAGGCGCTGTAGGCCGCCGTCAACGACTGCAACGTGACTTCGCCGGCTCCGAGCGCCATCGACGGCACCGCCGGCATCCGTCCGAGCGACAGCGCCTGCGCCGTCTTGACGGCCTCCGGAATGCCGACGGTCCGCAGCAGCTGCACCGCGGCGCGATTACTCGACGTACGGAGGGCCGTCCGCAGCGTCATGCTGTCGGCGGCGGAATGTTCGTCCTCGGGCACGTAATCGCCCGAGGGCGTGTTGATCGGGTCGTTGAGGTTGGCCACGATCGAGCCCGGCGACTGGCCCTGCTCGATCGCCGTGGCGTACACGATCGGCTTGAACGCCGAGCCGGACTGCCGTCGCGCCTGCACCGCGCGATTGAAGCCGGATTCGCGAAAATTGCGCCCGCCCACCTGCGCGCGGACCGCGCCGGTGCGCGGGTCCATCACCACGATGGCGGCCTGCAGGTACGGCGGCGCGACGTCCTCGGTGATGGTGATCTTCGCCCGTGGCGAGTGCGGGTACCCGCGGCGCCGCTCGATGTCCGCCAGGCGGCGCTCGAGAATGGCCTCCGCCTGCCGCTGCAGGTCGGGGTCGATCGTGGTGTAGACCTTGAGCCCGCCCTCGGAGACACGCTGCCAGCCGAAGCGATCGACCAGTTCGCGCCGGACGGCCTCCTTGAAATAGAGGCCGTAGGGCTCGTCGCGACGCAGCCCGTCCTCGATGCGCACGCGGGCCCGCTTTGCCTGCTCGTACGCGGGCCGATCGATGACGCGGTTCTCCATCATCGTGTACAGCACGATGTTGCGCCGCGTGATCGCCTTCTCCATGTTGATGGTCGGCGCGTACGCGGAGGGCGACTGGATGAGCCCGGCGATGAGGGCAGCCTCGGGGACGTCGAGTTCACTCGCGTGCTTGCCGAAGAAGCCGAGCGAGGCCGCCTCGACGCCGTGGTAGCCGTCGCCGAAGTAGGCCTTGTTGAGGTACAGGGCGAGGATCTCGTCCTTCGAGTAGGTGCGCTCGATCAGCAGCGCCGCAAACGCTTCCTTGACCTTGCGCGTATAGGTCTTCTTCCGGTTCAGGAAACTCATGCGCGCGAGCTGCTGGGTGATGGTGCTGCCACCCTGCCCGCGCGTGCCCGACTTCATGTTGGCGAGCACCGCCGCGCCGATGCGCACGACGTCGATGCCGCTGTGCTCGTAGAACCGCTGGTCCTCGACCGAGACAACGGCCTCGCGGACGTTGCGCGACATCTTCTCGAGCGGCACCTCGATGCGCTGCTCCTTGAAGATCGTGAACACCGGCTTGTCGGACTGGTCGAACAGGGTCGTCGCCTGGGCCATGTCGCCGACCGACGACAGGGCCTTGCGATCCGGAAGGGACTGGCGGACATCCCACGCAAACCAGAGGCATGCAGCAAATCCGGCCCATGCCAGCAGGGACACGACCGTCAGCCCGATGGCCAGCGTGCGCGGGCGTGACAACAGCCACCGGCCCATCGGCCCGGGCCGTTGCCCGCTGAGCCACTCGCCTCGGGGGAACCGAATCCTCATCGCACCTCCAGCGTACCCGAAGCTGCGGGCCGGGTTCGGAGAACCGCCCTACCTGAACGCTCGCACGGTAGGGCCCGCTCTCCGAGCGCGGCCCTTCCTACTCTCTGCGCTGCAGGACCAGCAGACTGCGCCCCTCGAGCTTGATCCGGCTCGTGTGGCGGAAGATTCGCTTGGCCAGGCCGACGTACGCATGTGTGGTGTCCACGGCGGTGCTCCACTGCCGCCCGAACGCCTCGTCAGGCGGCGTGAAGCGCAGCGCGTCGTAGTGCGCGTTGAACATCACCAGGAAGCTGTCGTCCACGACTCGCTCGCCGCGCGGCCCGCGGCTCGGAATCGCCTCCCCGTTCAGGAACACCGAGAACGACTTGTTGTGGCCGGCGCCCCAGTCCCTCGAGTTCATCGCCCGGCCGTTGGGTGCGAACCACTCGATGTCGGCCAGGCCATGCAGTTCCAGGCCCTGGAACCACTTGCGGCGGCGGAACACCGGGTGCGCGCTGCGGAACGTGATCAGCTTGCGGGTGAAAGCGAGCATCGCCTCGTCCATGGCGTCCCAGTCCAGCCAGCTGGTCTCGTTGTCCTGGCAGTAGACGTTGTTGTTGCCGCCCTGCGATCGCCCGCACTCGTCGCCGGAGAGCAGCATCGGGATGCCCTGCGAGAGGAAGAGCGTTGCCAGGAAGTTCCGCCGCTGCCGCGCCCGCAACGCCGTGACCTGCGGATCGTCGCTCGGCCCTTCGACGCCGCAGTTCCACGAGCGGTTGTGGCTCTCGCCGTCGCGGTTGTCCTCGCCGTTGGCCTCGTTGTGCTTGTCGTTGAACGAGACCAGGTCCGCCAGGGTGAAGCCGTCGTGGGCGGTGACGAAGTTGATGCTCGCGTACGGACGCCGTCCCGTGCCCTCGTACAGGTCGCTGCTGCCGGTGAAGCGATAGGCGAACTCACCGAGCGTCTGGTCCTGGCTGCGCCAGTAGTCGCGCACGCAATCGCGGTATTTGCCGTTCCACTCGCACCACAACGGCGGGAAGTTGCCGACCTGGTAGCCGCCCTGCCCGACGTCCCACGGCTCGGCGATGAGCTTGGCCTGGCACACCACCGGGTCCTGCTGGATCAGGTCGAAAAATGCCGACAGCCGATCGACGTCGTGCAGTCCGCGCGCCAGGGTGGCCGCCAGGTCGAAGCGGAAGCCATCCACGTGCATGTCGGTCACCCAGTAGCGCAGCGAGTCCATCAGCAACTGCAGGACGTGCGGGTGACGCATGTTCAGGCTGTTGCCGGTGCCCGTGTAGTCCATGTAGTACAGGGGCTGGTCGGCGACCAGGCGGTAGTACGCGGCATTGTCGATACCCTTGAACGACAGCGACGGACCGAGATGGTTCCCTTCCGCTGTGTGGTTGTAGACGACGTCGAGAATCACCTCGATGCCGGCCGCGTGCAGCGTCCTGACCATCTGCTTGAACTCGATCACCTGCGCGCCACGCTCGCTGGTGCCGTACTCGTTGTGGGGCGCCAGGAACCCGATCGAGTTGTAGCCCCAGTAGTTCCGCAGGCCCTTCTCGATGAGCAGCGAGTCGTGCACGAACTGATGGACCGGCTGCAACTCGATGGCGGTCACGCCGAGGGCCAGCAGGTACTCGATGATGGCCGGGTGCGCGATGCCCAGGTACTTGCCGCGCAGCTCTGACGGCACGGCCGGATGTCGCATCGTGAGGCCCCTGACGTGGGCCTCGTAGATCATGGTCTTGTGCAGGGGCGTGCGCGGCAGCCGGTCGTTGCCCCAGTCGAACTCGGGATCGACGACGATCGAGCGCGGCATGTAGGGCGCCGAATCATCGTCGTTGACGGGGCCCTGCCTGTTGCCGAAGCGATACGGGAAGACAGCCTCGTTCCAACGCACCTGCCCCTCGATGGCGCGCGCGTAGGGATCCAGCAGCAGCTTGCTCGGATGGCACCAGTGGCCACGGCCCGGATCGTACGGGCCATGGACGCGAAAGCCGTACGGCGTACCCGGCCCGACGCCAGGCACGTAGCCGTGCCAGCAATAGGCGGTGACCTCGGGCAGGGGCAGGCACGTCTCGACGCCCGACTCGTCGAACAGGCAGAGGTCGACGCGATGTGCCGCTTCCGAGAACAACGAGAAATTGGTGCCGGCTCCGTCGTACACCGCCCCGAATGGATACGCACGCCCCGGCCAGATCTCCATGCCGTCCCAGCGTAGCAGCCAGCGCTCCGGATCGGCGAGCGTCTGCTTACAGAAATGACACGGTCGAGGTGGCGTTCACGGCGCCTTGAGGTAGGCAATCAGATCGGCAAGGTCCTGCGAGGACAGCACCTCGTGGAACGTCGCAGGCATCAGCGACCCCTGCGCGGCGGCCAGCGACGCGACGTCGGTCCGGAGCACGGTGTGTGCCTCTCCGGCTGCGTCCCTGATCGTCAGGCTTCCCGCCGTCTCCGATTCCAGCCGTCCGGTGAGCGTCCGGCCGTCACGCGTCTGCACGGCATAGGACTCGTAACCAGGCGTGATCTCGTAGTCGGGCACAAGGATGTGCAGCAGGATCGTGTCGGCAGGCTGGTTGCGGATGCCACTCAGGTCCGGACCGACGCGACCGCCGCCGCTGCCGAACGTGTGACACGCGACGCACTGTGCCGCGAACTGCTGCCGGCCGCGCGACGGCACCCCCGAACGGTTCAGGACCTCGGTCCTGGCCCGCTGGAACACCGGCAGGCCGCCCGCCGCGTCGAGCCCGGCCAGCAAGGTCCGCGCGCGCACACTGATTCGCGGGTCACGATGAGTGACGAGGCGTCGTGCACGCGCCGCGCCGATCGCTGCAGGACTGACGTCGTTGCGTGCCACCGCGTCGAGCAGGACGTTCACGAGGCGATCCTCGGCGATCATCGCCGTGAGCACTGCGTCGCGCACCCGCGGGGTATACGCCTGCCAGCGCGCCGGTTCCAGCAGGTTCGCTGCCGCGGTGATGCCGTGCATCCGCGTCAGCGCGCGCACCGCTGCGACCTGCACGACTGCCGGGCGCGCCGGCGCCAGCAACTGCAGCAGCGGTGCACTGGCCGAGGCTGCGTCGCCATGCGCCAGCAACTCGATTGCCGGCAGACGCTGCTCCATCGGCGCCTCCTCGATCACCGCGAGCGCGGCCGCGCGTGCCATCTGGATGTCGAGACGTGCCCGCGCCGCGCGCGCGTCGGGCTGGTCTGCCGACACGAGCGCCATCAGGGCCGACTCGTCGCGGACGCCGGTCGCTCCTGACGCGGCTGACGCGACGGCGGCACGCGCGCGCAGGCCCTCGGCCAGGCCGGCCAGCGCCGCGGGCTGCCACGACAACTCGGCGCTCGGATCGGCGATGGCGGCGATCAGCGCGACGCAGCGTTCGGGTGACTCGGTGGCGCCGTAGAGACGCCCGAGATCCTGCATTACGCCCGCCCTCGCCGCGATGCCGGCTGGCGCCGTCGTCGACGACTGGAATGCCTCGAGCAACGCCGCCGCCCGCCCCCGCAGTCCACTGAATACGGCTGCGCGCACCCAGCGATCGGCACCGTCCCGTCGGGCGATCGATGCCAGCGCGACGACGGTGCGAGCGTCATCGGATCCTCCGAGCGCGAGTGCGACGTGCAGGCGCACCCGCGCGTCGCCGTCGTCGACCAGGGCGAGCAGTGGATCAATCAGCTCCGGCCAGGTACGGAGATGGCGTTCCGTCAACCGCACCGCGTTCTCACGGACGCCAGGCGACGCGTCGCCCAAGGCCGTCCGGACATCCGCCGGACGCAAGAGATCAAGGGCGTCGAGTGTCCACAGCGCGTGCAGGCGGGCCAACGCGGTGTCACCGGCGGCCCCGGCGCGCAAGCCCGTCTCGGCGCCCACCGCGTGCCGCTCGACGAGCAACCGCTGCGCCGTCTCCCGCCGCCACGCATTGCGGTGGCCGAGCGTCGCCACGAGTCGGGCGGTCGACGCTGTCGCGAGCAAGGACGTGTCCCCGCCGGGCGCGCGGTCGCGCGCCGCGACGCGATAGATGCGCCCCATGCCGCGACCCGCCGTGAAGTCGAAGAGACGACGACTCTCCTCGGGCACGTAGGCCGGATGGTCGATGTCCTTGCGGTACATGTCGACCACGTAGAGCGCGCCGTCTGGGCCGTCGGCGAGTTGCACGGGCCTGAACCAGCTGTCTTGCGAGGCGAGGAACTCGACGCCGGTGCGCGCCGGCGTCGAGCGGAACGTGACGCCGGCCGATTCCCGCACCTGCCGCTGCACCAGGTTCTGTGCGGACTCGGCGATGAACACGCTGCCCGCGTGCCCCTCCGGCAGTGCGTCGCCGCGGTGGATGTGCACGCCACTCGCCGACGTGAACGTGCCCGCATGGGGCGTGTTGATCAGGGTCGGATGGAAGGACGCGGTGGTGAGATCGCGCGTGAGTGGCCACACGACGGCCTCGGCACCGACCTTCGAGACTTCCTGCACGGTGTCCGAGAAGGCGAGGTCCGGGTTGCGCTGCAACTGTGCGGGCTCGAGCACGACATGCCACACCGGGTGGCGATTCGCGCAGATGAAACGCCTTCCCTCGTCGTCGAAGGTCAACCCGTACTGCCCCTGCCCGCCGACGAGTTCGAACGCGCCCGTCCGCGGGTGATAGCGCGAGTCGCTCGACGAGAACACGACCGGTGGCCGCTCCGGGTGGTCCGGCGAGGTGACCGTGCCGCCGTTGAGGCCACTCGTGAAGTAGATCCAGCCATCGGGGCCGAGCGTGGGATGACTGAAGCGAATCTGCGCGGTGCGGGTGGCGCTGAACCCCGTCAGCACGACCCGCCGCTCGTCGGCGACTCCGTCCCCGTTGGTGTCTTTCAGGTACAGCAGGTCGGGCGCCATCGTCACGAAGACGCCCTCGTCCCACACCATCAGGCCATTGGGATACGTCAGGCCCGTGGCAAAGTCCGAACGGGCGTCGTAGCGACCATCCTGATCGGTGTCGGTCAGCAGCGCGATGACACCGCGGGCCGGTTCCGGGGGCTGCCCCTCGAGGGGATCGGGGTAGCCGCGGTTCTCCGCGACGAAGAGCCGGCCGTGCTCGTCGAACGCAATCGCGACGGGATCCTGCACGAGCGGCTCGGCCGCGACGAGATCGATGCGATAGCCTGGCTCGAGCACGAAGCTGCGCAGTGCATCGGCCGGAGAGAGTGCGCGTCGATCGTCGCCGCGACGCCGAGTCGGCTCCTGTTGATGGCCGGCCTGCATCCTGATCGACGTCGTGAGCGACACGCCTGCCAGCACGAGCAGTGCCGTCGCAAACGATCGCATTCGCATTGCACGATTCACCGTACAGCAGCCCGTGCTGGCTGCGAGGCCGAGAGACCCGCCAGCATCTCGAGCAAGGCGTCGGTCATGATGCGTGCCGCATCGAGTTCGACGCGGTTGGTGCCCAGCCACGCCTCGTAGCCACCGAACGCATGCTGGCGTTTGGTCGGCAGGTACCCTTCCGAGCCGTTGGCAAGGGACGTGGTGAACGTCTGCGGGAACGGGCTCCTCTTCTTGATCTCGAGCCCGATCTCGGCAAACACCTCGAATGGAAACGTGGTGATGGCGAGATCGCCGATGCGGAATGCCTGCAGCAACACCTCGAGATTCGGTGGCGCGCCGGCGCTGCCCAGGATGCGTTCGGCGTAGATGCGCTCGCGCGGGTGCCGTGGCGCATCGACCGGACGCGCCAGCGCCTCGCGGGCCCACGCCTGCATCTCCGGGGTGACGGACCGGCGCTGCAGCGTCACGGCGCGTTGCGTGGCTGCCAGGGTCACGTGATCGCGCCAGGCGAGTGGCTGCAGTCCCTGGTACACGACCGCCGCGACCCGTGCGGCGACGCGCTCCATCCGCTCGTAGGGCGGCAGCCGCTCCTGACCTCCGCGCACGTCGATGTTGTTGATGTCGCCGCTCGTCCCGTTCGAGAGCATCGCCACGAGACCCGGGTCGGCACGATCGGCGCCCACCAGTCGCGACAGCGTCCGTGCGAAGGCGCCGTAGTAGTCCGCCGACACGTGCCCCTGCGGCACGCCGCCGACGTAGTGCAGCGAGTAGTTGGCCAGCACGGCCAGGGGCGCTGTGGCACCGGCACGACGGACGGCGACGAACGCGATCTCCGGATCGGTCGGGCCAGCGGGCTCCACGAGATCGGGGCTCCCCACCGCGGGGTTCATCTGCACCCGATCGGTGCCGCCGAAGGGGTTGGCGAGGTGTGGACCCGGCTTCATGAACCAGCGCCGGTTGAAGACCTCGTCGGGGAGCGCGCCGCGTCCCCACGCGATCTGAGCCGGCTGCAGGTTGGCCGCCGCGCCGCGAATCACGTCGGCGATGCGTGTGGCCAGGAAGGACTGGTACGCGTCGAGCGTCGGCGCAAGGTCGTAGTCGGCTGGCGACCAGCGTTCCCCCAGGGCGGAAGAGGCCGAATGGGTGTGGGTGGCACTGACCAGGATGCGATCGACGGCGATACCCGTGTGCTCGGCGGCGACGCGCTTGGCGTGGTCGAGGACGTACCGCGGCACTCCGAGGCTGTCCACGACAACGATGGCCACCCTCGACGTGCCGTCGTCGAGCACCAGGGCGCGCGCGTGCAACTCGTCGTGAATGTACGTGGCAGGAAACGGCGCCCAGCCGCCGACGATCGGGGCGCCGAGCGGCGGCGTGATGTTGGCAGTCGCGGCTCCGGCCTGCAGCCGCGCCGCGGCGGCCTGCGCCATCGCGCCGGTCGGCAGGCACGTGACCATCAGCGCAGCGACGATGCCGAGTCGCACGTGTCGGAACGTCATCGCGCGGAGTCTACTGCAGCAGCGGCCGATGGCGACCCCTACGGCTCCGCCGGAGTCGGTAGCCGTCGACGTTCCACCTTCGCCAAGGCTACGGTGGACAAGTCAGGTCGACGCCTACAACGCGCGGACCCAGATCTGGTCGGTCTGCTCCTCGGTGCCGAACATGAACACGTGCGCGCCGATGGGCACGAAACCGTGCTTGCGATAGAACGCCTGCGCGCGCGGGTTGCGCTCCCACACACCGAGCCACAGCACGCCCGCTCGCTCGCGAGCGGCGTGTTCGCACACCGTCTGCATCAGGTCCGCTGCGACGCCGCGACCATGCCACTCGTGGTCGACGTACAAGCGCCAGAGCTCGAGTGGCGAAGGACCGGTGACGCTGGCCGGCGCCGGCCCCAGACGCACCTGCGCGAAGCCGAGCAATCGGTCGTCGGCATCGCAGGCCAGCCACGTCGCGATCGCCGCATCGGCGAGCTCTGCGGCCTGTACCGCCGGCGTGTATGCAGCGTCGACGTAGCGGGCCAGTTGTGCGGGGTCGTTGTCGGCCGCGAAGGTGGCGGCGAACACGCGATGGCCGAACGCCGCGAGGCGCTCGGCATCGGCGATCGCTCCGGGCCGGACGACGCAGGTCACCAGGCGCGCAGCAGGGGGCGAGCGATCTGGCCGAGGAACGGCCATGGAATCGCCACGAGAATCACGACTAATGAGAGGCCCGCGAACGTGAGCGTCGTACGCGCCGCGCCGGCCGCGTCCCTGGCCTTGCGTGCCCGGACCGCGCCCATCTGGGCCACGACGATCGCCACCACCATCATCGTCGTGTGCTCGATCGCGAAGAAGCGCATCGGCCGCACTTTCATCGCCGCTCCGAGGTCGGCCCAGGCCGCCAGGGCGAGCGGACTGACCAGGAGCAGGATCACACCGAGCAGGAACTGCAGGTGCAGGCCACCCATGTACACGCGCCAGGGAACGCGTACGGGCGAGGTTTCGACTGAACTCGTCCTTCCGAGCGACGACAGCGCCGCGACGATCAACCAGATTGCGCCGAGGACGACGACCCAGCGGGTGAGGCTGTGCAGGAACAGGACGATCGGGTAGAGGGCGGCCATGCTCCGGGCATGGTACGTCAGCGACCGCCCACCTGTCCCAGTGCCCACGCGGCGTGCTTGCGCACCTGACGGTCCTCGTCGTGGAGCGCCGTCGTGAGCGCGGGAGTGGCGCGCCGGTCGCCAATCGCGCCAAGGGCCCACGCGGCCTGGCGGCGCACCGCGGGCTGCGGATCCTGCAGCACGCGCAGCAGTGCGGGCACCGCGCGGGCATCGCCAATGGCTCCCTGCCCCCACGCCGCCTGCTTTCGCACGTCGGGTTGCGTGTCTTCCAACGCCCGCGACAACGCGTCCACGCCGCCGGGATCGCCGACGGCACCAAGCGCCCAGGCTGCCTGTTTACGCACCTCCGGCTGTGCGTCGCCGATCACCGAGGCCAGCGCCGCGACGGCGCGCGCGTCCCCGATGGCGCCGAGGGCCCACGCCACCTGTTGACGCACCCTCGGTTCGACATCGGAGATGGCCCGCGACAGCGGTTCGACAGCTCGCGCGTCGTCGAGCGCACCGAGCGACCAGGCCACCTTCTCACGCACCGCCCCGTCGCGGTCGGCGAGGCTGGCGATGAGCGGCGGTACTGCGCGTGCGTCGTCGATGGCGCCGAGGGCCCAGGCCACCTGGGCGCGGACGGGTCCGTCCTGATCCGCGAGATGCGCGATCAATGGCGGCACAGCACGGGCGTCATCCAGCATACCGAGCCCCAGCGCCGCATTCCTGCGCGCGACAGGGCTGGTGTGTTCGAGTGCCAGGGCGAGCGGATCGAAGGCCACGGCGCCGGCCTCGGCCAGCGCGTGTGCGGCTTCCCGTCCCGGTGACGTCGTCCGCGGAATGCCGTACCGGTCGAGGTCGCCTTCGGCCTGGCAGACCGTCACGGGCACGGTCGTGTCATCGGGCAGCAGTGCAACCAGCGCCGCGATGCCCGCAGGCGGCACGGTGCGGCGCTCGCGCAAGGCACAGGCCGCGCGAGTGCGCGTCTCCGGATCGAGGGCGCGTGCACGCTCCACCAGGACCTCGACATCCAGGCTGCGCCACACCGCCAGCGGTGACGTCGCGGACGACTGCGCCAGGGCCTGTCCGGGCATGCCGGCCAGCAACAACACCCACGTCAGGGAGATCGCGCCTCTCTTCATCTATTCGCTCTCGCTTACTCGTCGTGATCGACCAGGTTCGCGAGCGCCATCGCGGCAACCCGGCGAACCTCCGGGCTCTCGTCCTTCAGTGCGGCGATCGCCAGATCCTTGGCACGCGGATCGCCGAGCTGGGCGAGTCCGAAGAAGGCCTGGGTGCGAACCTCGGCATTGCTGTCCTTGGCCGCCACCATCAGGGCATCGGCCGCGCGCGGATCGCGAATCTGCGCGAGCGCGAAGGCTGCCTGGCCGCGCACCTCGGGGTCGGTGTCGGCGAGTGCGCCAAGCAGCGGATCGACCGACTCCTTCGCGCGCAGGGCGCCGAGCGCAAACGCGGCCTGCTGGCGGACCTCGGCGGCACGGTCCTTCAACGCCCCCGCGAGGGCCTGGCGGGCACGGGGCGAGTCGTACCGGCTCAGCGCAAACGCCGCCTGCTGTCGCATCTCCGCGTCGGCATCGCCGAGGGCGCCGATCATCGCGTCGAGCGACGAGGGGTCGCCGTAACGGCCCAGGGTGAAGAGGGCCTGCTGCCGCACCTCCAGGTCGCTGTCCTTGAGCGCCTCGGTGAGTGCCGCGATGATCGTCGGATCGGCAGGCTGGCGTGGCTTCTCCGGTCCGGCCTTGGCCGGCGGTGCGATGACGCCACCCGGCACGCCACCCTGGACACCGCCGCGAACGCCGGGCTTCGGTCCCGGGATACCGGGCATTGGCGCCATCGGCGCGATTACGGGCCTCGCTGACGGTGTCGGCGTCGGTGTTGGCATCGGCATGGGCGCCGGCCCGTCCTGTGCCGGCGGCGCCGCTACAGGTGCCACGGCGGGGCTGGCCTGTGCAGCTGCAGGAGGTTCAGCCTGTGCGGCGGCCGACGTGGCGGCCTCGTGTCGCGCCTCGCGTGCGATGGCGGCAGGAGGCGGCGCGGGGCGCGGTAGCGGCGCGGGCCGGCCCACGGGCGGGGCCAGGACGGCGCGCGCTGTCGCACCTGGTGCATGCCAGAAATCGAGTGCCGACGTCGGTGCCACGATGGCCAGCGTGACCATGAAGACGGTGGCGAGGGCGCGCGCGGTGAGCGCGTGGCGCGCGCGGGTGGTGTCGAGAATGGCCATGAGTCGTCCTTCCAGTTCCGAGGCGCGCGCCATCGCGACACCTCCGGACATCACGAGTCCTGACGGCTGCCCCTGCGCGGCGCGCGCGACGTCGAGCAGATGGGTGGCGTATTCGGGGGCATCG
Source organism: Luteitalea pratensis (assembly GCF_001618865.1). GTDB lineage: Bacteria > Acidobacteriota > Vicinamibacteria > Vicinamibacterales > Vicinamibacteraceae > Luteitalea > Luteitalea pratensis. Next base: position 5,968,145 of record NZ_CP015136.1, read on the forward strand.
GTGCCGGCAACCAGCACGAGATCGTCACAGGCACGCTCGCGTTCGCGTCGAACCGCGCGGCGCCCCACCCACGCCAGCGGGTGGAACCACAGCAGCGCCACCGCGGCGTCGACGATGAGTTGCGTGAGGCAGTCGCGACGTCGCACGTGCGCAAGTTCGTGGAGCAGGACGGCGCGGACCCGCGCGTCCTGCCAGTCGTCGGCTTCGACCGGCAGCACCACGGCAGGCCGCAGCACGCCGCATGCGATCGGCATGGACACGCGATCCGAGCGCAGGAAGCGCACGCGGCGAGGCACGCGCATCAATCGCGCGAGACGACGCGCCAGGCCGAGCCACGGCTTGCGCCCGGGCACGCGGTTTCGGGTGAGCCTTGCCGCGGCCACTCGTGACGCCACAAGTCGCGCCAGGACGAGGAAGGCGCCAAGCGCCCAGATCACGGCCAGCCAGGGCAGGGCCGCCACCGCGTCACGGACCTGCCGGAGCAAAGCGCGCGTGTCGTCAGCCGTGGCGGCACTGGCGGCGGCGTGTTGCGGCACATGGCGACGCGACGGCATCGTGTGCGCGATCGCTGACGCGTCGGCACTGTCGTCCTCGACCAGGCTTGCCACCGGCGCCACAGGCGATGGGGCTGGAAGGGCGCGCAACTCCGCCGGCAGCAGGGGCAGGCGAATGGCCGGGAGCGACGCGCCCAGCACCGGCACCAGCACGGCGCCGACGAGGGCCGCGACCCAGGCCGCGTGACGGGTCGAGGCGGCCGCCCGCCCGCGGCTCACCGCTCCGAACAGCGCCGCGACGCCGAGCACCAGCGTCGCCTTCACGAGCAGTTCCAGCATCATGAGCGTCACTCCGGTCGCGACCTGTGCGCGTCGATCAGGGCCTGGAGGCGGTCCAACTGGTCCGGGGCCAGCGCCGTGGCATCGCCGTCGAGAAGAGCCGCAACTGCATCCTCGGTGGAGTCGTCGAAGAAGGTCCGCAAGAGGTGGCGCAGCGCCGACCGCTTGGCGGTGTCGCGCGGCACCGCGGTCACGTAGACGTATCGCGGCCCGTCCTGCTCGTGGTGGATCAGGCCCTTGGTCTCGAGGATACGCAGCAGGGCCCGTACGGCCGAGTAGCTCGGCGGATCGAGCAGTGCCGCCTGCACGTCGGCGGCCGTCGACCGGCCGCGAGCGAACAGGACGTCCAGAATCTGGCGCTCGCGACGACTGACATCCAGGTGTCCCGGGGCGGTTGTCTTGTTCACAGGCAGTCCCTCGTGTGTGCTAAAAAACCAGCAGTGGTGGAAAATTAGCAGCGACCGTCTGCGGTGTCAAGCCGTCCCGGCATGCGGCTGGGACGAACCGCACGGAGCGTTCCCGGGACCACGACTCGCACAGGCGGCGCTGGCCGTATAGGATCCGTGTCCGCCCTTCCCGCACCAGCTGGTGAAGCCCCTGCTCATCGCAAGGATCGAGGCACTGTTCTCATGATCACGTACGCCGGACTCGTGCGCGGCATCAACGTCGGCAAGGCGCGACGCCTGCCCATGGCTGACCTCCGGGCACTCGTCAAGGCCGAAGGCTTCACCGATCCGCGCACCCTGCTCAATAGCGGCAACGTCGTGTTCGCGGGCGCGAAGCAACCGTTCCCGCGCCTGGCCGCACGCCTCGAGAGCGCCATCGAGACGCGCGCCGGATTCCGGCCGCACGTGGTGGTGGTCGACGCCGCGTGGGTAGACGCGGTGATGCAGGAGAACTCGCTGACGCAGGCCGACAACCCCTCGCGCCTGCTGGTGGCCTTCGTGCAGGACACCGATCGCCTGCAATCGGTCCGCGAGCTCGCGTCACGCGACTGGGGATCGGAAGCCCTCGCGGTCGGCAGCCGCGCCGCGTACATCTGGCTGCCCGACGGCATCCTGGAAAGCCGCGTGCTCAGCGAAGTCGTCGCGCGCGTCGGCCCGTGGATCACGACACGCAACTGGACGACAGTCCAGAAGCTGCAGGCGTTGATGCGCTAGCGCGCCGGCCGTCGGCGTTCGCGGTTCACCGTTCAGCGTTCAGCGTTCGGCGTTCGGCGTTCGGCGTTCGGCGTTCATCAAAGTGTCTGTCGTTCGAGAAGCAACCGCACGACGTCCTCGGCCCTGTAGCCGTCGTCACCTGGAGCGAGGAACTGCGCCACCTCGCCCAGTGCGTCGCCCGAGGTGACGATGCCCGGTTCGACGTGCGTGCCGGCGCGCACCTGCGGATGGCCGGCGGTGGCCATCAACGCGTTGCAGATGCACTTGCGGCCGTCCGTATCGGCGGCGTTGCCACCCTTGGCCACGTAGACCGACACGGGTTCAGCCGCGCAGCGGTAACCGGTCGTGCCGTCATCGCGACGATACGCCTCGCGCAGGTAGCCGAGGTCGCAGATCCGTGGACGTGACGCGTACACGTCCGGATTCGCGATCGTGCCAGGGACGTCGGCAACCTTGAACGGGAATCCCGTGGGAGACGCGAGCGGATCGGTCCGCACGCGTGTGCCCGCCATGCGCATGTCGGCGAGCACCTCGGCGCGATAGTCCGGCCGCATCCCGGAGTCGTCACACAACGCGAAGGCCGTGCCGACCTGCACGCCCGCGGCCCCCTGGGTCAGCGCCGCGCGCAATCCGGCGGGCGTTCCGTACCCGCCAGCCAGCCAGAAGGGCACGCCGAACTCGCGGAAGGCCGCGAGATCGACCTTGTCGCGGTCGCCGTAGATCGGCTCGCCGTCCTCGTTCAACTGCACCTTGCCGCGCGGCGGCGCGTTGTGGCCGCCCGCGGTCGGGCCCTCGATGACAAAGCCGTCGACGATGCCATTGGCCTTGCGCAGCAGCGTCAGGGCCAGCGTCGACGAGCCGACGATGGCAAGGAACGCAGGACGCTTCAACAACGGTCGCCATTGGCCGACGATGTCGGCCGGATCGAACCGCAGCAGGGTGTCGTCGCCCGGCACGCTGCCGGTGATGGTGAGCGGATAGGTGGCCGCCGCGTGCACGGCGAGCGCGTCGATGGCGCCGGGAATCTTCAACGGAATGCCCGCGCCCATGAGGATGTAGTCCACGCCGGCGAGGAGGGCTCCGTAGATGGAGGGCAGGTGCGGGATCTGGATCTTCTCGAGGTAATTGATGCCGACCGGCCGGTCGTGGCCTTCCCGTGCCAGCCAGACCTCGACGAAATTGGCAACGACACAGAGTTCCTGCTGGTCGACGGTGCCCTCGCGGCTGAGCATCGGCAGGGTGGCGTAGGACCGCCGTTCGCCCTTGCCACCCTCGACAAGGAAGCGGTCAAGGATGCGTGCGGCGATGGCCGGGACCGGGAACGCGTCGAGGGCGCGCAGCATGTGCCCGCCCGGATCTCCGTCCTGCAGCCGTCGAGCGAGGACCTGATCCAGGGCCGTGCCGGACACGACGCCGAGGCCGCCAGCCGACGACACCGCGCGCGCCAGGCGCCAGTTGGAGATGGCCACACCCATGCCGCCCTGGATCACTGCGGGGTGTGTCACCACCCGGTCCGTCGCTTTCGCTGCCGCTACGTGTACGTTCACGGTGGGCTTCGTAGTGCAAGTTGAGAGCCGGACGCCGGCCACCGTCACGACACGCTCGCGTCTGGCGAGTCAGGGCCACGCCGGGGAGGTTCCCGGCCTGCCGTGGGAAAGTTCGCAGTGGCGACCCTGCGGGGCGGCCAGGCGGAGACGTGGGGTGACACCATCCTGGCGTGGCTGGGGCGGCGCGCGGCGCGGCTGGCAGCGAACCCTTGACGAGGATCGTCGGGCGCCGTGTATACTCGTTGGGTTGTCGCGGGCAGGTGACGCGGCACGGGCGCTTGTCTCGCCGAAGCCTGGCGAAGGCGGACCGAGCGTCGGCACGGCTGGATGGCGAGGGCGGTTAGCTCAGTTGGTAGAGCACCGGTCTTACACACCGGCTGTCACAGGTTCGAGTCCTGTACCGCCCACCAACCTTGGCGCTGGGGGCCCATCGAACGCCTCGACTGTCTTGGCGACGATACGCGGACTCGGACACCAACATTTTGCGGGGTCGTAGCTCAGTTGGTTAGAGCGCCGGCCTGTCACGCCGGAGGCCGCGGGTTCGAGCCCCGTCGACCCCGCCACTCCCGCAAGCGTCATCTCGATCATCGACGCGCGTCGACCTGAAGGTCGACGCCTACAGTCCATCTCCGCTGGAGAGAGCCTGCAGCCAGACACGTCGTCGCGGAGCAGCCGCGCGGTGTGGCGAAGTGCGACGGCTCCGCCGACGATCGCAGGCGCCGACCTTCAGGTCGGCGCTCACACGCGGCGTCCCCATCGTCCGGGAACATCACTGACCGTCGAGCAAGCTCGACGGCTACAAGCGGAAGGCCTTGTGCGTTTACCCGGTACCCCGTACCCGGCACCCGGAGGAGAGAGCCGGCCCTACCTTCGGGGCTGTCCCGGTTCCCGGTTCCCGTTTTCCGTTGCCCGGTTCCCGTTCTTCAGAATTCGTACCGCAGATTCAGCTGCATGCAGCGGTTCGCGGCGCCGTCGCAGCCGGCGAGCGTGCCGTTGTAGCGGCCGAACGTTGCAGCTCGGTCCGGGATCATGTCGACGGTCGCCGTGTCGAAGCGCACGGTGTTGGTGAGGTTGAACACGTCCCACCGGAACATCAGCCGGTGGCCGAACGGCATGCGGAACGCCTTACCGATGCTCGCGTCGATGCCGAAATAGCCATCACCACGAAAGATGTTGCGCTCACCGGACTCCCCAGGCGTTGCGCGCTGGAAAGCCGCGATTGCCGCAGTCGTGTCAGCCCATGCGCTTGGCTGACCGCCCACGGCATTGCGCGTGGTCGCCGTCTCGGGGAGCTTGTTGGGATCGACGAGCACGGCGTTGCCCTGCAGGTTCCAGTTCGTCGCCCAGCACGAACGGCAGTTCTGCACGTTGAACGGGAACCCGCTCGTCCAACGGTAGATACCGGCAATCGACCAGTCGCCGATCAGGGCGTTGGTGAAACCGTTGGCGTTGGTCGCCCACTTCTTGCCCTGGCCGAACGGCAGCTCGTACAGGCCGTTGACGTTGATCTGGTGACGCACGTCGAAGTCCGCGTAGGAGTACTGCTGGTCCGGATCCCACGAGTTGATGAGGAAGCCAGAGTAGCCACCCGAGCCTGTGTTGTTGCCGAAGCTCGATCCGCGCTCCACCGACGATCCATGGTCCTTCGCGACGGCGTAGGTGTAGTTGAAGTCGAACTGGTACCCGTCGGCCAACCGCCGCCGCAACGCGAGCTGCATCGAGTTGTAGCCTGAACGGGCCATGGAGCTCTGCACGGCCAGCGAGTCGTACTGCTGGTTGAAGAACGAGAAATCACCGGTGCTCGGGCACGCCGGATCGCAGTTCTGATCGGCGTACCAGAGTGCCGTCATCCAGTCGGGATCGTTGTCCATGAACAGGCCGGCCATCACCTGCGTGGCCGTCATGCCGCCGGTGGCCGCGGTCGGGAACAGGTTCTCCCAGTACGGGATGGGAGCCACATTTGTGGCCCCGACGCGGTTGGCTTCCGTGATGAGCAGACTGGCCGCCGTGAAGTAGTCCATCCCCGACTTCTGTTCGACGAAGTTGGCGGGCATGGCCGCGTCGCGCCGAATCAGGAGGTTGCGCCCCTGTCGACCGACGTAGGCCACATCGACCGCGTAGTTGCGGCCGAGGTCACGGCTGAACGTCAGGTTGTAGGCGTGCGAATACGGCGTGCGCAGGTTCTGGTCGATCGCCGACGTGATGGTGCCCGAGAACTGCGGTGGCGTGGCCGGGAACGAGGCCGGCGGCGCACCGGGATAGGTCGCCGGAATGACGTTGACTCCCTGGTAACGGATCGCCGGGTTGGTCTCGTTGTTCGTGTTGACGGGGCTGCTCAAGACCGACGCCAGTCCGAACGATCCGGCGGTGTTGAACTGAGTGGCAAGACCCGAGCCGATGCGGTCGTAGACCAGGAAGTAGCCGCCGCGGACGGTCGTCTTCGGATTGAGCGACCACGCGAAGCTGGCGCGCGGTGCGAAGTTGTTCTTGTCGTACTGGTACCAGTCGGGGCCGTCGTTGACGGGCCCGGCCGGGATGAACGAAATTGTCGCGTCCGCACTCGAAGGGATGCCAAGCTGCATGTTGGCTGCTCGCGTCGCAACCCAGTCGGCCATGTTGAGGTTGGGCACCACCTGCTGGCCACGCCCCTCGTACACCGGCGGGAACATGCTGTAGCGAAGCCCCCCGGTGAGCGTGAAGTTGTCGCCAATACGCCACTGATCCTGCACGTAGAACTCGTACTCGTTGGCGACGTACAGGCGCGGCAGCGCCGTGCCCTCGCTGATGATGCCGCCGTCGATCGTGTAGTTGTAGCGCGCCGTCGTCTGCGTGATCGCGCCCAGCATGTCCATGAACGGGTCGGCGTAGGCCGCGAAGCTACCCGAGTCGACTGCCGGCAGGCCGGAGCAGTCGGCCGGAGCCGGACACGTGCCACCGGGCATGTAGCGCCGTCCGGCTCCAGCGGCCCAGGAGCCATTGGCCAACCCGCTGTAGAACGAGTTCGCGTTGGTGAACGTGTCGTTGCGCAGGAACCGCAGGTTGGTGCCGACCTTCACGGTGTGATTGCCCTTGATCCACGAGAAGTCGTTGGTGACGTTCCAGGTGCCGAGCTGACGGCCGTTGGTCGAGCTCAGCGCCTCGTAGTTGTCCAGGAACCGGAACGTCGTCGCGCTCTGTGTCTGCAAGCCGGTCGTCGCGTCGTCGATCTTGGTGTAGCCGACGCGCAATGTGTTGACCATGTTGGAGCCGAGCACCCAGTCGTGGCCGCTCGCAAAGCCCCAGTTCTTCACCTGGCGCGCGGTGTTGGGCGCGAGCCCGGGGTACTGCTGCGTCCCGATGAGCGCGTCGTCCTGCGAGTTGAAGCGCGCAAAGAGCGACTGGGCATTGGTGATCCGGTAGTCGCCACGCGCGATGCCCGTGTTGAACTCGTTCTCGACGAGTGAGGTGAAGCGGTAGCCCATGATGTTGAAGGCATCGGTTCCGTCGTAGTTCGGCAGCGGGAACTGCTTCCAGTACTCCGCCGCGAGCGTGCTGGCGCCGATGCCGGTCGGATCGACGCGCTTGAACTCGGCCGGGTTCATGCCATACCGGCCGGCCGGAATGGTGTGGGTGCTGGTGAAGCCCTGCACTGCGCCGCCAGGGCAGGCCGCGGCCACCGCGCACAGGTAGGTCAGCACGCCGTCGCGCATCGCCGCCGAGGGCACCGAGCGCTCGACGACCGATTCGCGCTTCTCGCGCAGCGCCTCGAAATTGGCGAAGTAGAACAGGCGGTCCCTCAGGATCGGGCCGCCGACCGAGCCGCCGTAGATGTTCTTGTTGAGCAGCGGTGACTCGCTCTCGCCGCCGGCCTTCAGCTGCGACAACTTGTTGAAGTACTCGTTCGAGGAGAACCTCGTGTCGCGATTGGCGTAATAGCCGGCGCCCCGAAGGCTGTTGGTCCCGCTCTTGGTGATGAGCGAGACCTGCGGGCCGGACGAACGACCGCCATCGGCGCCGTACGAACTCGTGGTCACCCGGAACTCCTGCACGGAGTCGAGCGTGAGGCGCAGCACCGAGGTGAACGCGCTCTGGTTCTGGCCGTCGTTGACGTCGATGCCATCCAGCGTCACGTTGCTCTGGTCGGCGCGTGCGCCGCTCACCGAGCCGTACCGCGGGTCCATCGTGGTCTCCGGGTTGTTGCGCGGGATGTAGACCACGCCCGCCTGCAGGGAGAGCAACCCGACCGGGTTGCGCGCCTCGAGAGGCAGGCCCATGATCTGGGATTCCTTGATCACGTTGCCGAGGCTTGCGTCGGTGGTGTTGATGGCCGGTGCTTCGGCGAGCACCTGCACGCTCTCTTCTATCCCGCCCACCGCCAGCGCGACGTCGACGCGGGACGAAGTGTCCGTGCTCAACTGGATCTTTTCGATGATGCTGGTCTTGAAGCCGGTCAACTCGGCCTTCAATGTGTAGACGCCCGGAGGCAGGGCGATGAACTGGTAGCCGCCATTGCCGCCCGTGACCGCTTCACGCGACAAGCCCGTCGCCGCGCTCGTGATCGTGACCGTTGCACCGGGGACCGCGCTCTTCTGAGCGTCGGTGACCGTTCCCGACAATGACGCGGTGCCGGTCTGGGCCGACACGGCATGCGGCATCGTCAACAACGCCGCCGCCGCCAGCAAGCTCGACGCGAGCCCGGAGAGAGAAAGCCTCACGATCCACCTCCTGCAAGCAGAACCGCAAAGACCTCGTCGTGCACGTCAGTAGGCGACGCGAACGCGAGGAATGAAAGTCGACCGGACCTGCGGCGGGAGCCGCTCCAGGTCGACGGGACCGCCTTCACAGCGAAGGTCGGCACCTCAACTGGATTGTCCGTCAGGATGCGTGCGCGGCAAGCGAAAGTCAAGGCAGCCACGACGCCAAATGGACGCTTTGTTAGCCAAAGTTGATGCATTTCATGACCAGCTGATCGCGAAATCCGCTAACTGCGGCCGCGTAGAGGCGGCTACAACGGTCAGCACTATCGAAGTAGAGTGTCGGACTTTCGCCTAGCCTGCGCGCCAGAGGAGGAACAGGCTGATCAGCAGGAGACCGAGTGGCGCTCGGTACTCCTTGTTGCGGATGGCGCGTTCCAGGCTGAAGCGACGCGTGCCCGCCGGCAAGGCGCCACCGGCGTAGCGGTCGTAGGCATCGCCGAAGCTGGCGCGCAGGTATGCCTCCTCCGTGCGAATGGCCAGCCAGAGGGTGACGCCGAGGTAGGCGGCGATCAGCAGTCCGACCGCCCAGTGGTTGGCGGCCAGTGCGAGCCCCAGGCCCATCAGCGACGAGCCCAGGTACAGGGGGTGGCGCGTGAACCGGTAGGGCCCGGAAGATGTGACCTCGCGACTCTTCTCCAGGTGGCCTGCCGCCCAGATCCGCAGCGCCTGCCCCAGCAACGCGATCGACAAGCCAAGTTCGAGGCTGCGCGGCGTCGGTCGGGCCAGCCATAGCACCAATGCCGCCGAGGCGAACCCGAGCGGTACGCGCCAGCGGGCCAGGCCGGCGCGCGGCGACGGGGTGGCGGGCGCGGTGTCGGTCATGCCGCCCCCAGGCGCGAGATCACGGCAGCCGTGACGGCGTCGGCCGTCACCTGCTCGAGGCACCATGTGCGCGCGGTGCACTGGCGTTTGAAAACGCAAGCGCACGACCCGTGGCTCGACACGACCGTGTCGCGCGGGTCCCAGGGACCGTTGCGCCCGGGCGGGGTCGGGCCGTACAAGCCGACGACCGGCGTGCCGACGGCAGCGGCAAGGTGCAGCGGCCCCGTGTCGCCGGACACCAGCACGCTGGACGCCTGCGCCAGGGCGAGCATCTCTACCATCGTCGTCTGCGGCGCCATGCGTGCGGCATCTCCTGACGCCCGCGCCACCGCCGCCGCCAGGGTCGCCTCGTCGGGGCCCCAGAGGACCGCGGTGCGCAGCCCCAGGCGCTCCCGAAGCTGGCGCGCCACCTCTCCGAAGCGCTCCGGGGGCCAGCGCTTGTTCGGCCATGCCGCGCCGGGATTGAGCAGCGCGAACGGCCCATCGCGGCCGACCCCGAGAATCTCGCGCGTGCACGACACCACGGGCGTCTCCGGGATGCGCAGCGGGAAGCGTCGCGCCCGCGTGTCCGCCCCGAGCAACGTGAGCAGCGACAGGTTCTTGTCGATCACGTGTCCGCCGCCGTCACCACCGCTCTCGGTGTAGGCGAGCGCCGCCGCCGACTCACGCAGGAGCGGACGCGAGAATCCGATCACGCGCCGCGCGCCGCTGAAGCGCGCGACCGCCGCCGATTTGATCAGGCCTTGCAGATCGAGGCAGACATCGTACCGGTCGCGCCGGACATCACGGATCGCGTGCGCCCCGCTCCGGCGTTCCAGCGGATACACGTGATCCAGGCCCTCGACCAGGTGCAGCAGCGGCGCAAACCGCGGGTGCACGATCCACCCGATGCGAGCGCCGGGATGGGCCTCGCGGAGGGCCGCCACCACCGGAATCGCATGCACGACGTCACCGAGGGCGCCGAGTCGCACGATCAGGAACGACCCGGCCGGTGCGGGAGGGTCGGCACCAGGCTCGTGGCTCACGGCTCGGGACTCGTGCCGCGGTCCGCAATCGCCGCAACGATGTCGCGCGTCGAGTGGTCCTTCGGATCGCCGACGATGGCAGTACGGCCGCCGTAGGCCTGGACGATCGCACGTTCGGGCACGGTCTCGATCCTGTAATCGGTGCCCTTGCAGTGGACGTCCGGCCGAAGCGCCTCGAGCAGCGGCCCGACGGTGAGATCGCCGAAGAGCGTGACGTAGTCCACGCCGCGCAAGGCGTCGACCAGTTCGGCACGTTCACGCTCGCCGACGATCGGCCGATCTGCGCCCTTCAGCTTTCGCACCGCCGCGTCGTCATTGACGGCGACCACCAGGATGTCGGCTTGCTGCGCGGCACCCTGCAGGTAGCGCAGGTGTCCGACGTGCAGCAGGTCGAACACGCCGTTGGCGAGCGCAATCGTGTGGCCCTGCCGGCGGTGATCGGCAGCGGCAGCCAGCAACACTTCGAGGGCCACGATCACCGGTCCGCCTCGATGGCGAGGCGCAGTTCGGCGCGTGACACCGTGGCGGTGCCACGCTTCATGACCACGAGGCCACCCGCGTAGTTGGCCAGGTGCGCCGCATCCTCGAACGAGGCGCCCGAGGCGAGCGCCTGCGTCACGGTGGCGATGACGGTGTCGCCCGCGCCCGTCACGTCGGCAATCTCGTCGGAGCCGACAATCGGGATGTGCACGGTCGGCCGATCGGCCTCGAACAAGGCCATGCCGCGGCTGCCGCGCGTGACGAGCACCGCCGCCATCCTGGTCTGCTGGAGGACGGTCCGTCCGGCACGTTCGAGCACCCTGCGGTCGTCCCCGATGCGCACGCCGAGCATCGCTTCGACCTCGGATTCGTTGGGCGTCGACGCCGTCAGGCCCTGGTAGCGGCCCAGGTCGTAGCGCGAATCGACGAGGATCGGGATCTGCCGGCCCTTGCGAAGGCGAAGCGTCCGCTTCACGTGTCGTACCAGCGCGGGCGTGACGACTCCCCCACCGTAGTCGGAGATCAGCACCGCGTCGCAAGACGCGAGGGCGACGTCGAGACGACGTCCCCAGGCCTCGTGCACCGTCCGCGGCGCCACCAGTTCGCCCTTCCGGTCGATGCGCACCACCTGCTGCTTGGCCGAGTGGATGCCCCCGGCAAGCACACGCGTCTTGGTCGTGGTGACGTGACCGCGCACGCGCACGACGCCACGCGCGTCGACTCCAGCCGCTGCGAGCGCCTCGACGAGCCGTGCCCCCTGGGCGTCGCGCCCGACACAACCGAACAGGCTGGTGCGGCCACCGAGCGCAGCGACGTTGTTGGCGGCATTGCCGGCACCGCCAGGCACGATCAACGTGGTGTCGTACTCGAGGATCAGGACGGGCGCCTCTCGCGAGACTCGTGCGACGCGTCCGTAGAGGAACTCGTCGGCGGCGATGTCGCCGACGACCACCGTGCGGCGGCCCGCCAGGGCATCGAGTGCGTCGATCAGCCGTTCGCGCATGCTTACCGGCCCTGCCGGAGGAACCAGCCCGTGGCCGGGCACGTCACGCGGTCGAGGCTGTCGGGATATACGGCCTCCTCGATGAGGGTGCCGTCGCGGTCCATGAACACCGCGGGCGCGGGTGCAGACATCACGGGGGAATGGTACCGGGAAATGCGGAAATGCCTAATGCCGGAATGTCGAGTGCGCAAGAGGCGCGGGCCACGCGGCCCTCGACGTTCCAGCATTCCAGCCTGTCGGCATTTCCGTGTAACCTGACGCGACTTCATGGTCCTCAACTGGCTGGATTACGCGGTGATCGCCGGCTACGTGCTGGCCCTGACGGCCTTCGGCACCTACTTCGCCCGCTTCCAGCGGTCCAGCAAGGATTACTTCCTCACCGGCCACTCGGTACCGTGGTGGGCGATCTGCTTCACCATCGTCGCCACCGAGACCAGCACCATCACCTTCATCGGGGTACCGGCGGCCGCGTACACCGGCAACATGGCGTTCCTGCAGCTGCCCCTCGGGTACGTGATCGGCCGGGTCATCGTCAGCGCGCTGTTCCTGCCGGCCTACTTCCGCGGCGACCTGATGACGTCGTACCAGCTGCTCGAATGGCGGTTCGGCCCCGCCGTGCGGTCGGCCGGCGCGGCCATCTTCCTGTTCACGCGGTCGCTTGCAGACGGCATCCGGCTGTTCACGACAGCGCTGGTGATCGCGGTGGTGACAGGGATTCCGGTGCCGTGGACCGTGGTGCTGCTCGGCACCGCGATGATCGTCTACACGATGTACGGCGGGTCCGCGGCCGTCATCTGGACCGACGTCGTGCAGATGTTTGTCTACCTTGCCGGTGCGCTGATCATCTTCTTCGCGCTGCTCAACGCCATCGACGGGGGCTGGGGGGCGGTGGTGGCGGCCGGTAGCGCCGCAGGCAAGTTCGACGTCTTCGACTTCTCGCTCGACTTCACGAAGATCTACACGTTCTGGGCCGGCCTGATCGGTGGCGTCGCGCTGACGCTGGCGACCCACGGCACCGACCAGTTCCTGGTCCAGCGCCTGCTCTCGGCGCCGTCGGCGCGTGATGCCGGGCGCGGCCTGATCCTGAGCGGCGTGCTCGTGCTGCTGCAGTTCGGGCTGTTCCTGGCCATCGGCGTGATGCTCTTCACCTACTACCAGCAGGTGGCCGCGCCGGTGCTCGGGCGGCCGGACGAGATCCTGCCGCGGTTCGTGATCAACACGCTGCCGAGCGGCGTGGCGGGTTTCATCGTCGCCGCGATCGTCGCCGCCGCGCTGTCGCCGTCGATCAACGCCATGGCCGCGACGACGGTCAACGACTTCTATCTCCGCTACGTCAACGAAACGGCCGACGAGCAGACGATCATGCGCGTGTCCTATCGGGCCACGCTCGGCTGGGGCATCGTCCAGTTGATCGTGGCGCTGGGCTGCCAGTGGATGGACCGCTCGGTGCTCGACGCCGGCCTATCGATCCTGTCGCTGACGGCCGGCCCGGTGCTCGGCGCCTTCCTCGTGGGGTTTGCCACCACCCGCGTGAGCGCCGGGGCGATGCTCGGCGGCATGGGTGTGGGTCTCGCGGCGCTGATCTACATCTGGACCGCGACGCCGGTCGCCTGGACCTGGTACGCCTTCATCGGATCGAGCGTGACCGCGCTCGCGGCACTCGCCCTGAGCCTCGTGATGCCCGCACCGCTTCGGAAAGCGCAGGCGTAGGCCGCTGATCTGGCGGCAATCGTCTGTCCGGGGGATGTGCGGTGACTGTCGACCTGAAGGTCGACAGCTACAACCACTTAATCGACAGCTACAACCGATTTCGGTCGACCGCTACAACCGATCGTAGGCGTCGACTCTCGCCAGGTCGACGCGCGGTCGACACGAACGATCGGCCGTACGCGTCGACCTTTAGCCAGGTCAACGCGCGGTCGACACGAGCGATCGGCCGTAGGCGTCGACCTTCAGGTCGACGCACGCTGTCGACGCAAGCTCCACCGCAGCGGATTGGTCTCGATGTAAACCCGCAAGGCATCGTGCTCCTCCGGCGTTCGAACGACGCGATCGAAATACCCGCGTTGCCACAGCTGTTCGCCCGATGCGAGGAGCGCCCTCGCCCGCGCCTCGTGCGTGACCCTGGCCTTGAGGTCGCGCACGAGCATGTCGAGCGGCCGCAGGCCCGAAAGCCGCCGTGTTTCGCTGCACGAGCAGGTGGACGTGGTCCGGCATGACGACCGACGCCTCCAGGATGGAGCAGTGCCCGGCGGCGAAATCACGCGCGAAACAGTCGTGGGCGAGCCCACCCATTGGCGAGAGCGACACGCAATCGCCATCGACGACGCCAAAATACGGACGACGCCGATAGGTACATGCCGTGATGAAGTAGGCACCTGCCCCGCGGTAGTCCCAGCCTCGCAGACGTGGCGGCATGCGCGCTGGGCAGTGCACGCCCGATGCCAGCCGAGATCATCGATCCGTCGAGCAAGCTCGACGGCTACACTTCGGTAAATTCGCTTGCTTCGTCCACCCATTCCGTCGAGCACGCCCGACGGCGACACATGCTTCAACAGGCAATCCTTGCACATGAACACGTCAACTGGCGTTGACGGATGTCATTCGGAGTTGACGCCTTCAACACCTCAACAAGTGAAGTGTGTGTGTGTGTGTGTGTAGCCCTCGAATTGAGCCCGTGTCCGAGCCATCGGTGCTGTAGCCGTCGAGCTTGCTCGACGGTCACTCACGCTTTACGCATTCACCCTGAGGTGGCGCAACGTCGCGCAGCGCCTCGATGACGCGATCGGGCGTGACGGCGGTCATGCAGCGGTGGTCGAGCGGGCACTCGCGCAGCATGCAGGGACGACACCACACCTCGTGCGTCAGGATGCGGTGCGGGCCGAGCGGCGCGGTCGCCCATTCGCGGGTGGGTCCGAACACGGACACCGTCGGCGTGCCGAGCGCTGCCGCGAGATGCATCGCCCCCGAGTCGTTCGCGAGCACCCGTCCCGCCAGGCCCAGCACCCCCGCGAGTGCCAGCAACGACGTCCGTCCCGTCAGGTCGACGATTGCGCCGCGCGACGACGCAGGCACGCCGGCGAGCACCGCGGCGGCGGCCGGCCGATCGGGACCGGCTCCCACGATCACAACGAGTCCACCCTCGCCGATCCACGCTGACGCGACAGACGCGACGTGGCGCGCAGGCCATTGCTTGGCCGAGCCGTATGCAGCACCGGGCGCACAGGCCAACAGAGCGGCGCTGCCGTCCCATCCGCCCGCCCGCAGCAACGCGACGGCCTCGTCTCTTGCCCTCTGTGGCAAGATCGCATGCAGGGCAAGAGTCGGGCGAGGCACGCCAAGCGCCTCGACGAGCGCCGCGTAGTAATCGGCGTGGTGGCGCGACTCGCGTCGCGTGTGTCGGACGCGGATGGCGCGCGTCAACAGCATCCCGCGGCCGTCACGGCGGTATCCCCATCGCTCGGGCACGCCAGCCCGGCGCATCGCCAGCGCCGATCCGAACGAATTGGTGAACAACACGGCGAGGTCGTAGGCGCCGGCCGCCAACTGCGTCGCGTGCCGGCCGATCGCGGCCAGGCCCGTGCGCCCCTCGAGTGGAACGGCGCTCGTACGCGGATCCAGGAGCGGCACAATCGGCGCCAGCGCCGCCGGCACGGCCACCTCGATGCTGGCCTCCGGCCATGCGTCCCCGATCGCCCTGATCGCTGGCGCGGCCAACACGAGGTCGCCGAGCCAATTCGGCCCACGCACCACCACACGACGCGGCGCGTTCACGCCTCGGCTTCCCCCGGCGGGTCGTCCACCGCGAGCGACGGCGACTCCGTGGTCCGCACGTCCTCACGCCAGCGGCGATGCATCCACAGCCAGCGTTCGGGGTGGGCGCGCACGTACTTCTCGAGCACCTTGGTGCACCGCTGGGTGACGTCGCGCACCGCATCGGGCGACTCCTCGGCCGGCAACGCAATCGGGCGCTCGTAGATCAGGCGATAGCGGCCGTCGTTCAGCGGCAACGAGAACGCCGGGATGATCGTCGCGCCGGTCCGCATGGCCAGCACCGCCACCGCCGACGTCGTCGCTGCAGGACGCCCGAGGAAGTCGACCTTCACGGCGTCAGCGGTAAGGATGTGCTGATCCATGAGCACGGCGACGGACTGGTTGGCGTTGAGCGCGCGCATGATGCGGCGCAACCCGCCCTTGCGGTCGATGACGAAGTTGCCGGTGCCGCTGCGCAGTTCGGTCAACAGCTTGTCGATGAGGGGATTGTCCATCGCGCGGGCGACCACGGCCATCGGCCCCACGCGCCGTCCGTGGGCGATCGCATGCAGTTCCCAGAATCCGAAGTGGCCCGTGACCAGCAGCACGCCCTTGCCGGTGGCGCGCGCCGCGTCGACGTGCTCGGCGCCGACGAACTCGACAAGTGCCATCTGGCGGTCCGCCGGCAGACCGGTGAACCAGAGGAATTCGACGAGCTTGCGGCCGAAGTGGGCGAACACCTGCTTGGCGATTCGCGTGCGCTCCTGCACCGATCGCTCCGGAAACGTCGCAGCCAGGTTGTCCAGGGTGATCCGCCGATGCCTGCCGTCGACGCGATACGCCAGCCAGCCGATCCCGTGTCCGAGGCGCGTGACCACCGACCGCGGCAGGGCGCGCACCACCCGCGTCACTCCCATCAACGCCGCGTACTCGAGTCGGTGCCGTCGCGAGAGATTCGGAGACGAGCCGCTCACGCGCCCTCCGGGTCGAGCGACAGGCGGGCGCGCAGCCATGACGCGAACTCGTCGACGGGCTCGATCACGACCTCGAGTGGCACCACCGCGACCGGCACGTCGATCGGCAGGTGCCGTTCGAGCTTGACGGCATCCTTGGCGGTCGTGACGACAGCGGAGGCGCCGACTGCGCGCGCACGCGCCGCAATCTGCCGCGCATCGTCGCCACGGTAGCGGTGGTGGTCGCGAAAGGTCATCACGTCGGCGAGCCTCCAGCCCGTAGCGCGCAGATCCTCGGCGACGCGTGCCGGTTCGGCGACCGCGGTGACGAGCAGGACCGGTTCCTCGTGCACTCGTGAAAAATCCATCGTGCCCGAAAGGGCTCGCGCCGGGCCGTGATGCCGCCGCGCCTCGAAGATCGGCACGTCGGCCGATCGCCCGAGCGCCATCCGCAACCGCGCGGCAGTCGTGTCCACCGCCAGCAGCGCGTCGGCGTGTTCGAGCGCATGCAGCGGCTCGCGCAGGCGGCCCGCCGGCAGCACCTCACCATGCAGCACGTCATCGAGGGTGAGCAACACCAGGTTCGCATCGCGTGCCAGCTGCACGTGCTGGAACCCATCGTCGAGGACGTGTACGGTGCAGTGGAGTTCCTGCTCCGCGAGCTGGCCGGCACGAGTGCGCCGCGAGTGCACGAGCACACAGCACCCTGGCAACTCGCGCGCGAGCATGAACGGCTCGTCGCCGCTCTCGGCCAGCGTCGCGCGCATGTGGTCGGCGTCGCGGACGACGACGACGTCGCGTGACGGCGACTCGCGCCGGTAGCCGCGACTGAGCACGGACGGCCGCTCGCCCCACCCATGCAGCATGCGCGCGATCGCCGCCACGACCGGTGTCTTGTTGCGGCCGCCCACCGCGAGGTTGCCCACGCTCACCACGGGGCGATCGAGACGGATCGGCGTCCGGCGGCGCAGTTCGCGACGCAGATTCGCGCCGTGCCCGTAGAGACGGGCGGCCGCGCGCAGCATCGGGAAACTCCACGGCTGGTCGCTCATCGAACGACCCCGGCGGTCGCCGACCGCAATGCTCTCGCCCGCGGGCCCATCACGGCAGCGATCTCCGCCATGGTGCGATCGACGGCGCCGCGATGCCGGTCGAGGACGCCACGCGCCGCCTCGCCGAGTCGTTGCCGGCGCGGTGCATCGACGAAAAGCGCAAGCAATTCTCGTCGCGCCTCGGTCGCGTCCTGCGCCTGCACGAGGGCACCGGCATCCAGGAAGCTGCGGGCGATATCGGCAAAGTTCGACATCGACGGACCGACGACGATCGGCCGGGCGTAGCGCGCGGGCTCGAGGATGTTGTGCCCGCCGGCGGGCACCAGGCTGCCGCCGACAAAGACGACGGTCGCGTGCGCGCAGAGCGCCGCGAGCTCGCCGATCGTGTCGAGGACGAGCACGTCGAAGGGCGCCTCCGGTTTACCGGCGAGCGCCGACCGCCGCACCACGCGCAGGCCGGTCCGTTCGGCGAGCGCGGTCACTCCGTCGAAGCGCTCGGGATGCCGAGGCGCCAGCACCAGCCGAGCATCCGGGGTGCTCGCACGCAGCTCACGAAAGGTGTCGAGCAGGATCTCGTCCTCGCCCTTCAGCGTACTCGCTGCGAGCAGCACGGGAGCGCCATCGAGACGGGCGCCAACGTCGGCGATGCCGCGCGGCGCGTCCGCGGGCACGTCGTACTTCAGGCTGCCGGTCACGATCACGCGGTCGTTGGGTGCGCCGAGGGTCCGAAGCCGGTCGGCCGTGGCTTCCGATTGCGTGCACAGGCGGTCGAACTGCCCAAGCACCGTCCCGAGCAGGCGACCGAGGAGCCGGTACCTCGGGTAGCTGCGGTCGGAGATCCGCGCGTTCACGAGCAGGACGCCGATGCCCTCGGCTCGGCAGAGGCGCACCAGGTTCGGCCAGATCTCGGTCTCGACGATGACCAGGACGCTCGGGCGCAGGCTGCGCAGGACCCGCCGTACGATCCACGCGAAATCGAGGGGGAAGTAGAACACCCCGGCCGTGTCCGACAGGCGGACCTCGGCCATGTCGCGGCCGGTGCGCGTGGTCGTGGAGACGACCACGCGCCAATCGGGGTGGTCCCGGCGGATGGCGGCGACCAGGGGGGCCGCGCTCAGGACTTCCCCGACCGACACCGCGTGCAACCAGAGCGTGGGGGCCGCAGTGCCGCCCAGTTCCGCGGGCAGCACGCCGAAACGCTCCTGCCAGCGATGCCGGTATTTCCCGTGGCGCAGGGCCTGCCAGGCCACCCAGGGCGCCGAGGCCACCAGGGCTGACGCGGCGAGCAGGCTGTAGAGAAAATACATGGAACTGGGAAGGGCCCGGCGAGGACGAGGCGGCTGTGTGGAGTATATCGAACCGGCTCACTCGTACTACCATGCTCGGTCGTGTCATCCGGCCGGCGCCGCGTACGCGACCGTGAGTTCCGGGAACACTTCATTTCCGTCGTCATCATCCGCAGGTCTGCGACCGCGTGGGAGGAACCTCCATGGGCATCAAGGTTGGCATCAACGGCTTCGGGCGCATCGGGCGCAACATCATGCGCGCCGCGATGGGCACCGGGAAGCTGGACTTCGTGGCGGTGAACGATCTGACCGACACCAGGACGCTCGCGCACCTGCTCAAGTACGACTCGATCCTCGGCAACCTCGACGCCACGGTGGAGTCGGGCGACGGCTGGATCAGCGTCAACGGCGACAAGTTCCAGGTGCTCGCGCAGAAGGACCCGGCGCAACTGCCGTGGAAGGACCTCGGCGTCGAGGTCGTGTTCGAGGGCACCGGCATCTTCACCAAGCGCGACGATGCGGCCAAGCACCTCGCGGCGGGCGCCAAGCGGGTGATCATCACGGCGCCGGCCACCGGCCCCGACGCGACGCTGCTGATGGGTGTCAACCACGAGACCTACGACCCGGCCAAGCACGTGATCGTGTCCAACGCGTCGTGCACGACCAACTGTCTCGCGCCGTTTGCCAAGGTGCTGCACGAGCAGTTCGGCATCGTCAAGGGCTGGATGACGACCATCCACAGCTACACCAACGACCAGCAGTTGCTCGACCTGCCGCACAAGGACATGCGCCGGGCCCGTGCGGCCGCGCTGTCGATGATCCCGACCACGACCGGCGCGGCCAAGGCGATGGGCGAGGTGATGCCTGCGCTGAAGGGCAAGCTGGACGGCATCTCGATGCGCGTGCCGACGCCGAACGTCTCGGTGGTCGACCTCGCGGTGATCGTCGGCAAGAAGACGACTGCCGACGAAGTGAACGCGGCGTTCAGGGCGGCCGCCGCCGGCCCGCTCAAGGGCATCCTCGCGGTCGAGGACGCCCCACTGGTGTCGATCGACTTCCGCAAGAACCCGAACAGCTCGATCATCGACTCGGCGTACACGAAGGTGATGGACGGCGACTTCGTGAAGGTGCTGAGCTGGTACGACAACGAGTGGGGCTACAGCAGCCGCTGTGTGGATCTCCTGAACTACATGGCGGGCAAGGGCCTGTAGGATGGCCAAGCGTTCCATCACGGATCTGGATCTGAAGGGGCGGCGGGTGTTCATCCGCGTCGACTTCAACGTGCCGATCAAGAACGGGCAGATCACCGACGATACGCGGATCCAGTCGTCGCTGCCGACCATCCGGTACGCGCTCGAACAGGGCGCGACCGTGATCCTGGCGTCGCACCTCGGCCGGCCGAAGGGCAAGCCGAACCCGGAGTTCACACTGCAGCCGGTCGCCGATCGGCTGTCGGCGCTCCTCGGGCAGCCGGTCGGCTTCGCGTCCGATTGCGTCGGTGCACCGGCGGCCGACGCGGTGGCGAAGGCGGGCGCCCCGGGCGTGGTGTTGCTCGAGAACCTGCGCTTTCACGCCGAGGAAGAGGCCAACGATCCCGCGTTCGCGAAGCAGCTGGCCGCGCTTGCCGACGTCTACGTGAACGACGCGTTCGGCTCGGCGCACCGCGCGCACGCGTCAACGGAAGGCATCGTTGCGTTCGTGCCCGAGGCGGCCGCAGGGCTGCTGATGGCCAATGAAGTGGCCTATATGGGCAAGGCGCTCAGCGACCCCGAGCGGCCGTTCGTGGCCGTGCTCGGCGGCGCCAAGGTCAGCGACAAGCTCGAGGTCATCCAGAACCTGCTCCCCAAGGTCGACGCGCTCGTCATTGGCGGCGCCATGGCCTACACGTTCCTCAAGGCGGCCGGCCTCGACGTCGGCAAGTCGCTCGTGGAGGCCGACCTCGTCGACACCGCGCGCCACCTGAAGGCGCAGGCCGACGCGCGCGGCCTGACGCTGGCGTTGCCCGAAGATCACGTGGTGGCCGAGGCGCTGTCGGCAGACGTGCCCTCGGAGACGCTCGCCGTCGACGACGCCGCGATCGGCGCCCGCATGGGCCTGGACATCGGCCCGAAGACGGCCGCCCGGTATGCCGAGATCATCCGCAATGCGAAGACGGTGGTCTGGAACGGCCCGATGGGCGTGTTCGAGATCCCCGCATTCGCCAACGGCACCAACACCGTGGCGCAAGCTGTCGCGAACGTGGAAGGCATCACGATCATCGGCGGCGGCGACTCGATCTCCGCCGTCCACAAAGCTGGTGTGACCGACCGGATCAGTCACATCTCCACCGGCGGGGGCGCAAGCCTCGAGTTCCTGGGGGGCAGGACGCTGCCGGGAGTTGCGGTGTTGCCAGAGAAATAGCACCTGAACAAGGGACAAGGGACGGGGAAGAAGTCACAAGGGCGTCAAGGGACAAGGGACAGGGCTGAAGGCTCAAGGCACACGGCACGGCCCCGTCCGCGACTTCCCGTCTCGCACTCCCGTTGACCTCGTCGGTCGACGAGTACAGTGTTGCCTGGTGCTTGTTCGGCTTGTTGCTTCGTCCCTTGTCGCTTGTCCCTTGATTACCTTCTGACTTGTTCGTTCTCCCTTGTCCCTTGGACTGATTTCTCATGCGCACTCCTCTCGTCGCCGGTAACTGGAAGATGTTCAAGGGGGCCGCGGAAGCCGTGGCCTACGCGAAGGTGTTCCGCGCGCTGGCCAAGGACCTGACCACGGTGGAGCTCGTGATCGCGCCCCCGTTCACGGCCGTGCACGGTGTCGCGGATGCGCTGCGCAACTCGGGCATCGCGACCGCCGGACAGGACTGCCACTGGGAGAAGGACGGGGCTTTCACAGGTGCCGTCAGCGCGCCGATGCTGAAGGAAGCGGGGGCCGAACTGGTCATCCTCGGCCACTCGGAACGGCGCCGCGTCTTCGGCGACACGGACGCGGACGTGACACGGAAGATCCACGCGGCCTACGCCGCCGGCCTGGCGCCGATTGCGTGTGTCGGCGAGACCCTCGAAGAACGCGAGGCTTCACGGACGTTCGAGGTGCTCGATACGCAGCTGAAGGCCGTGATCGATGGCGTCTCGGGCGAGCAGTTCGCCCAGATGGTCATCGCCTACGAACCGGTCTGGGCAATCGGCACCGGCCGGAACGCGACCCCCGAACAGGCGCAGGAAGCCCATGCGCACATCCGCGGCCGTCTGCGCGCCTGGCTCGGCGCAGACGCCGCCGACAAGTGCCAGATCCTCTACGGCGGCAGCGTCAAGCCCGACAACGCCCGCGCCATCCTGCAGCAACCCGATGTCGACGGCGCGCTCGTCGGCGGCGCGAGCCTGGACCCGCACGGGTTCTTCACCATCGCCTCGGCGGCGCGCTAGCGGCCGCGATGGCCTGCTGACGAGCGGGATCCTACCGGAACATCACGCTCTTCACGACGATCCCGTAGTGCCGTGCGTCGCCGCGCCCGCGGCGCCGCGCGTCGGGCGTCACGAATCGCAGCCGATTCACGCCGTCGCGCACGCTGCCGGCGGGCAGCGGCAGCGTCACCATCGACATCGCCGTATCGAACGTGTGCTCGAACAACACCACTTCGTTCAGTTCGATCCGCAACGCCTGCCGACCGTTCGTCCCGAACGACACCGACACGTCCGACAGCGGCGAGACGCGAGGCATGGCCGCGAAGCGCAGTTCGGCGACCTGCAGGAGGGTCCACCGTCCCTCGTCGCGCATGCGGTCGAAGCCCACCGCGTCGAAGACCTCGTTGTCGGGCCCCAGGGCGGCCTCGAGTCGCACGAGCGGCAGTTCGCCTGTCGGGGGATGGCGCTCGAAGTACGCGACCAGACGAGCGCGGTGCCGCGGCGCGCTGTGCAGGAATTGCGGGAACCGCCAGTCGAAACGCGTCCACGAATCGGTGTCGATCGACGGCTCGACGTTCCAGTGCTGCACCCAGGGGTTGTACAGTCCCTGTGCGACGTGCACCCATCCCGAGAAGAGCGCCGTCGTCGCCAGCACCGCCACGCCGATCCAGGCCGCGCCGCGCGGCCGGCGCACCGGCCAGGCGCGCAGCGTCAGCAGGAAGACGCCCGGCAGGGCGTCGGCGAGCAGCCGGGGCCCGAAGCAGCCGCCGCCCCACCACATCTCCCACCGGGACAGCGCCGCGACCAGCGTGAGCGGCCAGAGGAGCGCCACCAGCAGCCAGCCGGGGCCGAGCGGCCACTCGCGCCGGGACAGCGACCAGGTGGCCCACACACCGAGCAACACTGGCGAGAACACCAGCCAGCCGCGCGACGGGCTGACGAGCAGCCCGGCGAGCCCCGTGGCCGTGAACGCGCCGCCCGACATCCCCATGCGGTAGTACGGCGGCAGCAGTTCACCGAACTCGCGCCAGCTGAAGATGGCAAACAGCGCGAGCAGTGTCGCGCCGACGGTTCCGGCCGACATGGCCGCACGACGGTCGCGCCAAGCCACCCACCCTAGGGTGGCCATCGCGAAGACCGCCATCGTCGGCCGACAGAGATACGCGGCAAACAACGTCACGCCCAGCCACGCCCAGCGGAGGCGCGCGCCAGCGACCTCGGCGGCCGTCACGAGATCGATGGCCACCAGAGCCAGCAGGATGGCCGCCGTGTGGGACCAGAGCGCTGCCCCGGCGACGCTCGCGAGCGACGTGCCGCCCCAGAACACCACCGTGCAGGCCAGCGCCGGGCCAAATGGCAGCAGGCGGCGGCCGATCCGCAACAGCAGCCAGGCCGTGAGGACGGCGCACGCCACCACGAGGCGGTGCTGGATGCGGACTTCGGTGTCTGGATCGACAACGTCGGCGCCGAAGGCGTGAGCGAGTGCGACCCACGGCGTGGCGAGAAGCGACGTGCCGAGCGGGTAGACGTAGTACTGGTGCCCGCCGCGCTCGAACATGCGATAGCCGAGGCGCTGGTCGAGGTGCGACACGCCCAGCGCGTCGAGCCGCACGGTGCCGTGCAGGGCCATCGCCCTGGACGTCAGGAGGGTGCCGAAGGGATCGCTGCCGCGGGCCGCACGCACGTCGGCGGCCCACGTCGCCAGCGCGACCATGACCAGGAAGAGGGCAGTCAGCGCGGCCTGCGATCGGGTGAGCGGCGGCAGGCGCGGTTCGGGCACGCGGCCGGAGAGTAGCACGCTGCGTGGAGGCCGTTGTATACTGGGTCGTTATGCTGTACTGGCTCATTGTCACCATCTACGTGGTCGTCTGTATGCTCTTGCTGCTGGCGGTCCTGCTGCAGCAGGGCAAGGGTGGCGACATTGCCGCGGCATTTGGCGGCGGCGGTGGTTCGGCCGCATTCGGCGCTCGCCAGGGCGCGACGGTCCTGTCGAAGGCCTCGGCAATCCTCGGGGGCTTGTTCATGGTGGGCGCGCTCGGCCTTGCCATCGTCGGCACGCGCGGGCCGAGCTCGGTCATGAGCGGCGTGCCTGGCGCGGCCCCGGCTTTGCCCAAGACGCTACCCAAGGCTCCGACGAACCCCTCGGCGACGACCAACCCGGCGCCGACGCAGACGCCCGTGGCCCCGGCGCCTGGCGTGCCGGCCGCAGGCGCGGCGGCACCCAAGTCGGATGCCCCGGCGACGGTCGCCCCGGCCCCCGAGCAGGCCAAGGCGCCGGCAGCCGGCAGCGAGCCGAAGAAGCAGTAAGGCCGCACTCCGGCGACGGCCGGTCGGCTTCCCTCGAACACGCGGACCTGCTATAGTCCGTGGTTCTGTCGACCTTGCAGGGGACGGCAAGCGAACGACAACTACCGCACGCGGAAGTGGCGGAATTGGCAGACGCACCAGCTTGAGGGGCTGGCGGGAGCAATCTCGTAGGGGTTCGAGTCCCCTCTTCCGCACCATCATCTAACCCGTTGCAATCGCTGGACTCCGAGGCGGCCTCGCCTCGCGGTCCATGTCCCGCCTCAGACGCTGGACATGGGTCCATGTGCAACGGTTGTGCAACGCGTGCCCGGGCGGCGCGATGCTCCTCCATCTGCTGCATGGCCAGGTGCAGGCTGCGGCCCTGGATGTTGAGGTAGTGTGTGCCCCAGCGGGTGAGGCCCGGCGGCCGCGAGGAGCCGCGTCTCTGGTACGCATCTGCTCGAAGCGCTTCGCCCGCGGGTCTCGGCCTCGACGCGGTCCTCGTCGCGGTCGATCTCGTGCTCGAGAGCGGCCGCCCGAGCGCGGACCACGCAAGTTTGTCCAGGATGCGATGCACCGCCGATCGAGCCGCGGGCGCGGCCTGATGCTGCTCTCGCCGCTCGAGTGCGCGCTGCACGCAGGATTGCGCTGCATACGTAGTCGATGCGGGCCCCATGAAGACTCCACTGGCGCCGCAACGGACCTGGTCCCAGAGTCTGTGCGTTCTCGCGAGACCGCATCGAGCGCGGCATAAGAAGCCGGCTACCCCCACCGGCGCCTACCCGTGAAGTTCAGAGCAATCGAGGCCGTGGCGGCAACAAACTTGCACGTCCAGACGCGGGCTTCTCCCAAGACCTGCGAGGAACACCATGGGCCAAGACCGAGCAAGCGCCAGCGGAGCCCGTGCCGACCTCACGCGCGATCTGCCGCTGGAAGACGTGCCCGCTGGTTTCATTCATCTCGCGCACCAGACTGACGTGCTCGAGGACACGGGCACACCGACCGGCTCGTCTGCCACACCGCGTACTCTTGCCGGTCAGGACGAAGCGCAGCTCAGGGATCTCGCCGAACTGGCGATGCGCCGAGCGTCACCGTACAACCTGCGCTTCCGTGCGAGACGCGCTGGTCGTGTCCCTTCAAGTGGTGGAGATTGATCGGCGTCGTTTCGTGAGTGTGTGCGTACAACGCCAGAGTCTCCATGATTGCCTCGCGCGACAGCGCTGGCCAGCCCGCTTCGGCGGTTTGTGATGTATAGCCCCTGATCTCCAGCGGCCGATCTCGGTAGCGAGGACATCTTCGCAGGCAGGTCTTGGAGCGCCGGCGCGAATGAAGGCCGTCCCAGCATCTCGGGACGGCCTTTTCGTATTCCCGCGCCGCGCTACTTACAGGTCGAGGCGATCATCTTCAGATTGGCTACGCGCAGCGTGCCGGCAAGCCCTGTTTGCGAGGCCGTGGCACCCATGCTGGCCGTGCCGCCCGGAGCACCGGCCGCACCGCCAGCTGCGCCGCTACCCGTGCTCCCGCTGCCGGACGTACCAGGGCCGGCGTACCCGCTGCTGCCACTGCCGCCACCGGTGGCGCCGGCGCCGGTCGTCGCTGTGCCACCAGTCGCGCCCGACTGCGACGTTCCGGAGCTGCGTGCGGAAGTCGACGTCAGCGAGCCTGTGACCTCGATTTCGTGACCGACGTGCTTGGACAAGTCTGTCGAGGTATCAGCCATCAGGTGATAGACCTTGCCTCCCTGCTGGCCTGCTCCGCTCACGCGCAAGATGTACCCACCGCCAGCCCCAGCCGAGGCTGCATATCCAGCGGTGCGACCAGCGCCCGCGTCCTGTCCGCTCTGCGCGGTGGCGCCCTGGGTCCCTGCGGTCGCGCCGGTGCTGCCGGCCGCTCCGGTGCTGCCCGTGCTGGTGCTGCCTGTCGCCGTGCTTCCGGTGCTACTGGTAGTGGACGCGGCACTGCTCGGGGACGTGCCTTGGCTGCTCGTCGAGCTCGTGCTCGTGCCCGACTGGAGGCACCCTTGCAGCGTGGTTTGTTGAGCTTTGGAAGGCTCAGCCCCTGCGGTCGGGGACGAGGTCGATGCACCCTGCTGTTGAGCCAGGGCCGTCATGCTTGCCGCCACGGTAAATGCGGTCACAAAGTGGAATGTGCGCTTCATGCTTTTCCTCCGTCGTCGTGCAATGGGTCAGGCCGTGCGAGCGACTCCTCGGCCGGCTGTCCACGGCGAGCCAAGGCGCTTGCATATGCCTGTGCCCAAAGCAAGAAGTGAACCGCGCCTGCATGCCGACACGTGGGTGACGTTAAAAGCCGGAAAGGGTAGAGGAAAAACCCGTAGAGAGGTCGCTCCGGCGTAAGCCTCAGCGGCGCCCGGGTGTCTTCAGGGCACCGAAAGACCCCGAGTCGCTCGGTACATGTCGGCTAACGGGAATTTCGGGGTCCGGTCCGCGCGAAGCAGTCCGTTGGCCTCCTGATAGGTATCGGCAAACTGCGTGTAGCAGAACCCGGCAAAGATGCGCGACTCCTGTACGGTCTGCAACAGGATTGAATAGGCCGATTGCAGAGCCTCGCCGTTGTCGCATCGCGAGTAGCCCCATGTGGTCGGATCGCCTGAGCAGGCTATACCGCCGAACTCGGTGAGAACAATCGGATGCTCGAGGTTTGCGTGCCCCTCCAACACGAGGACGCGCCCACCGGGCTGCTCCTTGCGGAAGAGGCCCGGAACCACGTCGTCCGAGTAATAGCGTGCGCGGATTCGCTCGGGGTTCGGGTCGTAGTCGTGGATGCCGATGATGTCGGTCGCACTGCTTTCCCAGCCGTCATTCCCGACGACGGGCCGGTGAGGGTCCAGCGTGCGCGTGAGGTGATAGAGCGCATGCACGTAATGCCGGTGGGCGGCATTGTCGGGCAGATTCGGCACGCCCCACGATTCGTTGAACGGGACCCACGCGACGATGCAGGGGTGGCTGCGGTCACGCGCAAGCACTTCGAACCACTCCTCTGTGAGGCGTTGAACTGACGAGGACGTGAATCGGTAGGCGCTGGGCATCTCCTCCCAGACCAGCAACCCCAGACGATCGGCCCAGTACAGATATCGAGGGTCTTCGATCTTCTGGTGCTTGCGGACGCCATTGAAGCCCATCGCCTTGGCCAGGGCCACGTCCTGCCGCAGGGCCTCGTCGTCGGGTGCGGTGCTGCCTGACGCTGGCCAGTAGCCCTGATCAAGGACCATACGAAGGTAGTATGGGCGACCGTTCAGGACGAAGCGGTCAGCACTGACGGACACCTCCCGCAGAGCGGTGTAGCTGCACACCGTGTCGATAATCTCGCCCGTATCGGCCTTCAGTTCGAGACGGACGTCGAGCAATTGCGGATGCTCGGGGCTCCACAGGAGTTCATTGCGTGAGTCGTCAATACCGGGATCGGAGAAGCCAATTCGTCTCGACAGCTCGTCACCTGTCAGCCCGTACGAGTCGGCGGCAAGCAAGCGATCGCCGGCACGTATCGTCACATCGAGGTGCATGGGTTCGGTCACGGCTCCCGCGAACCAGCACTCCAGCTGCAATGCCCAGTCGAGGAGGCTCGGCGTCCAGCGCAGTCGTGCGAGCCACGTCGCGGGTACGCGTTCCATCCACACGGACTGCCAGATGCCGGTGGTACGCGGATACCAGATCGAGTGCGGCTGGGGCAGCCAATCCTGCTTGCCTCGTGGCTTGGCGAGGTCAAGGGGATCATCCTCCGCGCGCACGACGAGCGTGACCGGTTGGCCGCCTCCCATGTGCGTCGTGATGTCGCAATGGAAGGGCGTGTAGCCGCCTTCATGGGTTGCAACCAGCACACCGTCGACCCATACCGCGGCTCGGTAGTCCACGGCCCCGAAATGAAGGAGGATGCGCCCACCATCCGCGTCCCATGGCTCGAGCGTGCGGCGGTACCAGCAGTTCCTCACGTAACCCACGTGCGCAATGCCGCTAGCCGCGGTTTCGGGAGCGAACGGGACCCGTATCGAGCCGTGCCAAGTGACTGCCGTCGGATCCTGCCACGTCCCGCCCTGGTCGGCGGCGAACTCCCAGAGTCCGTCCAGCCGCCGCCACGGAGCGCGACGTAATTGCGGTCGCGGATAGTCGTGTGCATCCACCTGGTGCTCAGAGGCGGTGACCATCAACGATGTCGTTGGCAAGGTTGGGAAGCATTCGGTGGATGGTTGCAGCTATGGCCTCCGCGGAGACCGGCTTGGCCATGAGCATGGTCGCACCGGCGGTAGCTACTGCCTCTGCCTGCCCTGCTTCACTGCTCAACAGCAGGATGAAAAGCGCTGCAGTAGCGGTTGATGCGCGGAGATCCCGGCACAAGTTGATTGCGTCTGGATGTCTGTCGCTATTAGCTACCACAAACTGCAGCCGCCCGAACTGAGCCAATTCGAAAGCCTCGGTTGCCGTGCCCGCCTCGATGATCTGCATTCCCCGGCGACGAAGGCCCGCGGCCAGCGCTTGTCGACCGTGAGCGTCATGATCCATTAACAATCCCACGGCTATCGGCATGGTCGGTCTCGCAATGTTCTATGTTGGTTCTGCAACGGGACGGGTGCGACCCAGACCGCGCCAAGGAAAGGTTGTGGAAGGCTTGTTGCAATAAGCAGACCTGTGTCACCTTCCCTCTTTCAGTCCTTTTGGTGGGCCGGTTTTGAGTCCTCATGTCAGATGACGCGTCAGGGCGTCCGTCTCGACATGCTGGCGGCGACGCAGCACGACCACTTCGTGCAGGACGACTACGCACGACTCGCCAGCGTGAACATCAGCACCGTCCGCGATACCATCCGCTGGCATCTGGTCGAACCGTCACCGGGTGTGTTCGACTTCTCCTCCGTGCAGCCTTACGCCGCTGCCGCACACGCCCAGCGCGTTCAGGTCGTGTGGGATCTTCTTCACTACGGCGTCCCCCCGCACGTGGACACCATGGCCCCTGACTTCGCGGTTCGCTTCGCGAGTTACGCGGGCGCGGTCGCGCGCTTCCTGGCCTCGCGCACCATTGGGACGCCCTTTTACACGCCGATCAACGAAATCTCGTTTTACGCGTGGGCAGCCGCCGAGGTCGGGTGGTTCCACCCATACCTGATCGGTCGTGGTCCCGAGATGAAACGGCAGTTGGTGCGCGCGTGGATTGCGGCGGTCGACGCCATTCGCGCGGTCAGTCCAGACGCACGGTTCGTCTCGGTCGAGCCGCTCATTCATATCGTGCCGCCGCGGGGGCGGCTCGACTGGGAAGGTCAGGCCGAGGCGGCGCGGGAGGCCCAGTTCGAAGCGTGGGACATGCTGGTCGGCCAGAGAGATCCGTACCTCGGGGGCGCGAGCCGATATCTCGACGTGATCGGCGTGAACTTCTATCACGACAACGAATGGGAGGAGCCGGGCAACGTCCGTCTGCTCTGGCACGTGCTGCCACGAGACCCGCGGTGGGTACCCTTTCACGCGTTGGTCCAGGACGCGTACCGCCGGTACCGTCGCCCGATGGTGGTCGGCGAGACGAGCCACGTCGGCGAGGGACGGAGCGAATGGATTCGCGAAATGACGGAGGAAGTGGTGTTGGCACTCCACGCGGGGGTGCCTATCGAGGGCATCTGCCTCTACCCCATCCTCGATCGCTTCGAGTGGGAGGATTCCACGCACTGGCATAACAGTGGGTTGTGGGACCTCGCGCGTGAGGCGGACGGCACCCTTCGGCGGGTACTCAACGAACCATACGCGGCCGCCCTGGGGCGGAGTCAGCTGCGACTGGCCACCGTTGGGTGCAAGTAGTCGCGAGCCGCTCTGTGCGTCGCGCTGAGCGCGGGTGGATGCCTCATCGCCCCCCCCGCCTAGGCGACCGCTCCCTCTGCTTCCGGCAGCGCCGCGCGTTCGGCCCGCGGGACACTGGCCAGCTTGGCGAACAGTGTCAGCGCCTGCGCGGTGACCTGGTCCATGTTGTAGTACTTGTAGGTGGCCAGGCGACCCACGAAGTGCACACTGACCGCGGCGTCCGCCAGTGCCTTGTACTGCTGGTAGAGAAGCGCGTTTTCGGGCTTCGGCACCGGGTAGTACGGGTCGCCTTCAGCCTGCGGGTACTCGTACACGATGGTGGTCTTGGGATGGACCTGTCCCGTCAGGTGCTTGAACTCGGTGGTGCGCGTGTACGGATGATGGTTCGGGTAGTTGATCACGGCGACTGGCTGGGCCTGCGGCGTCTCGATGGTCTCGAACTGGAACCGCAGCGAGCGATAGGGAAGTTTGCCGTAGCGATAACCGAAGAACTCATCGATCGGACCAGTGTAGATGAGCTCACCGTAGGAGATTTCGTCCGCGATTTCTGCATACGATGTATTCAGCATCACCTTGATGTTGCGATGCGCCAGCATCCGCTCGAACATCCGCGTATAACCAGCGCGCGGCATCGCCTGGTACGTGTCGGTGAAATAGCGATCATCGCGATTGGTCCGCACCGGTACTCGGGCCGTGACCTGCGCGTCAAGTTCCGAGGGGTCCATCCCCCACTGCTTGCGGGTGTAGTTGCGGAAGAACTTCTCGTACAGTTCACGACCGACGCGGTTCACGATCACGTCCTCCGAGGTCGTGATCTTGTCGCAACGTTCCGCGGCAGCGCTGAAGAACCCTTCCACCTCGGGCGAACTGAGGTTGAGTCCGTACAGGCGGTTCACCGTATCGAGGTTGATGGGGATAGGCAGGAGCTGCCCGTCCACCGACGCGCGCACGCGATGCTCGTAGGGCCGCCACTCCGTGAACCGCGAGAGATAGTCGAACACCTCCCGCGCATTGGTGTGAAAGATGTGCGGACCGTACCGGTGCACGTGAACACCGGCGTCGTCGTAGTGGTCGTACGCGTTGCCGCCGATGTGCGACCGCTTGTCGATGAGCAGGACGCGCTTGTCCGCGACGCGCGCCAGGCGCTCGGCCAGCACGCTGCCCGCGAATCCCGCGCCGACAATCAAGTAGTCGAAGGCCATGAGTCTTTCTTTATGCGGCTGGGCCGGCAAACACAGGGTCAGTCGGGCCTGCGTGGGTGGAGCCCGGACGCCCCGTTGGCGCGACCGGTCGCGATGCCATCTCGATTAAGGCCTGCATGCCCTGCCACGTCCGGTCCCAAGACATCGTCGAGAGGAACGTATCAACCCGCTGCAGTCGCTCGGGGCCGTCTGCAAGCGCATTGTCGATGGCGCGGGCGAAGGTCCACGGATCGTCAGCGATCCGCACGAAGCCCCGCTCGCCGTACGGCTCCACCACGTCGGCGATGGAGGTGGACACGACCGGACGCCCAGCGGCCAGGTACTCGGGCGTCTTGGTCGGGCTGATGAACCGCGTCGCGTCGTTCCGCGCGAACGGCAGCATGGCGACGTCCCACCCCGCCAGATACGCAGGAAGCTCGTCATAGCCTTTCATGCCGAGGTAGTGGACATTGGGTGCAGACGGCAACGACGCGGGATCGACCTTGGCGGTCGGCCCCAGCATCACGAAGTGGTAGTCAGGTCGCACTGCCGCGAGGCCGCGCAGCAGGCCGATGTCGAGCCGTTCATCAATCACGCCGAAGAATCCGATGCGTGGGCGTGGCACGCCATCCTGATCCAGCGGACGTGCACCGCGCCAATGACGCGCCGCAGCGAAATGGCCGACGTCCACGCTGCTGGGAAAGGCATGCACCGACTTGTGCTGGTGCTTCTTGGCCTCGTAGAGGCTTCGGCCGCCGGTGAAGACGAGGTCGGCCCGCGCAAGCAGTTGCTGCTCCAAGGCGCGGAGTGCGGGCGGAGCACCCTGAAACAGCGACAGTTCGTCCATGCAGTCGTACACCACGACGCCTGCAGGCAGTGTGCTGGAGAACGCCCACGCCATGGGCGTGTAGTACCAGGTGAGCGGCATGTCAAAAGCCCGCGTACGCCACCAGGACTCCATCAACCCCTGCAATGCCAGGCGTTGTGCCGCCTCGTCGAGTCGCAACGGCAGTTGCGGTGTCACGACCGAGAGCTGCGGATTGACGGGAACAATCTCGAGTCGCGGCTCGCCTTCGGCAGTCTGCGGCTCCTCGACAAACCACACACGGCGGTCCTGCGACGCGCGGCTCAGCAAGTGTTGAGGGCGCTGCCACACGAAGTGCCATCGCAGATGCGAGAAGCAAATGAGGTCGGACATGGCTTCCCCGGAGTTGCTCATGCCACTCCCCTATACAACTCGTGTGCCGCTACGCGGTGATGACGGATCGAGGCGCGCTCCTCCAAAAGCGGTTGTCCGGTCACGTATGTCGACTGCCGGACTACGCGAGCGTTGGCGAACGCCCTACGTATGTATCCGAACCCTCCCGCACACATCGCCATGAATCCATGTCCCTCCGGTGCGCCACGCAATGGCGGTCACGCGGAGATCACGATGGCACGGTCGGACGATTCAGGATATTGGGTTGAACGGCATGGACCGATTAGGGATCACCCCAATGGGCCCGTGATGCCTGCTGTGTCATGCTGATAGGAGTCGCCCAGCCAACCCTGCAGCACGGCGAACTGCAGCAGCTCGATTCTCCCGTGGAGGCGGAGTTTGCGCATGCCGTTGGCCTTGTGCACTTCGACGGTCTTGACTACAACGTCCAACTGCTGCGCGATCTCCTTGTTGCTATGTCCCTGCGCACTCAAACGCAGCACCGTCAGTTCGCGGTCAGTCACCGAAGCCGCTCCCGGCTGGCGTTGGCGCTGACCAGAGGACAGAAAAGGCGCCGCCACGTGTCGCATGAGGGCCGAGTCGATGTACTGCCCACCGCCGGCGGCCGCACGGATGGCGTGCAACAACTCGTCGTGGGGACTCTGTTTCAGCACGTACCCGGAAACGCCCGCGCGCAGGAGCTCCTGGAGATAGGTCTGATCGGCGTGGCGAGTGAGGACGACCACCTTCACTGCAGGGCGGCTTTCGCGCAACGCACGCGCGGCGAAAAGACCGCTGGTTCCCGGCATCGACAAGTCCATGATGACGACATCGACGCCGTCACGTTGCGCGCAACGTATGGCATCGTCGCCGTTGCTGGCTTCGCCGACGACCGCCAAATCGGGTTGACTGTCAATCAACAGGCGCAGACCCGCGCGAACCGTCGCGTGATCCTCGACCAACACAATGCGCAACGGTTGGTTCACGGAAGCCCTCCTGACTCTTCCAGTCTGGGTCGTTTCGCCACGAAGATCAAACTGTACTGGCACAGCTACATGGCTGAGATACGACAGTGATATCAGACGATCTTGCCTCTACCGTCGACGCCGGCATGGCCGCCGCGTTCACGACCAACGCGGACGGTCGGATCGATTCCTGGAGCCACGAGGCTGCGGCGCTGTTTGACGAGTCGGTCGAAGACGCCATCGGTCGTCACCTGAGCACGCTGTTTGCCCTCGACACCTCTTCGAAGAATTGCAGCAGTGACACAGGAAGTGGTGGCGCGCCCCTTCGATGGTTTGCACGGCGGAATGGCACGCGGTTCGAAGGAAGGTATCGCACCCTCGAACTGAGAGACACGACCTCGGTCGTGGGTCACGTTCACCTGGTGGACGCTCGCCCGCATGCGGACACGCGAGACTCGGTCGCGGACAGCGACCAGCTCAAGTACTCGGAAGAAGCGCGCCTCGGCCTGCTGCGGCGCCTGGTCATTGCTCAGGAGGCGGAACGACGGCGGATCGCGCGAGACCTCCACGACCACCTTGGTCAGCAGCTCACCTCCTTACGCCTGCAAATCGAAGCACTACGCCATGCCACAACCGCTCTGCCCACCGCGCAAGCAATGCTCACCCAGGCTGATGCATTGCTCTCGCACCTCGATCGCGACATCGACTTCCTGTCGTGGGAACTGCGGCCCGCCGCGCTTGATGATCTCGGATTGAAGGCGGTCCTGGAAAATTACGTCAGCGAGTGGGCGCGACATGCAGATGTTCCAGCGCGATTCCACGCCGAAGGCGTGGCCGAAGACCGCATCGCCCCGGAGATCGAGGCCACGCTCTATCGGATCGCGCAGGAAGCGCTCAACAATGTCGCGAAACACGCGCACGCTCGTTCCGTCGGGGTCGTTCTCGAACAGCGAGGCTCGACGATGTCGTTGCTCGTGGAAGACGACGGCATCGGCTGCGAGGCTTCGGCGGCCTCGAGCACGATGATTGGCCTTCTCAGTATGCGCGAGCGCGCAACCGTCGTGGGTGGCACACTGGACATCGAGCCTACCGCAGGCGGCGGCACGACCATTCTTGCCCGCGTACCGCTTCGCTTGACCGACAGCGATCCGTTTGACATCACATCGACGCCGTTGCCGTCGTGCGGTGATTCCACCGAATTCGAACACGGTGGGCTACGGGGAAGCCTGCTGGCACCGCGATCGGTTGACCGCCTTCAGGAATTGCAACGAGCGGTGGCCGCCCGCGACGAGTTCATCGCCACTGTGGCGCACGAACTGCGCAATCCGATCGCGCCCCTGATGTTTCAGGTGCGGTTGTCGATCGACCGTGCTGAGCAGATGGACCGAGCCGGTGAGTCGGTTTCGGCTGACTGGGCGCGCCAGCAACTGCGACGAATCGAGCAGCGCCTCCACCGTCTGCTCGAGACGCTCGATCGTCTCCTCGACGTCTCCCGACTCTCCAGCGGGCGCATCGATCTGGAACCCGACAACGTCGACTTGGTGGAATGTGTTCGCGACGTTCTCGCATCCTTCGAGGCCGAATGCGCCGTCGCCCGTTGCGAAATCAGGGCGATCATGCCGGCCACCGTGACCGGATGGTGGGACCGCTTGCGCCTGGATCAGATCTGCCGAAATCTGGTGTCCAATGCGATTCGCTTCGGCGCGGGTCGTGCCATCCATGTCACCGTGGACGCCGATGAGGACACCGCGATTCTGACCGTCCGAGATCATGGGATCGGAATCCCGCAAGACAAGCAAGACGTGATCTTTGAACGGTTCGAGCGCGGCCCGGACGCGAGGCGCAGTGGAGGGTTCGGAATCGGCTTGTGGGTGGTGCGCAACGTGTGTGCGGCGATGGGAGGCTCAATCACTGTCGACAGTATGGTTGGCGGCGGTGCCGCATTTGCTGTCACGCTTCCCCGACGTCCGCAGAGGGACCAGCGCCATGAGGTGACCGCGTGAACGACCAATCCACGGGGCAAAGGCGACGTCCAACAGGGATCGCAGGTCTCGACCGCATCCTTGAAGGTGGGCTGTTGGAAGCCGGCGTCTACATCGTCCAGGGGCCTCCGGGTGCTGGCAAGACGATCTTGGCCAACCAGCTGTGTTTTCATCACGCGTCCGAGGGTGGGCGGGCTGTCTACATTACCCTGCTTGCCGAGTCGCACTCGCGAATGTTCGGCCATTTGCGCCGCATGCAGTTCTTCGACGAGACACGCATCCCCGACTCCGTGTACTACGTGGGTGGCTTCAGCACGCTCGAAGCGGAAGGCCTGGGTGGGCTGGTCACACTGGTTCGTGGCATCGTGGCGAAGAAGTCTGCAGGGCTGGCCATCATCGACGGTCTCGTGTCCGCCGCGGAAACAGCGTCGTCGGACCGTGAGTTCAGGAAGTTCCTACACGACCTGCAAATACTGGCCGACCTCGCGCGATGCGTAGTCGTTCTCCTGACCAACGCGGAGCGAAAGAGCGGCTTCTTTCCGGAGCACACCATGGTGGACGGGGTGCTCCACCTGACCGATGAATTGTCGGAGCTGCGCCCGCTTCGCCACATCCGCGTTCTCAAGCTGCGCGGCAGCAATCCTGTGCGAGGACTGCATTCAGTTCGTATCTCCGACCGGGGATTGGAGGTGCGTCCCCGCCTGGAGACGCGACTCAGTGCTGCTCCGGTCACGGAGGCACGTGTTGCCTCAGGTGCGAAAGTGGCATTTGGTGTTCCAGAGCTCGACAGGATGTTGCGCGGTGGTGTACGCAGCGGCTCGATCACCATGTTGCTCGGGTCGTCAGGCAGCGGCAAAACCGTGTTTGGCATGCAGTTTCTCGCCGAAGGTGTGAGGCGAGGCGAACGTGGTTTGTTCTTCGGGTTCTTCGAGCACCCAGACGCGATCCTCGCGAAGTGCCAGCGGATTGGCATCAACGGCATCAAGGAGGGGGTCGACAAGGGACTCGCGCGCGTCATGTGGCAGCGGCCCATCGAGGGAGTGATCGACGAGATCGGCGACAACCTTTTCGAGGCGGTTCGCACGCTCGACCCACAGCGTATCGTCATTGACGGGATGCAGGGGTTCGAACGCGCGACCGATCTACCCGAGCGCCTGTCGGACGTCTACGGCGCGATCGCGCAGGAGTTGGAGCGCAGGCAGGTGACGACGCTTTACACGACCGAGACCCGCGGCCTATTCGAAAGCGCCATCCATGTGCCGATCAATGGGCTGTCGGCAGCCACGCAGAACATCATTCTGCTCCGCCACGTCGAGCACCGCGCGGCGATACTGCGTGCACTCGCCATCTTGAAGGTAAGAGATGACGATTACGACCCAAAGATGCGCGAGATCAGGATCACGGATGATGGGATCGATCTCCTGGATACGTTCGCGCACGCCTCGCACTTGATGTCGGGCGGGGGCCTTGCTCATAGCGAACCGCCGACACCGGACCGGACGTAGGAACGCGATGGCCGTGACGCCTTCCATTCTGATCGTTGAGGACGAATACGGTCTCGCCGAACTGTTGCGCGACGTGTTGACCGAGCTCGGCTTCCAGGTCACGCTCGCGGCCAACGGACGGCTCGCCCTCGACGTGCTGCGTGAACGGCCGATTCATCTTGTGTTGACGGACACGATGATGCCTGTGATGGATGGCCCAGAGCTAGCACAGGCCATGCGCGCAGATGAGCGACATCGCGGTATTCCGATCGTCATGATGACGTCTCTCCGATCGGCTGTTCCGTCGACGCCGGGTCTGTACGAGGCCGTGCTTGCCAAGCCGTTTACGCCAGAAGCCCTGCTGAATGTTCTCGACCGGTTCGTAAGTCGTGCAGTGTGAACGGCACCGGCCCTCCTACCGATCCTTCCGAGTCAACGGAGCGGTAGGCGAGCCGTGCTCGCCGCGCTGCGGCGACGCATTGCGATCCGCTACGACTGCTCTGCTACCCAAACCCAGGGAAGAATCGACGGCACGAAGGCCGCATCCGGTCGGGAGCGCCGGCCCTGAGACCCTTCGACGGCCGGGCCCGTCTTCCCGGTGTCAGCGTCGGGCGAGTCCAGTCCGGAGTCGCCACCGGCCACGACTTGTGCGGGCACGCATTACCTCCGGAATTGCGGCTCGGCGTTTGCATCTGGCTCCGTCGTGTTCGAGACGATGTCCCTCTCATGGTCGGAACTTGCGCGTCGCACGTGGCGCGAAGTCATAGATGACGACGTGCTCGGTCTAGCAGCTCAGCTGTCGTACTATTTCTTCCTCGCGCTATTTCCGGCGATCCTCTTTCTGCTTGCGCTCGCGAGCTTTTTTCCGCTGTCGAACCTCAGCGACGATATCGGCCGGTCCCTCGGCCCGTTTGTCTCAGCGCAGGTCCTCGGACTGATTCAAGAGCAACTGCGACGACTCGCCAACAACCAGAACGGCGGGTTGCTCACCGTCGGTGTTGCGGGTGCGTTGTGGAGTAGTTCGGCGGCGCTCGTCTCGATCGTCGGTGCGCTGAATCGCGCCTACGACATCGACGAAGGTCGGCCCTGGTGGAAAGTGCGCCTGGTCGCCATCGGGCTGACGCTGGGTGTCGCAGCGATCGTCCTGATTGCGTTGTCACTGGTTCTCGTCGGACCGACCGTCGCGGGATGGCTTGGACAGAGGACGGGCTGGGGGGCGCCCTTCGAGTGGGCGTGGCTCGTACTGCAGTGGCCACTCGTGTTCGCGTTGGTGACCACGGGGATTGGCCTCATGTACTACTTCGGGCCTGACGCGGACCAGGATTGGGCGTGGATTACACCAGGTGCCGTCGCCGCCACGCTGCTCTGGCTCGTGATCTCACTGCTGTTCAAGGTGTACGTGTCGAACTTTACGGATTATGAAGCGACCTACGGCACCGTTGGTGGGGTCATCGTCGTCTTGCTCTGGTTTTACGTATCCGGCATCGCCATCTTGACTGGCGCCGAGTTGAACGCCGAAATCGAACACGCCTCGCCGTACGGAAAGGCGCCAGGACAGAAGAACGCGCAGGGGACACGGCTTCTCGGCGCGCGCGCCGCACGAGCGTTCCGAGAGCGACAGGGCGACGCGCCGCCCGAGGTGCCAACGCCACCGTCCCCGCCGCCACCTCCGAAACGAGGATTGGGTGCGATGGTCGCTGGCGCGATGCTGCTGGCGAGGCGGTGGAATCGCACGCGGTGATGCTGGTTGTAGACCTTCATGCGAAACGAGGCACGAGTGGCCAAGACGAGTCCGAACAAGATTGCGAAGCGATCGACGACGAAGCGTGAGCTGATCGACCGGCACGGACAAGCGGTTCGTGAAACGCGCCAGTGATGGGACGTGGTCCGACATGGACGACGTGAGCCGGTCGTTGAGCGTTGACCGACAGCGCGCCGCGAAGACCGCGGTGATGCCTGGGCACGGCGACCAGGGCGACCGACGGCGGGTGGTGAAGAGGGCCGCGAAGAAGCGGTAAGGGGCGGGCCTGCAGCTGCCGAGAAGCTCCGTCGCTGCTCTGACGTGGCTCAGCGCGCCAGCGAAATCATTCCAGGGACCAGCGTCTTAACCCTTTGCCGCGGTCTTTTGCTCGCTGTGAGTGGCTTACTCTTCGCTTGGGAGCGACATCGATGTCTCCACCCCGACCGATTCGCTTCCGGGACCAGAGTGCGCTGTTCTGGGCCGATTTGGTGACGCCGGTAGCTGGCGCCACTCCCATCGAACCAGCCGGTTGCCATCCCGTTGCGATCAGGACTGAGTCCATGCCGCTCCGATCGGCGCAGGACGTCGTCATTGCGCGACAAACGGTGCGACGTCTGACCCAACAACTGGCGTTCCGGCTGGTCGATCAGACCAAGATGGTCACCGCGACCAGCGAGCTGGCACGCAACGCCGTCGTGTATGGCCTTGGTGGCACGATGGTTTGCGAGTTGCTGGCCGAGGGCGTCCGCAAGGGCCTGCGCCTGCAGTTCAACGACCAGGGGCCGGGGATTGCCGATGTCGCGCAGGCGATGAACGACGGCTGGACATCGGGCAAGGGCATGGGGCTTGGCCTGCCGGGCGCCAAGCGCCTCGTCAGCCACTTCTCGATCGAGTCCGTCCTCGGACGGGGGACGACGGTGACCATCGTCCGGTGGAATTGATGGACCCCCTGCAGCTGTGCATTCCGGTGTCGGACCGGAGCCAGATCGGCGAGGTCCGTCGTGCCATCTCGCGGATGGCGGACACGCTGGCGCTGTCGCCGTCACGACGGGGTGATGCTGCGATCGTCGCGACCGAACTGGCGACCAACCTCGTTCGACACGCGCGCGACGGCCGGATGTTGCTGCAGGTGATGTCGCACGGGGCGTCCGGTTGGCTGGACTACTGTCGGTGGACGGTGGCCCCGGGATGACCGACGTGCAGCGATGCCTGCAGGACGGATTCTCGACCGTCGGTACGCCGGGCAATGGGTTGGGTGCCGTGAAGCGGCTGTCGGATGAATTCGACGTCCACTCGACGCCAGGGAAGGGCACGGTGATCGTGTCGCGGATCGCCACCAGCACGGCGCCGTCCACCGTGTTCACGGTCGGCGCGGTGTGCCTGCCGTTTCCCCGCGACTTCGTCCGCGGCCGGGACGACGCGACGATCCTCGTGGTGAGCCGGTCGCGAAAGGGCGACGTCCATGTCTGAGGGAAGAGGCCAGGCAAGCACCTTTGGCCGCGTGGCATCGCGGTTGCTTTACGTTGTCCAATGGCGCGACACGACACGCCGGCACGGCACCGTCTGACCGACTGGTTTCTTGAAGGCATCCCCGAGCCGGAGGGCGCGTATGCGCCACCACCGGACGTTCATCAATCGGTCTGGTGGAAGGTCATGTGCCTCACGGGCGTGGACTACTTCTCCACGTTGGGCTACCAACCGGGTATCGCGTTCCTCGCCGCCGGTCTGCTCTCGCCGCTTGCTACCCTGATCTTGTTGGTCCTGACACTCTTCGGTGCCTTGCCGATGTATCGGCGAGTGGCGGAGCTCAGCCCGAATGGGCAAGGCAGTATCTCGATTCTGGAAGCGCTGCTGCCCCGTTGGCGCGGCAAGGCCTTGGTGCTGTGCCTTCTCGGGTTCGCCGCGACCGGATTCATCATCACGATCACGCTCTCGGCGGCAGATGCGACGGCTCACCTCCTCGAGAATCCTTTCATGCCGGGCTGGACGAAGCAGCCCGTGATGCTGACCCTGCTCCTCCTCGCTGCGCTTGCAGCCGTGTTCCTCAGGGGATTTCGGGAAGCCGTGGGACTCGCCGTGCCCATCGTGGCGGTCTACATCCTCCTCAACCTGGTCGTCCTGGCGTGGGGACTGCTGCACCTGTGGCAGGAGCCAACGCGATGGTCGGAGTGGTGGACCGCAGCCACCCGTGCACATGGACATCCCGCATCGATGGTCGTGATGGCGGCGCTGCTCTTTCCCAGGCTGGCACTCGGCCTGTCAGGCTTCGAGACCGGCGTCGCCGTCATGCCATTGGTCCAAGGCGACCCGGGCGACACGGAAAAGCAACCCCAGGGCCGTATTCGCAATACGAAGAAGCTGTTGACCGCGGCAGCGGTGCTGATGAGCGTCCTACTTGCGGCGAGCAGCGTGGTCACGACCTTGCTCATCCCGCCTGCCGCGTTCGCGGAGGGTGGCCCGGCATACGGCCGCGCCCTCGCCTACATCGCCCATGAACATCTCGGCGAGACGTTCGGGACGGTCTATGACCTGAGCACCGTGGCGATTCTGTGGTTCGCCGGTGCGTCGGCGATGGTCGGGTTGCTCAATCTCGTGCCACGGTACCTGCCGCGCTACGGCATGGCGCCGGAGTGGGCGAAGGCGCACAGGCCGCTGGTGGTGATTTTCACGGCAGTGGCCTTCCTCGTCACGATCCTCTTCAAGGCGGATGTCAACGCCCAAGGGGGCGCATATGCAACCGGAGTGCTGGTCCTGATGGGGTCCGCCGCTCTCGCCGTCACGCTCGCCGACCGGCGCCAAGGGCGTGGCGCGTGGGTCGGATTCGCGCTGCTGACGGTCATTTTCGCGTACACGACGGTAGTCAACATCCTCGAACGGCCGGAGGGTCTCAAGATTGCCGTCATCTTCATCGTCTCCATCGTCCTGACGTCGTTGATATCGCGAGTGCTGCGTTCGACGGAGCTGCGCATCCATTCAGTACAGCCTGATGCCCAGGCGCAGGTGTTCCTGCGTGAAGCCGCGGGGGCACCAATCCGGGTGATCGCCAACAGCCCTGACGCGGGCGACGTCGCGGAGTACGAACAGAAGCTGGAGGAGGCCGAAGAAAGCCACCACCTCGTGCCCGACGAGCGCGTCCTGTTCATCGAGGTGCAGCCAAGTGACGCGTCCGCGTTCAGCGATCAGCTGCGCGTGCAGGGCGTGTACGTCGGCCCGCATCGGGTACTGCGCTGTGTGAGTCCGGCGGTCCCGAATGCGATCGCGGCGTTGTTGCTGTACATTCGCGACGAGATTGGCACCATCCCTCATGCCTACTTCGGCTGGACCGAAGGCAATCCCATCGCATACCTGCTGAAGTTTCTCGTTTTCGGTGAGGGGGACACGGCACCGGTCACCCGTGAAGTCCTGAGGCAGACCGAGCCGAATCCGAAGCGTCGCCCGCGTATCCATCTTGGGTGAACCTCAGATAGCGGCCCTTGCCTTTGGAGTCGCCACGGCTCAGGCGCTCGCCGGCATCCGTCGTGGCATGCGTGGGCCACGTTTGCTCAGCGTGTGCCGAGCGTCTTCACGAATTTGTTCACCGACTTCACCAACAACACCGCTGCGGCGGTCGGCGCTCCTATTCGTGACGCGATCCGCGCGGACACGACCGTAGTCGATGAGTTGCCGGAGGACGATGATCCCCTCCAGTCACCGACCTTCCTGGCGGTCGGGGACTGATGGCGGAATGGCGCCTGTGGAGAAGTTGGCCTGCCGCGGCCATCAAGCTGCGCCTCGAGCAGGCGCGCCACTCCCACTCCAATGACGGCGCCCATGAAGAGGATATGACTGGTGATCATGGGTGGCACCACTTCAATTCCGAGGCAGTGATCGCTACCGAGGCGGAGGGGGAGGATCGCTTCGCGCGCGCGCGTGCTGCACTCGCGAACTACCAGTTTTCCGCCCCCGCGATCGTCCTGGCCCATTTTGACCCGGCAGAGCCGTTGCTCTGGAGGTGCATGCTCCTCGAGGTCCAGGTCCTCGGCTTGCATCATCTGTGTCCAGCGGTCGTCAATCGCGTCACGGATGAAGCCGACGTCTTCGGCTTTCGGGACGACACGCTGGAGGGACACCTCGAGCGCGGGGTCGAATGGTTCCTGATCACAAGGAATGATCAGGGGCAGATCCGCTTTCGCATCGAGCGCGCTGGCAGCAGGGCGAGTTCCCCAACTGGTGGAGTCGGGTCGGCTTCATCGTGTTGTCGGGGTGCTACCAGCGAAAGTGGCATCGACTCGCCCATCACCGGCTGTGGCTGCTCGCGCACTATGGCCCGACACGACAGCCGGCGCGAGACGCGGCTGGACTCACCCACCAGGGGGGTCGACGTGGTGTTCACGTACCATACGAAACGGAAGTGGTTTAAATGAATCGCGCCATCCTGACCAAACTCCTGGCGCTCAGCGCCGTGACCGGCGTGCGCAGCATGGCCGGACTGGCTGCCCTGGCGTCCGCGCGGGGCGGCCCGGCAAAGCCGGCGTTGCTCGTCGTCGCCGCGACGGAAATGTTTGCAGATAAGTCGCCCTCCATTGGCAATCGCATCGACCCACTGCCGCTGGGCGCCCGCGCGCTGATTGGCGGTGCCATCGGCGTACTCGTGGCGCGCGAGGCGGGCGAGCGTGTGGTGCTGGGTGCGGTGCTCGGCGCCACGACCGCGGTGGTCGCCACGCAGATAGCCTACGACGTGCGGCGACGCCTTCCCGTGCCGAGCGCTGCGGGCGGTCTGCTCGAGGACGCGTTGGTCGTGGCAGTCGCATCGCGGTACGCCTAGCCATTTGCCAGTCACGCCGACGTCGGCACGCATGGGGCTTCGGCATGAGACATGCTGCTTGCGAGTCGGAGGCACTCCATGACTCGGCAAGACTCATCTCGACAGTTCGACGCCCGTGAAGAGGGCAAGGGACACGTCGCCGCCGGCAACGCGCGCCGCGCGCCGACTCACGACATCGATGATTCGCCAACGGAAGGCTCGGTTCCCGGCCTTCTCATTCCTGAGGCGCTTTCGGACGGCGTCGAGGGCGAAGCCACATCCGAGTGGCGCGCCAAGAAGGAGGACTCCAGGAAGGCCG
The DNA here is from genome assembly GCF_001618865.1 of Luteitalea pratensis. GTDB lineage: Bacteria > Acidobacteriota > Vicinamibacteria > Vicinamibacterales > Vicinamibacteraceae > Luteitalea > Luteitalea pratensis. The sequence goes on from NZ_CP015136.1 coordinate 6,011,912, forward strand.
ATGCCGTCGCTGAGCTCACGAAGCTAGAACGGAACGCGGAAGACGGCCGCGAATGAGCATTCGCTACACCTGTACTGGATCGAATAGTCGACGAGGAGAACTTGCTATGACCAGCTCGAACTCCGAAACACAAGGCGCAGTCCAACCTTCGAGCGCCGCCGGGAACGCTGCCCGAAGGGCGCATGTTCCCCAACGCCAGGCCAGCCCAACAGGACGAGGCCGTTGATCGGCACCATCAATCTTGCGTCATGCGAGGGCGCCGCGCCCCGGGAGTCGAAGACATGAAGACCGAACTGGCGACGTTCTATGGACTGATCGACGAGATCAAGGTGGCGATGATGACGACGCGCCGCCCCGATGGGCATCTGGAATCGCGGCCCATGGCCAATCAGAAACAGGCCAACGGCGCCGACTTGTGGTTCGTGACCGAGGAAGGCAGCGGCAAATTGAACGACATCGCGCACGACGCGCATGTAAATCTCGCCTACTACAAGCCGGGTTCGTACGAATGGGTATCGGTGTCGGGTATCGCCACTCTGTCGCGCGACCGGAACACGATCAGGCAACTGTACGAGCCCGACTGGAAGGCGTGGTTTGGTCAGGAGGGCGACCCGCGCCACGGCACACCCGATGACCCTCGTATGGTGCTGGTCGGCATCGACGTCCATGCCGCCGTGTTCCTTGACGTCAACAAGCCGAAGCCCGTCGTCCTCTTCGAATTGGCGAAGGGGTGGATCACGGGCGCGCGAGTGGAACCGGGCCAGATGCACCAGCTGAACGAGCCACATCGGTAAACAGGAGTGGCTGCCGGCCACCGCCGGCCCACGGTCATCGTCGAGGAGACGTCATGCCATCTATCGCACCGGTACGCTACGCGGTCGTAGGACTCGGCCACATCGCGCAGGTAGCGGTGCTGCCGGCGTTTGCACATGCGCGACGCAATTCGAAGCTCGTAGCTGTCGTGAGCGGGGATCGAACCAAGAGGCGAGAGATCACGCGACGCTACCGCCTCGATCACGCCTTCTCCTACGAACAATTCGAGGACTGCCTCCGCGAAGTCGATGCGGTGTACATCGCGCTGCCCAATTCGATGCACGCGGAATACACGGTACGGGCCGCCAAGGCGGGAGTGCACGTGCTGTGTGAAAAGCCGATGGCCGTCACCGTCCGGGAGTGCCGGCAGATGGTCACGGCGTGCCGCAACGCTCGCGTCAAGCTCATGATCGCGTACCGTCTGCATTTCGAAACTCTGAACATCTCGGCAATGGAGCTGGCACGTCGCGGTCAGCTTGGAGAGCTGAAGTTCTTCACATCATCATTCTCGATGACGGTCCGTCGCGGTGACATTCGTACCAGGCGGGACTATGGAGGCGGCACGCTCTACGACATCGGCGTCTACTGCATCAACGCTGCGCGCAACCTGTTCCGCGCGGAACCCACCCGAGTCTCCGCCATGTCCGTCAATAGCGGCGTCAAGAGCCTCGTGGAGATCGACGAGACGACCGCGGCCACAATGCAGTTCGGCGACGGCCAACTGGCGACCTTCGTCACGAGTTTCAACGCCGCTGACGTGGCGGCGTACCGCATCGTTGGCACGAGAGGGCACCTTCACGCTGAGCCAGCGTATGAGTACGCCGAGGGTCTGAAATACACGCTGACCATCGATGGAAAGCGACGGACGAAACGCATTGGCAAACGGGATCAGTTCGCGCCGGAGCTGTTGTATTTCTCTGATTGCATCCGGAACGACCGGCAACCAGAACCCTCAGGCGAGGAAGGACTGCAGGACGTCCGCATCGTCGAGGCCTTGTACGAATCAGCGCGACGGCAGCGCCCCGTCGCCATTCGGAGTTTCCGGAAACTGGTTCGTCCGACATCGCGACAACGGATCTCACGGCCAGGTGTACGCAAGCCGGACCTGATCAAGGTGCAAAGCGCGAGTCGTGATTGAACCGTCTACGTCGGTGGCGAGGACTGCGGACATTCGGATCGGGACGGCGGGGTGGTCGATTCCGCGCGCGTCAGCCATGCGATTTGATTCGTATGGAACGCATCTCCAGCGCTACTCGCGCTGGCTCCGCTGCGCTGAGATCAATTCCTCATTCTATCGGCCGCACGCCGCCGCTACGTACGCGAAGTGGCGGGAGAGCACCCTTCCGGATTTCAGGTTTGCCGTCAAGATGCCTCGAACGATTACGCATGAGTTGAAGCTGCAAGACGCGCGTGAGCCGTTGGTCGCGTTCCTCGCTCAGACGGAGGGCCTGGCCGAGAAGAGAGGGCCTATCCTGGTGCAACTGCCGCCGTCGCTCGCATTTGATTGCTCAGCGGTCACTCCATTCCTTGACCTCGTGCGAACGATGTACGGAGGCCCCGTCGTGTGCGAGCCGAGGCATCCGACATGGTTTTCGCCGGACGTGACGTCCCTGCTCGAAGGCTACCGAATCTCACGCGTCGCTGCCGATCCGCCACCGGTGCCCGCCGCAACCGTTCCGGCGGGCTGGCCGCGCATCGCATACTTTCGGCTGCACGGCTCACCGAGGACGTACTGGTCGCGATATGACGAGCACTACATGGGGACGTTCGCTGACATTGTCCGGAGTGTTCCTCGCGCCGAGGAGGTGTGGTGCATCTTCGACAACACCGCAAGTGGGGCTGCGATCGAGAATGCATGTGAGTTGCACCACAGGATGGCCGCCAGAGCCAGCACGTGAGCGCGAGTGCTCGAACGAGATGAAGACTGTGGTGACGAAGTGGTGGAATCGGTCGCGGTGAACGCCGACACCTCCCGCAGCCAAGCGGCGCGTGAGTTATGCTCCGCGGCGGAGCATGCCCTCTACCTCACGTCTAACGACATTTGGCTCTCGCCACCAATCTGACTGGCACGCGCGGCCCTCAGTGCCTTCCGACGGCATGGGGCAGCGGCATGGGACGCGGTCGGTACACGCGTCAGCGCAGGATGTCGCGGCCGCCGTGCGTGCTCAAGTCGCGCTCGAGTTCGGCGGCGTGCGGTACGGACGTGCCTTCCTGACCGCGAGTTGTCTCATCGTGGCGCGGCTCACGCTCGCTCAGCACAGGCTTTCACGCACGTTCGAGTTCAGGGTGTCGGGTATTCCTGGGGGTACTTTCCCATCTCGGGGTATCGATGCCCCGAGGGGTATCGGCGCCCATCGTCCGTACGGTCCCGCCCCTTTGCCACCAACCAGCGCACAAACGGCGGCTACTTGTAGAACTCGCTCGAACGCGAACTCCTTACAAGCGCCGCTGCGAACACCCGCACGCTGGCCTATCAGGCAATCACGCTACAGGACATCAGAACATTCCGTGGGCGGTGTACCAGGCCCGGACGCGCGACAGCATCTCGGGATCGGTGGCGACCTCGGCGTGACCGAGGCGGCGATAGAGATGGCCCTCATGGGGGGCAGTGAGGACGGAGTCGAAGCGGCTGTCGAGGAAGAATGGGACGGCGTAGTCCAGGAGGCCGTGGTGCCACTGATACGGTGCCTGAACGCGCCGGGCCTCCGCGACGCTCGGGAGCGGGATACCGTCGTGGTGAATGGCATCGACCAGGACACCGCCGGCTGTGTGTGACCCCACGCGGACGTCCCCGGGATAGGCCGCGACGAATGCCGTCGTGACGAAGGCGCCCATGCTGTGACCGTGTGCCGCGACGCGCTGGACGTCGACGTAGCGAACGCGCGCCAGGACGGTGACCGCCGCGTGCGCGCGAAACGCGTTCGGCGGACTCGCGCCTTGCTGGAGGACTGTGCCCGGCGCGCCAAGGGGCACCCCGCGCGCGTGGGTGTAATTGACCGCGATGCAGACCAGGCCCCACGTGCGCATCACACCTCCGAGTGCGTGGCCATACGACTGCGCGTCGCCACCGGCACCGTGACTGAGCACGACTGCGGGGAATGGCCCGGGGCCGCGCGGCTTGAGCAAGATGCCCTGGAGATCAACCGTCGTACCGTCCAACGTGCCGACGAGCGTCCACGTCGCCCCGGACTCGGACTCGGGATCGCCGGCGATCGAGAGAACGGGGTCGCCGGGGGCGCTGGCCGGCACACTGATCAGGGCGTGGCGATGGCACGCCGCCAGCGCACACAACATCGAGACGATCAGGGCGACTCGGAGCGCTCGGCCAAGATCCATTGGACTGCTGCCCGTCTGCCCACGCTGGCTAGCCATTCGACGGGCACGTCGAAGTCGGCCCTGCCAGCACCCGGCTCAACACGAACGACCCAGCAGTCGCCGCGCCATGGGCGCTCCAGCATCGATGGCGATCCCGTCGTCTCATCCGTGCCTCCCTATTGACCGCCTTGAGCGACTCCAGCCGACCGCCGTGGCGCTTCGCCGCTCGCCTGCAAGAACGACTCCTTGACCAGGACTCGGTCGCGGCGGCTTCAGCGGCTCCTGACGCACGGGGCATCGGCACGAGACGTGCTCCGTCCAAGTCGGAGGCACTCCATGAATCGGCAAGACGCATCTCGAAAGTTGACGCTCGCGACGAGGGCAAGGGGCACGTCAAGTCGGGAACGAGCGCCGCGCGCCTGCTCACGACATCGATGATGTGCCCACGGACCGCCCGATTCCCGGCGTGCTCATTCCCAAGCCGCTACCGAGTGGATCCGAGGGCGACGTCCCAACCGAGACGGCGTCCAAGGAAAACGCCTCGGAGAGATCGGAAGGGATCGCTGAGCTGAAAAAGATGGAACAGAACGCGGAAGACGGCCGCGAGTGAGTATTCGCTACACTCTGTACCGCAATCGAATAGTCGAGGAGAACTTGCAATGATTGACTCGAACTCCGAAATACACGACGAAGGCCAGCCCTTGAGCGCCGCCGGAGAAGGTCATGCCGGGACAGCTGAACCCACAGACGCGTGCAGTTCGGATCCAAAGAACCCCCCGACCGAGCCCCAGGGTACGCAGCGGGATCGGGAGAAGAACATAGAGTCGGAGGGACAGCCAGTTCAGCTACACGCGGATTCTGGCAACAAACACCAGGTATTCGCCTTCGGGCCGGACGTCACATCGCCGGTGGCGAGCAAGTCGAAGTTGTTCGCGCTGATCAACGTCCGCTCATTGTGGGAAGCGAACGCGCACGTGAAGACCCAGGGACAGACGCTTGCCGTCACAGCCACCTTCCCGGTTCCGAGCGTACGGCTGAAATGAGCCGACAACTGCCGGCGTCCAAGCGTCGGCGGCACTACCGGAACACTTTCTCGGGAGGCGAGACAGTGACTTCAATTGGCACCTCGATGCCACGCCCCTAGCTGCCTGCGAACATCCCGTAAGAATTCGACCGGCGCCGGAGTTCTGCCAGTGTCGCCCTCGGTCAGCGAGCATCGTCGAAAGAGACGAGGGTCGACCGCTTGCCATAGCCCGACAGGGACATCCTCAGCCGGGCGATGTCGGCCGCACGTGCCGCCATCAAGCGCCATTCAGTCTACGCGGCCGCAACTCGGCGCCAAAGACAGCCTCTGTGGTCACCGATTCGTGCCGTGCAGCTTGCACGGTGCTGAACCGTCGGGAGTTGTGGAGATTTGCGATGAGGATGAGGCCAGTACTGTCGAGCAGGCCCGCGTCCACCAATGATGCCGGGGGCTTGATCCAGATCTCACACGTCGCTTCGCCTTGAGCGAAGCGGAAGGGGCGCAGTACCTGGGAATGAGCCGGGCGTGGCTCAAGAAGGCGCGCACGGCTCGGTTCAGAGCGGCGATTGATGCGCCGCCATTCGTGAAGGTTGGCGCCAGACGGGTCGTGTATCGCGGTCGCGATCGAGAGGACTGGGTGCAAGCCCACGTCAGCAGGCAGCGCGAGACGACAGCTCTGCCGGAGGTGCGGTCTTCAGCCCCGTACCCCTAATGCACCCCCGAACCCACACAGCCTGTTTGGCAAAGGTGAGGCGATGTCACTAAACTATTCAAATATAAGAACTTAAATGGTACGCCCGGTAGGGTTCGAACCTCTGACCTTTGGCTCCGGAGGAATGTGGAGCGGGAAAGCAGGAGACCACTTCAGACTGTCCCTCGTTTGTTTTCAATCAGTTGCGCCAACCGGGGACAACCCGAAACGGCGTCGAGCCGCTTCGGATTGTCTGTAATTTGTCAACCGGCCTCGCAGTGGCGCACCTCTGTCTGGCTGGTCGCGCCGCCGCTACGCGCGAAGCTCGAACGGCGGTTGTCCGGTGGTCTCCGCGAGGCCAGGCGCGAACCAGTCGTCCTCGGTGCGAATGCCACGACGTGGGATGCGGAGCAGCGCGGCGGCTTCCTCTGGCGTCAGACGCGAAGGCGGCGCCAGAAGGGTGTCGCGGACGAGCGTTGAGCGGCCGCGGTTGGCGATGCGCAACGCGTCCGCGGCCACGACAGTCAGTTGCGAGAAATTGATGAGATGAAGGCACCTGGGTCTTTCGCACGACACCCGTTGGCCTTCAGGAAGGCGTACCCGCCATGGACGAGACCGAGCGCCAGCAGTGGCGAACGCTCCTCGACGTGAGGACGGCGTCGTCACCAAGCGTGGCTTCGGGCAGTGAAGCGGACCCGCACGCCGGCGTTCTTTCCCTGGTTTCCGCGCGTGCCGCGGTGAGCTGTGCGGCGCGCCCATCTGATCAACCACGCGCTCTACCCAGTCGGATGGCTCGCCTCGGTGCTCTTGGCAGCGCGTGGCATCGGCCGCCGACCCGACGATCGTCCCGCGCATAGAGCATCCCACGCGGCCGGTGGACCGGAACCCGGCGGCCAGTTCAGGGGGACGTTACGACGACCGCGCGTCAGGTCCGGCCGCCGCTGCGCCGGTACGCGTGCGGCACCGTGGAATCGAAGTACATCGAATCGCCGACCGCAAGCGCGTGCTCGTCAACGCCCATGTGCACGCTGAGCGTACCCTCAATGGTGTAGATGAATTCCACGCCCGGATGCTCATGCGGCCGAAGCTTGTCCGGTGCGATCGGAAAGAACTCCGCGTAGTAGCAGCTGAACCGGCGCTCGGTGGCCGGATAATCGAGCGACTCGAAACGATAGGTCACGTCGCGCGCGCCTGGACGATCGGGAAGCTGCACGCGCTGGTCCTTGCGCACGACCGCGACAAGCGGATTCTCACGCGCGCCGGCGAAGAAGAACTCGAGTCCGACGCCGAACACAAGGGCAATACGCAGTAGCGTCGGCAGTGTCGGAAACAACCGGCCGCGTTCAATCTTCGAGAGCAGGGCCGGTGACAGCCCGGTGTGCTTGCCGAGCTCGACGAGGCCGATCTTCTTCTTCAGGCGCAGGGTGCGGATCGTGTCGCCGATCCGATAGTCGCTCAACCCGTCCTGCAGCGTCTTCGACAGCATCGCTCCTCCGTTCAATTTGACTGCCAGTCACATTTCACGGCGTCTGTGTCGTGTCGTTCACACGACTTTCTGGATGGCGTTGATTTTACTTGTGTTCAAGTTTCTTTGCATTACATTCAATCCTGGAGGTTGTCACGAAGCCAACTGACATCGGTGCAGCCGTGCTCGTCGTCGGAGTGGCCGGTCTGTATCAGTCGCTGTTCTGAAAGAGGGTTCAAAGCCGTCCGATGAAACCGGCGGCACCCCGTTAACCCGCATCGCACGTTAGGAGTCCATCATGTTGAAGAAAGCATCAGTCATTGTCGCTGCGGCCCTTGTCATCGCGGCGGCCGCTCCGCGCCAGATGGTTCACGCTGAAACCGCCAACATCGTCGATACGGCGGTGGCGGCCGGTTCCTTCAAGACGCTCGCGAAAGCGCTTGAAGCGGCTGACCTCGTCACGACCCTGACCGGGCCCGGTCCGTTCACGGTCTTCGCGCCGACCGACGAGGCGTTCGCGAAGCTTCCGGCCGGCACGCTCGAAAGCCTGCTCAAGCCCGAGAACAAGGACAAGCTACGGCGTGTCCTCACCTATCACGTCGTCGCCGGCAAGGTGGTCGCCTCTGACGTGGTGAAGCTGCAGTCGGCCAAGGCTGTGAGCGGCGACACGATCGCCGTCAACGCGCAGAGCGGCATCGTCCGTGTCGATGGTGCGCGGGTGATCAAGACGGACATTCAGGCCAGCAACGGCGTGATTCACGTCATCGATGCGGTGATTCTGCCGAAGGGCCTTTAACGCTCTGAGAGGGGATAGAAACAATCATGCGCAAGATCATGCGTGGGCAATCACCCGGGCGTCCGACCTCCGACGATGTTTCCGGGAGATGGAAGGGCAGAGAAATGTCGAAGCTTTGTGGAACAGTCATTGTCGGCCTGCTGCTGGTCTGCACCGCTGCGTGCAACGGCGCGTCCTCATCGGTCGCCCCCTCCGCCGTGCCGGGTGTCACTTCCGTCAACGGCGGAGAAGAGGCCCTCGCCGCGCAGCCCGATACCGCCGCGGCGGCGAAGCCGGGACCTTTGACCATCGTGGAAATCGTGCTCCAGCCTGACGGCGAGTTCGACGTGCTGCAGGCGGCAGTCGTAAAGGCCGGGCTGGTGGATCTGCTGAACGGCACAAAACAACACACCGTGTTCGCGCCGACGGATCTGGCATTCGTGACGACGCTCGGCGTGGCCGACGAGGCGGCCGCGATTGCGGCGGTCGAGGGGCTGCCGGTCGATCAGCTGACCAACATTCTGGCCTATCACGTCACCCACGGACGCCGGACAAGCCGCTCGGTGTTGGCGGCGCCGTCCTACCAGATGCTGAATGGGGGCACGCTGACGCGCGACGCGCTCTCCGCAGCGGGCATCGCCGCCACCGACATCTCGGCGTCGAACGGGATCGTCCACGTGATCAACGCGGTGCTGCTTCCGTAGCGCACCGCCCCCTACGCTGGCGGCCGTTCCGTTCGGCCGCCAGCACGGGCTTCACGCGACGGCGCCCAGTCGTACTCCATGAGGGTGGCGCCGATGAAGGAGGGGCGTCGGTGCGCAGCGAGCCGGCGCTGCAACCGCTCGAGCTCCGATTCGACTCCCGGTCGGCACGCTCGAAAACCCTGCTCAAGTCGGCGAACAAGGACAAGCTTCGGCGGGTCCTCACCCATCACGTCGTGGCCGGCAGGGTGGTCGCCGCTGTCGAGGTGAAGCTGCAGTCAGTCGGCCAAGTTCGGCGTCCCGTGCGGTACGGCCCAATCGCCACGCGCGCATGACACCGTCCTTCGCCTTCGCCGTACGCGCGTATCTGGCAGGAGAGGATGCCAGTTGCGCATCCCGAGGTACACGGGCCGTCACGCGGCGCCCTCGGAGCACGTTGGCGAGAAACGGCCGCACGTCGGCCATCCATTCCAGGGCCATCGAAGGCCACAACGAACACGGCCTCGAACGGCGAACCGGACACCTATGAGACTCCAAATCTCAAGCGAATCACGTCGCCTCGGTACTGAAAGATCTTCCTCAGCGTCGGGCCGATGAAGAAGCGATGCGCGAGCCGGCCCAGGATGCCGAGCGGCGGCGCGTAATAGACGCGATCCTCCATCACCGTGCGCTCGCCGTCGGCCTCGAACGAATGCTCGTGCCACCAGACGCGGTATGGTCCGGCTTCCTGCAGATCGACAAAGCGTCGGCCGGGTTCCCATGTAGTAATACGCGTGCGCCAGCGAACCAACAGCCCTCCGACGCGGACGTGATAGTCGATCCTCGCACCCTGGGCCATCGGCGGTCCCTGTCCCTGAATAGAGAATGCCATCGCGGCCGGCGTGATGAGCCCAAGGTTCGCGGCCTTCGAGAAGAACGCGAATGTCTCCTCGATCGGCGCATGGACCACCGTCGTGGTCTGCAGCTCGTAGCGAGCCTCCCCGGCGCCTTCGGGCTGCGATTGTGCTGGCGTGATCGTGACGCGTGCGCCACCGACGATGTCCTCGAGGGCTCCGTCGAGAGTCGGGAAGTCAAAGGCGAACTGCCGATCTCCAAGCGCACGAGGCGCCACGCGCTGGCTCGCCAGCAGCACCGTGTGCGCCTCGCCGAAGACCACCGCGAGCGCCAACGCCGGCAGCGGCAGGATCGCCGGTCGAGAGAGCGCGCGCCCGAGTGCGCGGGCGAAGGCTCGGCTCGTGGCCTCGTCGGGCGCCACGCCGTTCACTGGTCCGCGATAGCGCTCGTCGACCAGTGTCACCGCGACGATCTTCACCAGGTCGTGGAGATGAATCCACGGCATGTATTGCCGTCCTGAGCCGAGCGGCCCGCCCAGTCCAAGCTCGAACGGCGGCTGCATTCGGGCCAGCGCGCCCCCTGCCCGACCCAGGACGACGCCGGTGCGCAGCAGAACCACACGCACGCCCAGCGACTCGGCTGATTGCGCCACGCTCTCCCACTGCCGGCAGAGCCGGGCGAGGAAATCGTCACCGCCGCTCGACGCCTCGTCGAGTCGCTCGTCGGCGCGGTTGCCGTAGTATCCGACAGCGCTGCCCGAGACGAGGACGGCTGGCCGCGTCCTGGCCTCTGCGATCGCGCGGACCAGAAGGCCGGTCACCTCGAGGCGGCTGCTTTCGAGGATCGCGCGCCGCGCCGCCGTCCATCGTCGGCCGAGGAGTGGCTCGCCGGCGAGATTGACGACCGCGTCGCATCGCTCGATTGCCGGCACTAGCCCATCCAACCCGTCGTCGGCCCGAACCGTCTCGACGTCGGCCCCGAGCATGCTGCGTGCGCGCGTCTCGGATCGCACCCACGCCATCACCGAGTGCCCCTCGCGCTGAAGCCGCGGAATCAGAGCACGGCCTATGAACCCGGTGGCGCCGGCGATCAAGACACGCATGTCAGAGTCCTTTCTCTCTCCTTCGGTTGTCCTATCCCGAGACGGGTTCGCGCGCGACTCATCGCCGTTCACACCTTTCGATCGTGGATCCAGCCGAAAGCCACGGTCGGCTGCTTCTGGAGCGCGGCCGACGTCCTCTCTGCCAGCCGCGCGTATCGTTCGGCCTGCCGACACAGGTCGTCCTGAGCCTGGGCGACCTTGCCGGTCACCGCTCGTCCCGCGATGTCCCAGGTCTTGACGAGGTGCTCGATGATGGACGCGTAATCGCGCACGGTGTAGACGTTGGCCCGCTGGGCGACGACCGCGAAGTGATCGAACAGGTCCGGATCCCGGCCGTCGTCCATGAATCTGCCGGGCATCGCGATGAGGCCCCGCAGCATCGATCGGAACGCGAGGATGCCTCCCGCCGGGTCGAGATCGAGCACCCGGCCCATCATGCGCGTGTAGAACGCCTCGTGCCTGGCTTCGTCGCCGGCGATCAGTCCGCAGATCCGGCCGAGGTTGGCGTCGCCCTGCCTGGCGGCGCTCCGCGCGACGTTGCTGTGCGAAATCCTCGTGGCTCGCTCCTGGAACGAGGTGTAGACGAGGAGGTTGTAGGGATCGGCGTGACTCTTGGGGTTGAAGCCGTTGGCGATGAGGTGATGGACCGTTCGTTCCACCGCGCGCATGTTCACGCGGCCAGTGAGACGCAGGTAGGCATTGAGCAGGTCGCCGTGTCGGTTTTCCTCAGCCGTCCACCCGCGGAGCCATCGTGCCCAGGGAGCCGGACTGGTACCTTCCTGGTCGCGTACCAGCCCGTTGAGCGCGACCGAATAACTGGGCAGGGCTTCTTCAGTGACCATGTCGCCGACAAGGACGACGAGCAGATCATCGGAGATCGTCTGTGCCGTCGTCCGAAAACGCTCGAGCTGTTCACGCCAGTTGTCGGCCTCCAGATCAGGCAGGTAGTCGGTGGGCTGCCAGGCCCGGTCCACAGGGACCAGCAAGTCGAGGTTCTCGTCGACATCCGCCTCGATCGCCCGCATCACCAAATGGCGATTCGCTACAGCGTCCGATCGACGACCGATCAAATCAGCACGCCCCATCGTCGTCGACAGTCAGGCCGCCGACTCGGTGGCGCCCGCCGCCTCCGGCGCCGTGGCGACGTCGAACCACGGCTCGTTGAAGAGGCGACGCCGGGCGCCGTTCTTGAGCAACATCAACTGGAAGAGTCCGGTGTGGCGTTCGAGGAACGTCGCTTCGCACGATCCCAGATACAGATCCCACATGCGAATGAACCGTTCGTCATGGCCGAGCGCGCGAACGCGGTCGAGGTTGTGATGGAAGCGGGTGCGCCACGCCTGCAGCGTCCGGGCGTAGTGCGTGCCGAAGTTCTCGGCGTGATACATCGAGAGCGATGTCGATCGTGCGAGCGAGCGAAGAATCTCGCCGACCGACGCGAGCTCGCCGCCGGGAAAGATGTACGTCTCGATCCAGTCCGGCGTGCCGTGATACTTCGGGAACCACTGGTCGTCGACGGTGATGGTCTGCAGGAGCATCGAGCCGTCTGGCACCAGCAGCCGATCCACGGCCTTGAAGTAATCGTCGTAGTGGTTGAGACCGACCGCCTCGAACATTTCGATGCTGACGATCTTGTCGAATTCTCCGGTCAACTCCCGGTAGTCGGCGCAGAGCACGTCGATGCGGGACCCGGCCTCGCCAATCCGCGTGCGCCAGTCCCGCACGTGTCGGTATTGCTCGTCGCTGATTGTCGTGGTCGTCACGCGGCAGCCATAGTGCGTCGACGCCCACACCGCGAACCCGCCCCAGCCGCTGCCGATCTCCAGCACGTGATCGTTGTGCGAGAGCTTCAGTGCCCGGCAGATACGGTCGACCTTCGTAGCCTGTGCCTGTTCGAGTGAATCAACGGCTGACTCGAAGTAGCCGCACGAATACATGCGCAGCTCGCGATCGAGGAAGAGGCCGAAGAACTCGTTGCCAAGGTCGTAGTGCCGATGCACGTGCCTCCGGCTGCCCGCGAGTGAATTGTCCCGCAGGCGGCGAGCGATGCCGCCGGCCAGCCGTTGCAGCGCGCCCGCGAGAAGGCTCGACCCCTCGAGTGCCCGACGGCTGCGCAGCATCAACCGCACGAGAGGAATGAGATCGGGCGTCGTCCAGTCGCCATCCATGAACGACTCGCCGAGACCGACGTCGCTGCCCGTGAGCGCCCGCAGGAAGAACCGATCGTCGTGGACCACCAGGGCCGCGTCCAACTCGCCAGGCTCCCCGTACCGGTACGTGCGGTCCGGGCAGGCGACGGTCAGCGTCCCGCCGGTCACGCCGTCGAGACCGGAGAGAAATGCGGTCTTCGCCCACTGCGTCAGCATGCTCACTCGCTCCCTTAATCGCCCTGTTGCATGGACATGGACGTCTGCGCCGCGCGTTCGCCGACGCCATCTGCGGTGATACGCGGCACGACGGGCACGCCTTTCCACCACAACTTCAGCGCCTCCCGGTGGATAGCCGCCATCACGCTCGCGGTCATCGCCGGATGGCGCACCAGCACCCGCCGGATCTCCGTCGCGTTCCACGGGCGGCGTTCGAGCGACAGCGTTGCGTCGAAGCCGACCGAGCCGGCCTCGCTGGTCTCCATGTGAGCCACGAGGCGGCCCGCCGGCGGCGTGAAGACAAAGGTGTACTCGAGAGCGGCCGGCATGAACGGCGAGACGTACAGGGACTTGGTCGCGGCGGCGCGAAACATGCGCGAGACCGGCTCGGGCCGCAACCAGTAGTTGTGGGTCCCGCCGAAGGTGTTGCTCACCTCGGCCAGCACCACCTGCAGTTGCTCCGCGCGATCGAAGCAATAGAAGAACGAGACCGGATTGAAGCCGTAGCCGAGATATCTCAGGTGCGTCAGCAGGAAGATGCGGCCGTCGGGCAGATCCATTCCGTGCCGGGCGGCGTCGACGGCGAGGCGTTCCCGCAGCGGACGGGCCGGATCGCCGAAGTGATCGCGGTCGTGGAAGCTGGCCCAGTTGAACCTGTTGTAGCCGGTCACCCACGACACGCGCATCAACTCCGGCAGGCAATCGATGTCGAGCAATGCCATGAACAGCGGATAGGTGAACGCGTGCGCGATCGGTGCAAACCGCCGATGACGCAGCGTGCCGATGAACAGCGCCGACTCGATCACCACTCGACCCCGAGGGCGCCGGCGACCCTGATCGCCGAGTTCAGTCCATCCTCGTGAAACCCGTAGGACCAGTACGCGCCGCAGAAGTGCGTGCGGTTGACGCCGCTCAACTCTCCCCACTGCTTCTGCGCACCGACGGCCGCTCGCGTGTAGAGCGGATGGCGATAGACGAACTTCCGCAGCACTCGTCGTTCGTCGATCTGGCCATCGGGGTTGAGGGTGACGCAGTACTGCTCCGGCGCCGCCAGTCCCTGCAGTCTGTTAAGGTCGTAGGTCACCGTCGGCGCCGTGTCGGCGTCGGCGGCGAGCCGGTAGTTCCACGAGGCGCGCGCTGGCGCCCGCACTGGCAACACCGACGCGTCGGTGTGGAGCCATGCGACGTTGGCCGTGGTCGTGAAGTTCGCGAGGACGTCACGCTCGCGATCGCTGGGATCGGCGAGCAGTGGCAGCACCTGATCGCCGTGACAGGCGAAGACCACCTCGTCGAACCGCATTGATGGCCGATTGTGGAAAGCAATCGTCACGCCGCGCTCGCTGCGCCGCACGCTGGCGATCTCCGCTCCCTTGTGAATGCCCGTCGCCGCCGACGCCGTCAGCGCCGGAATGTAGGTGCCGCTTCCGCCGGCGACCACCTTCCACGTCGGCTGGGCGTTCAGCGAGAGCAACCCGTGATTGTCGAGGAATCGGATGAGCGTGACGGCCGGAAACGATCGGATCGCGCCGACCGATGCCGACCAGATCGCCGATGCCATGGGCAGCAGATAGCGATGCGTGAACGCATCGCCGAAGCGCCGCGATTCAAGAAAGTCGCCGAGCGTGTGGCGCTCGCCATCCGGCGCCCGGAGGAGCGCCGGCGCTTCCCGGTTGAAGCGCACGATTTCCCGCAGCAGGGACAGGTGCGACGGCCGGACCATGTTCCACCGCTGCGCGAAGAACCCGTTGGCGCCACGGCTGCTGTACTCGAGACCGCTCTGTCGGCACGACACCGCGAAGGACATGTCGGAGTTGCGAGTCGCCACGCCCAGCTCTGCGAACAACCGCACCAGGTTCGGATAGGTGCGGTCGTTGTGGACGAGGAAGCCGGTATCGAGCGCGACGTCGCCCGCCGGCGTCGAGACCAGGACGGTGTTGGTGTGGCCACCCAGTCGGTGCTCCTTCTCGAACAGCTGCACCCGATGGCGGCGGCTCAGGAGGTAGGCGGCAGCCAGCCCGGAAACGCCCGCTCCGATGACCGCGATGTTCTTCATGCGCGTTCAGGATGGCAGTACCCATGGATGTTGTCAATCATTTGTCCATGACAAATCATTGACTTCAACATGCGCCCGCGATACGCTGGCGCAGTCACTCGGTTCTCGAGAGAGCGGGGAATGTCGATGGGAGACACAATCAAGCTGGCGGCAATCGGCGCCGTGGCCTTCATGGTGCTCGATGGGGTGTGGCTTGGATTGCTGATGAAGAACTTCTACCGCGAGCAGCTCGCGCCGATCGTTCGCCTCGCCAACGGTGTGATCGCGCCCAACTGGCCGGCGGCGCTCGTCGTCTATGTCCTGCTCGGGACCGGCATCGCCCTTCTCGTCATTCCGCGCGCGCCGACCGTCCCGCTCGCAGCCGCCTACGGCGCGCTGTTCGGCCTGGTCGTCTACGGCGTCTACGACTTCACCAACTACTCGACGCTGCGGCAGTGGCCGTTGGTGCTGGCGTTTGCCGACGTGGCGTGGGGCGTCGTGGCGTCAGCGATGTGCGCGGTGGCCGTCAAGATTGTGGTCCGGTGAGAAAGCCACCCCAGGCTCCCGCGTCCTACCCGATCCGCGCCGTTTCCAGAATGACCGGCATCGGCATCGACACGCTGCGCGCGTGGGAGCGCCGTCATGGCGCCGTGACCCCCGTCCGCGACGAGCGCGGCCGGATGTACACGGACGCCGATGTCGCGCGCCTGCGGCTGTTGCGACACGCCGTCGAGCAGGGACACAGCATCGGGCGCCTCGCCGGGCTCACTGACACTGACCTGCACCGCCTCGCCGAGCCGGCTGGCACGATCGCTGCCCCGGTCACCGATCCGGTCCGACCGGCATCGCTCGATACCGGCGCGCTCAGCGCCGCGCTGGACACGTACGACACCGCGGGGCTCGACCAAGAGATCGCGCGCCTGGCGGCTGTCCTCCGTCCCCTCGACCTGCTCCGCGACGTGCTGATGCCGGCGCTTGTGCAGGTTGGCGACGACTGGCGCCGCGGCCCCGCCGGCATTGCGCAGGAGCACCTGATGTCCTCGACGGTGCGGCACATTCTCGGCTCGTTCCTCCGGCTCTACGCGCAGCCTGATGCCAGGGTCCGATTGCTCTTTGCCACCCCGTCGGGCGACCGCCACGAGATCGGCACGCTTGGCGCGGCGATGCTCGCCGCCAGCAGCGGCCTGGGCGTCGCGTACCTCGGGCCGGATCTTCCGGCTCGGGAGATTGTCGAGAGCGTGCAACTTGCAGGTGCTCAGGTGCTGGTGCTCGGACTGACGACGGCGTCGGCAGGCAAGGCGAGAGAGCGGGAACTTCGCGCGATCGTCCGCGATCTGCCAAGGGACGTCGAGCTATGGGCCGGCGGGCGGGGTGCCGAGCGCCACGCCGGGATCATCGGCCCGCGGGGACTGGTCCTGCCTGGCTACGACGCCTACCAACAGGAACTCGTTCGTCTCGGCGGACGCGTACGGTGATTCCCGTGAGATTGCGCGCGGTCGTGTGCGCTGCGCGTTCACGCGTCTCATTCGTGATCACGGCCACCGTCTTGAGCCTCGCGTCGACAGCTGCCCAGGCCCAGGACACCACCGGCGTGGGCGCCATCAGGGGCGTCGTGTTGGACGCGGCCGGCCAGCCGGCAGGCGGCGTGCGCGTGTGCGCCCTCGACACCGACTCTTGCGCCACCAGTGACGCTCGCGGCATGTTTCGCATCGGCGAGCTGCGCGCGGGAGGATATCGGCTGGAGATCCTGCCCCTCGCAGGCCTGCCCTTCACCAGCGACCAGGTGAATGTCCGCGCCGGGCAGGACGGCGCCATCGAAGTCACGCTGCCCCCGGTGGAGGACTTCCAGCAGACGGTCACGGTGACCGCGCCGGCGTTCCAGGCGCCCGAGGCCGTCAAGAACTCGGGCTTCCTCGTGGAGCCTCGCGATCTTCTCAAGAGCGCCGCTGCCCTGCAGGACGTGTCGCGCTACGTGCAGGCCCTGCCGGGTGTCGTGATTGGCACCAACGACTTGCGCAACGACATCATCGTCCGCGGCGGCAGCCCGCTCGAGAACCTGTTCGTGGTGGACAACGTCGAGATTCCCAACATCAACGCGTTCGCGAACTTTGCGTCGGCGGGCGGCACCGTCGGCCTGCTCGATGCCCAACTGCTGCAGGACGTGACCTTCCTCACCGGCGGCTACCCCGCGCCCTACATCAACCGCACGTCGAGCGTGCTGCAGGTGACCCAGCGCGAGGGCAACCGCCGGGAGTTCGGCGGGTGGGCCACGCTGGGCTTTGCCGGGGCCGGTGCCATCCTCGAAGGGCCGATCAACGCCGGGAAGGGATCGTGGGTCGTGTCGGCGCGCCGCAGCTTCCTGGATCTGTTCACCAGGGACGTGGGGTTCGGCGGGGTGCCGGTCGTCTATGCACTCAACGGCAAGGCGGTCTACGATCTCACGCCCCGCGACCGCCTCTGGGTGGTCAACATCGCCGGCGTCGACGAGATTCGGTTGGGCCTCAACGAATCCACCGACCTCGACGACGAAATCGCCAACTTCGACATCCGCTACGCCGGCTGGCGCAGTGCGACGGGCTTCAACTGGCAACGTACCTTCGGGTCGCGCGGCGTGGGCCTGTTCGGCATCACCCACTCCGAGGCCAAGGTGGGCCAGCAGGTGAAAGACCTTGTGGCGCAGGGCGTGCCGCCGCCGGGCGTCCCACCCGACGACATCATCGCCGAGAGTCCAGTGGTCTACTTCGAGGACTCGCGCGAGGGCGAGACCACTCTCAAGTATGACCTCACCGTGCGCCTGCCTCTCTTCGACACGGTACAGGCCGGCGGCAGCTTCAAGACATTCCGCATCGACTACACGGTGGAGTCGCCCTACGGCAACGATACGCCGTACTCGCCGGTGGCCGGCATCGACCCGTTCTTTCTCGACACGCGCTTCCGGTCGTACCAGGCCGGCGCATATCTGCAGGCCTCCAAGCAGGTGGCCGCACGCGTGAACGTCACGCTGGGCGGACGCGTCGACCACTACGCCGTCCTGTCGCAGGTTCGGTTCAGTCCGCGCGCGGGCGTCAAGGTACGCCTCACCGACGCGCTCTCGTGGAACTCGAGCGTCGGGTCCTACTACCAGCAGCCGGCCTTTCTTTTCGTGTCGGCGTTTCCCCAGAACGCGTCGCTCGTGCCCTGGCGTGCCGACCACTACGTGACCGGCCTGGCCTGGTCGCCCGCCGCCGACATGCGGGTGACCGCCGAGGCGTACCGGAAGAACTACGCCGACTACCCGGTGGCAAGCGGCCTGCCCTCCGTGTCGCTGGCCAACATCGGCGATACCTTTGACGTGCGCGAGATCCTGTTCCCTCTCACGAGCGCCGGCGAAGGGCGCTCCGAGGGTGTGGAACTCTTCGCTGAGAAGCGGCTCACGTCGAAGCTCTATGGCCAGGGCAACCTGTCGTTGTCGCGCACACGGCACGCGGGTCTTGACGGTGTGCGCAGGCCCGGCTCGTTCGACTACCCGTTTGTGTTCAATCTGCTCGGCGGCTATCGGCTGTCGCCGGTATGGGAGGTCTCGGCCCGGCTCTCGTTTCTGTCGGGCCGGCCCTTCACGCCCTACGACCAGGCGGTGTCCACCGCGCAGCGGCGGGGCGTGTATGACCTCACGCGCGTCAACGCCGAACGAGCGCCCGACTACGCCCGCGTCGATCTCCGCGTGGACCGCACCTTCACCATCGGTGGACAGCCGCTGAATCTGTTCCTGGGCGTGCAGAACGTCATCAATCGCCGCAACTTCGCCAGCTACAGCTGGAACCGCCGCACCAACGCCCAGCAATTCGGCGAGCAACAAGGCATCTTCCCAATCATTGGCTTCGACTGGCGGTTCTGAACACCATGTCCCATGTCCGTGCGCCACAGGTGGACCGCTGATGCCGCACCAACCGGAGCCGCGGAGCACGCCTGCGGTACTCGTGACCGGTGCAACCGGATACATCGGTGGACGTCTCGTGCCCGTCCTCGAAGCCTCGAAGATTCGCCTTCGCTGTCTCGCCCGCCATCCGGCAGCGCTCAGGTCCCGTGTCGCGTCGAGCACTGAGGTCGTCGCCGGAGATCTCTTCGAGCCTGCGTCGCTTGACGCCGCCCTCGCCGGCATCGAGGTCGCGTATTACCTCGTGCACTCCATGGGCGCGCACGGCAACTACCGGGAAAAGGATCGCGTGGCCGCCCGCACTTTTGGTGCAGCGGCGCGGCGGGCGGGGGTACGTCGGATTGTCTACCTGGGCGGCCTCGCCGCGGGCGACGAGGCGCTCAGCGCCCATCTCGAGAGCCGACTCGAGACGGGCCGGATACTGAGAGACAGTGGCGTGCCGGTCGTGGAATTCCGGGCGTCTGTCGTGATCGGGTCGGGCAGCCTCTCGTTCGAGCTGATCCGCGCGCTTGTCGAGCGCCTGCCGATCATGATCTGCCCGCGCTGGGTCTCGACACTGGCGCAGCCAATCGGTATCGACGACGTGCTCGCGTATCTTGCGGGTGCACTGAACCTGCCTGACGGCGAGAGCCGCACCTTCGAAATCGGTGGGGCCGATCGGGCGAGCTACGGCGACGTGATGCGGCAGTACGCGCGTCAACGCGGCTTGAGGCGGGTCATGATCTCGGTTCCGTTGCTGACCCCTCGCTTGTCGAGCCTGTGGTTGGGGCTCGTGACCCCGGTCTACGCACGGGTTGGGCGCGAACTGATTGCAGGCTTGAAGAACGAGTCCGTCGTCACCGATCCCGCTGCGCTCTCCGTCTTCCCGATCCGCCCCGCCGGCCTGGGCGACGCGATCGGCCGCGCCATACGCTACGAGGACCGAGCGTTCGCGCTGACGCGGTGGTCGGACGCCCGCTCGTCGGGCGGAGGCTGGGCGTTGCCGGCCGACGCCAGATTCGGCAGCAGGCTTGTCGATACACGGCGCCTTCACGTCGCGGTTGACACCTCCCGCGCGTTCGCGGCGATCGCGGAGATCGGGGGCGAGCGGGGTTGGTACTACGCCACCTGGGCGTGGCGAATCAGAGGCGCGATCGACTTGACGATGGGCGGCGTCGGGATGCGTCGCGGGCGGCGCGACCCCAACGCGCTGGCCGTTGGCGATGCCCTCGACTTCTGGCGGGTCGAGGCTTTCGAGCCGGGACGACGGGTGAGGCTCGCGGCGGAAATGAAAGTGCCGGGGCGTGCCTGGCTCGAGTTCGAGGTCGTGCCGGCCGGCGGCGGCTCTGTCGTCCACCAGACCGCCGTGTTCGAACCGGTCGGATTGCCTGGCTTGCTGTACTGGTACGTGCTGTTACCGGTGCATGCGTTGATCTTCGGAGGCATGCTGCGCGCGATTGCCCGACGAGCCCTGTGCCAGCCAGTGAGCCCCGTGGCCTGATGCCACGCGATCGAACATGACCGTCACCATGACGGCGATCATCGGTCTGGGCACCATTCTGACTGCGGCGACCCTGGTCTGGATCCTCAGCGTGAGGCTGCGGGATGCCAGTATCGCGGACGTCTGCTGGGGCCTCGGCTTCGTGCTGCTGGCGTGGTTGTACGTCGTCTTGTCGCCGGGAACGACGCCGCGGGCCTGGCTGGTCGCGACGCTGATCACGCTCTGGGGCGTGCGTCTCTCTGTCCACATTTTCCGCCGTAATCATGGCAAGGGCGAAGATCCACGCTACCGGGCGATGCGCGCCTCGCATGGGCGGGCGTTCTGGTGGCGCAGCCTGTTCACCGTGTTCTGGCTGCAGGCCGCGCTCCTCTGGTTCGTCGCCCTCCCGTTGCTTGTCGCAGTGCGCGCCTCACAGCCCGCCGCGTTCACTGCCTTCGATGGCCTTGGAGTCGTGTGCTTCGCGGTTGGCCTTGCCTTCGAGGTCGTGGGCGACCATCAACTCGAGCGCTTCAGGGCCGAGCCCTCGAACCGCGGCACGGTGCTCGATCGCGGCCTGTGGCGCTACACGCGGCATCCGAACTACTTCGGAGACGCCACTGTGTGGTGGGGCATGTATGCGATGGCGGCAGCCACGCCGGGCGGATGGCTCACTGTCCTGAGCCCGGCCCTCATGACGCTGTTGCTGATGCGAGTGTCGGGAGTGACGCTCCTCGAGGACAGCCTCAAAGCGTCGAAGCCCGGCTATCGCGCGTACATCGCTCGCACGCCGGCCTTCTTCCCATGGTTTCCGCGCGTTCCGAGGTGAGCCTTGCGGCCCGCTCACCTGACCAACTGCGCGCCGCCGATGTTTCGTCTGCGTGGTCGGCGATCGGCAGGGTCGGTCGTCGGCTCGCCCGACGAAGGAGCCGCCGGTGCCGGAATGCGACCCGGCACGCCTTCCCTGAGCATGTAGTAGGTCAACACTCTATCGTTTGGAAACGATCAATCAGCGTGCGGACCGTCAGTAATTTGTCAACCAAGGCGACTGGCCCCGAACGTATGCACGCCGCGAGGTGCGCGGCACGCACCGGGCGGCGCCGCACAACCTGTTGATTGCCGTCGACTTGTCGCCACGGCCGGCGGCGGCCTTAGCAAGCTAATACGCTGGAACCGATTGGCTTAAGAAGCCAATGGTCGCGGATCCGGCGTTAGTCTCCGGAACTGCTTAGCAGCCCGTGGCGCAAGTCACTGACTCACGCCGGTAGCGCACCGCCGAGGTCGTCGGTGGTGTAGGTCGACACGGGCACCGACAAGGGTGTGGTGCCCGGCAGGTCGGCCCAGCGCGGGGCGAGCAGGCCGAGATAGCGCGTGATGAGGCCCGTGAGCGCACCGAGGCGGCTCCGGAGGCCTCGCGGCGTGCCCCAGCCGGTCAGTTGTCGCAGGATCAGGCCAAGATTGAAGGCGCCCGCATGCACCAGGAGCCGCTTGAGGATGTTCTGATGCCCGCGCAGATGCGTGCGGCGCATCGCGCCGGTCTCGTAGAGGTGCGCGAACGAGCGTTCGACGTACTCGGCGCGCTGCCGGCGGAGTCGTCCGCCACGCGCGCCATGCAGGCGTCGGCGATTCGCGTAGACGAGCGCTTTCGCTTCGGGAAGGTCCCGCCATTGCCGGCGCCCGCGGTCCGGTTCGGCGATGTACGGACGGACGTCGAGCGCGTGCAGGTCGATGAGGGTCCGATTGCTGTGGTAGCCCTTGTCGGCGATCAGCTCCTCCAGCCGGTGCGGCGCGCCGGCCCGTTCCAATTGCTCCGTCGCGTCGACGACGGTCTCGATCACCGTGGTGGTGTCGCCGACGTCGGCGCCGTCCACGCGCACGGAGACGACCGCCCCGCTGTCGACATCGACGGCGTGCTCGGCCTTGTGCGCGAGGTGCGTCCGCCCGTTCTTCATCTTGGTGATCTTCGCGTCGGGATCGACCGGGTGCGTCCACTCCTGGTTGGAGCTCTTCTTCTTGCGACGCCGGTCGAAGCGCGCCAGGGCCTCCCGCGTGGGCGTCGTGATGCCGGAGGCCTCGGCGAGTTGCGTCAGGTAGGCCTGGTAGGTCTCGCCCGTGTCGCGCCGCACGATGCTGCGCATGGCGGCATTGGCCTCGAGTGTCGTCGCATCGACCGCCACGGTCTGGCCGCGCAGCAGCCCGTGCGCCACCAACTGCGTCTGCACCCACGTGAAGACGGCTCGATGGGTCTCGATGTCGATCAGCCGCCGCGTGCGGGAGATCGTCGAATGATCCGGCGTGCCGTCCTCGAGCCCCAGATGCAGGAAGCGACGGATGGCCAGCGAATCGGCGGCACGCCAGGCAATGCCGCGCTCGGAGCCGAGGCCCTCGAAGTACCCGAGCAGGAGCAGCCGGAAGTACCGACCCGGCGCCAGCCCAGGGCGTCCCATCACCGCCGCGTAGAACCGACGGCATTCCGCCTCGACGAACGCGTCGAAGCCGGCCGCGTCGAGCACTGTATTCAACCGCGCGTAGAACGGATGCCCAGGTGCCGTTGGCAGGTCCGACGTCGCGATCCACAGCAGCGGTTGTTCATCCTGGCGGGTGCCCATGGCCATGCGCAGCCAGTCTATCGAGCGCGATCGATCGTGTCGATCCCTCGGAACGACTCAGGAGATACTTTCACCACGGGCTGTTAGGAAATAGAGACTTGTCTTTCCAGAAAGGGACAGAGCCCTTCAACGCAGTGCGCCGGCAGCACCGTCAGAACGGTGCCGCAAGCTGCGCGTAAGTACTTGATTTGGAAGGAGTTGGTACGCCCGAGAGGATTCGAACCTCTGACCTTTGGCTCCGGAGGAATGTGGAACGGAAAAGCAGGAGGCAACCCGACGCGGCCTCCCGTTTGTTTTCAATCAGTTGGAACGACGCCGCGTCGAATGATCGTTCCCAGACGACGTCCCATTTCTTCCCCTTCTTTACAATCGGAGACAACCCAATCGCCGCGAGCGGGCCACGTTGACTACGATTAGGCGAAGAACTTTTGCAGATCGATCTTTTCACGCTCTGGTTTCTGCTGATCGGTGTGTTGCTGATCGGGTTGGCGCTCGCCGGGACACTGGTGAAGCGCCTTCCGCTGACGACATCTCTCCTCTATTTGGGAATCGGCGTCATTCTCGGGCCCCACGTTTCCGGGCTGCTCCGCGTCGACCCTGTCGCCGAGTCGGCGATTGTCGAGCGCTTGGCGGAAGTGGCGGTGATCGTGTCGCTCTTCACCGCCGGCCTCAAGCTACGCGTGCCTGTGTCGGACCGCCGGTGGATCATACCCGTGCGGTTGGCGACGACGTCGATGGCGCTGACAGTCGCCATGATCGCCGCCGCGTGTGTCTACCTCCTGCAGTTGCCCGTCGGCGTCGGCATTGTGCTCGGCGCGATCCTCGCACCGACCGATCCCGTGCTCGCATCGGACGTGCAGGTCGAGCACCCGTTCGACACCCACCCCCTTCGCTTTGCGCTGACCGGCGAGGCGAGCCTGAACGACGGCACCGCCTTTCCGTTTCTGATGCTGGGGCTGGCCATCCTTGGCCTCGATGTCGCCGCGTTCTCGGCATGGCGCTGGCTGGGAGTGGATGTCCTCTGGGCCGTGACGGTCGGAATCGTGATCGGCGGCATTCTGGGGACGCTCGTTGGAAATGTCGTCCTCTACCTGCGGCGCACGCATAAGGAGGCGCTCGGCCTTGACGATTTTCTGGCCCTTGGGCTGATTGCGCTCGCCTACGGCGCGGCCGTCGCCTTCCACGCCTACGGGTTTCTATCGGTGTTTGCCGCGGGGCTCGCGCTCCGGCGCATCGAGCGGATCGAATCGAAACCGGGGCGCCTCAGAAAGACAGTATCGCCCGCTGTTGCAGGCGTTTCAGTCGAGGAGCTGGCCACGGATCGCGAGCACGGGCCGGCGTACATGGCGCACGCCGTCCTGGCGTTCAACGAACAGATCGAGCGCATCGGCGAGCTTGCCGTGGTCGTCACCATCGGCGCGATGTTGTCGATAGACAGGCTGGACGTCGAATTACTGTGGTTCGTGCCGCTGCTGTTCCTGATCATCAGACCCGTTTCAACATTCTTCGGACTCGCTGGATCGGGCTTGACTCGCCGCGAGCACCTTCTGATCGGGTGGTTCGGCATACGCGGCATCGGTTCCGTCTATTACTTGATGTTTGCGATCAATCACGGGCTTCCGGCCGACGTGGTGGAGCAGGTGACCAATCTCACGCTGGTCGTGATTGCGCTGTCAATCGTGGCGCACGGGATGTCGGTGACCCCGCTGATGCGGCACGAGAGATCGCCGCGTCACAGAGGTTGACGCGAATCGAGGTATGCGTTGCCCCCTGCGAGTCGACGTGTGGATGGTTTCGGACGCGCCATCGACGACGGTTCTGCGAGCGTTAGACGTCTCCTGTCGGCGAGCGCCCCGCACAACCGAACCGAAAGGCCTGGGCGTGACGTCTGACCGATACCGCTCGGCTCAGGTTGGCACTCGGCCGCATTCGTGGAAGCCTAGTGGGCATGGCGGTCGAAGGCCGAATTCTGACGCGGGCAGCGCTCATCGCACTTGTCCTTTCTGCGGGCTGCACTGGCGCAGCGCGACTCTCGCTGACGTCATCGCCGTACTCCCACGAAGGCATCGATATCTTCGCCCCTCGGGGCACACCCGTGGTCGCTGTAACCGACGGCATCGCCCATATCGATACCAACGGCCTCGGCGGTAACGTCGTCTGGCTCCGCACCGGCTTGATCGGCGCGACCAGGTACTACTACGCGCATCTTGATCGCTGGGCGATTGACGGGAGCGTCCGGGTCCGCGAAGGCGACGTGCTCGGCTATGTGGGCAATACCGGCAATGCGCGCACCACGTCACCCCATCTGCACTTCGGCGTCTATGAAGAAGGGGCTATTGACCCGGCGCCATTTCTGGCACCCGATGAGAATCTGCGGCGCACTGTCGTTGAACCTACGCTGCTCGGAACACTCGTGCGTACGCGAAGCGGGCGCACCCCACTCCTGACCGGGCCGTTGGCCGGCAGCGCGGAGCGCGGGCTGCTCGAGCCGTCCTCGATCGCTCGTCGGCTTGGGGTGAGCGGCGCCTGGCACCGTTTGCGGCTGCCGGACGGCACTGTCGGGTACGTCCGGGAGAACTCCGTCGTCTCTGCAGAGCCGTCGCTGCGACGACGCCGCCTGGCCGAACCGCTCGCCTTGCGCGAGAGTCCGCTGAGCGACGCGGCCGTCATGACGACGCTGGAACGCGGCACCGACGTTGAGGTATTCGGCCATTTTCGGGAGTTCGATTTCGTTCGATCTCGCGAGGGGTTCGTCGGCTGGGCTGAGATGCGCCGCTAGGACCCGAAAAGCGGAGTGGCAGAACGCGAACGCACTGCTCGCGGAGATACGCCACCGAGTCAAGCGGCTCGCGGACGACGACGCGGCGACGCTGTTCGTTCATCGTTACAGGATCGGCAAGGAGTTCGGACAGCTTGGCTTGGGCCCCGGTCGTCAAGCTTCCACTTCGGCCTGCCGGCGCCCGATCGCTGCGCCCCGTCCGTGCATGGGGAGCGAAGGTGATCGCGTCGGCGACCGTCGACGAGGCGCGATGGCTCGAGGTGCGCGGAGTCGACGCCATCATCGCGCAGGGTCTTGAAGCGGGCGGACATCGTGGACACTTCCTATCCGACGATCTGACGAAGCAAACGGGCACGTTTGCCGGTACGACGCACCTCCGCCACTCGTGGCGCCAACGTACCGCCTCCACCGCCGGGGACATCGAGCGACGTGTGGCGTTCCCTGGTCCATGACGATCCCCAACCACACTCACGTTGTCATCGGTTTCTGACACTTCCGGACAGATCGTTGAATTATGTCCTCAACGGTCAACAGCCAGCCCCTCGCTGTCGAATACGCTGGCCTCATGATCGGCACCGACGCCTACTTCCCGTTGGCCACTCGGACCATACGCTTCGCAATGGACGCTGGCCACCGCGGCCTGTCCCACACGATGGGGCGGTGTCGGAGAATGTCGCACTCTTGACCCTACTGGTCATCGCTGCCGTTTCCTTAAGGCTGCTGTGGTGGTTCATGTCCCGGCAGAAGGAAAAGCGCAACGGTCAACAGCCGTGCCCGCTATGCGCGGAGGACATCAAGTGCATCGACACGGGGTGTCGCCATTGCGGCTCAGTGGTCCCGGCAGAGCCATTCCCCGCGCCTGTGGTCCAGCAGGCAATGTATGAAGCGACCACGGTGTCACCCTGGGTCGATGCCGTCGTCCGATCGCGGACCGGATTTGTGCTGCTCCTTTTCCCGCCCACCGCGCTGGTTCTATGGATCGCCGACGTGGTCATCAGGCCGTCCGTAGCCGTCGTGATGCGCTACCTCAACGGATCGTCGCGCAGGCGCATCTCTGAGGAGGAGCGCAAGAAGGGCCGTGCGGTTCGGTCGGAGTCCTCATAGCAAGGACGAACCCACGCAGCGCCTGGCAAGGGTCTTTAGATCAGCAGGCCCCGGGATGCCTCTTGGCACCCTGTCATCCGCCAAAGGACGCGGCGCAGATGGACAGCCGTCGTCGACGTACTCGACGCCGGTCGTGTGCACACGCGACACGTAGTACCAAGGCGTGGCCTCACTGAAATTCAGTCAGTGACACTTCCGGCCACAACGCCCACTTCCTGGCATGAACGGTCAATCGTCGAACGTGCATGCCACGGTACGCTCTACCTTCCATGCGTACTTCGTTCTTGCTCACCACCATGGTGATTGTCTTGTCGAGTATCGCCCTCCTTGGTGTGTGGCGACTGCTCGGCGTGGTTCGGCAATTACTCACCGAGGTTCGCCAGCGACCCAGTGCGAAGGTGCCCCCGCTCCATCCGAACGACTGACAGCGTGTGGCACACGCGGCTGCAGAATGTGAACGGCGAGGCAGCCGCTCGCGTCGTTCCGGCGCCTGAGTACCTCACGCCGCCTCGTCGTTCTCTCCATCGCACGGGTAGTGCGAACGACGCGGAACCTGATGACCGGGCCGCAACCACCGTGGCAGGCCGTCGCGCGTGACGCAGACACACGACGGCCGGTGCGCGAGCATCGGACTTCGCCCGCCAGAATGACGGGCACACTGATCGGACGACGCATGCCCACTGAGCGCGTGACACGAACAGAGATGACCACAACCACGTCAGCTGCCGCCGACCCGGATACCTGGATCCTCGACGGTGGCGGCGAGATGGGCGAGTTCATCCGTGCGACGGACTGGGCAGCCACACCCCTCGGCCCGTGGCGCGACTGGTCCCGCAGTCTCAAGGCCACGGTCGCAATGCTGGTCCACTCTCGCCATCCGATGTTCCTGTGGTGGGGACCCGATTTGATTCAGATCTACAACGACGCCTACGTGCCCAGCTTTGGCGTCGGCAAGCATCCGGCGGCCATGGCGCAAGCGGGCCGGGCCTGTTGGCCGGAGATCTGGCACATCATCGGGCCCCAGATCGATGCCGTGATGATGCACGGTGTACCGAGTTGGCACGAGGATGCCTGCGTGCCGATCTTCCGGAACGGTGCCATCGAAGACGTCTACTGGACGTATGGCTATTCGCCGGTGTTCGACGACGACGGTTCGATCGGCGGCACGTTGGTCGTGTGCACGGAGACAACGGCGCGCGTGGTTGCGACGCGTCAGGAAGCGGCTCTGCGTGCGGAAGTCGACCGGGATCGTGTACGACTGCAGCAGTTCTTCGCCCAGGCGCCAGCCGGCATCTGCATCCTCCGCGGTGCGGATCTGACGTTCGAATTCGCCAACGATCACTATCGTGCGCTGATGGGCGGGCGGGATCTTGTCGGCAAGCCACTCCTGACCGCGCTGCCCGAGTTGCACGGGCAGGGGCTCAACTCGTTGCTGCACGAGGTCCTGAGGTCTGGGGAGCTGTTTGTCAGCCGTGACATGCCGGTACGGCTTGATCGACACGTGCGCGGCACGCCAGACGAGGCATTCTACAAATTCATCTACAGCCCGCTTCGCGACGCGGCGCAGCACGTCGACGCCGTGATCGTCTTGGCACTCGATGTCACCGACGAAGTACAGGCGAAGCAGCAGGCCGAGACGCTGGCGCAGCGCCTGCGCGACACCGAAGCGCAGTTCCATGTCCTCGCGGAAACCATTCCGCAACTCGCCTGGAGCACGCGGCCGGACGGGTACATCGACTGGTACAACCAGCGCTGGTACGACTACACAGGGACCACGTTCGACAGCATGCAGGGCTGGGGGTGGCGCAGCGTGCACGACCCCAATTTGGTGGACGACGTTGTCACGCGCTGGCAAGCCGCCCTCGACGCCGGCGAGGCCTTCGAGATGGAGTTTCCGCTACGCGGCCGTGACGGTCAGTTTCGCTGGCATCTGACGCAGGCCGTACCCTTGAAAGACGACGCCGGCCGGGTGGTGCGCTGGTTCGGCACGAACACCGACATCGATACATTGCGCCGAGCGTCGCAGGAGCGAGCCGCGTTGCTCGACAGCGAGCAGCGCGCGCGGCAGGTCGCGGAACTCGCCAGCCGCGCCAAGGACGACTTTCTGGCGACGGCGTCGCACGAACTGCGCACGCCTCTGAACGCCATCCTGGGCTGGGCGAGGATGCTGCAATCGGGAGCGCTGTCCAACAACGATTACCTGCGTGCGGTCGACAGCATCGAGCGCAATGCGCACGCGCAGGTGCGCCTGATTGAAGACATCCTCGATGGGTCACGCATCATCACCGGCAAGCTGCACCTCGCGATCCGCCCGCTCGATCTGACCCTGCTGGTCCAGGCTGCGCTTGATGCGGTCCGCCCGGCCGCAGACGCGAAGCGCATCGCACTCACGGTGGCGATGGACCCGGCCGCGTCGCGTCTCGTCGGGGATCCGGACCGGCTCCAGCAGGTCGTGTGGAACCTCGTCAACAACGCCATCAAGTTCACCCCCAAGGACGGCCGTGTCGACGTGTCGCTGCGGCGCGAAGGCACGGAGGTACAGCTGACCGTGCGCGACACCGGCGAAGGGATCGCCGCCGACTTCCTCCCGCACGTTTTCGAGCGGTTTCGCCAGGCGGAGGAAAGTACATCCCGTCGCCATGGCGGCTTGGGGCTCGGACTGGCGTTGGTTCGACACCTGGTCGAGGCGCATGGCGGCACCGTCCATGCCGCGAGCGATGGCCCGGGACGCGGCGCCACATTTGTCGCGCGTCTCCCCGTCCAAGCCGTGTTCGCAGAGCCGGCCACCGAATCCCCTGGCATACCGTTCAACGAACGGCGATTCATCCCGCGGCCGATTCGGTTGGCCGGCGTCACGGTGCTGGTGGTCGATGATGAAGCCGATGCCCGCGATCTGATCGCGACGGTGCTCCGCTCCAAGGGAGCCGAGGTGATCACGGCGGCCACGGGCGCCGAGGCCCTCGGGCTCCTCGCCTCGCGGCCCTTTACGCTCATGGTCAGCGACATCGGCATGCCGCACAACGACGGCTACGAACTTATCGCCAAGATCCGGACTGCGGCGGGCGTGCGCGGGTTGCACCTGCCGGCGATCGCCTTGACCGCCTACTCACGCGAGCAGGATCGCCGACGCGCCATCGATGCCGGGTTTCAGGCGTACGTGGCGAAACCCGTCGAGCCAGACGTCCTGGTCGATCTCGTGGACCGGCTCGCCACCGAGGCCCGTCGCGAGGGGGCGCAGACACTCCCCGCCTTTACGGCCCGCGCCGAAGTGCTCGAGAAGTTCGCCAGGACCCTCGCTGCGCCCGGTTGGCACGACGCACTCCGCTTCCTGAACAGCCGGACTGCGCATCGCTTCACGGGCCTCTACCGCTTCGATCCTCCGTGGCTGAGAAGCCTCGCGCTGTTGGACGCCGACGTCTCTTCCGTGACGCGGGGAGAGGATGTCGAGATGGACGCGACGTATTGTGCGCTGGTCGGAACCTTCGAGCGACCGTTCACGACGGAGGATACAGCTGCGGATGAGCGACTTCGGCACCACCCCGCGCGGGACACGGTCCGTTCCTACTGTGGCGTGCTGCTGCGGACGGCCTCAGGCGCCGCTTTCGGCACCCTGTGCCACTTCGACGTCGTTCCCTGTGATGTGCCCTCGCAGGAGATTGCGCTGATGGAGGCCGCGGCGCGACTGATCATGGAGCGCCTCGAACCAGACCAAGCCCGATCAACCCCATAGATCACTTGAGTCGGTATCCGGCATGAGCGGTCCAATTGCGGCAGTGGCGCGGTCGGACCGCACGCCGCGCCCGCTCGGCGCCCTCGCGTAGCGCCTCGGCCGCACGCAGCGCCAGGCGGCGGAGCTGTGTCTTGATCAAGGCCCACGCGTTCTCGATCGGGTTGAAATCGTAGGAATAGAGTGGGTGGAAGCGAACGGCCGCCGCGACGCTGGCAATCAGCTCCTGCACGCGCCGCTTTTGTGGCCGTGAGGTTGTCCATCACGACGATGTCGCCCGGGCGTAGGTGCCAGAGGAGATGCCGCCGGACCAGGCCGCACGCGCACTGTGGTCATGCTTTCCAGCCGCGGCCATGGTCAGCCAACCGTCGATCCGCTTGCCCCGATGAGCGCCACGTTGCGGCCCCAGTTCATCGGCCGTGGTTCGATCGGCTCGGTGCCTACGCGGCAAGCCGCATTTACGCGACGAGGACTTCGGCTTAAGGCAGCGGTGCGAGCGTACGTGGAGGACGCGCTGCGCATACCCGGGTTCAACATCCGGTGGCAGTCACAAGGGGTGCAGCTTTCAGCGGACGGCTCCCTCGCGTATATGTTCGGCACGAACACGGTGACGGTCAGCGGTCATGACGGTGCGCCAGCCGCAACCGATGGACGCGGGCTCTCCATCTGGCGACGTGAGGACGACGGCATCTGGCGCTGCTCAGTCGAAATCTGGAACACGGACCACCCCGCTTCCCTGTCATGACGTGTTCGTTGCGAAGCTTGGTCGTGTCACCGGGCTCCGCTGGGCTCGCCCGATTACAGGTGCAGATCAGTACAGCTGGACGATGAGCGGCGACACTATTACGGCATCACCGCCATTCGGGACACGCGTCGTCAAGGCCGAAGCGCAACGCCTCGCGCTAGCAGTGACCGCGGCGCGTGCCCGGCGGCTGCTCCCAAGTATTCAGGCGGGTAGCGATGCGCGTGCGAACCGGACACCCGCGTGTGGCAGCAGGCGCCTGCAGAGCCTACGGCCTGATGATCTGGCTGTATCCCGCCGCGTTCAGGCGTGCCTTCGGCCGCGAGCTGCGATGCGTTCAACGAGATGCTTCCTGAGGGTAGCGACCGCTGTCACGCGGCGCAGTAGTTCAGCCTAGACTTTGTTGTCTGCAAGCGAACGGAGCACATACGATGCGGCTACGCGTTCTTGTCGGTTTGGTCTCGATCGCGACAGTGGTGGGCACCTGTTCGTCGCTCGCCGGATGCAAGGCAGAACCTGCCGCCACCGTCAAGGAAGCGAACGCGCTGGACGTAAAGGCGGCCGAGGCGCCCAATCCCGTCGGAGACCCGCGCTTCAGGGAGTTCTTCGACCGCGTAGGCGCGTATGTCAAGGTACACGACACGGCGGACGCACGGGTTCCGAGCCTCAAGGAGACCTCGGATCCACGACAACTCTCCGAGCGTGAGAAAGCGCTCGCTGACGAGATTCGAGTGGAACGCGCCGGGGCGCATCAGGGTGACGTGTTTTCGCCTGCCGCCGCCAAGGAGATGCCGATACCGTCGCCGCGGATTTCACGATGCGGCCGATCAGCGATCAAAAAGCCATCTTGTTGGAGGTACCCATGAAGGTACCGCCCGCGATCAATACGGACTATCCCACCACGCTGCCGCTGCCGACCGTACCGGCTGGCTTGCTCATGAAGCTGCCGACGCTGCCCGAAGAACTCGAGTACCGCTTCCTGGGCCGCCACCTCATCCTGCGTGACATCAAAGCCAACCTGATCGTCGATTTCATTCCAGATGCGGTCCCGGCGATCGCGGCCAAGGCCGCTGGGCGGGAGCACCCCCGTGGCCGGTAAGGCTCCCCGTTTCTCGGTCCCCGGCGCTCTCGCCCTGACCGTTGCGCTGTCACTGGTGGGCGCGGCGCAAGGCGTCAAGCTGCCATTGGCAAAGGACTCGACACGGTTCGCCGTCATCGGCGACACCGGCACTGGCGACAAGGCGCAGTACGAGATCGGGCGGAAACTCGACGAGTACCGCCAGCAGGCGCAGTTCACCTTTGCGATCATGGTGGGTGACAACATCTACGGGACCGAACGTCCGCAAGACTTTCAGAAGAAGTTCGAAATACCGTACAAGCCGTTGCTCGATGCCGGCGTCCAGTTCTACGCGGCCCTCGGCAACCACGACGATCCCAACCAGCGTTTCTACAAGCCGTTCAACATGAACAGCGAGCGGTTTTACACCTTCACGAAGCGCAATATCGACTTCTTTGTGCTCGATTCGAATTACATGGATCGCAAGCAGCTCGAATGGTTCGAACGCGCGATCAAGGAATCGAAGTCCGATTGGAAGATGGCGTACTTCCACCATCCGCTCTATTCGTCCGGTGCGGCGCACGGCTCGGAGACCGATCTGCGCACTGTGCTCGAGCCGTTGTTCGTCAAATATGGAGTGAACGTCGTGTTTGCCGGCCACGAACATTTCTACGAGCGGGTTGAACCACAGAACGACGTGTACTACTTCACATGTGGCGGGTCGGCCAAGCTCCGCAAGGGCGACATCCGAAAAGGATCGGCGCTCACGGAAAAGGGAAACGACGTCGACAATACGTTTATGGTCGTCGAAGTGGCGAACGACGTGTTCAACTTCCAGACGGTGTCACGTGGCGGTGTAACGATCGACTCGGGCGCATTTCAGCGCTCACACCGCTAACGTAGTCTAGCGGTGGCGGCTCCGAAGATATTTCCACAACGAGCCAGTCCACGACATGCACGGACTGTGCGCTGAGGACTGACGGCGCTAAGGAAAACTCCCCCCCCGCCGCCGCTTCGGCGGGGCGAGCATGTCGGGACCATACAGCGCTGATCGGAGATGACGCAGCATGGTGCCTGACAGGTCGCTGTCAGTCGACACCGTCGCTGGGCCGCGCGAGGAGTTCGTCGGCAAGTCTGTTGGCGTTGGGCGCGCCGCTCGGAAAGTGATCCATTCGCCGCTCGGAAAGTAGACCACCTGAGGGTCTGACGGGCGGACTTGCCGGCGTACGCGGCGCCGGGGTCCGCTGGAGAGGATGCTCAGGATGGATCAGGTGCATGTGGTCCGGCACAAGGTGCTGGTCGAGGGACGATCGCAGCGAGCGGTGGCGCGGGAGCTGGGGCTGTCGCGGGTGACGGTGAAGAAGTACCTGGCGCAGGCCGCGCCGGTGCGGCACGAGGCGCAGCCGCGACCGCGGCCCGTGAGCGCGGCGGTCGCACCGCGCATCGCCGCGCTGCTCGAGGAGGCGCCGCGCTGGACCACGCCCAAACAGCGACTGACGGCCACGCGGCTGCACCAGCTGCTCCGGGCGGAAGGTCACGATGTCGGCGTCTCCCTAGTCAAGGCGGCCGTGGCGGAGTGGAAGCGGCAGCGACGCGAGCCGCTGATTCCGCTGACCTATCGCCCGGGCGAGCTGGCGGAGGTCGACTTCTTTGAAGTGCAGGTCGATGTGGCGGGCCGGCGCCAGAAGGCGTGGCTCTTCGTGCTGCGCCTGATGTACTCGGGCCGCGACTTCGGCTGGATTTACGAGCGCCAGGATCAGGTCAGCTTTCTCGACGGCCACGTGCGCGCCTTTGCCCATCTGGGCGGCGCGCCCACGCGGGTGGCGTACGACAATCTCAAACCGGCGGTGGCCCGGATCCTCGCCGGCGGCGAGCGGGCCCTGACGATCCGCTTTGCGGCGCTCGCCTCGCACTATCTCTTCGAGCCGAGCTTCTGTCGCCCGGGCGTCGGCCACGACAAGGGCGGCGTCGAATCGCGCGGCAAGTACATCCGGCTGCAGGCACTGACGCCAATTCCCGCGGGCGACACCCTCGACGCGATCAACACGCAACTGCTGGCGCAGCTCGATGCGCGCCGCGACACGCGCCGGCATGGCACCGAGGCCACCATCGGCGTGCGCTCCGCCGAGGAGCAGCGCCTCCTGCGTCCGCTCGATGTGCCGTTTGTCGCCGAGGCGGCCGTCCCCGTGAGCATCGCGCCGCGCGCGCTGGCCCGGGTCCACGGCGCGTGGTACTCGGTGCCGTGCGCGTGGGCCGGGCTGGATTTGACGGCCTGGGTCGGCGCGACGACGGTCACCATCGTCGGCCGCGACGGTCGGCGCATCTCCCATCCGCGGCAACGCTTTGGCGGCCGCTCGATCGACTATCGCCACTACCTGCCCGCACTGGCGATCAAGCCGCAGGCGGTCCGCCAGGTCGCGCCCGATCTGGTGCGCGATCTCGGCGATCCCTTCCCCGCGGTGTGGGCCAACCTGACGGCGCAGCATGCGCCGCGGGACGCCGCCCGGCATCTCGCCAAGATCCTGGGCGATCTGCACGCCGCCGGTGCGGCCGTCGTCGTGCCGGCACTCGAGCGTGCCCTGCGCGACGGCACGCCCCTCCGACTGGCCGTGCATGCGGAGGCGCCACCGGTGCTCGGCGCGGAGGCCGTGCCGGCGTCGCTCCGCGATGTGGCGATCACGAGCGGCGTGGCCGCGGACTACGACCGCTGGCTGCAGGACGGTGCGGCATGAGCACGCCCGCGATCACGCGCGACCTGATCGTCGGCCACACGCGCGCGCTCAAACTCCCGGGCGTGGCCCGCAGCTTTGAAGCGCTGGCGCGTCAGGCGCAGGCCGCGCACTGGCCCTACGAGGACTACCTGCACGAGGTACTCAACGCCGAGCACACCTCGCGCCACGAGTCGGTGATCCGCCAGCGGCTGCGCGAGGCCCGCTTCCCGGAGGTCAAGACGCTCGAGACCTTTGACTTTGCGACGGCCGAGGGGGTCCACGCCGCGCAGATCCACACGCTCGCCCGTGGGGAGTGGGTCACGCGCCCCGAGAACCTGATCCTCGCGGGCCCGATCGGCACGGGCAAGACGCACCTCGCGATCGCGCTCGGCGTCGAAGCGACGCGGCAGAAGCGGCGCGTGCTCTTTACGCGCGCCGCCGATCTGGTACGTCAGCTCCTCGAAGCGCGTGATGCGCGCGAGCTCGCACGGCTGCAGCGACGCCTGCTCACCCAGGACGTCCTGATCATCGACGAACTGGGCTTCGTCCCGTTTGATCGGGTCGGCGGCGAACTGCTCTTCAATCTGATCGCCGATCGCTATGAGCGGCGCGCGACGGTGGTGACCACGAACCTCGCGTTTGCCGAGTGGGTCACGGTCTTTGCCGGCGACGAGAAGCTGACGACCGCGCTGCTCGATCGTCTGGCGCATCACGCCACGGTGATCACGACCAAGGGCAAGAGCTACCGCATGAAGAAACGGCGGACCAGCGCCGACTGACGCGGCGCACGGCCTGCAGCCGGCCTGGCCCCTCAGAGCGGGGGCCAAGCCGCCCGCAGGCCGTCAAGGACAAGACCACCCCTCACGATGAGGGCATGGCAGGCGGGCCTACCGGCCCGCTCCGCGTAGAATGAGGCCCCGCAGGTGGATCATTTTCCGAGCGGCGGACTGGTCTACTTTCTGAGCGGCGCCCGCAGGCGTCCCTCTCGACCCGCGCCTGAACGGCGACGAAGCGTTTGTCGAGGTCCTGTCTCGCGTAGTGCACCTGAAAGACGTCGGCTGGAGCCTCGATCAGGCGCTGCCACAGGTCGAGAATGCCAGCCTTGAACGGCCGCAGCATGGCCAGCTTTGCGGGATACAGGAATCCGGCTGTCTCGTAGTGGGCCCAGAGGTTTTCTGCGAGGAGCCGAGGCTCACTGGACTGGCATTCATCAGCATTGACCCAAAAGGCTGCCATGACACCTCCCTCTCTCGTAGAGGCGGGAACGGCGGGCGACACCTGTCATCGCGGTGCGCCGGATTGTCGCGACGCTGACGGGGAGCGCGGCCTGGATCTGTTGGTCTCGGAGCACAGTGATGCGTACGAGCCGACGGCCCCCGCCGTCCGTAGCGGATCTCGTTCGGGCCCGGCGGCTGCTCTCGCCGACTTCGTGCGTGCCGTATGCGGCAGGCGTCAGCGAGCCTGGGCACGCCGCCGTGTCGAACGCGCCGTTCCTCAAATCACTTCACGGTGACGGTGAAGCACCCCGTTCGCAATTCACTTCTTGGATTTGTCAGGTCATCGACGAGCCGAAACATCACATCGAACTGAGTTCCGTCCAGAATCGTCGGTGCCTCAAAACTGATGTGGACCGCCCCGGCCCCACCCTCCGAGGTCTGCAGGCTAACCAGTGGTCCAGCCGCGGGCATTGGAAACGTCACGAAGTTCGGTGCTGGCGGCCCCCAGGGAGCGGCACCGGCCGCGCGCTGGCAGACGCCATCGGCACCGTTTGGACGTCCAATTTCGGGCGCACGCTGAACAAAGAACGTGGTGTTGGGAGGTGCGTCGTGCACGTTGACGGTGATCTGCGCGCTGAAGCTGCCATCGGCTGCGGCTGTGGGCGTTACGTTGACGATGCCCGACCCCACGCCAATCACCGCAGTTAGTCGCTGGCCATGCGTAGTCCCCATTGCGCGAATCGAGCCAACTGGTGCCGCCAGAGTGGCCGTCGGCGCCGTGGGGCTCTCAGGGGCGCTTCCGCAGGCCACGGCGGCTGCAGACAGGACGGCACCGAATACGAATTGATAGAAGCGAGACATCGTGACACCTCCGTAGGGCTCGAAAGCCTCCCGCAGCCTGGAGGCATCGGCCGTTTGTGTCGCATGATCGCGTTCGGGAGGACATGGCGCCATCGACACAATCTGGAGGTTCTCTGAAGATTTTGTGAAGCCCGAGCGCTATAATCCGCGTCGACACAATGATTGACTGCCTGAGATTCGCTGAGTTCGAGCTGGATTTGGGCGCCTTCGCCTTACGGTGTCCCGACGGGCCTCTCCGGCTGGAGAAGTTGCCGATGGAGGTCCTGATTCTCCTGGTGCAACGGGCGGGCACGCTGGTGCTGCGGAGCGAACTCCGGGCAACGCTGTGGGGCCCAGACGTTTACGTCGAGTACGATTCGGCAATCAACACGGCGGTCCGCAAGATTCGGCGAACCCTTGGCGATGATGCCGATCATCCTCGGTTCGTGGAAACGGTCGTGGGCAAAGGCTATCGATTCATCGCTCCGGTCGAAGGCGACGCGACTCTTCATGCGCAATCGAGTGTCTGCCACGGCCGATCGCCGGCTCGATGGCAGTGCGTCTTTCCGAGCTACTCGGTCAAACGAGGCCAACAGGAGTTCATCCTGGAGGCCGGCGAAACAGTGTTCGGCCGCGACCCGAACGCTGGTGTCTACGTCGACCATCCGTCGGTGTCACGCCGCCATGCAAGCATCGCGATCGGCTCCCAAGGGGCTGTGCTTCAGGATCTGGAGAGCCGCAACGGCACGTTCGTTGACGGCCGCAGGATTGACCGACCGACACACATCGACCATGGTGCGCTCATCGCGCTTGGTGCGATCACGTTGACGTTCATCGTGATGGCAGCGGCGGCTTCCACGCAGCCGATTGGTCTACGCCAACCAACGGTGTGACCTGCGGTCCGTGACACTAGCGCGGTTGAACTTTCGGGCCGACATCGGCTAGCACGCACTCGCTTCGGATCCAGAGCTTCCACTTATGGTCCTCACACCTGGGACCCATCTCGGAGCGTATGAAATTCTGTCGCCGCTCGGCGGCGGCGGTATGGGAGAGGTCTATCGCGGGAGAGACACTCGACTAGGCCGAGACGTCGCGATCAAGGTCGTCTCCGAACGTCGGACCAATGACTCGAACGCGCTCGCCCGATTCCAGCGAGAGGCTCGGACCGTCGCCGCTCTTTCCCATCCGAACATCGTTGCGCTTCACGATATCGGATCGGAGAACGGCGTGGCTTTTATCGTCATGGAGCTTCTCGAGGGAGAGTCGCTGAACCAGTGCATCGCTCCGAGTGGCCTCTCCTGCAGGCGAGCTCTCGAAATTGGCGCTCAATCGCCGATGCGCTTGCCTCCGCCCACGGCAGGGGGGTCGTGCATCGTGACCTGAAGCCAGCCAACATCTTCGTCACGCGTGAAGGGCATATCAAGGTTCTCGACTTCGGTCTGGCAAAGCACGATCCCTTTCGAACTGACGTGCCAGCCGCCGGCTCCACTCGTCCCGGAGTAACCGAACCGGGAATGGTCCTTGGTACGGTCGCGTACATGTCGCCAGAGCAGGCGCAGGGTGAACCGTCTGATCAGCGTTCCGACATCTTCTCGCTCGGGTGTGTGCTCTACGAGATGTTGTCAGGGCACGTTGCGTTTCCGGGAGCGACGGCTCCTGAAACGCTGGCCGCCATTCTCCGAGACGACCCACCGGCTCTGGCGGGGGCCGGCGAGAGGTTTCCAGCGAGCCTCGACGCGGTCGTCCGGCGCTGTCTCGAGAAGAAGCCTGGCCAGCGATTCCAATCGGCTCGCGATCTGGCCTTCTCCCTCCGCGAGATGCTCGGTGCTTCGGAGTCGAGCGCCAACGCCAATCATTTCGGCGCAGGTCGACACTTCAGCCGTCGCAGCGTCGCGCCCGCGCCGGCGTGTCTCGTCCTGGCAACGGACCGACGATTCGGTCCGTTCACCTTCCACGCCGACCGCCGTCAGCTCCTGCGCGACGGCGCGAACGTGCACCTTACGCCGAAAGCGTTCGACCTCCTGGCCTTGCTGATCGAACGGGCGCCGGCCGTCGTGCCCAAGCCGGAGATTCACGTGTGCCTCTGGCCAGACAGGTTTGTGTCGGACGCTACGCTCGTGGGCCTGGTGAAGGAACTGCGTCGCGCGCTGCACGACGATCACCAGGGCGCGATCGTGCGGACCGCGCGTCGCGTCGGCTACGCGTTCGCAGACCCGTCGCAGGCAGGCACGCCATCAAAAGCGGCGACCCGTGCCTCCTGTTGGCTGGAGGCCGGGCCGCGGCGCATCCCACTGCAGGAGGGGATCACGACCATCGGCCGCGACCCCGCGTCGACTATCTGGCTCGATGTGGCCGGTGTCTCGCGGCGGCACGTGCAGATCGTGGTCGAGCACGGCGTGGCGTCACTCGAGGATCTTGGCAGCAAGAACGGGACGCTGGTCTGCGACCGCCCGGTCCGAGGGCGAGTCAGCCTCTACGATGGGGACCACATTCAGGTCGCGACCGAGCGCCTCGTCTTTCACGCGGCCGACAGAGGGGTGCCGACCGTGACGCAGCCGGTGCGGCCGTCGGGGCGCGACCACGAATAGGACGGATCACGGCTCGACAGTCTCAGGGGAAGTTCTCGATCATCATGAGATCTGACCTCGCTTCAAGACGACCGTATAGCAAATGCTTACCATCGGGCGAGACGCTGAGGCCCATGACCACCTCTGCTTCCACGTCGGCCACTGAGCGCTGCCGCTTTGTCACCGCGTCCCAGTACCGGAGATGGCGGCGCGGTGAGGCACCGGCATCCTCGCCTCCGCACGCAGTGTAGAAAATGCCCCGCGGGCCGACGGCGTAGCCGTACTGTTGGACACACGGAAGCACGACGTGTTCCTCGCCGCCCTCGACGCTTCGACCGACAAGAGGCGCATCGCCCACGGCGCGAAGGTAGTACACCGTCCGGCCGTCCCAACTCTCGAATGGGAAGACGCCGCCATCGCGCGACACTTGCTCCTGCGTGCCGCCGGCCGACGGCACACGCCAGACCTCGTCGCGGCCCGTTCGTTTCGAGGTGAAGTACACGAAGCGGCCGTCGCGCGAAAAACTCGGCAGGACCTCGTCGCCGGAATGGTTCGTGAGCTGGCGTAACCCTGACCCCGAGGCGTCGATGAGCCAGATGTCGACATGTCCGTTCGGATCTCGCGAGTCGAACACGATCGATCGGCCATCCGGGGACCAGCCGGGCCAGCCTTGGGAAAGACCCGGACCTCGCGTTAACCGAACGAGGTTTGATCCGTCGGCATCGGCCAGCCAGATCTCCCGTTTAGTCTCTCCGGCTCCTGCGGAGACGAGCGCGATTCGACGGCCATCTGGTGAGTATTGCGGTTGAATATCGTTGACGTTGGACCGGACGATCGGTTCAGGAGGCCGACCCTCCTCAAGATGGTAGAGGTCAGCATCGCCAACCCGCTGCATGAAGGCGAGCCGCGGGCGGCCCAGTGCGGTCGACGGCCACCACGCGTTCGCCATCAATCTCAGTGGCTCGGGAGGGGTGGTCCCATTCGCCCGGATGCGCGACAGGTCGCCGGCGCCGTAGACAATGGAGCGACCATCGCGCGTCCATGCGACGCCGATCCAACCCCTGCGCGTGCTCGGTAAGGCACGTGTGGGTCCGCGAGGACGATACCCGGTGTCAAGGGCGACGACTCGGACTTCGCAGGCCGGCGTGACCTCCGCGCCTTCGCACGATGCGTACGCGAGGTCGTGCCCCTCCGGCGAGAAGGCAGGGGACACATCGAAGGCCGGCGCCGTGGGAAATGTGATCGCGCGCGCCTCACCGCTCGCGATCGACAGGAGGTAGATGCCCCCTGGCGGCCCGCTCGGTGAGCGTCCCTTCGATACGGCCAGCCAGCGGCCATCCGGTGACCAGGACAACTGGAGCCTCGCCGGGAAGGTTGACACCTGCCGGTCGGGGCCGCCCACGGGCGAGATCAGGTGAACGGTGCCGACGGCAAGGTGCGTGAGACCTCTCGTCGTACCGGAGTTGTAGCGCAAGAAGGCAATCTGGGTGCCGTCCCGCGACCAAGACGGGTATCCTTCGGCCGCGGGATCGGTGGTGAGTCGGCGAGACTCGACCTCGCCGACGACCTTTAATCGGATATCCCAATTGATCCCATCGTCGCCGGCGGACGCGTACGCGACCTGGGTACCATCGGGCGAGAAGCTGCCACCTTCTGTCGAGCGCTCCGACGTCAGATGAACCAGGGTAGGCTCGGGAAACGCAGCTGGGCGCAAGGCCCATAGCGTGACTGTTGCGGCGATGCCGACGACTGCGAGGACGATCGCTCCCAACACCAAGTGCCGACGGCGCGCGCGCGGGGCGTTACTGGTCCCTTTCGCCTGTGTCTCGTCTCTCAGTTCCTCGAGCTCCACCTTCAAATCCGATGCGTGCTGGAAACGCCGAGCCGGGTCCTTCTTCAGGCACCGCAGGATGATCCGCTCGAGGTCATCCGGCAGTGCCGGCGTGAGTTGGCGTGGCGCTGCAGGCTCGTCGTGCACGATGGCGGCAGCCGTCGCCGACACAGATTGGCGGCGGAACGCCCGATGGCCGGTCGCCATCTCGTACAGCACGGTGCCGAAGCTGAAGACGTCGCTGCGCGCATCGACCGTGCCCCCCGACAGCTGCTCGGGCGACATGTATGGCGGTGTGCCGGCAGTGGCACCAACCGGTTGCAGCGGTACTGTGACCGTGCCGGTCGCTTCGGCGTCGACGTTATGGCCCACGAGCTTCGCGACGCCGAAGTCCAAGACCTTCACGACGCCCTTGGACGAAACGATGACGTTGGCTGGCTTGAGATCGCAGTGCACGACCCCATGTTCATGGGCCGCCGCAAGCGCGTCGGCCATGGGAATGGCGACGCGCAGCAGCTCGCGTACCGGCATCCCGTTCTTCGGGATCAGCGCATCGAGCGTCCGGCCCGGCACGTACTCCATGACGATGAAGTCGAGCCCGTCGACCGACTCGATTTCGTGGATGGTGACGATGTGCGGGTGGTTGAGCGCGGAGGCGGCCTTGGCTTCCTGTACGAACGCCCATCGTCGAGCGGTGTCGGCCACGCGATCGGCCGGAAGGACCTTGATGGCCACTTCTCGATCGAGGCGAGAGTCGCGGGCGCGGTAGACCTCGCCCATCCCGCCCGCGCCCAGCGGCGTCAGGATCTCATACGGGCCTAGTCGATGCCCTGATGTCAGCGACACCGGGTCCACTCGCTCATCTGGTCAGAAGAGTATCTCAGGGCAGCAAAATGAACGGAGCTGTGCACAGACATTCTGGACTTTTGCGGAGCTGAGTACACGAACATTCTGGACTTTCTTGCGCGAGTTCTCGTCACTGGCACCGCAAGGAGGCGTTGGTGCATGGCTCGATATGGAGATGCACTCCCCCAACCCACGATTCGTCACCGGACGATCGCAGACGACTCGGGCCTGCCAAGCGCGGTCATCCGATTCAGAACGTGGCACGCAAGGCTCGCCTCAAGGTTCCTGCCACCACCACTACGAGCCCGAAGGCCATCGCCAATGATGGACTTGTAGCGGAAGAAGGCATTCTCGACACGGGCCTGCCGATGGTAGCCCGAGGCCTTCTGCCATGCGCGCCGCCCGAGCGTTTCCACGTCGCTGATCGTGCAATCGCGAGCCCTCGAACGTGGTCCGCGGCGCGAGGCGTTGGTGCATGGCTCACACCGCGTCGCAGGTCCCTCAAGTCGCGGTCTCGTCACGACTGATCGTGTGCGACTCTGGCCTGCCAAGCGCGGTCATTTGGTTCAGGATGCGGCACGCGACACTCGCCTCGACATTCCGGCCATTGCCACTACGGGCGCCAAGGCCGAAGGCGTTCTCGACGCGGGCCTGTCGGTGGTAGCCCGAGGCCTTCTGCCATGCGCGTCGCCCGAGCGTTTCCAC
This sequence comes from Luteitalea pratensis, assembly GCF_001618865.1. Classification (GTDB taxonomy): domain Bacteria; phylum Acidobacteriota; class Vicinamibacteria; order Vicinamibacterales; family Vicinamibacteraceae; genus Luteitalea; species Luteitalea pratensis. The sequence continues at coordinate 6,055,134 of NZ_CP015136.1, forward strand.
GTCGCTGATCACGCGATCGCGAGCCCTCGAGCGCGGTCCGCGGCGCGACACTCGTGCCGTCCTAGTCGGCGGCACGACCACCTGCGCGTGTCGCCCGCTCGCGGCCTCATAGAAGGCGACCGTGTCGTAGGCCGTGTCCGCCGTGACACTGGCGACGTTGCCAACCGCCGCCCCGATCAGATCGATACCCACGGTCGCGTCGTCGACCGTCGCCGCAGTGAGCACATGCGCGACGATCACGCCGGTACGGTCGACACCCAAATGGAGCTTCTCCAGCCTCGTATGCCACGCCCGCCGTGTTTCGCCGCGGCCCACTCCCCTTCGCCGATAACTGACAGCCCTGTGCTGTCGACGATCAGATGCAGCGGTCCCTTCGCTGGGCGGTTGTGCGCCGTGACGTCGACCGACTGAGTCCGTCGCGAAAGCGTCGTGTGGTCCGGGGCAACGAGACCGGCGCGCATCATGGTCAGGATCGACCGGAGGAAGCCCTCCGTCTGGCGCAAGGGCGAGTGGAAGACGAGTCGGAGGGTCAGGGCGGTCTCGATCGCCAGATCCGAGAACCGCTGCTGCCCGCCAGGGCGACCGGACGGTGGCACGCCCCACGCGGCCCTGGGTCCGGCGGGAACCACAACGTCACGTCGCCCCGACTGACGAGGGCGCGCTCGTACGCCCGCCAATTCCCCACCCGGTAGTGCGTCTTGTACGTGGGATGCACCCGCGACTTCATCGCACGATCATGCCGCCGCGGGCCCCGACATGCCAGCCGCTTCAACGGCCGACCCACTACATGACGATCCGCAGCCATGCACCAACGCCGATCTCTGACGTCGGTTCACCCTGAGCGAAGCCGAGGCGGCGCAGTACCTGGGTTTGAGTCGGGCGTGGCTCAAGAAGGCGCGCACGGCGCGGTTCCGAGCAGCGATTGATGGGCCGCCGTTTGTGAAGGCTGGCGCCAGGCGGGTCGTCTATCGCCGCCGAGATCTCGAAGACTGGGTGCAAGCGCACGTCAGCAGGCAACCTGAGACAACCGGGCTGCCGGAGGTGCGGCCTTCACCCTCGCACCCCTAATGCACCCCCGAACCCGCGCAGGCTGTTCGGACGGGGTCGGGACGAGCGCATTAAAGTATTCAAAATTAAGGCACTCAGGTCGTCGTCAGCACCCGTATCGGTCCGCGGCGCGCGAGTGCGTCGACCACGACTTGCTGGCCCGACCGGCGCAGGGCGATGTCGACAGCGGTGTCAGCCAGTGCGAGATTGCGGAGTACCACTTCGCCCAGGAACGCCGGGAGGACCGGTTCCTCGAATGTGATGCGCAGCGCGTCGGCGTCGAAGCCGAGCCCGAGGCACGACTGCAGCATGAAGAGCGGCGCGGCTGCGGCCCACGCCTGCGGCGTGCACGCCACCGGATATGGCGTCGGACCATGTGTCCGCTGTCGCCGGAAGCCGCAGAACAGCTCCGGCAGGCGGCGCAGGTCGATGTAGATCGACACCCCGAAGAGTCCCTCGAAGATGCGCGCGGCGTGATGCTTGAAGCCGTAGCGCGCCAGCCCAGCGGCGATGAGCGCGTTGTCGTGCGGCCAGACCGACCCGTTGTGATAGCTCATGGGGTTATAACGCGCCGCAGACGCCGTCACCGTGCGTATGCCCCAGCCGCAGAACGAGCCGGGTGCCATGAGGGTGGCGGCCACCGATGCCGCCCGCTCCGGATACGCGATACCGGCAAACAGCGCGTGCCCCGCGTTCGACGTACGGACCAGGCACGGGCGCTTGTCGCCGTCAAGGGCGAGTGCATAGGTACCGAGCTCTGGAACGAAGAAGTGCTGGTCGAACGCCCGGCGCAGCGCGTCCGCACGCATCTGGAGACGGGCCGCGTCGTCGGCATGACCAAGTCGGCGGGCGATCGTGGCCCCTGCCGTCCATGCCCCGTACGTGTAAGCCTGGACTTCCGCGAGCGCGATCGGGCCGTGCGCGAGCGTGCCGTCGGCGTGGAATACCGAGTCGTGGCTGTCCTTCCAGCCCTGGTTGACGAGTCCTGCCGACGTCTGCCGGGCGTACTCGACGAAGCCGTCTTCGTCCCGATCGCCGTACCGCTCGATCCACGCGAGCGCCGCCTCGACGCTCGGCCAGAGCCGTCGCACCGTGCCCAGGTCTCCGGTCCGTGCCAGGTAGGCACCCGCCAGCATCACGAACAGCGGCGTGGCGTCGACGCTTCCGTAGTAGCGCCGGAACGGTACCTCCCCGAGCTCTGCCATCTCGCCGTGCCGGACTTCGTGCAGGATCTTGCCCGGCTCGGCGTCGGCGGCCGGATCGACGATCGTCGCCTGGTGCACGGCCAGGTGGTTCAGCACGCCACGCGCGATCGCCGGATCCATCCAGAGCATCTCCATGGCCGTGATCAGCGCGTCGCGACCGAACACCGTGCTGAACCACGGGATTCCCGCATACGGGAACGGACCCTCCGGCGTGTTGGTAATGAGCATGTTGAGATCGGAGACCGACCGTTGCACGGCCTCGTTGAAGATCTCGTTGGACGTCGTAATCGACGCCGCACGCGACAAGGACATCCGCTGGGCGCGGCGCGCCTCGCGCAGCGCGCCGAAAAAGGCCCGTCCCGGCGTCAGCCAGCTGTGCTCCGTGCCGCACGCCACCTCCAGATACAACGAATGTGCTTCCCTGGGCTTGAGCTCCAGCGTGAACAGCGCGCGCTCGGCGGTCAGACGATCTGGAGCCGGCGTGAAGCCCAACGTGGTGACCCTCTCGCGACCGTCCAGACCTCGATACGCCAGCACCACACGGTCACGGCCGACGTTGGGAGGAAGCTTCGTGCCGCGACGCGCGCGCTTCGCTCCACGGACTTCGAAGAGGTCGGCGAAGTCAGCGGCAAAGGCGAGCTCCAGGGTCACCTGCCGTTGCTGACCGTCGAAGTTGCGCAGCACGAGTCGCTCGTAGCACGTCGCATTCCAGAGGAACCGCGAGCGGCGGATGTGCAGGAGATCGTGTTCGAGCAGGAGCTGTCCGTCGGCGTCAAATACATCGGGGTTGGTGAGATCGCAGGACAGCGTGGCGTTGTCGTCGCGCACCGTCGACGACAGCAGGATGGGCCGCGCCCCGGCAATCAGGAGATGCACGTGCGAGAGGTAGCGCGTGTCTCGGTGAAACACGCCTTCCGGGCTGCCGACTCCCGAGAGCACGTCGCCGCTGCGCTCGAACACCGCGAACGTGTCGCCGTGCTTCAGCGTCCGCAGCCGCTGCTCCTGCAGGGAGTCAGTGGCTGGGATGAAGAACGGCTCGACCGGGTCGTCGCCTGGCGGGGACACGAGGGTCTCGCCATTCCCTGTGGGCATCGGTCCCCCTTGGGTTACTCGGCCACCTGGATGCCGTGCGTCGTGGCGGGCGCGCACGACACCATGCCGGTGGCACCGGTACAGCGTCCCGACAGGACGCGGTAGATCCGGACATAATCACGCGCCATGCGGGCCGTGGTGAAACGGGCCTCGAAGACGGCGCGCACCGCCGCACGGTTCAGATGATGGAGCTGGCCGATGGCCTCGACAGCTTCGGCGACGTCGCGCACCACGAAGCCAGTCACGCCGTGCTCGATGACTTCTGGCACCGACCCGTGCGGGAAGGCCACGACCGGTGTGCCGCAGGCCATGGCCTCGATCAAAACGAGGCCGAAGGGCTCGGGCCAGTCGATTGGGAAGAGCAGCGCACGGGCTTGGCCGAGGAACGCGGCTTTCTGGAGTTCGTCGATCTCGCCGATGAACTCGACGTCGGGATGCGCAGCGATCATCGGTCCGATTACTGCGTCCCAATACGCACGGTCGACGTTGTCGATTTTTGCGGCGATCTTGAGTGGTAGGCCGGCGGCCGTCGCGATCTCGATGGCAAGGTCCGGTCGCTTCTCGGCCGAGATGCGACCGAGGAACGCGAGATATCCGCCGCTCGGCTGAGCGCTGAAGGGCAACAGGTCCCGTGGCAGGCCGTGATGGACGGTACCGGCCCAGTTTACCGGCGGCATCGGCTGGCGTTGCGCATCGGAGACGGAGACGAGTGGAAAATCGGGAAAGGCTCTGTAGAACGGCTTCAGGTCAGTCAAGTCGAGCCTGCCGTGCAGTGTCGTCACACCGTGGCCGGCAAAGCCGTGCATCAGCGGGTAGTGGAGCAAGTCTATGTGAAAGTGCAGCACGTCAAAGGTGTGCGCACGGCGCCGCACCTCATCGAGCAACATCACGTGATAGGGGAGCGGATCGGCCGCGACAGGGTTGAGCCGCAGCGCGGTTTTGCAGCAGGGCACGAGCCTGGCGAGGGTGGTCGAATCGCCGCTGGCGAACAGTGTGACTTCATGACCCTGCCGTACGAGCTCGTCGGTCAGATATGCGACGATTCGCTCGGTTCCACCATACAGCCGCGGCGGGCAACTTTCCGTAAGCGGAGCGATCTGAGCAATCTTCATCGACAGGACCTCCACAGCGATTTCGGGTGCCCGACGACATGTTTCCATCAATTTTCGTTCCAATCCCACGGTGACCGGCGCGCGCGCCGGGACGGTTCGTGACCGCGGCTTCGTCCCCAAGACTCGAGACCGTGGCGGCGAACGTGCGTTCCACAGGGCAAGGTCGTGGAGGGGTGCGCCGGGTCTCGGCAAAGACTCATGCGCCTCATCAGCAGTCCTCGCGCTGCCTTTTCGCCGGCATGCACCCCGCAGGGCTGCGGAGGCGAGTGCTTGTCCCGGTAGTGAAGGGCTGAGACGGCAGGTTTGGCGCTTATTCTTCGCGCTCTGAGCCGCCGTTCAGTGCCAATGTGGAACGACAGGTCTCGCGCTGGTGTCGAACAGGCATTCGGCGTTTGGGCGGTGCCCCGGACGTGAACCAACCGATTTTCGGACTTTAGCGGCAAGCAGGAGAGACCTTGTTCCAGGAGGACAGATGAACCGTAGACGCGTCTGCACGGTGCTCCTCGCGCTGTTGGCACAAGAGCTGGTCGCCGCTCAGATAGCGGACCCGCTCGTCGGCGTATGGGTCCTTGATGTCTCGGCGTCTACGTCCACAGGCGGGATGCCGAGCGCCTCCACCTTGACGATTACACCGTCGGGATCAGAAACGCTGAGGTTCGAGATCCGGGATACGTTCGACGGCCGGCCCCAGCAGCCGTGGGGATTCGTGGCCGGACGGTCGGGCAGCGAAACGCCGGTGACTCCGGCTACGTTCATCGACAGCGTCGCGACCACGCGACGCCAACGGCGGTCGAGCGCGCTCATCTTGAAGAAGGGCGGCGTTGCCGTCAGCGAGATGAGCACGGAGGTGTCTGAAGACGGGCTGACGCTCGTGGTGACGAGCAAGGCCACTGCACCGAACGGCGATACGGTGAGCGGCACGTCCGTTTATCGTCGCCAGCCTTCCTGAAGCGGCGTGCGCTCGCCATGGTTGTCAGCCGCTCTGGTGAGCTGCTGCCACGCTTGACGAGTGGCGGCGGAGCGGCGGTCTCGACGAGGCGTTCGTCGACGTGCCGCTGAAGGTTGTCGCGCTCGGTGTCGGGATCGGCATCGTGGGGGCTGTGCTGGGTAAAGCGACAGCGAAGAACCTGCCGACAGAAAGCCTAATCCCGTGAACCCACACAACGTTCGGGACCGGCACGTCGGTGTGCGTAGACCAGCCGGCCTACTAGGCGTCGTGCTCGTCGACTGTATCGTCCAGCAGCGTGTACACGCCGTCAACGCAGCGGAAGCTGCGCGTACCGGCGGCGGCTGCCATCATCCGGGCCTGCTGCTCAAAGCGAGGGCCGGCCTCCACGGCCGACTCGAACGTGGCGCGGATCAGTTTATGAGTGCCGCCATTCGACAGCCGGATCAACGAGAGACGAGGATTGCCATTCGGACTTTGAGGTTGGTAGAGGACGACGTAGTCGCCGGGCCCGGGCGTTGGGGAAGAAGGACCGTCGCTCATCGATCGCCGCCGCTGCCTTGGGGACCGGGCGAGCTATCGTCTCGAACCTTGAGCCGTTCATGCGCGGCCTTCGTGCGAACGGCCAACACGGTGCGGTTCAGCACGGCGGCATTCGCGCTCAGCGGTTTCTCGTCGAACACGAGCCTACGCAGCAGTGACAGTTCATCCGCGGTCCATCTTCGGCTCTTGCGTTCCGACATTGGTCTTCTGCGCTCGCGGCGTGCGGGGAGCCGCAGCTGAGCTGTCAGAAGTGTGTGGGAAGTATTCGAACGACGCCACTACCAACGGTTATGGGTCGCCGCGTTGGTTGTGCGCCAGGGGCTTGAGGCGAGGAGACGCCGGTAGTGATGGCGGTGCGGAAGGCAGCCTGCGAGAAGGGGATCACAGCAAGGCCGTGGATTGCACGCGCCCTTGGGGCGAAAACGATGACATTACTGCAACTGGGACACACCTGCTGTGGTGCGTCCAGTCGCCGGCTGGCCAGCGGGCGGCCTGCACGTTGATCGTGGGCCAAGGGGTGCGCCTGCAGTTCGAGCTTGATGCGATCAAGGGTCATGCCCGCGCGTCCGAGGCCATGCTCGGCACCGTGGAAGCCTTCGATACGCTGGCGACCTTGGGCTGGCGATCCTGCTGCACTGGAGACGTAAATGATTCCTGAACCATTTGAAGGAGTGGGCACTGTTCTCCTCCGGAATGGAGACGAGCTCGCCGAGACGCTCTACCGGGTGTCGGCAGGCAGCCATCGCCCCGGAGGCACTGCAGACCCAATCGACTTCACCTTGGGGGTAGTCGAGCTGAGGCCGCTCAATCGAACCTTGGTGTCGGATTGGCAGAACGACCCATCGGAAACCGCCGGCATGATCCTCATGCGCGAGGACGGTACACAGCTGCAGCTCGATTTCACTTCGGCGGACGGGCGGAGCGGCGTGGTGTTCGCCACGATTGCGCGGTCACACGGCTGATGCTGGGCCTCCCTCCCGACGCGCCTGCTCCAGCCGACGAGGAACTGTGGCGCCTTCGAAGGCCCCGCGCGCGGTGATGCTGTCGTAAGCGCTGCACCCGCTCGGGCTCGAGCTGCGCCTGGACGTGGACGGCGGGATGGAGGCCGCGCTACTACGGCGAGCGTTCAGCAGCGCTGGGTCCATGGCGACCACGGTCACCCCGCCGCGGCAGTGATTATATGACCCAGAACAACACGAGACCAAGGTCGAAGATCCGTGGCTGATACTGCAGCCATGGCAGCTTGTCGACGCGGCCGCCGACGTGGTGACTTCCCACGCGAATCATCTGCAGCACCGACGTCCACAACTCCCCCAACAGCACGAAGGAGCCGCTCAGCGCCATCGACCCGACGCTCAGGCTGAGGGCCCTCATCAGCGGGTCTTCCGCAAACCGCTCCTGGATCCATCGAAGGACTCGCCGCGCTGCCGATGAACACCACCACCATGGGCAGGATGACCGGGAGATTCAGTCCTCGGTCGAACACGCGCAGCCGCGCCTGCTCGACGTCACCCACGCGTACGCCGTGCGCCCGCGCCACCGCGGCGACGAGGCGCGTCGAGCATTGGCGTTGATCGACCGTCGAGTGGACGCGGTAGCGATCGACCAACTCGTCGATCAACTCCGCGTCGACTACCAAGTGCCGCACATCTGCAGTATTCGAGAGGTCGAGCGCATTGACCGGGTCGGGTGGCCATGCACAGTCCGCATTCATGCCTGGCCGGAGCACACAGGCGCCAATGACGCTCATCGCCAGACACAACACCGTGAAGGCGCCGAGGCGCACCCTGTCTAGGCTTGCGGTTCTCGGCCCGAGCACTGCCGACAATCTCGCGGTAGCGGATGCCGTCCCGAGGGACCGGCGCGCAAACCGAGGTACCAATCGACGCTTTACTGAGGAACTGGCGTGTGTTTTGCAACCTGTTCGCCCCATGAGAAACCAAGGATCCCATGATACGGACCAGCCGGCGCTTCAGCGCGATCCCGACGAGTGGAAGACCGGTGACGAGCCGATGACAGACGCGCAGCGATCCTATCTGGAGACACTGTGCCGGGAGACGGGGGAAGAATTCGACGCGACCCTCTCTAAGGCCGACGCATCTAAACGGATTGACGAGCTCCGCGAGCGGTCGCCACGACTCGCGCAAGAATGACAGGCCCCTGTGCGGAGACTAATCGCATCAGCGAGCGTCAACGTCATTGGCTGAGGTCATTTTGGGGCACCGGCAATGCAAGATCAGACCAGGCGGCAGTGAGTTCGAGAGTCGCGACCTTAATTCAGTGCCATGTGGCCACGGCTGAGGCGGGCATTGTGCAGCCTTACGGACGCACCAGTTGCGAAACTTATCTGGTGCGACGATGCGCCTGATCCGCGTTCTAGCCGGCGGATGACGGTGGTGTCGATGGGCGTTGGTGCATGGCTTAACCTGGACTCGCGCCTTCGTCAGTCGGCATCACGTCGCGACGACTCAGCCGCACAGCTTGCAGACGACGTTCGACGGCACCTGCTGCACGAGCCGGTCAAGGCCAGGCCGCAGACGCTGGTACTTGGCCTCCCTGCTCCAGCGGCGATGCAACTCGGCAACTCGGTCATGGTCGTGCGCCCTTCAGTCGCGGCAGCGCCAGTGACATGCCGGGACGTTTCTGGACTGTTTGGAACTTGCGCCTAGACCGGCGACGGCACAGCCGCTGGCAACAACACGAGCGGCGGCTGGACGGCAGAGCGCGACACGGAGGGTCGCCACGAGTGGTGCCGAATCTGACATGTCAGGACGATCCACCGGGTGACGCGTGAACCCCGCTCGTGCGCCATGTTCCGGGCGCGTTACCATCGAGCCGTGCTTGCGAGTCGGCTCGGGATCGCTCTCGGGGGAGCAATAGTGTTTGTCGCGCTCGGGTGCTCGAGTCCGAAGCCGGCCCTCGTCGTCTCACTCGACGATCCTGACGGGCGACTCGGACCGCCGCCATGGACGCTCGCCGTGTTCAACCCGTATTTCGGACCCGATCGGGACCGTGCGATGCGCACAGTCGGATCCGCAGCACCCGACCGACCGCTTGCGGTGCTGACCCGCGGCAGGCCTGAGGAGTGGCGGATTCGGGACCTCTTGGTAGAGGACCAAAGCGTTGTGTTCGGACTGGTGTTACCGGCGCTGCGCACGGACGGCTACTGGCTGGCGCGTGTCGATCACGAACCTGGCAGGTTCAGCGGCACCGGTGGCGCCTTGTTCTGCCTGTGGGGACAAGTCGAGCCGGACGAGAGCATTGAAGCGCTATCGATTGAAGTGAGTCAGTGGCGCGACGCACCCGGGCTGCAACTTGAGACGAAGGTCGGCATCCCGGCGCGCTCGCGGACGAAGGAGCGCGGCCGCCCATGAAGCGTCGTGCTCGCGCCCTCATTGCGCTCGCGCGATTCGCGTTGTTTCCCGTTGTCGTGCAGACCGCAGCATGTGGAACGGAATCGGTCACCCACGACGTGCGCATCAGCGTGAGCGACCCGACCGGTCGTCTCGGGGCGCCGCCATGGCGCATCGACGCAGGCATGGACGTCGGCGGTCAGGTCGAGTACGGCTCCGCCTCTCCGGAGTCGCCATTCCGGGCCAGCATCAGCGAGGTCCGGGGCGTGCACGGGCTGACGTCGCGCTCGAACGAACAGAGAATCGGCTTGAACATTCCGGCCCTGGGCAGCGGTTGGTGGCACGGCATCGTCCTGATATCGCCCGACGGGACGTCGGAGGGGTACGCACGTTTTGCCCATGGAGGCGAGGCGCCCGATGCAGAAACGGAAGTCCTCCTCCTGCGGGGCACGGCGAAGCCCAATCCGCACGGCAACGGCTGGCAACTCGACCTGCGGATCAAGATTCCGCCTACGCCGACGCCGGAGGTGGTCGCCGCAAAGCGGCTGAGGAGACTCGCACGAGTAGTCGCTCCACCTGGCACGTGCAGCTTCGGCTTGGAAGGTCAGCCCACCTCGCGACTGTCTGACGATGCCAAGGTTCTGGTGTTGGCCGACGGCGACTCACGGTACGAGGCCTTCGCCAGACCCTGGATGGAAGCACTGCTGCATGCGGGCGGCTGTGCCGTCATCGACCACACGAGTGTCGCCACGAAGCTTCGAGGCCAACTGCTCCGTGACGTGACGTCGAGGTCCGCCCTACTGCAGGTGTCGCACGCCGTCGGCGCGACTATGGTCTTGCTGGCGGATCAGAAGACGGGCATGGCTCAACTGGTCGAGGTCGCCAGCGGCAGAGTGCTTGGCATGTGGTCGACCAGCGAATGAGGGAGTGCGTCCACCGACGGCGATGATCCGAAAGTCGCCGTTGACGAGGATGCTGCCGGGCAGAAGGCGCAAACCAATCATGGAATGCCAGGACGCCACCGCGGATATTGCGGAATATCTCGCGGGATCTCTGCCCGTCGAGAAGCTCGAGGCGCTTCTATGCCATGCGGTGGCCTGCGCCGCATGCCGCGACAAGGTGACAGAGACGTGGCGGCAGCTGGGGCGAATCCGTCTTCCCGCGGTAATCGCGCTTGTGCGTGCTTGCTTCTACTCTCGCGCGGCCAACGGGAAGCTTCTGGTAGGCACCTTCGATCAGACCGGCGTCTCGCGATGGCTGTGTGTCCTCGCCAGAGGGACCTGGATGCGATGGCGCGCGTCCATTCCTTGCACTCAGCTCTTGGCGGTGTTCTGAACGACCCTGATCGTCCAGCTGCCCGCGTTCTTCACCACCAGCCACGAGAAGATTCCGTTGCATGGCGGCCACGGCTTCACAGCGCCGCGAACGTGAGCACGCGTCGAGGTCCTCGCTATCGAGGTAGGGAAACTCTTCGAGGATGTCCTTGACGCGGAGTCGGAGCCTCCGGAAGACCGTCGACACTGTGCGGCTTGTCAACTATTTGTCTACCAACGCCAGGGCGTGGCCCAAGCGGGCGTCAGGCGGCTGCAGAGTTGTGCCGTCGACCCTCCACACAAGCCGCGAGGTGACAAGCGCCCCGCTACGCTAGCAGTTCGAGCGGCGGTTGCCCCGTCAACTCGCCGAGGCCAGCGCGAACCACTCGTGCTCGGCGCGAAGCACCCGGCGTGGGAGGCGGAGCAGAGCGGCGGCTTCCTCGGGCGCGAGGTGCGACGGTGGGGCAAGCAGGGAGTACCGGACGAGCGCGGACGGTCCGCGATGGCGGCGCACATGTCGGACGTGGCCGCGGTGGCGATGGTTGACGAACTGGTGAGAGGACATCGTGACCCCCGGCTTCAATGAATGGGCTTCAGCGGGAGTGATCACGCTTTCCACGGACGGGAAGCGTCGATACGGGTACTGGCCGGCATCCTCACCCGGCACTGCCGGGCGAACACACATTGGCGTCCGACGACGAGACTTGGCCGGAGGCTCTATCAAGAGAACTCGCCTCCGGGCCGCGGATCTTACAGGCCAACGAGGGCAACAACCGGCGAATGGACCACACTGCGGCCGACCGCTTACACAGGACCGAACGCGGCGAACGAGCAACTGCGGCTACAGACACGCGTCCTCGGCTCTGGAAGGCCGGTCGTCCTGCTCGGCGGCGGTCTCCTCGGCGCGGATGGATAGGGCGGCGTACCTTCCCTGCGCGCCAGGTCGCATCGCGTGATCAATGCGCAGAGTCTCGCGGTCCAGCACGGGCTCGAAGGGCGACCGCTGCCGGTCGACTACGCACTGCAGACCGAGGTGGATGCGCTGCGCGCATCGTTGGACTCGATGCACGTCGCGGTTGCGGACATCATCGCATGTCGCACGGAGGGGTGACCGGGCTCGTGTTCGCACTGGAGCATCCTCGGCGTGTGCGAACGCTCACGCTCATCGAGCCCCCGGCCACTGGAGGTTGCCCAATCACGGGCGTGACGACGCCGGGGCACGCGCCATCCAGGACTTTCTGAACTCGATGCGCAATTCGACGGTCAGCGAGGCGGATGTGGAGCGATTCCGCTGTCTGCTCGGCGACTGCGCGGGCGGACGATCGCCAAGCCAGGCGCCGCATTGGAATCAGTGGGTCCGTTACCGCAACTCACTCCGCGGGTTGCACACGATCGGCGCCTACCAGGGCGACCCGCCGCCACTCCGCGGGCTCACCTTCCCGACGCTCGTTGTCAACGGCGCCGAGACAGTGGCCTTCCACCGGGCGATCAATGCGGCACTCGTTCGCACACGCCTGCTGGCGGAAGCGCTCGAACTGCCCGGAAGCTACAATTCACCAGCATCGGCTCCGGACTATTTCGCCGCCGAATGGCTGAAGTTTCACCGACGTGCCTACGCGGGCCGCAGCCAGCAGCCCCTGAGCGTCGGTCGATTCGACGCAGCGCCGCACATCGACTAATTTATTACTTACGCTTACAGCGCCGCGACGGCAGGCCTTTGACCTGCCGCCCGCGACATCACTCTCGACCGTCAGAACTGGAACCGCAGGCCCAGCCGCACGTTACGCTCACCGCTTGCGCTCGTGATGGCCATGAAGTTTGCCCCCGACACGTTGGCGTTCGGGTTGCCGAACTTCGGTGTATTGGTCAGGTTGAACGCCTCGGCCCTGGCTTCGATGCGATAGCGGCCCATCGTGAAGCCGCGGAAGACCGACAAGTCGAGATTCCACTGCCCTGGTCCGCGCACGCTGTTGCGGCCGGAGTTGCCATAACGGGCCTCGGTTATCGGACGCCACGCCGTGGGGTCGAAGAAGGGCGTTCCCGGGCCGATGTCGCCGAGCTTCACGATCTCGCCGATCTGATCGGCCGTCTGCGTGTTGCCTGGCGCGTTCAACGACGCCGCCGCCGCGGTGACCGTGAACGGCGTGCCCGAGTAGGTCGAGTAGATGCCATTGACCTGCCAGCCGCGGGCCAGGGCGCCGACCAGGCCGGTGCTCTGCCGGGCGAAGGGCAGTTCGTAGACGAAACCGACCTGGAACATGTGCGTGCGGTCGAACCCGGCCCGCGCGTAGTTGCGCGCCAGCTGCGAGGGCGCGTTGAACGACAGCGCCGCCCACCCATCGTCGTCGGCCTCGTTCATCGCCTTGGAGTAGGTATAGGCGCCCTTGACCAGCAGCCCGCTCTTGTACTGGCGGTTGATAGCGACCTGCAGCGCGTGATAGTTGGCGCGCGTGAAGGCGCCGAACCACTCGGTCGCGGCCGGGCGCCCGACGCTGGCAAACAGCGGCTGACCAGCCGCGCCGAGACCCGGCTCGCCGGCGTTGATGTTGACATACGCGTAGCCGTCGGTGGTCTTGGTGCCGACGTAGGCCGTCGACACCGACACGTCGAAGGGCAACTGCCGCTCGTAGGCGACGTTCCACGACTGGATGTGGCCGCGATCGACGTTGTCGGGATCCGGCGAGCGCATGGTCACGGTGGGTGGCAGCGGCACGCGTCCGCTCGAGAGATCCGGGCCGTCGACTGGCGGAATGCCGTCCTCGAGGTGACCGTAAGGCATGAAGGAGTCCGCGCTGACGAAGTTGGCGGCGATCGTCAGCGGGAAGAAGCCGCGCAGCGGGCGGGCGAACGGCTGCGGGTTGTAGGTGAGCCCATAGCCGGCGCGCAGGACGTTGCGGTCGTCGAGCCGGTAGGCGACGCCGACGCGCGGCGCGAACAGTCCCTTGCTCGTCTCGATGCCGAGATCTTCGGGGTTGCCGCCGACGCCGCCGAGCAGCACGTCCATCGTCGACAGATCGAGCAGCTCGATGCCGCGGTCCGCCCGCGTCATGAGCGGGTAGTATTCCCACCGCAGGCCCGCGCTGACCGTGAGCTTCGAGTTGACCTGCCACCGGTCGCGCAGATACAGCCCCATCTGCCATTCGCGCGTGGTCATCAGCTCGTACTGCAGGCTCTTGCCGACGTTGCTGGTCAGGCCGAGCAGGAAGGCGGCGTACTGGTTGTAGAGATTGGGTGCCTGCGGGCCGCCGCGCAGTGCCGTCACGCCACCGCCGAAGGTGAAGCCGCCACGTGGGCCGTAGCCGACCTCGGGCTGCCAGTGATTCAGATGGTGGCGGGCCAGCTCACCGCCGAAACGCAGCTCGTGGCTGCCACGGATGCTCGTGACGTTGGACGCCAGCGAGAAACTGCCATCGTGTCGCGTCATCGGATACCACGAGCGCTCCTCGCCGATGGTTGACAGCCCCGTGGCAAACCATGGGAAGCCGCTCTGTCGAGGGTCGGGGCCGTTGGTGCCGGGGAGGCCGAGGACGTCGAGGCCATAGTTGACCCCGTAGTCCGGCGGACGGAAGTCCTGGTCATACCGCGTCAGCCCCACCGTGCCGTCGAGGACGGTGGTCGGTGTGAGCGTCCACGTGTGTCCGAGGGTGAACAGATAGGACCGCGTCCTGCCGATGCCCTTGCCCTCGAAGCCGAAGCGCTGGAGGTTGGCGCTGCGCGCGTCGAGCACACTCAACTTGCCCCACACCTGGTGCGCGGCGGCCCGGTTCCAGTTGATCTTCAGATCGTAGTTGTCGCGATCGAGGTTGAACTCGAAAGGCTGCTGGTAGTTGCGGTTGATGCCGGGCAGATTCGGCAGCGGGTAGTACTCCTGGACGTCCAGCGCCGTCTGGCTGAGGCGACTGGCGGGAATGGCATTGCCAGCAAACGGCAGGCGCCCGGCGCCGTTGGCCGCGCCGGTCGCCGGGTCGTAGATGACCTGTGCGCCGATCTCGCTGAAGTCGCCGGCGCGCATCCGTGCGGTTGGCACGTTGAAGAACTGGAAGTTCGAATCGAGCTCGTACATGCCTTCCCACGACCCGAAGTAGAAGAGGCGATTCTTCTTGATCGGCCCGCCGGCGGTGGCGCCGACCGTGGTCCGCCGCGAGTCGGTCTTCGCCGGCGCGAAGTAGGCCCTGGCGTTCAGCTCGTCGGCCCCATAGAAGCCGAACGCCGAGCCGCGCAGCTCGTTGGTGCCCGACTTGGTGATGACTGTCACGGCCATGCCGCCGGCCATGCCCTGGTCGGCTTCGAAGCTGGCCGTGGAGATATTGACGCTCTCGATGGTCTCGGCGGGAGGCACGTACGCCAGGTGATGCGTCAACCAGACGTTCATGTTGACCTGGCCATCGAGCTTGGTGCCGTTGTTGTTGGAGTTGGTGCCATTGACCACCGAGCGCAGCGACTTGCCCGGCGTGTCGTTGGTGTTGGCGCCCACCGGCGGCGTGGCACCGGGCACGAGGTTCATCAGCGACTGGTAGTTGCGGTAGGCCGCCAGCGGCAGCGTGGTGATCTCCCTGGACTTGAGCTCGACACGCACGTCGCCCTTGTCGGTCTGCAGCACCGTCGCCGGCGAGGCGACAGTGATCGACTCGGATAGCTCACCGAGCTGCATGCCGACGTCGACGCGCGTGACGTTGCCGGCCGAGACGGCGATGCCCGTCTGCAGGAACTCGCGGAACCCCTGGAACGTGACCTTCAACGTGTAAGTGCCCGGCAGGACATTGGCGAACGTGAATCCCCCGCCATCGTTGGCGAGCGCCTCGAGCACATGGTTGGTCTCGACGTTGGTCAGGACGACCGATGCGGTCGGCAGGGCGCCGCCCGAGTTATCGGTCACGGCGCCGACCACCGACCCGTAGAGCGTCTGCGCGCGCGACTCGTCGACAGGGGCTCCCCACCCGAGGAGCGCGAGTGCGACGAGCGTGATCGCCCGTGCAAATGTGGTTCGCCCTGTCCGTGAAGTCGCTATTGTCATGGCGTTCCTCCCGCGTGAAGCCGCGCAAATCGAGACGGGGTGTGTTCGCCTGTGGTCTCGACGCCTAGGTGCGGCGGTTGAAGGTGTAGCGGCCGATCGACGTGCCGTCGAGCTTGGTCATCATGACGACCAGTTCGTTCGTGGTCGCTCTGCCCTGGATCAACGTGGCCGCTTCGGGACGCGGCCCGCCGCCCGTCAGTTGGGCGAAGGGCCGCGTGGCATCGGCCTCGAGAAATGCGTAGCGATGCGTATGGCCGGCGATGATGAGGTCGATGCCGGCCTTGACGAGCAGGTCGTGCCATTTCGCGCGAGCGTCGGCGCCGCCACCAACGCCCGTGCCGCCATATGGATCGACGGGGCGCTGGCGCGTGCGCCCGGCCGCCTCGTACATGGGAATGTGCGCGACAACGACGCGAAACGACGCGGTGCGGATGTGGTCCCTGGCCAGTTCTTTGGCCAGCCAGCCGCGTTGCTCGAGACGGTAGGCCGCAAAGTCGGACAGGCCGGCGTAGACCGGGTGGTCGTCGGGCTTGTCCTCGCCCGTGTCCAGACAGATGAAGGCAACCGGCCCCTGACGGAAGGAGTAGTACGGCAGGCCGTTCGGCGTGTCGACGAACTTCGAGAGATGGCGGGCGCCAGCACCACGGACGTCGTGATTGCCGCGCGTGAAATAGACCGGTGACTCGGTCGCATACGCGAGCCCGGCTGGCACGAGCAGTTGCTCGGCCAGGTGCGATTCCGATCGGATGTCGTCGAACATGTCGCCGTTCCAGAACGTCATCGCCGTCGGCTCGGCCTTCAACCGGCCCAACAGGGGCGTCAGTGTCTCCTTCGTCTCGTGCGTGTCGTTGATGACCGAGAACGTGGTCTCGGCACCACGACCGGTGTCGAGGGTAGTGAACGAGTAGATCGGGCTGGCAAACGGTCGGCCTCGCCTGATGTCGTACGGACCGAGGAAGGCGATCGGCGCGGCATAGACCCGGTAGAAATACTTCGTCGCCGGGGCGAGTCCCGTCAGCCGCACCTTGTGGACGATCGGATCGAGCGCCATCAGGCCGCAATCGCCGGCCTGCGCCTTCTGACCGAGCGCCTCCGTCGTGCCGTACTCCACCCAGCCGGTGCTCGTGTCGTTGACCGCCCAGACGATGGCCGCGCTGGACTCACTGACCCCTTGAAGCACCGGGGCGCCGACCAGATGGAAGTTCTCGGGCGACTTGGCGACGCCCTGCGCGGCAGCTGGCGCCTCGGGCAGCGCGATGCCAACCGCCGCCGCGCTGGATGCCTTGAAGAACTCGCGGCGGCGGAGAGGGGCGTGCATGACAATCTCCTCGAATCGAGCGGGCAGTTTCGGGACACTTATACACAGGCTGCAAAGAACCAGCAAGCGACCGCCAGCGCGCGTCGCTCCGGAAGTTCCGGCAAGTCGCGGCGTTGGTGCATGACTCGACACTGGACTCGCAGTTCGCCCCACGCCGGCTTCGTCACTGACTGATCGCAATCGACTCCGGCCTGCCAAGCGCGGTCATCCGATTCAGGACACGACAGGCAAGGCTCGCCTCGACGTCCCGGCCATGTCGACTACGAGCGCGAAGGCCATCGACGATGATGGACTTGTAGCGGAAGAAGGCGTTCTCTACGCGGGCCTGCCGATGATAGCCCGACGCCTTCTGCCATTGCTGCCGCCGCCCGAGCGCGTCGGTGATCGCGCGGTCGCGCACACTCGAGCGTGGTCCATGTCGCGACACCCTTGCCGTTCTGGTCGGCGGCACGACCACCTGCGCGTGTCGCGCGCTCGCGGCTGCGCCCTCACTGGCGGCGAGGAGTTCAGTCACGCTGTTGCCGGCCGCGAACGCACCGGCGACGTGCCACGCCAGAATTCGCCGCGAGAAGTTGTCGATCACGGCATGCAGATACGCACGGCTGCCGTCACGCAGCCGGATGACGGTGGGGTCGATGTGCCACACCTCGTTCGGGCGCGTCGTCCGCAGACCCACCTTCGGCTTGGTCGGATGTAAGCGGAGACGAGGACGCCTCCATCCGGTGTCCGCACGAGGCGGTACCAGGTCGAGGGGGAGGCACAGACAATGCCACGCCGCTGGGCGAAGACTGCCAGCGTCCGGGTCGGCACGTGACGGTAGGCCGGCGAGGTCACCATGTCGTCGATGGCGTGGATCTCGCCGCGCGTCACCCCAGACCATGCCACGAAGAGCGGCGCGCGACACGCCGTCGAACCGGAACCGCGCACTGCTTCTCGTGATCGGTTGACCGTTTTGAGCGCCGCGAAGGAGCGGACGCATCGAAAGCCTCGTCTTTGAGGCACGAGAAATCTTCGAGGATCTCCTCGTGACTGGCTTCTGCCGCCCGTCTCCCGGGATCCGCACGCGGAAGACGAGTTGTCGATGCTAGCGGAGCGCGTCAAGGGGAGCCTCGAGTCGCGGCGATTTGTCCATTATTTGTCAACCAAGGCGGCGGGCCTCGTGCGTCCACCACGCAAAACGCCCGTTCGCGGACCCGCAAGTTGTTGACGAAACGAGACTTGCGGTTCTGGAGCATGGCTCTTCGCAGTGACAATGATCTTCGACCGTTTGGCGCAAGAAGCCAATGGGCGCGGCTCCGGCCTTAGTCTCCGGAACTGCTTGCGAAATAGAGACTTGTCTTTTTCAGGGCAGGCGACGGACGGTCACGCGGTGCGCCGGCAGCGCCCTCCAAACGACGCCGTCGAGCTGCGCTAAGTAGTTGATTTTAAGGGAGTTGGTACGCCCGGTAGGGTTCGAACCTACGACCTTTGGCTCCGGAGGCCAACGCTCTATCCAGCTGAGCTACGGGCGCACTGATGGCCGACTCGCTCCGGGGGGCCCCGGAGATCCGCCACACCCACCGGGGCGAGGCAGCGTCACGACCGCCCGCCAGTTTACCACCCTCGCCCTTGGCCCGACGCAACGCCTCGACCGCGGCGTCGTCGGCCCCGGCTGCGCCGTCATTCGCGCACCGCGTCTCCCGTGTTCTGCCGCTCACCGTCGGACAAGTGGTCCGTGGCGAGCGCGCCACCGGCCCCAACGAACCTGGCAAGCGTTCTCGACATTTCCGCATTGCGGCATTCCAGCATTGCCGCTCGCGGGCGCTCGGCGGGCGTGCCCGCGAGATTCGTTGCAGTCCGATGGCTACGTCCGTCCCGCGCTCATTACCAAGACCGCCGACGGACGAGCGTCCTCATTTCACCGGCGACGATGCCCGCGCCGCAGACGACGCCTTGTACTCCGCGTCGACGTCCTTCTCCCACGCGTCCAGGAGCGGCCGCAACTCGCGCGCGATGTCCTGACGCTGGTTCGTCAGGTTCTGCCGCTCGCCCGGGTCCGTCCGCACGTTGAAGACGAACGGGCTCAAGGCATCGAGCACCAGCTTCCAATCGCCACTCCGGACAGCCCACTGTTGCTTGGTCGGGTTTCCCGTGCGCCAGAACAGCGTCCGCGGCACCTCCGGAATGCGACCCTCCAATATCGGGAAGATATCGATGCCATCCGGTCGCGCGTCGGCCGGCACGGTGGTGCCCGTCGCGGCGAGGATCGACGCCGTCAGGTCCATCGTGATGCCTACCTGGCCGGATACCTTGCCCGCAGGAATGCGTCCGGGCCAGCGGATCATCGCCGGCACGCGGATCCCACCCTCCCACACGCTGCCCTTGCGGTTCAACAGCGGCCCGTTGCTCGCCAGCCACTCGCCGCCATTGTCGTTGGTGAAGATGACGATCGTGCGCCTGGCGAGGTCCAGCCGCTCGAGCGCCTGCAGGACCTCCCCCACGCCGCGATCGACGCGTTCGATCATCGCCACGTAGTCGGCGCGCGTGCTGGTCTCTCCGTCCCACGGCCGCACGTGGCGCGCGTTCCCCGGCGCCATCGACGGCCGATCCGGCGGCTGATACGGCCAGTGCGGCGCGTTGTAGGCGACCTCCAGGAAGAACGGCCGCGCAGCCTGCTGCTCGAGGAACTTCACCGACCGCTGCGTGATCAGGTCGGTGGTGTAGCCCTCGACGACGACCTGCCGATCGTTCTCCCACAGGTCCGGCTTTCCGTCGCCAGCGGTGTGTGCATAGAAGTCGTGGTACCCGCTCTTCAGGCCGAAGAAGTACGCGAAGCCGTGCGCGGCCGGGCTGAACTCCTGGCGGTAGCCGAGATGCCACTTGCCGATGAGCGCCGTCGCGTACCCGCGCTGCGAGAGCAACTGCGGGAGCGAATGGCCGCGCGACGGCAGACCGACGTCTCCGCCGGGAATCCCCTCGGTGGGCAGCGGTGCCTGGATGCCGTATCGCTGCTGATAGCGCCCGGAGATCAGGCCTGCCCGCGTGGGAGTGCAGACCGGGCCGTTGGAATAGAAGTCCGTCATCCGCACGCCGTCGCGCGCGAGGCTGTCGATGTTCGGCGTACGGACGTCGCTGGCGCCATAGGCGCCGAGGTCCGCCCAGCCCATGTCATCGGTGATGATCAGGACGACGTTGGGCCGGGCCGATGCCGCAGCCTGCGCGTGCGCCACGGCCGGCGCCGCGGTCCAGCACACACACGCGAAGAGCAGGAGGACACGGAAAGTCATGGTTCTCCCTTCGTCCAGTCGCAGGGGGTCGATCGACGGCACCATACTGCGGAGGTTACTGCAACCAGATGCCGACGCCACCATCGCCGCCGCCACCGCTCGCCCAACGCCTGCTCTTTGGACTCTCGCGCTTCACGTGGCGCTGGCTCATGCGCGCCGCGATGCTTGCCGCGCTCGTCCTGTTGGCGGTCACCTCCGGCTTCGCCGCCTATGCCCTGCTGATGCTGCCGCCGGTGGACCCGTGGCACGTCACGCGGCTCAACGGCGAGTTCACGGCCGGCGACGAGGCTGGCCTGGACTTCGCCGGCTACCAGGCACTCGAGGCGAAGCTGTTCGAGGCACAACGGGCAGCGGTCGCGACGATGCCGACCGACGCGCCGTACTACCTTGGCAGCCGCTACGACCCGAACGGCCCGGCGCTCCGTCTCGCTCCCGGGCAACCCTACAACCGCAGCAGCCGTCGCACGCCCGCCCAGGTGCGTGGAGCCGCGCTCCTCATTCACGGCCTGTCCGATTCGCCCTACTCGATGCAGAGCGTCGCCGACGTGCTGCTCGCCAACGGGTTCGAGGTCACGATTCTCCGCCTGCCGGGGCACGGCACGCTGCCCTCTGGCATGGTGCACATGCAGTACGAGGACTGGGTGGCCGCCATGCACGTCGCCGCCCGCGACATCAGCGCGCGCCTGCCGAAGAACCTGCCCTTCTACATGGCGGGCTACTCGACCGGCGGCACCCTGTCGCTGACGTACGCACTCGACGCAATCGCTCCTGGCGCCGACGTGTCCTTGCGTGCGCCGACACGCGTACTGCTCTTCTCTGCGGCGGTCGAACTCCCCTCCGCCGCGGCACTCACGCCGATCCTCGATCTCTTTGCAAAGGTGCCGATCCGTTCGTTCGAGAAGGTGAACTGGCAATCGATCGGGCCCGAGTACGACCCGTACAAGTTCGTCTCGTTCCCGGTCAACGCGACCCGGCAGGTGTACAACGCAACGCAGCACCTCCAGAAGAAGTTGCTGGAGGCCGAACAGGCCGGACGCCTTGCCCAGCTGCCGTCGATCGTCGCGTTCCAGTCCGCCGTCGACTCCACCACTGGGGCGCATGGCGTGGCCACCACGGTGTTCGGGCGACTGAAGGGCGCGCAGCACCGGCTCGTGCTGTTCGACGTCAACCGCCACCAGCGGTATGACTTCGTGCGACGACCGGGTCCGGGCGCGCTGGTGCAGGAAGTCACGACCGGCTTTGCCAGCGGCACGCGGTCGCACACCCTTGTGCTGCTCACCAACCGCACGCGCGACAGCGACGACATCGAGACTCGCGAGTACGCACCGGGGCAGCGCGAGCCCGTGATCACGGTGCCCGGCCTCGGCTGGCCGGCACATGTCGTATCGGTCGGACACGTGTCGATGCCGTTTCCGCCTGACGATCCCCTGTATGGCTACATGCCCGGGAGTGGCGCCAACGGCGTGCCGTCGATCGGCTCATGGGCCGTCCGCGGCGAGGAGGGCGCGCTCGTCCTGCCGCTCGGCGCGCTCCCGCGCCTGCGCGCCAACCCGTTCTGGAGCGTCCTGAAGGCACAGCTCGAGGCGGTGGCGGCCGCAGACACCACTGGGACGACGAAGTGAAACTTGAAATCTCAAACTTCAAATTGACTACAGTGCAGCCCATGACGCTGCCGTTGCTCCTGGTGTTGACCCTCTCCACGCTGGCGCTCGCCGCCCAGCAGCCAGGCGTGGACGAGGCGCTGTCGCGACCCATCCTCGCTCCAGAGCAGACCCGCATCGACACGCAGGTGTGGACGGCCACGCAGGTACCCGTGCTGCAGGTGCCGGCGTCGCGCGCGGCGTGGGCCGCGCAAGCGCGCACGCTGCGGCAGCGACTGCTCGACGAGGTCGTGTACCGCGGCACCGCGCGAGAGTGGCGCACGCAGAAAGTCGTCGTCGAATCGTTCGGCGAGATCGCGGCAGACGGGTATCGCGTGCGCAAGATCCGCTTCGAAGCTGTCCCCGGCCTGCACGTCCCCGCTCTGGTCTACGGGCCTGTTCCCGCGCCCACGAAGCCGACTCCCGTCGTCCTCAACTTCAACGGTCACGAGGGGACGGGGATGGCCAACGCGTACCATCAGGCGCGTTGCATCAACCTGGCGAAGAAGGGGCTGTATGCGATCAACGTCGAGTGGATCGGCCAGACACAGCTCGCAACCGAGGGACTGCAGCACTACAGGATGAACCAGCTGGATCTCGTGGGCACGCCAGGACTCGCTGTGTTCTACGAGTCGCTGCGGCGCACCCTCGACCTCGGCATCGGCCTCCCGAATGCGGATGCGGCACGCGTCGCCGTCACGGGACTCTCGGGTGGCGGTTGGCAGACGATCATCCTGAGCGCGCTCGACACGCGCGTGGCGCTGGCAAATCCGGTGGCCGGTTTCTCGAGCTACGTCACGCGTGCGCAGTGGCCAGACAAGGACCTCGGCGACTCGGAGCAGACGCCGTCGGACCTGGCCTCGATTGCCGACTACACGCACCTTTCCGCGCTGATGGCACCACGGGCGCTGCAGCTCACGCACAACGCGAAGGACAACTGCTGCTACAGGGGAGACTACGCCCTCGGCAACCTCGTGCAGCAGGCGCGGCCCGTGTTCGATCTGCTCGGAGCGGGCAACCGGCTCGGCTACTACGTCAACTACGACACGGGGCACAACTACGAGCGGGACAACCGCGAGGCGTTCTACCGCTTCCTGCACGCCAACCTGCTCGGCGGCAGCGCCGACTTCGACCCGCGAGAGATCGACGTCACCGCGGACCTCCGTGACCTGGCGACACTGACCATCCCCGTCCCGGCCGACAACGCGGACTTCCGCTCGCTCGCGCGCGGCATCCTCGCCGCGCGCCAGACACCAGCAACGGCACCGCGACGTGAGCGCCTCCAGGCACTCGTGAAGGCGCCCACGTTCGCCGTGCGGGCCGAACACGCAGGCACTATCGGCGAGGCCGCGTTCTGGAAGGTACATCTCGACAACTGGACGGTGCCCGTGACAGAGCTCTCACCTTCCACGCCGAGCGCGACAACGCTCCTGCTCAACGACGCCGGGCGAGCCAAGGCGGGAGCCGATGTGCGGCGGTTGCTTGGCGAGGGGCGTCGAGTGGCCGCACTCGACCCGTGGTACTTCGGCGAATCCGCGCTCGGTCAGCGCGACTTCCTCTTCGGCCTGCTCGTCGCGGCGCTCGGGGACCGTCCGCTCGGAATCGAGGTCGGCCAGGTCACGGCCACGGCCCGCTGGCTGGAATCGCGCCACGGCGCCCCGGTGGAGATCGTCGCGCGAGGACCACGTACGAGCCTGATCGCGCTCGTCGCCGCGGCACTCGAACCCGATGCGATCAGCGGTGTGCAGGTGCACGACAGCTGGCGCACGCTGCGCGAGGTGCTTGACCGCAACATCAGCGCCCAGCAGATGCCAGAGATGTTCACGTTCGGCCTGCTCGCCGAGTTCGACGTCGCGCAGATCGAACAGCTCGTCGCGCCACGCGCGGTACGTGTCAGGTAGTCGATGCAGGATGCCCAGCACGGCCGCTTCGTTGCCGGGCCGCAGGTTCCCTGCTAGCATCCGCGCACCCCTCGCGGACTCATTCAGGAGGCAGTGATGATGCAACGCGGTTCTTCCCGGCCGGCGGCTCGACTCGTGGCGCTCTTGGTGGCCGTGGCCCTGGCCGGTGGCCTTTCCTCGGCGCGCGTCGATGCGCAGGACACGGCTCGCCCTACGCCCACCGCGCCACAACCGGCGCCCGCGGCCCCGCCGCGGCCGCCGCAATACGTGTCGCCGGAAGTGGCCACGGACGGGCGGATTACCTTCCGCATCCACGCGCCGAACGCCCAGGCGGTGCGAGTCTCGGCGGGCGACATCCAGGGCCTGGCACAGGGCGCATCCCAGATGACCAAGGGTGGCGAAGGCATCTGGGAGGTCACGCTGAGTGCGACGGTGCCCGGCAGCTACCGCTACAACTTCAACGTCGACGGCGTGGCCACCATCGACCCGCGCAATCCGGCCACGAGCGAGTCGAACACGAACACGTGGAGCGTCGTCCACGTGCCGGGTGGCCAGCCCTGGGACACGGCCGATGTGCCCCATGGCGCGGTCGCCAGCGTCACCTACAAGTCCACCGCGCTCGGCCAGTTCCGGCGGATGCACGTCTACACGCCGCCCGGATACGAGACCAGCACCGCGGCCTATCCGGTGTTCTATCTCCTGCACGGCGCGGGCGACAGCGACGACTCGTGGACGTCGGTCGGGCGCGCGAACTTCATCCTCGACACGCTGATCGCCGGCAAGCAGGCGACGCCGATGATCGTGGTGATGCCCGCCGGGCACGTGCGTGGCGCGCCAGGCACCGCGGCCGCCGGCACGGGGACGCAGGACTTCGCCAACGATTTCACGAAGGACGTCAAGCCGTACATCGAGTCGCACTACCGCGTCATGAAGGGGCGGGCCAACACGGCCATCGCCGGCCTCTCGATGGGCGGCGGCCAGACCCTCACCGTCGCCATCCCGAACCTGGAACAGTACGGGTACGTCGGCGTTTACAGTTCGGGCCTGCTTGGTGGCTTTCCGGACTTGATGCGTCGTCCACCGGGCGCACCCGCCGGCCCGGCCCCGCGCATGGGTCCGACCGCCGAGGAGTGGACGAAGATGCACGCGGCCAAGCTCGCCGATCCGGCCCTCAAGAAGGGACTCCTCCTGTGGTTCGCCACCGGCAAGGACGACTTCCTGCTGACGACGACGCAGGCGACCGTGGCCCTGTTCGAGAAACAGGGGTTCTCACCGGTATTCCGCCAGACCGATGGCGGGCACACCTGGATCAACTGGCGCAGCTATCTCGTCGAGTTCGCTCCGCAGTTGTTCCGCGGTGCGGGTGCAACGTCGTCAGCGCGCAAGTAGCGACCTTGTCGCCAACGCGTAGCCGCGGACCTTCAGCTCGGCGGTCGATCGCCGCGCTGCGTGTCGACCTGCGTGTCGACCTGAAGGTCGACAGCTACATCTTCCCGGGGTGGCATTGCGGCTATGCCAGCCTCCGGATCGGCGCTCAGACGTCTGCAAACTGCACGATCGTCTTGATGTCGTCCGGCTGCCGCTCGAGCGCGTGCATGAAGCGGTCTGCAGGCTCGCGGCGCGTGATCAGTGACGCGAGCCACCCGGGATCGGCGTGCGCCAGTACCTGGCCGGCGCGGTACCAGTGCCGCTTGTTGGCGTTCACCGTCCCGACGACGACGTTATTCTTCAGGACCGCGGCGGCGGCGAGACTGGCCATGCCCGGCGCCGAGACGGCGCGACCGCCGCTGCCGACGCCGGTGAGGCAGACCACGCCGCCGGCGGCGATGCTGCTCAACGCCTGACTGATCACTTCGGACGCGCCCGTGCATTCGACGATGACGTCGGGCTCGAAGCCGATCCCGGCGATCGTACCGGTGTGATAGGTCGCGCCAAGCGCGCGCACGAGAGCCGGCTTCGACCCGGTCTCGAACCGATCGAGCACGTGGACCTCGAGACCATGCTGCTTGCCGATCAACGCCGCCAGCAAGCCGATCGGCCCGGCCCCGGTCACGAGCGCCGTCTCCGGCTGCCAGAACGCGCGGTGTCCCACCGCGAGTACCTGCTCCCACGCCTTGACCACCACGGTGGTCGGCTCCAGCAGGACGCCGAGGATGCCGAGCGAGGGCGCGACCTTCATCGCGTACTCCGGCTCGATGCGCCAGCGCTCGGACATGAAACCGTGGATCTCCTTGATGCCGCGCTCGGTGTACAGCCCGTTGCGGCACATGTCCCACTCGCCGACGGCGCAGTTCGGGCACGGCACGGGGTCCGGGCGCCGGACGATGCCGACCACCAGGTCCCCTTCCTTGAGCGAGCCGCCCGGGCCGGGATCGAGGACGCGCCCGAGGGACTCGTGACCGAGCACGAGCCGTTTCTCGCCGCGGGGCGCCCACCCGTAGGCGCCGTGGACGATCTCCACGTCGGTGCCGCACACGCCGACGGCAATCGCCTCGACGAGGACCGAGCCTTCGTGAAGCGCCGGCTCCGGAATCTCCTCGAAGCGGGCGGTGTCGGCGACGAGCGGTTCGACAGTGATGGCCTTCAAGTCACTTCTTCTTCGGCTTGAAGGCGTCCTGCACCTGCTTGCGGATGTCCTTGTAGTTCTTCGAGAGCAGCTTCTCCTCGTCCTCGGTGAGGATGCGGAACGGCACGCGCACCACGCTCTTTTCGAACTTCACGTCCAGCCAGTACTGGCCGTACTTGATGCCGCCAGGGACCTTGAAGTACAGGCGGCCCAGGCAGGCGCGCGTTGAACTGAGCTCGATCTCGTCGCGAGGCATCGCGCGCTGATCCAGGTCGGGATAGAACACGATGGAGCACGCGCGGCTTGCACTGGGCGGGAAGTAGTTGATCGAGTCACGCTGGACGCGTTCCCGGTTCTTCAGCGCCCGGGTGTCTCCCTTGCGGTACTCCTCGACGCTCGGGAGCGGGATCGACTGTCCGCCCGGGATCGTCAGCGAGAACTGCGCTGGCGTGATGGTGTAGTTCGGCACCCGGTCCATCACCGTCATCCCGACTTCCAGCAGGAGCCACTCCTCGCCGACCGATCGGTTTGCGAGCTGGTAGCCGAGGATCACGTAGCCCTCGTTGTTGTACGCAGCCCGCACGAACGTGCCCTCGATCGTCATGATCTCTGGCACCCCGGCCTGCGGAATGGCGACTTTGGGCTTCTCCTTCTCCTGCGCCAGCAGCGGCGACGCGGCCGACAGCGGCAGGAGCACGGTAACGAGGAGGGCGAGTGAGCGTGAAAGCGTCATGGAGTCCTTTCCTGGTGCCAGTGACCACTGCACGCCATGTGCCGAATCGGCCGAGATTCGATGATTGCAGGCAAATCGTTGGGCGACAGCCATTTGCACCAGCGAGGCTAGCACGGGTCGCCGGCGCGTCCCACGTCGGACCGGAGATTCTCCACGGCGCGTCCACGCAGCCGTGCTGGCAGATCGTCGGCCGCGCAGGGCCTGGTTCAGCGCCGAATGTTGCGTCCCAAGGAGTAGTGCGTATCGAGTTCGAACTCCGGCTTGCCTGGCGGCAGGGGCTGCGTGCGCTCGTAGATCCGGACGGCAGATGAATGCTCGACCTTCACGCTTCGCGCGAGCCGCCACTGCGGTGACGTACGCACCGTCCGTTCCAGCAGGAGATGATGTGGTTCCGTGGCCAGGTCGTCCACGACCACGAACTGCACGCGGGCGCGATCCAGAACACGGGAGATGCTCTGGACGTCAGAGTACCGGGACGCGTAGTTCAGCCCCATCCAGGTCCCGACGGCGAGAATCTTGCTCGCGCGGATCACGAGCGCACCATCGGCCTCGCCCGCGTGGGTCGCCACGTACGACACGAACGCGCCTTCGCCGATGGGATCGGAGGACACGAGTGTCGTCGTGTCGGCCGGGAGATCTGCGTCGAGGACAACCGACGCGGCCTCGGCGAAACCTCGTGCCGGCCTTGGGCGTGGCGCCCAGGTCGCGAGCACCACCAGCAGTAACACCGCCGCGCCGGCGCGCACACGGTGCCACACCTCGACCGAGGTCGAAGGCAGCATGTGCGTGACCACGACCTGGATGCCGGCCGCACCGAATAACGCCAGGACACCTGCGGGCGCGAGCAGATAGCGGGGCTCGATGATCGGATACAGGAGCGAGTGGAAGGCCCACACCGCAACCAGGACCGCGAGCATCGAGCACCAGACACCATTCCTGCCTTTGTTCTGCAGCACACAATCGTTGATGCCGAGGGCGGCGAGTGGTATCCCCAACACTCCGACCTGCATCGACAGGATCAGGAAGTTCTGCAGGCTCGCCGGGCGCCATGCGCCGCTGGGAGGCAGCGGCTGCGACGCGTATCGCACCATGTCCAGGTGGGTCAGATACCACGGCGCGGCAACGATCAAGACCGCCGCCGGCATGATCCAGAAATCCATGCGCCGAAGCAGGGACCATTGCCGCCCGGCGACTACGGCAATCGGTGGCACCAGTGCCAATGCGAACGCGTTGTACTTGGTCAGCAGTGCGGCACCCGCCGCGCATGCGAAGACCAGTGCCCTGCCGCGGCTGGGTGCGTCCATGTAGCGACCGAAGGAGAACGCGGCCTGCAGGATGAGCAGCGCGCAGAGCATGTCCACCATCACTGACGTGGCCGGCGCCTGGACGATGGGAAAGGTCGCGAACCAGACAGCGCCCGCGAGAGCCAGCGGGATTCCGAGGAGTTCCCTCCCTGCCTGAAACAACACGACCGCCACGAGCACGGTCGTCAGAGCCACGAAGGCCAGCGCCGCCACGAACGAGGGACCGGTCAGGAGCAGCCAGCCACCGAGCAACAGGTGAAAGAGCGGCGGCCAGATCCCGAACGCGACCTTCGGATACTTCACGTAATACTGCTCGGCAAATTCCCGAGGGTTCGAGCCCAGGCCCTCCGTGACGTAGCTGCGGATCATCAACGCGGTCACATAATGTGCGGCTTCGTCTGGCGCGGTGTTCAGCTCTGACCAGTTCGCCGACAAGGCCATGGGCACGACGCAGGCGACAAGCACCAACACGGCCAGGGCCAGCGGAGCGGCCGCGCGGCGGAGCCGGATGAACAGGCGACGACTCAGGGAGGACATGCCTGCAGGCGTCCGCGATACTTCCAGCGATACGGCCGAAGAATCCTCAGTTGCCATGACGAGCCCGACGATTCTACACGGGCACGAGCGTGATAATCACGCTAGCAGGAAGCTGACGCGTGCGCATCATCCACAAACTGGTCTCCACGAGGCACGCGAGGGAGATCACCGGGCCCGACGTAGCCGTGGCGTTGCGGGAGGCCATTGATGAACTCTGCAACGAGAGAGACATTAGGGGATCGAGAAAAGGCCGAACTGGCGTCATCTTCGGGAAGTGCGGCGAGCGCGCGATAAAGCTCGGCGCGAGTGTGCACTTCGTATCGATCGATCGCTGTCCTCGCCGCCTGCTGCCGACAGGACTGCCTTTCGGTAGGTCCGCTTGCATCGAAGCAGGTCCAACCGCCATTCGACTCGCTCCCGGAAGCCAGCGAGCGCAGCACGCGCGGAGCGAGACTCAGCGAGACCGGGGATTAGAGCCTTTTTAGGCGAGCGACAACTGGAGCCATGGCAGGAAGGCTGCCGGGCGCAGCACTCGCGGACTCGGACCGCGACTCACCAGGGGATTCGGGCCGGAGGCGAGCTGAAAGCGGAGCCGGAGGCACATCGCTCATCCGGCGGTACTGACGTCAACTGTCGCCGACTCTGCCTTCGGCGACGCATCTGGGCCCCTCTGACTCAGCGGCTGTGCAAGAGTGAACAGCCGTCCCAGGTCGGCTCCCCTACGATGACTCGATTGAAATCTACGTCATCCATCAACGCGACGCCCTCGCAATGAAGAGACTCGCCATCCTTGGCAATCATTTGCCGCGTCAGTGCGGCATCGCCACATTCACGACGCACCTCACGGATGCGCTGGCGACCGAGTTGCCGCATGTCGACACGTTCGTGCTCGCGATGAACGATGCCGGTCGACGACACACCTATCCGCCTCGAGTCCGGTTCGAGATCGGCGAGGGCGACGTCGGCTCGTACCGCCGGGCGGCGGATTTCCTGAACGTCAATCACGTCGATGTGCTGTCCGTGCAGCACGAGTACGGAATCTTCGGTGGCAAGGCGGGTGCCCATGTCCTCACCCTTCTGCGGGAACTCCGGATGCCGATCGTCACGACGCTTCACACCGTGCTCTCGGCACCCAATCCGACGCAGCGCGCTGTGATCGAGGAACTGGCGCGGGTCTCGGAGCGTCTCGTCGTGATGAGCACATCGGGCGCAGACTTGCTCACGCGCATCCACGGTATATCCGTCGATCAGATCGATCTGATTCCCCACGGGATCCCGCACGTGCCGGTTGATGCGGCGAGCAAGGACCGACTGGGAGTCGACGGCAAGACCGTGATTCTGACGTTCGGCCTGCTGTCGCGCGACAAGGGCATCGAGCATGTGATCGATGCCTTGCCGGCCATTCTTGCCGTCCACCCTGACACCGTGTACATCGTCCTGGGTGCCACACATCCACACGTCGTCGCGCACGAGGGCGAGGCGTATCGTCTGATGCTCGAAGCACGAGGCCAGCAACTCGGCGTCGCCGGCAGCATGATCTTCCACAACCGATTCGTCAGCCAGGACGAGCTGACGGACTTTCTCTCCGCCACCGACATCTACATCACGCCGTACCTCCAGCCGGAACAGATCACGTCCGGCACGTTGGCCTATGCTGTCGGCGCGGGCAAGGCGGTGATCTCGACACCGTACATCTACGCTCGTGAGCTCCTTGCCGACGGGCGTGGCGTGCTCGTCCCCTGGAGGGATTCATCCGCCATTGCGCGGGAAGTCATCACCCTGGTCAGCGACGGCGATGCGCAGCGCACCATGTGCGCCCGGGCGGCTGCGTATGGTGTCGGGATGACCTGGCCGGCCGTCGGCCGCCGCTACGTCGAGAGCTTCGAGCGCGCGCAAACCGAACACACCCGCCGCCGCCGAACGACATTCCGTGCACAAACGCTCGCCGCCAGACCGGCTGGCCTGCCCGAGATCACCCTCAAGCACGTGGAGGCGATGACCGACGACACCGGCATGCTTCAGCATGCCATCTTCAGCATTCCGCGGTACGACGAAGGCTACTGCCTGGACGACAACGCGCGCGCCCTGCTGCTCATGGCGCTTCTCGAAGAGGCCGGCACCGATGACCCGGTCGTCGTCCGAGCGTTCGGGTTGCGATATCTCGCGTTTGTCAATCATGCCTTCGATCGAGCCACTGGACGCTTCAGGAATTTCTTGTCGTACGCAAGGCAATGGCTGGAGCCGTACGGGTCGGAGGACAGCCACGGGCGCGCGCTGTGGGCGCTGGGTGCCATCATCGGGCGGGCGGGCGATCCGGGCCGTCAGAGTCTGGCTGGCGAGCTCTTCCACGCCGCCCTTCCTGCGGTGTCAGGCTTCACGAGTCCGCGCGCCTGGGCCTATGCGCTGCTTGGCATCGACGAGTACCTGAAAGCATTCCAGGGCGACAGCACGGCCGAAGCACGTCGTGAGGAGCTGGCAGGTCGTCTGTTTGGCCTCTTCGAGCGGACGAGCCGACGCGACTGGCCCTGGTTCGAGGATTCTGTGACCTACTGCAACGGCCGTCTGCCGCAGGCACTCATCGTCTCCGGTGATCGAATGCATCGGACAGACATGGTGGAGGCAGGCATGCGTTCGCTCGACTGGCTGCTCTCAGTGCAATCGTCACCGGACAGGCAGTTTGCAGCGATCGGCTCCAGCGGGTTCTACACGCGTGGTGGGGTGCCGGCGACCTTCGACCAGCAGCCGGTCGAGGCCAGCGCGATCGTGTCTGCCTGCCTGGACGCGTATCGCGTGCATGGCGATGGGCGATGGCTCGTTCAGGCGCGCTGGGCGTTCAACTGGTTCCTCGGCGAGAACCACCTGCAGCACTGGCTCTTCGATCCTTCGACCGGTGGTTGCCGTGATGGGCTGCACGCCGATCGCCCCAATCAGAACCAGGGGGCCGAGGCAACGCTCTCGTTTCTGCTCGCCCTGCACGAGCTCCGGGCGATGACGGCCTTCGACGTGCCCGGCGTCCCTGCCGAGACACTGCAATCCATCTCATGAACTCGCCGACCCATTACGAAACCCTGTTCCAGCGCCACGATAGGAATCCCATCCTGACGGCGGCGGACTGGCCGTACCCGGCCCACACCGTGTTCAACGCCGGGGCGACGCGACTTCGGGATGGCTCGACGCTCCTCCTCTGCCGGGTCGAGGACCGACGCGGCCACTCGCATCTGTGCGCTGCCCGATCCCAGAACGGCTTCGATGGCTGGACGATCGATGCCGAGCCCACACTCCGTCCGGATCCAGAGCGGTATCCCGAGGAGCTGTGGGGCATTGAAGACCCTCGCATCACCTTCGTCGAAGAGCTCGGTCGGTACGTCGTGGCCTACACCGCGTTCGGTCGAGGAGGACCCGGTGTGGCGCTCGCGCTCACCGACGACTTCCGCAGCTTCGAGCGCCTTGGCCTGGTCATGCAACCCGATGACAAGGACGCCGCGCTCCTGCCCCGCCGCATCAACGGCAACTTCGCCCTGCTGCATCGCCCGCTGGCGGACTCGGGCTCGCACATCTGGATCTCGTTCTCGCCCGATCTTCGCAACTGGGGTGGACACAAGCTCGTGCTGCAGGCCCGGCGCGGGGCATGGTGGGACGCCAACAAGGTGGGGTTATCGCCCCCGCTCATCGAGACGCCTCGCGGGTGGCTCATGCTGTATCACGGCGTTCGCCAGACGGCCGCCGGGTGCCTGTATCGGTTGGGCCTGGCACTCCTGGACCTGGACACCGCCGAGCATTGCATCCTGCGCGGGGACTCCTGGATCTTTGGGCCTGAGGCGCCGTACGAGCGTCAGGGCGACGTCGGCTACGTCACGTTCCCCTGCGGCTACACGCTGGGAGCCGATGGCGATGCCATCAATCTGTACTACGGAGCCGCGGACACGAGTATTGCGATCGCGACCGGCAGCATCAATCACCTGCTCGATTGGCTGGATCGGCATGGCACAGCGGCGTAGCGCTGCGGCGACACACGTCACCGCCGCGCCGCGCGCGTTCCGCGGATCGTTGCCCCCGTTCGACGTGCGTGCGTTCGTCGATTCGGTTGGCATCTCACGCCACATCGTGCGCTACGCGCGGTCCTCTGTCGTCTTCGCGCAGGGCAGTCCGGCCAACAACGTGTTCTACATCCAGCAGGGCGGTGTACAGCTGTCGGTCTTGTCGCGAAGAGGCAGGGACGCGATCGTCGCCATGCTCGCGCCGGGTGACTTCTTCGGTGAGGGCTGCCTGGCCGGTCAGCCCCTCCGAATGGGCACCGCGACGGCGCTGGTGCCGACGACCGTACTGCGGATTCAGAAGAGGGCGATGATGCGGAGCCTGCACGAGCACTCCGCGCTCTCGGATCGATTCATCGCGCACATGCTCGTGCGCAACATCCGGATCGAGGAGGACCTCGTTGATCAGCTGTTCACCTCGACTGAGAAACGGCTGGCGCGGACGCTGCTCCTGCTCGCACGCTACGGCGACGAGCGTACCCCGCGACGCGTGCTGCCGAAGATCTCGCAGGAAGCGCTTGCCGAGATGGTCGGGACCACGCGATCGCGCGTCAACGTCTTCATCAACAAGTTCCGAAAGCTGGGACTCATCACGTACAACGGCACGCTGACGGTTGACAGCGCACTCTTGTGCGTCGTCCTGCACGACTGACTCCGGGTGCGTTCGACCGTGGCACCGGTGGCTTCGCACCGAGCAGCCAACACCATCGACAACACCTGCAGTTGGGCGCGTACCCGGCCGAGTTGCAGCTGGTCCTGATGTCCAAGGCCTCGAGTACGCGCGCGCGGAGTGCGATCCGGGAAGCACGACGGCTGGATGTGATCGACGCGCCGCGCCTGGAGTTGGAACAGCGACAGAAAGAGATCGCGGACGCCGATCTTGCTCGCGACAAGATCCGCACGACAAACAAGGCCGCCTTCCGTCCGTGAACACCCGACAAGCCCTGATTCGGTGACCGACGAGCGCGCCGACCTCTGTTGATGCATCAGCCTTGCGGTGCCGATGCTACGAGAGATGCGAGGCGCGGTGTTCGGCGAGCCACTGCGCGCTCATCCACCCAGGATCGGCTGTATTGACGCGCCCGGCCACACGCGCCTTGTGGAGCATCAGCGCGCCGGCTGCGACGAGAACTGCGATGGTGAGCATCATGGTTGTGGTGCCGCAGGCACTCGCCCGCGATTGCCCGGCTCGAAATCCGTAATTCGCTGCGTCGCCTCGGCCCTGAGGGTCTCTGCGGCGCGCGCAATCGAGGACTCTCCACTGCGCGCGACCTGTGGGACGCGACGATCGAGCGCGGAAATCAGTTCGTACAAGTCACGAATCGGATTCGGCAATTACTTGAGCATCTCGCGGATGCTTTCGGACGTGGTCTGTGCAGGTGCATGCCACAACCGCGAGAGCATGAGCGGGGGCAGCACGCCCAACCCCATCAGGAGGATCCAGCTGCTTGCCGAGCTCACGTTGAGCGACACGGCCATGACACCGCACGTGAGCACCCACCCGAGGGCGAGCCCTGCCTTCATGTGTTCGAGTTGCATGCTCGTCACTGTATCGATGCGCGAGGGCTGGGGCTGTTCCGTATTGGACAGTATCGGCGGCCATCGCCAGGGGCGTCATCCCGCTGGACATCTGCCGGGTGCCCGTCGTGGACTCGAGGCGAGCGAGCGATCAGTCGTGCAGGACGATGCTCAGGAGCGCATTGTTCACCTTGAGCCCGCCGTTGTACTCGATCAACCCGAGCTTGCGGAACTTGTTCATGAAGAAGTTCACCCGTGAGCGCGTCGTGCCCACCATTTCCGCGAGCGTCTCCTGTGACAGTTTCGGGAGGACGCGCTGTGTCGCGTCCTCCTTCCCGTACCGAGCCAGGAGCAGCAATGTGCGGGCGAGCCGCTTCTCGCTGGAATTGAAGAGCTGATCGACCAGGTCCTCTTCGATACGGATGTTGCGCGTCAGCATGTGCGACAGGAATCGGTCGGAGAATGCGGGATGGTCGTGCAGCATCCGGACCATGTCGCGCTTCAGGATGCGCAAGAGCGCCGTCCGCATGACGGCCGTCGCCATACCCATGCGCAACGGCTGCCCGGCAAGGCAGCCCTCGCCCAGGAAATCACCCGGGCCGAGCATGGCCACGACGGCCTCCTTGCCGGCCGTGGAGAGGACCGAGAGCTTGATCCCGCCCTCCTTGACGAAAAACACACTGTTCGCCTGTGCCCCCTGGGCGAAGACGACGGCGCCACTCGCAAATCGCACGGTGCGCGGAGACACCCTCGCCGATGCGAGGAACGCCTGAACGTCGAAGGCCGGCGGCGGACGGGCCGGGAGTGACTTGGGCGGCATGTCGAACCATCATCCCACGCGTGCGGCGCCCAACCCAGCCGCGGGGTTCCATCCCTGCCAATCGGTCGGATCGCACGGCCGCTCGACCCGCATACTGCGGCCATGTATACCCTGACCGCGTTGGCCAGCACATTTGTTGCGGAGGCACGTGGCGCGTCGGACCTCGATCACCAGGCGACGGTCAGGTACCGCCGGGCCGTGGCGAAACTGCCCTG
This sequence comes from Luteitalea pratensis, assembly GCF_001618865.1. Classification (GTDB taxonomy): domain Bacteria; phylum Acidobacteriota; class Vicinamibacteria; order Vicinamibacterales; family Vicinamibacteraceae; genus Luteitalea; species Luteitalea pratensis. Next base: position 6,090,611 of record NZ_CP015136.1, read on the forward strand.
GGCACAGACCCACCGTCGGTGCGTCGGGCTGCTCGATAGCGCAGGTCGCGTCCTGGCGAGCGCCGATTGCTTCGACCTGGAGGCGGTCCTCCACGGACGCCCGATACGCTGCCGCGGACTCGGAAACGTTCGGGAAACCCCACTCGGTGCCAGCCGCCACGCCACGGACCTCGTCGCGCACGTTATCGACAATGCAGGGGCGTCTGGATTCGATGCGGTGCTGGTGTCCAGCAGTCAGCCACTTTGGCCACGGCAGGACAGCTTCACGCCACTGACCATCAGAGACGTCACGCTGCAGGTGACCGAGTCCGATCGCCGTGGCGCACCCATGGTGCCGGTTCGCTGCGGAGAACGCGGCGACCTTGTCCACCTGGCGTCGATCCGGCCGCTCGGTACGTCGGACTTCCGCCTCGTACGGACCGCCGAGTTACTCGACTTTGCGATCGCCCGACGCCGTCTACTCGCGGCGGTGTTGCCGGCGGAGACACGCCAGGTGCATTTCCTCGTGGTGGAGGAAGGCGCACGAGCGGCAGCGTACGTGGTCGTCACGGTCACGGGCGAAGGGTGGCGACTGGAAGAGTGCGGCGACCACGACCCCACCGGTGCACGGGTCGGCGCTCTGCTCCAGGTACTGGTCGCGCGCGAGCCCGCCGAACACCGACCCAGGATCACGGCATCGCTGCCGCCAGGATTTCAGCCGCCCCAGGTGTCAGTGACTGATGCCCGAGTGGGGGGCACGCGCCTCTGGCTGAAGGTAAAGGGCTCTCACCTCGCTCAGGCCGCGGTAGGCCAAGAACCGATGGCCTGGTGGCCGGGCGATCCGCCGGACGAGTCATAAATCCCGCGCCGGCAAGCGCCATGTGCAATACAGAACTGACGTGACGTCGGCCGTGGCCGATGATGACGCGATGCTGCAACGCGATTTGGAATCGTTCAAGGACCTGCCACTGGTCCCCGCCCACGTGCCCGCGTCTGCCCACACCCGCAGCGTGCCCCGCGGGCAGCAACGGCCGGGAGTGAGCCCCCTCGGTAGTCAGCGCAGTCGGCAGGAATCCGGCGGAGCGGGGGCCAACCACACCCTGAGCATCGCCGTCTACGATGCATCGCCTGACCGGAGACGGTTGTTGGCGGCGACCTTATACGGCCTGGGATGCCGAACCGTCCCGCTCGACTGCGAGTCTGACGCGCCCGAGTTCCTGCGTGCACAACTCGTCGCCTCGCGCCCCGACGTCGTCATCTGGCAAATCGGATCAGCGCCGCACGACCAGGGCGCTCCCCTCCTCCGCGCGCTGGGGTCAGGCACGCTGGCGGACATCGGCGTGGTGGTCACCACACCCCACCTGGCGCACGCCACCGCCGTGCTGGGCCCCAGCGCGTCCATGGTGAGAATGCTCGCCACGCCGTTCAGTCTCGGCGACCTGATGCGTGCCGTGAGCGCCGCCCACCAAGACTCCGTGGGCGCGACTCACGGTTGAGACTGGCTCCTGCGATCGGCGCCGGCCCACGTCGCCTCCGTGCACGAGGCCCGTCAGTCGCGCGCCCACCCCCGTGCCACCATCAGCTTCCGCCAGCGGAGGCTGTCCGCCAAGGCGTTCGGCCGACTCGTGACGATCCGGCGGTGGTGCACATGGCCATCGACGTCCACACGCAGTTCGAGCCCGGCGGCGTCCAGACGCTGCCAGCAGGTCGCGGTGCTACGGTTCCTCGTCAGCGACCAGAGGTGCTCGTCCAGCGGGTCCACGGCCGCATTGGACCATATGCGAGACGGGTCACGTGCGATCACGTAGGTCCCTCGTGGCTTCGCATGGAATGGGCCGTGAGACGCAGCTCGCGCGGGAGTGCGCGATCAATTGAGACCGAGGATCAGTGCGAGCACGTCGGCGACGGTCGAAACCAGCAGAACAGCGAGCACCTTCGCGCGATGGCGTACGTCAGCATCGTGCGCGACGCCCTTCGCCATCCACTGTTCCCATCGCCACAATCGGACGGTTGCTCGTCTCATGATTCGCCACCCATCCCCTCGTCACATGATGGGCGCCCTGCGGGGTGCTCCTACGGGGTCTTGGGCCGGGCCTTGTCATCTCTTTTCTGTGCCTCTTGCTTCTGCTTCTTTACGTGCTGCTGCTTCATCTTGTCCTTGTCTTTCTTGCCACCCTTGTCTCCCATACGCGTTCCTCCCAGGCCATCGGCCTTCACACAAGCATGTTCGCCCCGCTGAGACTGCACCGTGTCCAATGAGTCTGACATGCCGCGGCCTCCTTTCGTCGTTCTCTCGAGGACGCTTGATCTCAGCCACGACCTGCGTCGCCCCGCGCGTACGCGACGCGTTCAAGCACGAACGCGACCAATGCATGTCAGCGCAGCACGGCGTGTCGTTGTCACGCCAGCCATTCCGGTCCGAGTGGCTGCCTGACCTGGCGCCCGGCAAGCGCCGGGTCTGCACGGCTCCGCCGCAGGGAGTGCAATTGTGAACAGGCGTCACGGCGGTACGGCCGTAATCTGGCTACATGCAGCTATATCCAGCCGCGGTACGGTCCCCTTCCGGAGCCCAGGTGCCAAATCCGCCGGGCATGACACCGGCGACGGCTCACGTTCGTGTGGCCCGCCACGTCAGAGCGCTCGGTGCGGGAACGTCCGGCAGGCTCGCGGTAGTGGGTGCGGAATCTCCCACGGCACCGAGCACCCAATGGAGGGTGCTCGAGTTCCTCGCGGATGGGTTGCTGTTGCTGCTCGTCGTGTTCGCCGTTCCGGCCGTCATCATGCTGCTCGCCCTGCCGATTGCATTGATCTTTCGTATGACCGGCGAGATCGGACGACGCTGGTGATGGCGCGCCGTACAGGACACTGGTCGCGGCGACACGCCGACTAGAACGCCCAGCCGTAGCAGGGGCGCGCGCCGGCGTGCGTGAGACGCTGGCTGAAGTCCGGCGGGAGTACGTCGGCGGGAGGTGCAGCACGCTCCTCCTCCGAGCCTTCGCATTCTGTGCGACATGGACGAGCGTTCAACCAGCATGTCTGCCGTGTGCAATGCGAGACAGACGGCGCTGGGCAACTGGTCGACCATGGATCGCATGGAAAGTTCATTGGGTCGGCCCTCGCTGTCCGGTATAAAGAGAGATGCACGTTGGCAGCGCTGGCTCGCGAAGGGCTACGCACATGAGGCCGGCGTCCGATACCGTGTTCGGCTCGTCACGCTGTCGATTGGCGCACTCATCGCGCTGGCACTTGCGGTCGCTCTGACGATCAGGTAGCCGCGCGTGGTCGCCGACTCGCTCACGGTGGCCCTGCACGCCCCCGCTGAAACGTCCCTTCGATCCCTGGCTTCTCGGGGTCGTTCTCGTCGTCGCCCTCTCGCTCGGTCGGTTCGTCGGCGGCCCGCTCACCGGCGACGACGACTACGTTCTCCACAATCTCGCGTCGTCGAAAGTGCGCGAGGTCCTGTTCGCCTACACCGTCGACCTGGTGAAGGGCGAGGGTGGCGAGACCGTCTGGTACGAGGGGTTCGAGACGCTGCAACGACGGTACGTTCGCGTCGTGCCGAGCGGACTGATGACAATCGAGTATCGGCTCTTCGGGAGCAACCCGATCGGCCTCAAGACGGTCTCGCTGCTCGTACACCTGCTGAACCTCGTCCTGGGGTACGGCCTGCTGCGGCGCCACCTCCCTGACCCGGTCACGACGGCAGCCATCGTGGCGCTGGTCGGTTTGCACCCTGCGGCTGCGGACACCTTCACAAGCCCGCACGATCGCGCTACTTGCCTTCGCGGCTACGCTCGCGCCGTCGCTGCTGACGCGGGCGACGGTGAGCGTCCTGAACTTTCCGACCTTCCGCCAGCTCTACCTGCCGCTGGCGGGCGTCGCCGTGCTTCTGTACGCCTGGAAGCCGGCGGGCTTCCGCCGGGCGGGCCGTTGCGTCGCCGGGCTCGTCATCCTGAGCCTCGTCGTTCTCTACCAGACCGTGGCCCCCGCGATGGTGCGCTCCGGGGACCGCGTGGCGCAGCGAGCAGCGGGGGCCAGGCTCGAGGTTCTCCTGGCTGGTGTGCAGGCGGACATGGCCGTCGTTCAGATTGGGCAGTCCAGCTGCGGCTACAGCCTGAGCTTCGACGCGAGAGGGCGGGAGGTCTGGAAGCTCATCCCAGCGACGAATGAGGGCGGCGTTCCGCTGCGGCGGTCGATCGACGATAGGACTGTCGAGGTGCTGGCCCCGAACAGCACCACGCTGGCAGTCTCCACCATGGTGCCGCCCGACCTGACTCCACGCCGTGCCCGCATCGTGCCGCCTCTTATCGCAGCGGGATGGCAGCGCCTTCCTGTCGCCACGGCGCACACGCCGCGGCAGTCCAAGGGCGCCGTGACGTCGTTTCGACTGACATTCGACCGTCCGCTCACGGCCTACGTCTTCCTGCACGTCTCCGGCTGCGTCGAGCTCGGACGCTGGCGCCCCACTTGAGCGCCTCGTCGACGAAGGGCTACTCACCGTTTGGGCGATGCGCTGCGAACTTGACCACATGGATCTGGTCCTCGGTCAGCCACCCATCGACGGCGAGGGCCTCCGCTTCCACTGCGGCCTGCTCAATCGCCTCGCGATGTGTCGCGGCCATGGCGTGCGGCTTCTCGGGGACGATGCTGATCTCGTGTTCGCGCACCGCGCTGGGATGGGCGACCAGGACGTCTCCCACGTGCATGTTCGACAATGCACCGGAATTCTTCTCGTTGGACATGGTCCCAGTCTAGGGCACGCAACGCGCGGACGGTGTTCTCTCCAGCACAGTCTCGCTCGCTCACCTCGATGCGTCTCGGACGGTTGTGGCTATCGCACTCGAGCATGATGGTTTCCTCGCGAGTGCCCCAACGATTACGACTGCGCCGCCGAGGCGAAGCAATGCAGGCGTTCGCGCAGTCGCCCGAATGGGCAGGAATAGAATGGGGGTTGGCATGGTTCGCACCGGCGGGTGACGATACGGCGACATCCCCGCGCTCCGATCGCTCGACGAAGCCTGAGCGCCAACAACATGGCAAGTCAGAATCGCCCAACATGCGTTGCCGAGGCATGATCCCGCCCGTCAGCAGGGTCCGGAGAGTGAGTGTTCATGCGCGCTACTACCATCCTGCGAATGTTCCAAACGGCACTCCAGGCTTGGTGGGATGATGACGCACTCCGTCTCGGCGCGTCACTCGCCTATTACACGCTGTTCGCGATCGCGCCAATCCTGCTGGTCGCGACGGCCATCGCAGGCATGGTGTTCGGCGCCGAGGCCGTCCGCGGGGAAATCGTCGGACAGCTCGATTACCTCACCGGACCCGAGGGTGCACGCGCCGTACAGAGTCTTCTCGAGGGCGCCAGCCAACGCCGAACTGGCATCCTCGCCACCGCCTTCGGCGGCGTCGCCTTCGTCGTCGCTGCCACGGGAGCGTTCCTCGAACTTCAGAGTGCGCTGAACACGATCTGGCGCGTAACGTCCAAGCCGGGGACCAATCTCAGAGCATTCCTGCTGGATCGCGTGCGCTCGTTCGGGTTGGTGGTGGCGGTCGGCTTTCTGTTGATGGTGTCTCTCGCGGTGACGGCCGCAATTGCCGCCCTGAACGGCTGGCTCGCCCGCTACGCCCCCAGCATCCCGCTGCTGTGGAGTGGCGTCAGCATGTTCGTGTCGCTCCTTGTGACGACGGCGCTGTTCGCGCTCCTCTTCCGCTTCCTGCCGGATGTACGTCTCCGCTGGCGCGATGTGATGACCGGCGCGCTCGCGACGGCCGTGCTCTTTACGATCGGTCAACAGCTCATCGGCCTATACCTGGGCCAGAGCAGCATGTCCTCCAGCTACGGTGCAGCAGGATCGGTGATGATTCTCCTGCTGTGGGTGTACTACTCGTGCCAGATCCTGCTGCTCGGCGCCGAGTTCACCCGCGTATACGCTGAGCACAGCGGTACGAAACCGGCCCCACAGTCCTTCGCAGAAAAAGACCGTGGCACCCGCTAGCGCCAACTGTCTTGCGCCATGCGTGATCCATCTCGTCGATGACAGGTACGCCCGTTCGCAGTCGCGCGGCGAACAACGCCGACAATGCGCTCGCCACGCCGTGCCACTGTGAGGATCGCCAGTCTATCTGCCTGGACTCAATGCGGCTTCAGCGGCGCTGATTCGAGGGATCACCTCTTGCGATGGCGGTAGATCGCTTAGCGCCGCCAACGTCGCGTCGATCGCCTCACGAATGGAGGCGACGTACCGATCGCCTCCGAGCGCCTTCTGCGCCTGCGGTTCGTTCAGCACCGCTTCGCCTGTGGGCCATAGACCAGCAATGATGGCCGCGTGAGGCGCGCGGCGCCGAAGTCGGCGGATCAGGTACCGCAAGTGCGCCGGCGCTCCAGCCAATTCCAGATAGGAGACGGCGATCACCTTGACGGCGGAGAGATCCAGCTGCGCGATCGTGTCACGCGAGACGGCTGCGTGGAGGACTGTACGCGAGTCCACACCTCGCTGGACCAACAGCTGTGCCAGCATCGCCGTCACGACATCGTCGAACGGGCCGCGACCTGCCACACACGCGACGAGCCCGGTGGACGTTCCCTGCAGGAGCTGCTCCGGTTTCGAGGTTCCCGTGTGTTTGGCATCGACATGCTCTGCGAGGTCTCCGATGACGGCGAGTATGGAGCGAGTCATTTCGGCGGCGCGCTGGCGGCTGATCGTCCCGCGTGCCTCGTCGGCCGCGGCGAGCTTCAGCCCCGGCACGACCACGCTGTCGTAGTAGTCGACAAGAGGCCGATCCGCGAGCATCTTCTCCGCCTGATCGAGCGCCTCGTCCGAATCGTCTGCGAGCGTGCGCTGGTAGAAACGGTTCACTTCTGACAGGGCCGGTCTGTCGCCGAGCAGTACGTCAAAGAACTCCAGCGACTTCACATGCCGCCCCATGACGACGAGGCAGAGCGTCAGAGGCGTGGAGAGGATGAGGCCGACCGGGCCCCAAATCCACGTCCAAAAAACGGCGGCGACAATCACGGACATGGGAGACAGTCCAGTGGAGTGGCCGTAGAGCAGTGGCTCGACCACATACCCCGTGAGGGGTTCGATGATCACGAACAACAGCGCCACGTAGATGGTGGTCCACCAACTCGGGTCAACGGCTGCCGCCAGCGTCAGCGGGGCAACCGCCGCCAGCAGTGGCCCGACGTATGGAGCGAATCGGAGCAGACCTGCCAGCACGCCCCAGAGCACTGCGAACGGTACACCGATCAGCCAGAGTCCCACGCCGATCACCACACCGAAGCAGGCATTCACCGCCAGTTGGGACACGAAGTATCGGCTGAGGCGTTTACCAGCATCGTCCATCGCGATTGTCGTCCGATGCAGATCCCTGGAGCCAACGAGGCGTATGAACCTGTCGCGCAGGTCCTCGCGCTGCATCAGAATGAACACCGCAACGATCAGCACAATGGCCGTGGTTTCGAGCGGTCCGAGGAGCGGCTCGATGACGGCCCGAGCCACCGCGAGCACCGAGGAGTTCCGCGCGGCAAGTTCGACGACGAGCGGTTGTTGCTGCGTGCCGCCAGGAAGAGCCGGCGGTCCGGTGTTGTTCCGTCGCGGACGGACAGCGGGAACGATCGGCGGAGTGGTGGCAGTCCTGCCTCGGTTCAGGATTCGCGTGATGGATTCGAGGCGTGTGGTAGCGACAGCCTGGATACTCTCCAGCTTGTTCTGGACGGCCTCGACATAGTGCGGGACATCGGCCGCCAACGTCGTGGCCTGACTCCCGAGCAGCGTGCCAATCAAACCGATGGCCCCCAACGCGACAAGCACACTCAGCGCGACGGCGGGCGCCCGCCACAATCCGATCCGCCGAAGAAGATCGACCAGCGGAGAGAGGACGAAGGACAGGAGGACGGCCAACGTCATCGGGATGAGGACGTCTTGCGCGACGTAGAGCGCCGCAACGACGACCGCCCCCACGACGACCGCGACCAGAGTCCTGAGCTCCGGCGAAGACGCGGCGGGAACGCTGGGCGGCGACGCGAGCGCCTGCAGCTCCGGAATCCGGTCGTCCCCATGATCGTCGTAGCCCGCCAGTTGCTCTTGTTCCGTCATAAGCATGAATGTCCTGCAACGCTCAGGCCGCCGACAGCGCACTGAAGGCACGCGACGTGTTTGATGGAGAGTTCAGGCGGTTCAACGAGCAGCCGAGCGTCCGAACGGCCTCGACCTGTCCCACGCCAAGCGGGTTCACGTACCCCTCGAGGAGCATCTCCACCCCGAGGGGCAGGAGTGGGAGTGCTGCGGTCATGGCCATGCCCTGATTCGCGCGGTCCACTCGGAGATGGACCGTTCACGGTCTGCGGGTCCGAGGCTGGCGTCTGTGGGCGCCAATTCAATCGCGCGCTGCAGCGAACGGCGCGCGCGCTCCCGATCGCCCGCGGCGAGGTACGCGTCGGCCAGGCTGTCCTGCGCATTGGCAAGTCCGGGATGCGCCCAGGCGACGAGCTCGAGAACGGCGATGGCCTCGCGGACTTGGTGCTTCCCAAGCAGCGCGTATCCGAACGAGTTGAAGCGCGCTGCGTCGACACAGCCGGCCGGGGCATCGTCTGCGCAGGCGGCGCGGAACCTCGCCTTGACTCGCTCGAGACCCTCGGTCGTCAAGAGACGACTCGTCTCCTCGGGCGACGGCGGCAGCGGCGACGCGACGAGTGCTGCCCAGCGCACCGACTCGTGCTTACGCGCCAAGGCCTCGAAGCGCCCCCTCGCCAACGGGTCCGCCTTCAATGTCTCGAAGAGCAGCGCGAGAATCAGCCGGGCGGTGGTTTCGTGTCCGTCACGTCCGGTCCGGCGATCCCAGCGCGTGCCCGCGTACTTCGGGTCGATGGGTGTCAGGAACCGGTCGGCCACCATGGCGAACGACGTGAAATCGCTGTGGTGCATGGCGCCGATGGCCACGAGATCCCGTCGAGCGTATTTCATTGCGCGTACGGACGCCATGTCGAGCCGCGCCTCTTGTTCTCCCTCGGCCCGCCGAATGTCCAGGACGGCTGCCCGCATCCGTGTCGGGTCGTACCCGAAGCCCGTGGTCAGCAGGCTCCCAGCCCCCTCGAATCCGTAGGTGCCATCGAGGCCGATGGCCGCCCGCGTGTTGCCGTGGCGGGCCGCAAAGATCATCGCGGCGACCGCGCCGAGGCTGTGGCCCACGACCGCCACCCGCGTGCCGCGGGCCAGGCCCAGCTGACGCACCACGGTCGACGCAAATTCCAGGTCGCGCACGGTCGCCTCGAGGTCAATCGCCGACCGTGATTGCGTCACCTGCGCGTCGCCCGCGCCGACCAGCGAGACGCTGGCCACCGCGAATCCATGCGACGCGAGGAACTCGGCCAGCACGATATTCGAGATGACCGATGCGTTGAGGCCGCCCGCGTAGAGGACGAGCGGCGCGTCGCCTCCGGAGGGAGGCGCACCAGCGCACGAGTGCAGCGGCGAGGAGAGCAGTTCACTGAAGCGCTCGGCCGGGACCGCCGAGTGTGCGTCTTCACGGTTCCTCAGGCGCATCGCGCTCGCGAAGTCGGTGAGCGGCGGCGGAACGACCACGTCGACGTCGACGGCCCCACCGAACGACATTCCCGCACAGGGGCCGGTCGCCTGGGCTGGATACCACACGCTGACCTGCACCGGCCGGCCGTTCGAATCCGGAACGAACACGCCTGCCGCGTCGTAGGTCCTCGCCCACGTCCTTTCGGGGTCGAACCGGAAGACGGTGGTAAAACCAACGCGCTCGGGACCTGGCTGAAGCGCGCCCCACAATGGCGGTACCTGGGCGAAGCTGCTGGGCGCCAGCGAGAGCGCAGCGCAGATGGCGACCACGACGTGACGAACACGCGTCTGCTTCAACTGGCCCCCTGGTAGGTCGCTGACCGGCACCTACCGTTGACTCATCGCCGGCCCCAGTGGGTTCCGTCGGCCAGACTGTGGGTCAGTGTAGTGTGATCTCCGGCCGCCCCCTTGTGGGCATCGGCATCAGACGTGCTGCCTGCGAGTCGGTGGGTACCACATGACTCGGGGCGGATTCGGCATTCGCTACACCTGCACCGAAATCGATTAATCGAAGAGGACTGGCAATGCCTGACCAATCGACGCCCGACACGCAAGATGCAGGTCAGCCCTTGAGCGCCGCTGGAAAGGGTCATACCGGCGAGCCTGAAGCCAGGGAAGAGCGCACTGCGGACCCAAGGAATCCCGCGTCCAAGCCCCAGGACACGCAACGGGGCCAGCAGAAGAACATGGAGTCGGAAAGACAGCCTGTTCAGCTGCCCGACCATGCTGGCGACCTGAGTGCCAGCACCGACGGCACAGCGGCGCGTGAGCGCGAGGCAAAGCTCGCCATGGAACGGTTCGGGCTTCTGAAAAGTAAGCTGCGCACTGGTGGAGGCTTCACGCGGGCAGTCCCGCCGGGAGACCACAAGTGACCGGCCTCTTGACGCCCCCAAACTGACCCAGTACTGTCGAGCGGGGCATCGTCCGTCCACATGCTGGAGCGCCCTAGATCAGATCCTCACGTCACTTCACCCTCAGCGAAGCAGCGGCGCAGTACCTGGGCATGAGCCGGGCGTGGGTCAAGAAGGCGCGCACGGCGAGGTTCAGATTGGCGATTGATCCTCCACCAGCATGGAACAATGCGAATGTCGTGACCAGAAGGCGTTCGTCGCGTTGAGCGCCTGACACGAGAGTGCAGTGACATGCCTGACAACAATGACAAGAAACCATGCACGGCGATCGGCTGCCGCGGAACGATGCGTTATTACGAAGACGTCCTTCCTGAACGATATGGACGCAATGAGCCCACCGCTACGCACCACGACGGCGAACTCGTGTTGCAGCCGCCCCGCCATCCTGGCTGGGTGTGCGATCAGGATCCTCGACATGTACAGCCGGACTGATGCGTTGTCAGCGTTCTGTGGACGGCTGCGGGCGACACGCGGTCGGCATGTGAATCATCCTCCGCTACTCGCCATCCCGGTCGCCGCCTTGAGGCAATAACCTTAGGGGTTCGACTCCAACGAGCTCCTCCGCATCTTCGAGGGCTTCAGGATCCTCACGTACGAGGAAGTGGAGGGCGCCTACGACTGGGCTCCCGGCAAGCCCGTCCGAATGGTGTGTCTGATGCGCCACAGTTCGTGAAGGCTGGGCGCCAGGCGGGTCGTGTATCGCCGCCGTGATCTTGAGGACTGGTGCACGCCCACGTCAGCACGCAACACAAAACAACGAGGCAACCAGAGGTTCGGTCTCCGTCCCCGCACCCCTAATGCACCCCCGAACCCGCCCAGGCCGTTCATGCCGGGGCGGGCCAGGAGCATTAAATTGTTTAGATTGAGCGACTTACATGGTGCGCCCGGAGGGATTCGAACCCCCGACCTGCGGCTTCGAAGGCCGACGCTCTATCCAACTGAGCTACAGGCGCACATGAAAGGCGCCATCGTAGCACGCGCGAACGGGGCTCGGCGAAAGTGGTCAGTATGTCGAGCGCCGCGAGTCGCCCGACCGTACCGTCGCATGCTCGGTCTCGCCGGTCATCCGGTTCCACGCATCACGCACCGCGTCCTTCACGTTCTCCCACGTGCTCTTACCGCGGTATGCGTATGTGTCCCAGTCACGCGACAGATCGGACTCCACGTCCTCCCAACCCCGACCCTTGTACCGGTTCGCCGATTCGTAGCCGTAGCGATAGCCGCCACGGAGCTCGTCGTACGCGCGGCCCGTGGCGTATGGCCGCGTGCTGTAGGTGTTCCGCCAGTAACTGTCGTGATCGTCCCAAAGATCAGCCATGGTGTTCACTCTCCTTGCCTGCAGGTTCCTGCAAGGATCGATCTCGCACCACGGAAGGGCTGCGATCACCGCTGCGCTGCGGTGGATCCCGTCAGCACCAGAAGGCCTGGAACGATGAACACCAGCGCGAAGCCGTCACGGGTGACCAACCACGCCCACAACCCGAAGCCCGTGTAGGCGAAGCCGATGATCGTCGTCGCGCGCATGTGCGGCGCATGACCGCGCATGACCTGCACGAACGATACGACCGCAATCAATCCGAACACGGCTATGGCCATGCCGCCGAAGTACCAGCCCACCGACAGGCCGAGAATGGTGTCTGCCGACACGTGGGACTGCAGCAAGACCTGACGTTGGGCCGGCCATCCCAGCACGGTGTGCGGAATGCTGCTCAACAGCATGAGCACTGAACCGATGAGGCCGGTGATGACGCGCACCCGAGCTGGCATGGGCGGGATTGTACGCTCGGCACTGACGTCAGCAGTTTGCGCACGCGCCAGGGTGCGTGCAGCTCCACACAGACGCGATCGTCAACGTGCGGCAGTGCTGGTGACGATCGGCGCGCGCTTGTCGGGATAGCGGGGCGTCTTCACCGTCGGCACCGGCGCTTCGCGGATGCGCTGCTCGAGGTAGGCCACGGCGGCCGCCAGTTGCGCATCCTCGCCGCGGAACGTCGCCGCTGGGAGGTTCTCCACGACGACGTCAGGATCGACGCCATGTCCCTCGATCATCCACTCGCCCTGGGCGCTGAAGACGCCGGTATCGGGCACCGTCGCGGTGCCGCGATCGACGAGGGCGCCGCCGACCGATCCCCAGATCTCCCCACCCCATGTGCGCGTGCCAATCACGACACCAAGCCCGAGGCGACGCACCCCTTCGGCAAACGCCTCGCCGTCCGACGCCGTTTCCTGATCCACCAGCACCGCGATGTGCCCGCGGTAGGCGGAGGGCATGTTCGGCGTCGGGTGTCCTGTGCGCGGCTGCCAGTAGAACCAGGCCTGCCGCAGCAGTCGGCTGAGCAGCCAGCTGTCGATGTTGCCGCCGGTGTTGCGACGCAGGTCGATGATCAGGCCCTGCCGGCCCTGCACCGGGTAGAAGGCGCGCTGCCACTCCGCCATGTCTGCGGCGTTCATCGCCCGCAGGTGCAGGTAGCCGATCGTGCCGGCCGCCGCCTCGTCGACGCGGCGGCGGCGCTCGATTTCCCAGGAGCGGTATCGGAGTTCCGCGGCGCGGCGGGACGAGATCGGCCGCACCACCACGTCGCGCACCGTGCCTGAGTCCCCAGCGACGACGCGCAGGCGGACGTCCTTGTCCAGGGCATCGCGCAGCAGCAGCTGGATGTGATCCGGAACCAGACTGCTTACGCCGTCCACCGCGGTGATGACGTCCCCCTCGCGCACGTCGGCATGTGGTGCAGCCAGCGGGCTGCGCTCGCCGGGCAGATCGGGATCGCCGATGAACACGCGCGTGACGCGATAACCGCCGCGATGCTCGTCGCGCACGAGCGTGGCGCCCAGGGATCCGAGCAAGGCCTCGTCGCCTTTGGCAACGTCACCGCCGTGCACGTACATGTGCAGCGCCGAGAGTTCGCCCACCATCTGCGCGACGAGATCGCCGAGCTCGGCGCGGTCGGTGACACGCGCGATCAGGGGCTCGTATCGCGCCCGCATCGCCACCCAGTCGACGCCGTGCATGCCGCGGTCGTAGAACCCGTCACGCTGCTGCCGCCAGGCATCGACGAAGATCTGTCGCCACTCGTCACGTGGCTGTACCGTGAGCGTCCAGTCACCGAACACGACCTTCGTGCGCGAGACGTCGTGTGGCATCGTGCCGTCGGCTGGCAGTACCAGCAGGTCGTCGCCGCGTACCAGCAACAGGGTCGAGCCGTCGAGCGACACCTCGTAGCGATCGACGCTGCCGGCCAGCGTCTCCAGCCCACGCGAGTCGCCGATCGGCATCATGCGCAACGCCTTCCGCCCCGGAGCGCTGGCGTCCCACGAGAGGAAGTACAGCCGCTGGCCATCCGTGTCGAGGCTCGAGTAGTTGCCGGGGACGAGCGGCACGTCGCTGACGCGGGCGGCCAGACCGTCGAAGTCGATGGCCCCGGGGCCTGGCACCGCAATGCCGTCAGCGCCCGCACCGATGTCCAGCGGATCGCGCGCGGGTGTGGTGCGTTCGTCCTTGGTCGCGAAGCGCGATCGGGCGCCGTGCTTGAGTGCCAGCTGATAGACACGGGTCTGCCGATCGAAGAACGGCTCCGGCTGTCGCGCGCCCCACGGCGAGGCCACGAGGCTGTCGAACGTGCGGTCGGAGAGGAAGTAGAGCCATGCGCCGTCTGGACTCCACGTCGGGCTGTAGCTGTCGAAGCGGTCGGTGGTGACTGGCCGCGCCTTGCCGTCCCTGACGCCGTACAACCAGATGCGGGCGAGCGCATTGGCGCCCGTCTGCACGTACGCGAGCCACTGGCCGTCAGCCGACCAGCGAAGATCGCGAAAGGCCGTCGTCTCGCTGGTCGCGACGATCCTGCCCTCGCCAGTGACGACGTCGTGCACCCAGAGACGCTGGTCCTGATCCTGGTGGGCCACAAAGCGGCCGTCCGGCGACGGCACGCCATCCCGGCGGGTCACGGTGGCGCCCGTCGACACGGCAATCGGCGGCCGGCTCGCGTCTGCAGGGAACGTCCAGAACTCGAATTCACCGGTGCGATCGGCCAGCGCCACGAGCGTGTGTCCGTCGGAAAGGAAGCGCGCGTCGCGGTAGCGCACGCCTGGCTCTCGTGCGGCAAGCGACACAGGCCCCTTCTTCACCGGTGCGACGAAGACCTGCCCCCGTGCCGTCAGGGCCAGGCGATCGCCCGTGGGCGACAGGTGCGCCGACGAGATCCACTCTGCGGGGGCAGGCACCCCGCGCTCCTTGCCTTGCGTCAGCATGGACGTCAGACGGATCGGCACCAGTACGTCCTCGCCATTGGTCACGTCCAGCACACGGAGGTCCGCCGCAAGCTGATAGACGATGCGCCCGCCGCGCAGCGATGCGCCCTGGACGTCGAAGTCGACGTGGTGCGTGTGCTGCCTGAGGTCCCGGCCATCCGGGAGCATCGACCACACGTTCATCGTGCCGTCGCGATCGCTCTGGAAGTAGATGCGGCCACGCCACGGCATCGGCGACCGGCTCGTGCCGGCGAAGTTCGCCGTCAGCGGCTCGGCCTCTGTCGCGCCTGGGCGGAACCGCCAGATCGACTGCGCGCCGCCACCCTGGTATCGCTTCGTGAAGCTGCCCTGGAATGCGAAGCGCGTCACGTACAGCACACCCTCGTCGTCGTACCGACCGTCGCTGGCCAGCGACAGCGGCAGCACCGTCGTGTCGCGCGTCACCGGGTCGACACGCGCCAGGTGCACGCCCGGCAGATCGCCATGCCGGCGTGTGGTGTAGAGCACCGCGCCGTCGGTCGTCCAGCCGACGACGATGGCGCCGTCGATCTCGTATGTCAGGCGCACGGGCAGGGCGCCGTCGATGAGGCGCTGGACGTAGACCTCGGTGGGGCCGTCGAACGTCGCCGAGAACGCCACCTGCGTGCCGTCGGGCGACACCGCCGCGTGACTCTCCTCACCGGCCTTCGTCGTCAGGCGCGTCGCTTCGCCACCACGGATGCCCACGCGCCAGAGATCGCCCGCGGCCGTGAAGACGATGCCGTTGTCCGAGAGTGTGGGGTACCGGAAGTAACCGGGTCCTGAACCCGGCTCGTCCGCGCGGACATCACCTGCAAGCAGGGTGGACCAAACGGCGAGGAAGCAGAGGCTGGTGCGAAACATGACGCCTGCGCATCAGGACATTGCAAGGTCGGACACAGCGATCTCTCGCATGAGCTTGTCGGATGATCATGCCTCAGCTTTGGAGCTCTGCCAATAGGCAAGTTTTCGTGTTTCCCTCAGCAAAGCTGGCGACTGGCGGGAAGTGACGCAACGACGGCGCCTCGACGCGGCCAGGCAACAGGCCTGACGGGCGCCAGGAACGAGAGGCGGTCCGCCGACGCACGTGTCGCCGGAACGGCACCTCCTATCGGGTGATGGTTCCGCAACCGCCCATGGTCTAGCTGTACAGCCTGTGGTTCATGACGGACTCTTAGGCCCGGGATGGCAGGGTCATCACAAGGCAGGACTGTCGCGTGGCTGGGCGTGCTCGTCGCATCCTGCATCGTGGCTTCGGGGGAGGTTCACGGGCAGGAGGCGTCGGGCACGCTTGTCGATTCGTCGACAGACCGTCTCGAGGTGTCCCAGCCATCCCGTGAGCGGGTCAGGCCTGACGACACGCGGTTCTGGCAGGCCGCCGACACACACGGGGGCGTCATGGCGGCGGTCTCCGACTCGGTCCGGCTCCTGTCGCTGCAGCACGCGTTTCGCGTGAGCCTGTCGTCGAAGACGCGCGGCGAACTCGGCGGACCGTTCCTCAAGGACTACGGAAGTTCGGTCCGCATGCCGCACACGTGGGGCGACGGCGACGGCTGGGTCATCAACTACCTCGGGCATCCCTCGCAGGGCGCAACCTCGGGTTGGGTGTGGCTGCAGAACGAGGCTGGCGCCGAGCGGCAGACGCTCGGGCGATCTCGGCGGTACTGGACCAGTCGCGGGCGCGCGCTCGCCTGGAGCGCCGTCTACAGCACGCAGTTCGAGATCGGGCCGTACAGCGAGGCATCGATCGGCAACGTCGGCCTGCGGCCGGAGACCACGGGCTGGACCGATTACGTGATGACGCCGGTCGGCGGGTTGGCGATGATCGTCGCCGAGGACGCCATCGACCAGCACCTCGTCAGGTGGCTGGAGCGGCACACGAACAACGAGCCGTTGCGCGCGATCTATCGCTCGTTCATGACGCCCAACCGCGCCATGGCCAACGTCGCCGGCGGCCGCTGGCCGTGGCATCGCACGACCCGCGATCTGGGGGAGCGCTGGCCGCGAAAGTCCGCCACGCTATCGCAGGGCAAAGGCGACGACAGCATCCGAAATAGTCCGTGAGAACTTGCCGCCGCCCCCGGCGGCAATCGCCACGTACTGACGTCCACTCTTCGCGCCGCGATAGACGACCGGGGCCGCGTGCCCGCTGGCCGGCAGGTCCGCGCGCCACACTTCCTGTCCCGTCGCAAGGTCGAACGCGCGGATGCGGCTGTCGGTCGCACCGCCGATGAATACCAGCCCGCCGGCGGTCACGACGGGGCCGCCGAGATTCAGCGACCCCGTTCCGGTGATCCCCTGCGCTTCGAGCACCGGGACGTTGCCGAGCGGCACCTGCCACGCGATCTTGCCGGTCCGCAGGTCAATCGCATTGAGGCGGCCCCACGGCGGAGCCTGACAGGGTAGCTGCTGACTGTCCCAGAACCGGCCGTAGGCGCCGAGGCTGCCGCCGCCGCCGCGCACGTAGGGGAGTGGGCTCCCCTCTGGCGCTGACACCATCTGCCCGATCGCGCCGACCTCGTTGGTGTTCACGATCAGCAGCGACGATGCCGGATCAACGGCACCGCCGGACCACGTGGCGCCGCCCATCGTGCCTGGAAACAGCAGCGTCAGCGTCAGCCCCGGCGGTGTGTACAGGCCGCCGCTCGTGACACGCGCGAACAGCCGCTCGCATTCCTCGCGCGACTGCGCAGTCACCTGGTTCAACTCGCCCTTGGTCACGGGTTGCGTGCGCACGAGCGGTGCGGGCGCGATCGGGAACGGCTGCGTCGGCGACGTCTCCTCGCCCGGCACCTCGCTGCGCGGCACGGCGCGTTCCTCGAGGCCGAACACCGGCAGCCCGGTGACTCGCTCGAACACGAACACGAGGCCTGTCTTGGTGAGCTGGATGACGACCGGCACGACGCTGCCATTGCGTGGGATGTCGGCCAGGATCGGCTGTGACGGCGGGTCGTAATCCCAGACGTCGTGGTGCACGAGTTGCTGGTGCCAGCGACGCGTGCCGGTGGCCGCATCGAGCGCGACGAGCGAATTCGCGAAGAGGTTGCGCCCCTTGCGATCGCCGCCGTAGAAGTCGTAGGACGCCGAGCCGATCGGCAGGAACACGAGACCGCGCTCGTGATCCACCGTCATCGAGGACCACACGTTGGCGCCCGTGCGCCGCTGCCACCCGTCGCGTGGCCAGGTCTCGTGGCCGTACTCGCCGGGGCGCGGCACCGTGTGGAAGCGCCAGACTTCCCTGCCCGTACGCACGTCGAAGGCGCGGATGTCGCCCGCGGGCCCGCGCGGCACTTCTTCGGGCACCAGGGCACCGGTGATGACCAGGTCGCGGAAGATGGCCGGCGCGGACGTCACCGAATAGTCTTCGCCTTCACGCGCGTCGACACCCGCGCGCAGATCGATGGCGCCGGCAGTACCGAACTCGTGCCGAGGACGCCCGGTGGCCGCGTCGACCGCGATCAGCCGGCCGTCACATGTGCCGGAGAAGATCGTGCGCGTGGTCGCGCGTTCGTGATCGACCGCTGGCCAGATCGACGCCCCGCGATGCGCGTCGTAGCATCGCTTGCCCTTGCGCGCGTGCGGGTCGTGGCGCCACTGCTCCTTGCCGGTCTCGGCGTCGATCGCGATGACGATGCTCGAGGGGGTGGTGACGTAGAGCGATCCGTGCGAGACGATGGGCCGCGTCTGCACGCCGGGCACGCTGCCCTTCGGCTGCGGTCCCTGTCCGCCGCTGAAGTCGCCGGTGTGGAACGTCCACGCCGGTGCGAGGGCGGTGACGTTGCTCCGCGTCACGTCTGCGAGCGGCGAATAACGGGCGCTCTCGTGCGCCGCGGGTGGCGCCTGCGAGGAGACGGTCACGGTCACCGCCGCGACGGACGCGGCGGCGACAAAGGAGTGCAAGAGGATGGCGCGCACGAGAGGTATGTATCACGGTCCGGGGCCTGCCGGCTTGTGCCAGGCCCCGGACCGCGGGACGACCGTCGAACGCGGAACGCCGAACGCTGAACATGCCAGCGTCGAGCAAGCTCGACGCCTACACCCGGCGGGTTCACGTCCTGTCTTATTTCCTGTGGTGTAGCCCTGTTTCCTGTGGTGTGGCCGTCGACCTTCCACCTTCGCCAAGGCTACGGCGGACAAGTCAGGGCGACGGACAGATGCGGCGTTGCGTAGCGTCGGGATGTCCGAGCCCGACGCAACTCCGCTCCCAGCCAACGACGGGTGGCCGTCGAAGGTCCAGGGCCGAAGGCCGAAACACCGTTCGGGTCCTGGCATGGTCGTCGCATCATGGACAGCATGAGCATCACGCGACAAGTGGCCCAGTACGGGAGCGCGAGACTGGCGCGGCGTCTCTCCCGGTCGATTCCCGTGCTCGGTGCAGTGATCGCCGTCTTCGCGTTGCGCGCCGCCATCCGTCGCAAGGGCTTTGCACGCGGCGTGGCCGACACCGCCCTCGATGCCACGCCCGTCGTCGGCGCTGCGAAGAACATCTACGAGATGGCGCGCGGCGACATCATTCCCGATCGCGCGCCACGTCCTCGCCGGACGTAGGAGGCGAGCGTCGAAAGGTGAGCGTCGAGCAAGCTCGACGCCCACATCCGTCGGTGTAGCCGTCGGCGTTGGTCGACGGACAAACCCCGCTGCAGATGCGGCGGGGGGTAGCGTCGGGCTGCCCCAGCCCGACGTTCCTTGAGCCATCGTTACGCCTCCAGCCGACGGAAAGACGCCGCCGATCGTGATGGCCGGGGCGTGCTGCAGATCCGCTTCGCTAGGCGAACGGCGAGCGCGGCTCCGATGGTGCGGGCGACATCACCCGTGACGAATCGGCGGAGTGGTGCTCGCCAGCTGGCATTGGGTCGCTTGCGGTCGACACGAAGTCGTCCAGGCGCGACCGGCGCCAATCCTGCGCCTGCTCGGTGAGCCGGCGCGCGTTACGACGGGCAGTGCCGGCGACGCTGTCGTAGGCCTGCCGAAGCTGGCGACCGGCCTGCTGCCCTCGCTCGGCGAGCTGGTTCCGGGTGTAGGTGCCCTGGCGTGGGGCGAACAACAGCGCGAGGCCGCCGCCGAGAGCGGCGCCGGCAATGAGGCCGACCACCCAGGCCGGCGTCGAGTGGCCGGAGTTGTCCTCGGTGTCTGCGTAGCGGTAGTCGTAGTGGCTGGTCATGGCTCGTCACTCCCTGAGGTGATGCGGGCAGCCCGACGCGGCGGCGAGCTGTCCACACGATTCGAGACAGTCCTGGCTGGAGCAATCTCGTTGCCAGCGTCCCCGGCTGGCGATTGCACGATCGTGTCGACACAAAGTGGCCAGAAACCGCGGCCGTGCGGGTCGAGGCCCGTGCAGGCATGGACGGGCGGTGTGTCGAGGCTTCCCATGTGTCCGCGCAGGAGACACTCGGTCGTGGGCGCCTGCGAGCCTGAGTCGGTTGGCGGGGTGTGCCGGCTGTGGTATCTTTCGGGGTCGCGTCTCGCCGCCTGGCGAGCGCAGAGTGGGCCGGTAGCTCAATTGGCAGAGCAGCAGACTCTTAATCTGCGGGTTGAAGGTTCGATTCCTTCCCGGCTCACCACCCTCATGTCGTTCGGGTGATTCGCCCGGAATTCATCAGCCACTTGTGAAGGCGCGTGCCAGCGTCTCCACAATGTCTTCACGGGGCGCCTCGCAAATGCGGGACGCATTCGAGGAGTCCAATCGCCGCATCGAGCACCGCGGAAACAGTTGGCGAGTGCATGCGCATTTTTGACGCATGCGGACGACCGGAACCTTCCTCACGCTCGGGGGCGCGGCTCCGTTGCGGGAGTTCAACGAAGTCTCTGCAGTTCCGCTCCAGAAATGAGCCGCCCGCCCAGAACGACGGCCACCACGCGGCGCGTGTTGGCGATGTCTGCCAACGGGTCCGCCTCGAGCAGGACCAAGTTGGCCATCTTGCCCGTTTCAGCCGTGCCTTCGTCAGCAAGGCGCCCGGTGAATTCAGCGGCATTCCGGGTTGACGCCTGCAGCGCCTCCAGAGGCGTCATGCCGGCGCGCACCAACGCTACCAACTCGTCGTGGAGGGGAGGTGCTCCGCTCACGTTGGACAGATCGCTTCCGGCCAGCACCCTGACTCCAGCCTTTCGCATGTCGGCAAACATCTCGGCCGCCTTCGTCGCTGCGCTGTCGGTGGCCGCGGCGTCGTCGGGGTCGAGCTGAGCACGGCGCGAATCCCAGACGCTGCGGAGCGCGCCAAACGTTGGGACCTGCCACGTACCGTTCTTCTTGAACGCGCTGAACAACGCGGCTGCCTTGCGCCGGTCGTAGGTCTGCACGAGTCTGGTCAGGAATCCTGAACGGTACAGTGTCTCGTCCGGAGATGGCCCGCCGGCAAGAGCGCTGGAGAGTGCGTCCCGAACCTCAGACGTCAACTCCGCTTCGGCCGAGGAACAGCCGATCAGCACGTTTCGGAAGCCAGCGCTGCCAAAGTGCTCGATGCTTCGCTGCCCAGCCTGTGTGGCTTCGAGGGCCGACACCGACACTGGCAGGTGCCCGGCAAACGGCAAAGCGAGGCGCTTCGCCTCGCTGGCGACCCCGAAGTAAGCGTCGCGGGTGAGCGTGTCCCCGACCTTGATGAAATCGACACCCTTTGCCTGCAAGTCATCAACAACGTGCTTTGCGTCGGCGTCCGTCACCGTTCGAACGAGCGGTGGCGTTCTGAACGGCAATGGACGCTGCAAGATTGGCCCGGCTGCCACAATCTCAGGACCCAGCAAGGCTCCGGCGGCGCTGTCGCGTCGAAGACGAAGAATGTCGTCGACGGGCGACGCCATATCCCGTACGCCAGTGATGCCGTATGCGACCAGTCGCGGCAGGACCTTCGTGCCTTCGTCGTACCCACCGATGTGGACGTGCATATCCCACATACCGGGGATCAAGTACTTGCCGCGCCCGTCGACAATGGTGGCCCCCGTCGGTATCCGTTCCCGGCCGCTTCGAGCGATTGCAGTAATGCGATGGCCTTCCACGATGACGGTCACGACTCGCGGCCTCGCCTCCGTGCCAGCGATGAGCGTCACATTCGTGACCGCAATCGCTGTCGATTGGGCTGCGACGACGTCGGCGCACGCCATCGCCAGAGATACGACGATCAGCAGTCGCGCCAACCGAGGCGCGACTGCTTTGCGCACACCAGCTGCTGGCTTCACAGTGCCATTGACGAGATCAACTGAGCGAACGTTCTGGCGGGAGAAGGTGCGTGGGATTCGAACCTGGGCGTGGATGCCCCGTAAACCTACCGATAGGTTTATACTGCTCGGGTGACCTGGGCCGAGGTGATCCGCAAGCTGAAGGCTGCTGGGTTCGCCGAGGTCAGGTCCGGCAAAGGCAGCCATCGGCTGCTGCAGAACCCCGTCACCGGCAAGGAAGTGTGGGTGGCGGTGCACACGAAGAAGGATGCCGGGCGACTCGGCGCGCGCATCCTGCGCGAGGCGGGTGTTCAATGACCATGCTCTATCCCATCGTGCTCGAGACCGAGGAGGATGGCGCCGTCAGCGCGTACGTACCCGGGCTCCCCGTCTACGCGGCCGCCGACACGCACGCCAAGGCCGAACGTGCGATCCGTGCGGTGCTCCAGGCGTACCTCGCGCAGCACCCGTCCAGCAGGCCAGAGGCACGTGTACGAGTGGCTCGCTTCTCGAACGCCGGCACTGGCAGCGTAGAGATCGTCGGGGTGGCCGCGCTGGTGGGTGCCAAGCGCACCCCCGCCAAGGCGCGGGCATCGCGCGCGAATGGTCGACTCGGGGGACGGCCGCGAAAACTCGTCGGCGCAAGCGCCGGTCGCAAGAAGGCCTAACTGCTACACGGCGACCTGTGTCACGTGTGGTACGCACGGGCCGTCGACGTGACGCGCATGTGCTCGGTTTCACTCGAGAGTCTCTACATCACGCCCAGGCGACGCCCAGGAGAGATCGGGCGCTCTCTGCTGCATCGTCTAGGCAGGCCTCGCACATGGCCGTGTGAGGGTGATACGTTGAGCGGACCTTCATGACGAAGCTGGCTGAGCGCATCACCGTCGACCCTGCCCAGTGCGGCGGGCGCCCGTGCGTACGGGGATTGCGAATGCGGGTCATCGACGTGCTCGATCTGCTGGCCTCCGGCTTGAGTGCCGCCCAGGTCATCGAGGAGTTGCCCGACCTCGAGTTCGAGGACGTCACCGCTTGCCTCCGGTTCGCCAGCCGCCGGCTGGCCCATCCGGTTACCGCAGTGTGACGTGGCGTTCTACGGAGCAGCCGTTGGTTCTCCAGGGCTCGCCCGGTCGGCCGCATCTTCCATAGCTTGTGCTGCAAGGATCACTGCTCGAAGACGCTGGGCTTGTTCAGCAGTTGCGCAAGGCGCGGCAGGTCTCGTGGCGGCCCATCAAGCGCAGCCTTGAACTCCGCCCAGTCCCTCGCTCCGATCTCGAACCGTGTGCGATCCGGCAGCGATTCGGCGACGTGCTCGGGTGCACGGTGCGACGCCGTAGTGGGGCTTGGCGATGCCTTTTTGTCCATGTCACGCTCGCTCCGCAAGTCACGACGAGTAGTCACGCTACGTCCCTTCGCCAAGGATGGCGAGGTACTGACGGTACCCGAATACGCGCCCACGCCGGCGGCCCGTCACCTCCTCGACCATCCCGAGGCTCATCAGGTCAGCGAGCGTCGCGTTGACCGTCGGCTCGGAGAGTCCGCTCGCCGCGACGAGTTGCGCCGTCGTGCTGAACGGATGCCGCTGCAACCCGGCGTGTACGCGCAGCGCCGAGCCCGCGCGGTCGCTCTCGGCCGTGATTCGCGCGCGGTCCTCCTCGAACAGTTGCACAATCCGGGTCGCCGCCGTGAATGCCTGCCTGGCCGTCTGCTCGACCCCAAGCAGGAAGAAAGCGAGCCATTCCCGCCAGGCCCCACGTTCGCGCACGTCCTGCAGCAGGCGGTAGTACTCGGCGCGATGCGTCTTCAGGTAGAGGCTCAGATACAGCAGCGGCGAGGTGAGCCCCCCGTGCACGCACAGGTACAGCGTGACCAGGAGGCGGCCCATGCGTCCATTGCCGTCCAGGAACGGATGAATGGTCTCGAACTGCACGTGCAGCAGGCCGGCCTTGACCAGCGGTGGCAGCCCCGACGCGTCCTCATGGATGAAGGCTTCGAGGTCTCCGAGGCAGCGGTCGAGTTCGGTCACCGGCGGCGGCACGAACTGCGCGTCCCCGGGCCGCGTGCCGCCGAGCCAGTTCTGACTGCGTCGGAACTCGCCAGGATCGAGCGCACTGCCACGTGCCCCCTGAAGCAATCGCGCGTGCATCTCCCGTATGAGCCGCAGTGAGAGCGGCAGTGCGGGGAGGCGATCCAGCCCGTACATCATCGCTTCGACGTAGTTGGACACCTCGCGAACGTCGTTGAATGGGGTGCCCGCCTGGGCATCGGTCTCGAAGCGCAACAGGTCGGCGAGCGTCGACTGCGTGCCCTCGATCTGCGAGGACAGCACCGCCTCCTTGCGCGCATACATGTAGAGGAAGAGATCCTGGCTCGGCAGCAGTAGGGTGATGCCGTCCAGCCGCCCAAGGGCACGCTCAGCTCCCGTCAGCGGGCCGAGCAGGCTGGCCAGGTCGAGGCTGGATGGGGAGGGCGGCAGCGCGTCAGGGACGAACGCCCGCACCTTTCCACCCGCGACGGACGTGGTGACGAAGCGACCTGACGGTCGAGGAGGCACGGCTGATCGTCCAACGACTCCGTTAATTAAGTAAGAAACATTTTTTTAATTAGAGAGCAGACCAAGGCAAGCGCCTTTATTACGGCCAGCCGTCAGTTCGTCCACAATGTCTCCACAAATCGGGACGACTTGGGACGATCGCGGTCCATTCCTGTCGACTCAAGTCGATTCGCCAACTCACTTGCTATCAAGGGTTTCGTGCCAGAACCCCAACGCCGTCAACCAGTTGCGCGAAGTGGCCGGATCCGGTTCGATTCCTTCCCGGCTCAATTCCCCTCGCTGAAGCTCGGGGAATTTTCGCCGGGCAGGCATCAGCCGCTCCGCTCCGGCCTTCGGACTCGCGTTGCGGTCGAATCCTTCCCCTTCAGCCAGTTCGCTCTCTGCCTCGTCTCGCGCTCGATTTCCTCTTCAGCGATCCCAGTTTCGCCGCCGGCTGGTGGAACGACCCTCCTGTAGCAGACTCTGCAGTCTGTGCCGTGCGTGGTTGCCACGCGCCATTGGGCCGCCTTCTTCAACATCACGCTCAGGACGGTGAGCACGTTGTTCACCGGGCGAGGCTTCCGGTGCCGCAGCTTGTATTTCAGCTGCTGCACGTCCTCGTGGTAATGGCGTCAAGGCGCTTGTCGCCGAGCATCGGAAGCAGGTGATTCTTCAGCACCAGTTCCTTGTGCGCGATGCCGCTTGGCTTGATTCGCGCGCGCATGGCCGTCCATGAAGCGCGGCGCGAACTGTTCGAGGGTCGGGACCTCCTTTCGGCGAAGACTGGGGCCGCGGGTCAGGAGCTCACGCTCCCGCCCTTCGCCCCACCGTTGCGCGGCGGTCTTCGACGTGATGTCGAGCCGCTTCCGTTCACGATGACGTCGACCATCCTGTGATCGCCACTGGATGTCGACCTCGAAGCCCCCACGACGGTAGGGGCGTACTGTCACGCTCATCACTGTGCTCCGTTCAGTGACGACGTGGGGTTCTGGCCCATCCAGTCTAGCAACGTGGCGCGGTCGAACAGGAGACGGCGGCCGATGCGGCGGACACCGGGCAGTTGTCCGCGCTCCTGCATCTTGTAGACGGCGGCGCGCGACGTGCGGACCACTCATCGTCCGCGGTCATGAGCGGGACGGGCTCCGGCGTCTCAAGGCGGCCGCCTGCTGCGGCGACGGACGAACGTGAAGTGGTGGGAGGTGGGTCGAGTGGCGAACGCCATGGCGACCTCTGCTCTGCCCGGATCGAACGGGCCTGAACGAGTGGTCACGTCCGGCTGACTGGCGCCCTGTGCGGCAGGGCCTGGGAGGACGGTGGCGACGGCGACTCGTTCCGTCACCTGGCGGTGCGGGTGTTGCCGCACGCCGTGGGTCGCGCTGCGCGTACAGCGGCGCCCACTTCAATGAACTCGCGAATGGCGGGGATGGCCGCGCGCGACGTGCGGAGTGCGCGGCGTCAACACGCCCGGCAGATCTAATTGTCGCCGCGCAGCGGAGCACGCGCGCGACATCGTCTGGAGTCATGAGCGGAACAGGCTCGGCGGTCTCGCCGCGTGCATCCGTTGCGGCGGCTGGCGGGTGTGCGAAGTGGCGGGGGGTGGGTCGAGTGGCGAACGCCATGGCGACCTCTGCTCTGCCCGGCTGAACGGGCATGAAGGAGTGGTCACGTCCGGCTGGCTGGCGCACTGTGCGGCAGGGCCTTGGGAGGACGGCGGCAACAGCGAGTCGTTCCGTTCCCTGGCGCTGCGGTTGCTCCGCACTCGGTGGCTCCCGCTGCAGGTACAACGAGGCCTACTTCGATGAACTCGCCAATCGCGACGAACCTTACATCTGTTGGTGGCACCGTCGATGCCACGAATTGGTCTCACTCGCGGACACTGCTCTGAATCCATTCTGTCAGGCCGGTGCAGCACGTATTGGCAAGGACACTGGCGAGTCGC
Source organism: Luteitalea pratensis (assembly GCF_001618865.1). Classification (GTDB taxonomy): domain Bacteria; phylum Acidobacteriota; class Vicinamibacteria; order Vicinamibacterales; family Vicinamibacteraceae; genus Luteitalea; species Luteitalea pratensis. The sequence continues at coordinate 6,116,972 of NZ_CP015136.1, forward strand.
TGGCCTTGTCAAGGCCGCAGCCCCGCGGTGACGCGGGGGCGACGCGCGAGCGTCGCGCCTTGACGAGGCCGACGCGAGCCGTACGCTCGGCTCGTACTGCACCGGCAGCGCTTCCAGCGGCAGCATCGACATCCTGCGCGCGCCGGACGACGATACCCATCATGTTCGGAACGAGGCGACTGGCATGGAGGGGCGTGAACGACCCCGCCGGGGCGGGGTGCGGGACCGGGTCCCGCGCCCTGGAAGGGGGTCGTTCACGCCCCGACTTCTCCTCTGTGTCGTGGCTCGGTGCCTCGGGATCGGCGGCACAGAGCGCCGCCTTCCTGAGCGGCATTGTCCGCAACCCGTTGCGCCCTGGGGCGTTTGCGGCCGCGCCCGCGGCGCTCGACTTCGTGCTAGCAGCAGTCATTGGCGCGGGGCCATCACGTCGCCGGGGGGCCAACAGACCCGCGGGGCGTTAGCTCCCCCGGTGGCTCCCCTGGCCCGCGACATCAGCGTTCCATCATGCCGTGCCGACCAGGGTAGAGAGATGCAGGTAGGGATGCGCCAGCACCTCGCATTCGATGCGCGCCGTGCCGCGCTCGATCGCGTCCGCGAGTATCGGAGAGACAGCGCTGTCGATGACGTAGTCGCCCAGCATGCACCACGAGTGATTAAGCGCCCGGTACCTGGGAGACGAGAAGGCTCGCGATGCCCTGGCCCACCGCTCTGCGTCTGCTGCCGGCCGGGCCTGGCCCCCTGCCTTTCGCGCCCGGCACCACCACCGGAACACGTCGGCCATGGCCGGCGCCAGTCGTCTACCGAGTTCGAGATGAAGTGCGCTGAGGTAGGCCTCACGAGCCTTGAACAGGTGCGGCGGCAGCAGCACGCGCACCGTCCAGCGACGGATGGTACGCAGCAGGTCGGCGTGCCGTTGCAGGAACGCGTGCAGGTCCACCGTTGAGGGCTTCGTCGCGAGGCACAGGAACGTGTACGCCTCGCCGGCCTCGACGACTCCGATGGGCTGTCGGTCTGGGAAGTAGCGCACCGTGACGTGCGGCGGTGTGCCGAACCGGAGTTGCGGCAGCCACTCAATGGTGAGCGACGTACCGAGCGCGCGCATGAAGTGGTCCCACTTGTCGCGCTCGGTCGCCAGCCATGGAACCGACGGCTGGTCCAGGACCGCGTCCAGGAGCATCATTCCATGGCGCGTCCCGCCGGCAGCGGCTTGCGAAAGCGGCTGTGCGGCTCGCCTATCGCGGTATACAGCCGCCGATGGTGGATGTGGTACAGGCGTGCCCGCGCATGCATGGCTGCGTACGGCATGGCGATGCGGCGCTCGACCAGCCGCGCGAAGAACTCGCGGGCGTTGTGACCGTGCGCGATGCCGGCAAAAGCACAGTACTGCCGCACCATGCAGACGCCGGCGTGCAGCATCACGGTGACCAGGAATGCGGCTCGGCGCTCCGTGAAGCCCTCGCCCTTGAGCGCCTCGACGCGTCCCTCGAAGGTGAAGGGAGCGCCGCTTGACTGGGCACGGCGGAGGCCTGCGCGGGGACTGGCACGAGGACCTGGCTGGCCGGCGGGCTCAGCCGGTGCGGACGGGGACCCTGCGCAACGCGAACTGGTACTCAGTGGCTCAAGCTGCGACGGAACAGATCCTTCGTGGTGCTGCCGCACGGCGGTCCTCCCCGGCAAGGCGACGTGTCCTGCACATTCGTCCTGCACGAAGTAGAACCCGCGAAACGGCTCCTAGCTTACGGGACCTCCTGACTTATTCGGACCGATCGTTACTCATATCGGGTTCCGGCCACCGGCGGGCGCCTGGCGTCGCAACCGACGCTGTCGCGCTTTTGAGAGAGGCGTCACGCCACGCGCGATGTGCGCCATTTCGTCGCCGCTCGACTCGCGAGCGGCGGGACATTCGATCTGGTCGCGCTTACAACCGAATCCCACCAATCTACGGGGGCACCCGGGTACGCACGCGTACCCGGGTGTCATCCACCTTCAGCGATTGGACTGACCCAGCAGCAGGCTCAGTTCCCGTCGCCTTTGACATTCGGACCGCAGACGGTTCCCGTGTAAATGATATCGGCGGTCCGCGGGACAGTGCCAGTGTGGGACACTCCGTCGAATGTCATCGTGCCGGTCGCTTCGGCGTACTTGCCAAACCCACCAACGATTGTCAGGTCTACGTGCGAAGTGAAGTCCCCCGGCTCGCCGGGCACCGGCGTGCGGGGGGCGGAAACGCCCGTGGCGATCAACACGTCGCCCGCGGTCGTCAGAAAGACATCGTATGACGTCACGTTGGGCGGTGGGGTGGTGAGGAACGTGGTGCTCGCACCATTGAGCACGCCAGTCACGGTGCCCAGCAGCCTGCCAATCGGATCGTATTCGGAAGTGATGACGGTCTCCGCGATGCCGCCCCGGATGTACTTACAATCGGCCCGTGCCTCGATGGCCGTGCCGAGCATCGCCACACACAACGCCAGTGCCGTTTTCGCGTTTCTCATCATGAGGAATCTCCTTTTCCCGACGCTCGGCCTGCTGGCTCCATTGCGGCGCCCGTGGCCTGAGTCGGGCTTCTACCCAGATAGGCGCAGAAGCCGCGGCGGCGCTATCAGTCGAAGAAAAGGAGAAGACCACATATATAATTCGGTCGGGGCAGCACGATGGATCAGGGCGGAAGTGAGAGCGGACCGGTTCCAGGCGACGTCAGCTCGCTTCTCCGAGCGTGGAGCGACGGGGATCAGCGTGCGCTCGCCCTCCTGATGCCGATCGTCCACGACGAGCTCCGTCGTCTGGCGCACCACTACATGCGGCGCGAGCGTGCCGGCCACAGCCTGCAGACAACGGCCCTGGTCAACGAAGCCTACCTGCGGCTGGTCGATTACAAGCGCATGCAGTGGCAGAACCGCGCCCATTTCATGGCGGCAGCGGCGCAGGCCATGCGCCGCATCCTCGTCGACCACGCCCGTCGCCACAACGTCAAGCGGGGAGCAGGGGCCGAACATGTGTCGCTCGACGCGGACGCCGTCATGTGCCCGGATCGCTCCGATGATTTCGTGTCGCTCGACGAGGCGCTGACCGGCCTGGCCGGGCGGGCACCGCGCAAGGCACAAGTGGTCGAGCTGCGCTTCTTCGGCGGCCTGAGCGTGGAGGAGACCGCCGAAGTCCTGCGCGTATCGCCGATCACCGTGACGCGGGAGTGGAAAAGCGCGAAAGCCTGGCTGTATCGAGAGCTCGCCGGCCCGACCGCCCATGGACAATGAACGCTGGAATCACGTCGATCAGTTGCTGCAAACCGCGCTCGACATTCCGGCGCTAGAACGCGACGCCTATCTTCGCGTCGCGTGTGAGGGCGACCAGCCGCTGGAGGCCGAAGTCCGTTCGCTGCTCACCGCGTACGACCGTGCCGACAGGTTCCTCGGCGCTCCGGCGATTGATCTCGCCGCACGCGAGCTCGCCGGAGCACGCAGCGACGACGGCCGTCAGGCCGACGTCGATCCGTTGATCGGTCTGACGCTCTCGCACTACCGCATCGTCGAGAAACTCGGTGGCGGCGGGATGGGCGTGGTCTACAAAGCCGAAGATTCGCGGCTTCACCGTCCCGTTGCGCTCAAGTTCGTCTCCGAAGATCTGGCGAGTGATGCCGAGGCGCTGAGCCGTTTCCAGCGTGAAGCCCGGACGACGTCGGCGCTCAACCATCCACACATCTGCACGATCTACGACATCGGCGAGCAGGACGGACGATCGTTCATCGCGATGGAGTATCTGGAGGGCGCGACGCTGAAGGACCGACTCGCCGCCCGTCCACTCGGACTCGATACGGTGCTGCGGTTCGAGATCCAGATCGCAGACGCACTCGAGGCCGCACATAGCGCGGGCATCATCCACCGCGACATCAAGCCCGCCAACATCTTCATCGGACCACGCGATCGCGTGAAAGTGCTCGATTTCGGCCTCGCCACAATGCGAGTGGCCGGGACTGTGCAGCCGGAGGTGACCACGATTGGCGGGGCGCGGCAGGGCGTCGTGGGCACCGCCGCCTACATGGCGCCGGAGCAGGCGCGCGGCGATGCCGTGGATCACCGCGCCGACATCTGGAGCTTCGGCCTGGTGCTGTACGAAATGGCCAAAGGCACGCGGCCCGCGCCTGCCGGCCGGCTGCAGGTCGACGAATCTCCCGAGTTGGATTCCGTCATCTCGAAGTGCCTGGAGACGGATCCAGACCTTCGCTATCAGCACGCGGCCGACCTGCGGACTGATCTCGAGCGCCTCAAAGGTGCATCGGACTCAGCGCCGACGGGCCCCGATCAGCCGCCAGCAAAGGCACGTGTCCGTTGGACAGTCGTTGCCGTTGCTACCGCCGCTCGCCGTGGCCGCCGTGGGCTACAGCTTCTATCCGCGACAGGCGAAGCTCACCGACAAGGACCGCATCGTGCTCGCTGAGTTCACCAACACGACCGGCGATCCGGTGTTCGACGAAACGCTGCGACAGGGCCTCGCGGCGCAGCTCCAGCAATCGCCGTTCCTCGCTTTCATCTCCGACGACCGCATTCGCAGAACGCTGCTGTTGATGAACCAGCCGGCAGATGCACGACTGACGCCCGACGTTGCGCGGGCCATGTGCGTTCGGGCCGGCGGTGCGGCGGTCATGCAGGGATCGATTGCGGCGCTCGGCAGCCAATACGTCCTCGGGCTGCGCGCAACCAACTGCGCGACCGGGGACATCCTCGCCGACGAGCAGGCACAGGCGGCGCGGAAAGAAGATGTTCTGAGCACGCTCAGCGAGATGGCGACCCGGTTCCGGACGCGGGTTGGCGAATCGCTCGCCACCGTCGAGAAATACTCGACCCCACTCGAGGCGACGACGCCGTCGCTCGAAGCGCTCCAGGCCTACAGCGTCGGATTGAAAGCCGGCCTTGCAGGATCGTCGGTACGTGCCCTGCCGCTCTTTCAACGTGCGGTCGAGATCGATCCCGATTTTGCGCTGGTCCATGCGCATGTCGGCTTCAGCTACAGCAAGATGGGAGAGTCCGCGCTCGCGCGGCCGAGCTTGCTCAAGGCGTACCAGCTGCGCAATCGCGCCAGTGACGTCGAGCGCTTCTACATCGAAACACTGTACGACCGCGACTTCACGGGCAATCTGGAAGGGGAGCGACGAACGTTGGAAACGTGGGCCGACAGCTACCCGCGCGATCCCTCGGCCCACACCTTGCTCGCGGGGCTGGCCCTTTCGAGCACAAGCCAACATGAGTTGGCGATTGCCGAAACCGGGAAGGCCATTGCGCTGGATCCCGACGTGACCCCGGCATATGTCAACCAGGCATTCCATCAGCTGATGCTGAATCGCCTTGATGATGCCTTGCTGACGGTCCGTCTCGCCGCGGAGCGCAAGCTGGAATCCGCCGATTTGCTTCTGACAGAGTATTTCGTTGCCTTCCTGACGGGTAACGAGAACGAACTCAGACGGCCGGCGACGGCGGCCAGGAAGAGTCCCGCCACCGAAGACATGATCTCCCATATAGAGGCGCTCGCCCTGGCTCGCTCAGGCCAGTTGCAGGACGCGAGGCGGATGGCCGCGGTCGCCGTCCAGATCTCGCAGAAGTCCGGTCGACGCGAACGGGCCGGCTTGTTCGAAGCGGCGACCGCCGTGTGGGAAGCGTTTTATGGCAATGCCGCCGCCGCGAGGCAGAGCGCCGCCACGGCGCTCGAGCTCGGAGGGGGCGGTCGCGAAGTGGACTATGCCGCGGCATTCGCGCTCGCCCTCGGAGGTGATCTGCCGCAATCGCGAGCCCTCGCCCAGGGACTCGCGCGCGAGTTCCCGGAGGATACGTCGGTGCAATTCATGTATCTGCCGACGCTTCTGGCCTTGTTCGCCTTGAACACGCCCACTCGTGATGCGGCAGCCGCGATTCACACGCTGCAGACCGCGTCGCGCTACGATCTCGCGCTCGGGCGAGTCGGCTTCATCGGACGTTTCGGCGGCTTGTATCCCATCTATGTTCGTGGACTGGCCCACCTGGCCGCACGTCACCCCGCGGAAGCTGCTGTCGAGTTCCAGCGGATTCTCGATCATCGCAGCATGGTGCTCGTCGATCCCGTGGATGCGATGGCGCGCCTGCAGCTGGCACGAGCGCTCGCGCTCTCGGGCGACACGGTGAGGACGAAGGGTGTCTACAGCGACCTCTTGACGCTCTGGACGAACGCCGACGCGGATATTCCGGTTCTCAAGGCGGCACGGGCCGAATACGCACGCCTACCGTAAGCGACCGATTCCTGTAAGGGAGTCTGGCCGGGTCGCTCCAGTGCGTGACCGCACCCGCCTCCCGAGCGCTGTCAGGGTCCCTAGCGTCACGCGGCCTCACGCGCCGCGTAGTAGACCCGTCCACCGAACCTTCTGATCACGCTCAGGGATCGGATTGGGCGTCGAGGGGGCACACCCGCCGGCGTTAGCCTGAGGGAACCAACATGACCATGCTTGCCGATCGCATCACCGTCGATCCCGCGCAGTGCGGCGGTCGTCCCTGCGTGCGGGGCCTTCGCCTCCGCGTCACGGACGTGCTCGACCTGCTGGCGTCAGGCCTGACCCCTGCGGCGGTGCTCGAGGAACTTCCCGATCTGGAGCTCGAGGACGTGTCGGCCTGCCTCCGATTCGCGAGTCGTCGCCTGGCACACCCAATCGTCGCCGCGTGATGTGACGATTGGGCTCGACAACCAGCTACCGCCCGCGCTCAGTTCGTGGATGCGGGCCTCTGAAGCCCGTCCCAGCGGTTGTTCTACACGCTTCGCCGCGGATTTCGCTCTCAACTCAAGGCATTGGCCGCCTCACTCGAGTTGGATCCACCTCTGCCCACCGTCGTGCATAAGGATCACTGGCCCATCGTCTGGAAGGCCGTGCGCGCGGATGTCTTGGCCCGAGTCACCACCTACCCGTGGCTGCTCGGACAGCGCCGAAGGACATGCGCGAGTTGGTGTGCACGTTGCCGCCTTATCGCCGCGGCCGAACGTCTCAGCTGGTGAGCCGTGGACGCGCGGTTGCATCCGCTTGGAGGTGCACCGGATCATCGGTCAGCAGATGGCGACGTACACCTTCCGCTCGCGCGACCGGTTGGTGGACGATATCGGCAGCAACTGATCGCCGCGCTCGCACCCACGGCAGTCAGCGTCCGCCATCATTGCGCGACAGGTGGCGGTCAGCGTGGCGGCACTTGAAGGCTCACAGCACCCGACGCGAGTGTGCCGCGCCAGAAGTGCATCAGCCGCATCCCCGGCATGTCCAGGTTCACAGAGACGGCAGGGCCTCCGCTGAACCGTGCGGTTACGTGCAGCGTCTCGGCTGGCCACGGCATAGGGAACTTCTTGCGGGCCGCACACCAGAAATCTCGCAGGGGCAGCTTGACAACGTACTGAGCCGCCCGCGGAAGGCCGACGACCAGATCGTCGATACGTCCCCCGACATGCGACACGCGGCGGTCTGCATACTCGAGTTCGCACGTGCCGAACGATGCGCCACGCACCATCAGCCGCACGGAGTGAGGAACCATCGTGCGGCCGTTTCCCACCATGAACCCGAGATTGAGCAGGGCGTCCTGTGGGCCCGCGTTCTCGAACGTGACCTCAATGACCGGCTCACGCTCCGCGCCATCGACGAGCGCCAGTCCGAGCCGTAGCCCATCAACTGACGCCCCCCACGCGGGCGCAGGCATGCTTTGGGCTGACGCCAGCACCGGCAGCAGCAAGAGGGACAGCAGGACCGGCACTCCGCATTTCAGCCTCATGATGCCGCCTTGTATTCAGCGATAGAGACATCCCGAGCAGGCTCATCGAGCCGTCCGGGCATATTGCACCGACGGAGAGCGCGTGGGGCCTCCGCGTCCCACGTCAGCACCCACGCGATCACCTGACGCCTGCGCTAAGAATCAGTGCTGCTACCGGCAGATCTTTCAGGCGCATGCGAAGTTGGACACCGCGAACTCTGAATCAGACTGCGACTATTCGCGGCTATCGTTGGAAGGAAGCTCTCGTTTGGCGGCGGGCACGCGACCGCAGGTGGCTGGGCGGTGCTGATCGTCAGCGCCGGCGTCTCGCCGTCGCGACGATGCGCAGCGCCAGTGGCTACCGCTCGAAGACACTGGGCCTCGTGAGCAAACTGGCCAGCCTTGGCAGGTCTCGTGGCGGCGCATCAAGCGCAGCCTGGAACTGCGCCCAGTCCTTCGCTTCGATCTCGAACCGTGTGCGATCCGGCAGCGCCTCCGCAGCGCGCTCGTTCTCACGTTCGGAGCCGGAGGGTGAATGGTTCTGAGCATGCGCGGACATCGGCGACCTCTTGCCTGTTGGACTGACACAACCGTGTCAGGTGCCCTCGCCGAGAATCGCGAGGTACTCACGGTACCCGAACACGCGGCCACGCTGGCGGCCGGTCACTTCCTCGACCATCCCGAGGCGCATCAGGTCGGCCAGCGTCGCGTTGATCGTCGGCGCCGACAGTCCGGTCGCCGCGACGAGTTGCGCCGTCGTGCTGAACGGATGCCGCTGCAGCCCGGCGTGTACCCGGAGCGCCGATCCCGCGCGCTCACTCTCCGCGGTGATCCTGGTGCGGTCGTCGTCGAACAGTTGCACGATCCGGGTCGCCGCCGTGAATGCCTGCGTGGCCGTCTCCTCAACGCCTCTCAGGAAGAAGGCGAGCCACTCGCGCCAGGCCCCGCGTTCGCGCACGTCCTGCAGCAGGCGGTAGTACTCGGCGCGATGCGTCTTGAGGTAGAGGCTCAGATACAGCAGCGGCGAGGTGAGCCCCCCGTGCACGCACAAGTACAGCGTGACCAGGAGACGGCCCATCCGCCCATTGCCATCGAGGAACGGATGAATGGTCTCAAACTGCACGTGCAGCAGGCCCGCCTTGGCGAGCGGCGGCAGGCCCGACACGTCCTCATGCATGAAGGCCTCGAGGTCCCCGAGGCAGCGACCGAGTTCGGTGACGGGAGGCGGCACGAACTGCGCGTTCCCTGGCCGCGTCCCGCCCAGCCAGTTCTGGCTGCGTCGGAACTCACCAGGATCGAGCGCGCTGCCACGGCCCCCCTGAAGCAACCGCGCATGCATCTCGCGCACGAGGCGCAGCGAGAGCGGGAGTGCGCGCAGGCGCTCCAACCCGTACATCATCGCGTCGACGTAGTCCGACACCTCGCGGACGTCGTGGAATGGAGCTCCGGCCTGCGCTTCGCTCTCAAAACGCAACAGGTCCGCAAGCGTCGACTGCGTGCCCTCGATCTGCGAAGACAGGACCGCCTCTTTGCGTGCGTACATGTAGAGGAAGAGGTCCTGACTGGGCAGCAGCAGCGTGATGCCGTCCAGCCGCCCGAGGGCGCGCTCGGCCGACGTCAGCGGGCCGAGCAGGCTGACCAGGTCGAGACTGGACGGGGAGGGCGGCAGCGCGTCGGGGACGAACGCCCGCACCTTTTCACCCGCGACGGACGTGGTGACGAATCGACCCGACGGTCGGGGAGGCACGCCTGATCGTCTGACGCCGTCGCTAATTAAGCAAGCGGTGTTTTCTTAATTTACGATCTGCTCAAGGCAAACGCCTTTATCAACGGCCATCGGTCAGGGCGTTTCCACAATGTCTCCACAAACCAGGACGATTGGGGACCCTTGCGGTCCACGCCTGTCGCCTCGGGTCGACTCGCCAACTCACTCACCGTCAAGGAGTTAATGCCAGAACCCCAACGCCTTCAGTCAGTTGTGCGAAGTGGCCGGATCCGGTTCGATTCCTTCCCACTTCAGCCAGTTCGCTCTCTGACTCGTCTCGCGCTCGATTTCCTCTTCAGCGATCCCAGTTTCGCCGCCGGCTGGTGGAACGACCCTCCTGTAGCAGACTCTGCAGTCTGTGCCGTGCGTGGTTGCCACGCGCCATTGGGCCGCCTTCTTCAACATCACGCTCAGACGGTGAGCACGTTGTTCACCGTGCGAGGCTTGCGGTGCCGCAGCCGGTACTTGAGCTGTTGCACGTCCTCGTCGGTGATGGCGTCGAGACGCTTCGCGCCGAGCATCGGGAGCAGGTGGTTCTTCAGCACCAGCTCCTTGTGCGCGATGCCGCTCGGCTTGATTCGCGCGCGCATGGCCGTCCATGAAGCGCGGCGCGAACTGTTCGGGTGTCGGAAACTCCTTCCTGGTCAAGGTGGGCCGCGGAGCAGGAGCTCGCGCTCTCGCCCTTCCCCCAGCGTTGCGCAGCGGACTTCGACGTGATGCCGTGCCGACCAGGGTGGAGAGATGCAGGTACGGGCGCGCGAGCACCTCGCAGTCGATGCGGCCGGTACCGCGCTCCATCGCGTCCGAGAGTATCGGAGATATAGCGCTTTCGATGACGTCGTCGCCCAGCATGCACCACGACGGTAGAGCGAACGGTACCGCGGAGACGAGAAGGCGCGTGATGCTCTTGCCCATCGCTGCGCGTCCGCAGCTGGCCGGTCCTGTGAGCGTCCCTTGCGTTCACGACACCACCATCGGAACTCGTCGGCCATGATGGGGGCCAGGCGCCTCCCAAGTTCCAGGTGGCACGCCGCGATGTGCCGCTCACGAGCTCCGAACAGCCGAGCGAAGAACTCGCGGGCGTTGTGGCCGTGAGCGATGCCGGCGAAGGCACAGTACTGCCGCGCCATGCAGACGCCGGCCTGCAGCATCACGGTGACCAGGAATGCGGCTTGGCGCTCCGTGAAGCCCTCGCCCCTGAGCGCCTCGACGCGCCCCTCGAAGGTCAGGGGAGCGCCGCTTGACTGGGCACGGCGGAGGCCTGCGCGGGGACTGGCACGAGGACCTGACTGGCCGGCGGCCTCTACCGGCGCGCTCGCGGGACCGGCGCGACGCGAACTGGCGATCACCAAGTCATGCTGCGACGGAACAGATGCTTCGTGGTGCTGCCCCAGGGCGTTCGTCTCCTGCGAGGACGTCGTGTTCTGCACACTCGTCCTGTACGAAGTAGAACTCGCGGAACCGAACCAACCTTACGCGACTCGCCGGAACAGCGTGGCCCTGACGAAGAGCCGTCCATTGCCTGGCTCTTCGATGAGGACATTCACTCGCGCATACGCCCATCGGCCGTCGCTGCTGGTCGTGCGCGGCATTTCGACGTAGTCCGCGATTTCCGCCACGAGCGCCTTTGGGGCCGTCTGCGCGGTCGCAAGAGCGGCAACGCAACCGAGCACCGCGCTCAGTGCCACCGTCCATGCCCCACTCGGAACGCGTGAAGACGCGCGCGTAGGGCCGACAGAACTGCAGGCAACCGGTCGTGACATGGACTCGTTCTCCTATTGGGGCGCGCCAACGCGATCGCGTCTGTTTTGCAACGAGCCTGCATGCGTCAGCTCGTCGCCTAAGCGTAGCCGTTGCTGTGAGCGGCTCTTGCCTATTCCTGCGCCAAATCCATTGCTGATTGCGCTCCTGGATGCAGAGTTAGGCAAGTCGAGCGTGTGTACCTGGCTATGGGAGGAGTACGCGACGCGCGAGTTCGGAGACAGCCTGGTGTCATCGGCCGAAACAATAGAGACGTCGGTTGCATGCCGCCCAGTGGTGGCAGATTCGTGGTGTCTCGACGCGAAATCAGGCGAGGGGATGGGCCGCGGTCTGCCGCAGGTTCCCATCAGTGAGGCAGATCGGCAGGAGACTCGATCGCCGGAGCCAACGCAGTACAATCGCCGCCGCTTGTGAACACCCCCGATTAGCGATTCACCTTCCGGTTCATCCGACGCAGGTAGCTCGCCAGAGACACCGACGGCACGCGACCCATGGGACCCGTTCCCACGTGGATCGCGGCGCGCCTTACCCCGTACCGAGACACGATGCCCGTACCGACAGAGAAACTGCTGGCTGCGAACCGCGGCGAGATTGCCATCCGGATCTTCCGCGCCGCAACTGAACTGGGGCTGCGCACCGTCGCCATCTACGCCGAGGAGGACCGCTTCTCGCGCCATCGCTTCAAGGCCGACGAAGCCTACCGCCTGCGCAAGGAGAAGGGGCCCGTCGGCGCCTACCTCGACATCGAGGGCATCATCCACCTCGCGAAGGAAAAGGGGGTGACCCTCGTCCACCCTGGCTACGGGTTCCTCTCGGAAAACGCGGCATTCGCGCGCGCCTGCCGAGACGCGGGACTGAAGTTCGTCGGTCCCGACCCGGAGATGCTCGATGTCATGGGCGACAAGGTCTCGGCCCGAGCCCTGGCGGCGCGCGTGAACGTGCCGACGCTGCCAGGCACGGAGGAGCCGGTGACCGACCGGGCAGCCGCCTCGAGCATCGCGAGGCAGATCGGCTTTCCGCTGATCATCAAGGCCGCGTTTGGCGGCGGCGGGCGCGGCATGCGCGTCGTCCACAAGGAAGCCGATCTCGACGCACTCCTGGACCAGGCACAAACCGAGGCCGCCAACGCCTTCGGCAATCCCGCAGTCTTTCTCGAGCGCTTCATCGCGCGGGCCAAGCACCTCGAGGTGCAGGTGCTCGGCGATACCCACGGCAACCTCGTCCACCTGCACGAGCGCGACTGCTCGGTGCAGCGGCGTCATCAGAAGGTGATTGAGGTCGCGCCCGCCGTCGGGCTCGACGAGTCGGTGCGCCTCGACCTGTGCGACGCGGCGGTCCGGCTGGCCAAGGCCATCGGCTACAACAATGCGGGCACGGTCGAGTTCCTCTACGACGTCGACGCGCGGGCGTGGTTCTTCATCGAGATGAATCCCCGCATCCAGGTCGAGCACACGGTGACCGAGGTCATCACGGGGATCGACCTCGTGCGCTCGCAGATTCTGGTGGCACAGGGCCACTCGCTGTTCAGCCACGAGATCGACATCCCGCCGCAGGAGAACATCGCCCGTAACGGTTACGCCGTGCAGGCGCGGATCACGACCGAGGACCCCGCCAACGGCTTTGCCCCCGACTACGGCAAGATCATCAGCTACCGGTCGGCGGCAGGTTTCGGCATCCGACTCGACGCCGCAACGGGCGATGCGGGGTCGGTCGTGACGCCGTACTACGACTCGATGCTCGTGAAGCTGACGGCCTCCGGTCCGCGCTTCGACATCGCCCTGCAGCGCATGCACCGCGCCCTTCGCGAGTTCCGCATTCGCGGCGTCAAGACCAACATCCCCTTCCTCGAGAACGTCGTCCTCGAC